>JAVVDS010000195.1:0-1019 GCA_032251295.1 Desulfuromonadales bacterium | reverse complement strand
TTTTGTTTTTACCTTGTCTATCTGTTAAATTGACCATTTATTTGCTAAATTTTCCTGATGAAAAAAAAGACAAGAGAAATCTGCATGTTGTGGTGGGAAAATATGGTCTTTAAATGCACGTAGAAGACAGTGTTCTTTGTGTCGAAAAACATGGCGTGTTTGGAAGTGCAAACGAGGTAGAAAAAAACAACGTTTGAGCAGTAAATTGTTGATTCAGTATTTTGAAGGAACACTCAAAAATACAAAATTAGAGAAAAAAACTTTATCAGCTCGTTTGCGGTATGTATTAAATAAATTCAATGAAGAAGCTCCTTGGCCAAGCATTCCAAATGGTCCTCTCATTTCCATTGCTGATGGTTTAATGGAGTCTTTTAATGGTAAAATGTATGTAGTTTGTTTTATTATGGTTCGCAGTATTTCTTCTTCTGAAGCGATTATATTACCTCCATACATGTGCGAAGGTAGAGAAACGTCTAAAGGATGGCAAGAAGCTTTTGCCCAAGTGCCAAATGAAGTTTTTAATCGTATAGAAGCCCTTGTTTGCGATGGTCATTGCGGTATGACCTCTATTGCAAAAAGAAATGACTGGGTTTTACAACGTTACCACTTTCATATTTTAGCAAGTATTAGTCATTTTACGTCATTTAAAAGAGGAACTAAAAAAAACATTGAGCTTGGGATTAGAATAAAAAGATTAGCTCAGGTAGTAATATATCAACATGACCAAGAAGCTGTTAATTTAGCTATTAACGCCCTTAAAATTATAAAACAAGATATTAAGTCCATTAGGTTTAAAACAGTCATCTCAGGCTTTATTAAATACCACGAAAACTTTCGAGCATATCTTAAATATCCTCAATATAATCTTCCTACCACAAGCAATTGTGCTGAATTTCTTAATTCAAGAATTCGAGACTTACAATATCGAGCAAAAGGATTCCGAACTCCATAATCTTTTTTTGCTTGGATTTCTGGTTTTTGCAAATACAAAAAATCAGTGACTTGTAGGGCGAAAAATA
>JAVVDS010000194.1:0-1025 GCA_032251295.1 Desulfuromonadales bacterium | reverse complement strand
TATTCATCACTTTCCATAACCGCTCTATCGGATTTAAATTGGGACTGTAAGGAGGAAGATAGTGCAAGGTTATATTCAGTATTTTTGCTTTATCTTTAACTGCTTGAGAACGATGATAACCAGCACCATCAAGGACGAGATGAATCGTGCCACTGTGTTGATAACATTTTCTCACTTTCGTGAAAAAAATCAATAATTGACTCACCATTGACCGTCTTCTCATAATGTTCGATAACGGCTTCATTCAAATGCCCCAGCCTGATCGCGCCAACAATATTAAGCCGCGTTCGACTTCCTGTCGTTTCAATACACTTGTCGCCCCCTTTTCTGATCCATCCTGCGGTTATTTTGGTTGCTTGTGTTGGGTGAACGGCATCCATGAATAATAAAGGCTCATCATGACTGGCGGTTACTTTTAATGCTTCATAATGCGCAATAAAAGCGGCTTGCTTTTCAACATCAAATTTATGCGGAACGCCTTTAGGCTGTTTATAACTGAACTGATGTTGGTGTAACCATTTGTTCAATCCTGAAACGGTATAGTCAATATCAAACGTCTTTTTAATGTGGGCAACAATCTGATGTGTATGTAAATACGTGACGTCACAGAGGTGCGCAATGAGTTTTTTAGTTTGCGCTTCATCTAAATAGCCCTCTGAGCCGCCGCTTTGAGGGGTTAACTTTTCATTTTTGATAAAATCATTGATATGCCGAAGGATACTATACTGGTTTCATGAAGGCGGAGAGCTTGCGCAATCATTTCTGCCGACCAGCCTTCATCATAAAGTAAAACCGCTTTGATCCGATCACACTCCCGCTTATCACGAGATTTTTTATGCCGGGATTCTAATGTTAATTTTTGTTGTAGAAATGGTAGAAGCAATACTTTCACCTACTTCTTCAACAAACTTTATCACATGGTCTTCAAACTCATTAAATCCGGCTAATTCAACCACGCCAAATATTTCGTCGTTAACTTTTAAAGGCACAATTAATAATGCATTGGGTACCGATTGTCCTAAACC
>JAVVDS010000193.1:0-1037 GCA_032251295.1 Desulfuromonadales bacterium | reverse complement strand
CTGGCCACGGTAATCAATGCCGAAGGCTTTATTAAGTACAGCAAGATCTATAAGGGCAACACCCAGGATGTAACCACCCTGAGAACTACTATTGATGAGTTGTCAGCCCAAACATCCCAAACAAAACGCAAGCCGGTTGTTGTGATGGATGCCGGGTTTGCCTCGAAAGATAATTTGAAGATGCTTAAAGATAAGGGCTATAGTTATTTATGCGTCAGCCGAATGAAGCTGAAAGATTACCAGCGGGCTGACATAGATGGGAACAAGACAGTGATTTATGATAAACGGGGTAACCCGATAGAACTTGATATTGTAAAGACTGATGGTGTAGACGACTCATTTTTGTACGTACGCAGCCAGCAAAAAGCCGTCAAAGAGGCATCCATGAACGAACACTATTCACAGCGGTATGAACAGGACCTGGAAGGTATTCGTGTGGGTATACATAAAAAGGGAGGGACTAAAAAGCTGGATAAAGTCTGGGAGAGGGTTGGCCGCTTAAAAGAACGTTATCCCACGGCCAATAAACATTACAATATCAGGGTCATTGCTGATGCGCAGCAAGAGAAAGCCATTGATCTGAAATGGTCTAAGAAGGCCACCAGGCCTAAATCCAGTGAGGGAGTGTATTTTGTGCAAACCAACCTGGATGAAAGTCAGGAAACCACCCTGTGGGCCATTTATAACACGCTTACCGAAATAGAGGCCACTTTCAGGGTGTTGAAGACAGATCTGTCTCTACGGCCTGTTTTCCACAAAAAAGATGAAAACACCGAAGCCCATTTGTTTTCGGGATTGCTTGCATACCAACTGGTTGCTTTTATCAGGTACCAACTGAAGATACATGATATTCATCATGATTGGAGAAATATTGTCCGTATAATGAACACCCAGAAGTTGGTTACCTCCAGCATGAAAACAAAAACAGGTAAGATCATCAGGATAAAGAAAAGCAGCTTACCCAAAGTGAAAGTGAAGGAGATTTATAATGCATTAGGCTTCAAATATCAACCCTTTAGTATGAAAAAATCCGTTGT
>JAVVDS010000192.1:0-1076 GCA_032251295.1 Desulfuromonadales bacterium | reverse complement strand
TTGACATAGCCGCCGGGTCTGTAGGCCAGGCGGACCGTGCGGTGTCCTTCGACGCGCTTCAGAGGTTCCCCGGTCACCGGATCGAACCGCATCGCCTCCGGCGGCTCAACCTCGACGGTCTCCACCGGAAGATCCGCGTCAGCGACCAGTTCTTCAAGACTGCGCCTTTTGCTCTTGCCGCGGGCGGTTCTGTCCTGTTTCGGCGGTTCGGGTGGCTCGTTTTCGCCGAGCTGCCCGTTCAGTTCGTCAAGCTCTTTGAGAAGATCCTCGAAAACCTGCTGGCCCGGATGCTCCGGCGAGGGGCCGGACAGCCGCTCCGAGCGCGGACCGAAAAGCGCCTTCTCAAGCGCGGCGACACGCACCTTCAGGCGCTGTATTTCAGCGTCCTTTTCGGCCAGTCTCGAACAGGTTGTCTCATTTGCGGAACACATGATGATAATATAACCCGTCCCGCACGGATAACCATAGAAATAAACGCTTTTTTTTAATAGATTTCACACCTTTTCGCCTGGCGGCGGGGAGTGACACCCTCCAGGAGCATCATCAGCTCCCGACGGGACAGTCTGACCCGGCCCCCCGACGGGGCCGGAACTCTGAACTGCCCCTTCGCCAGACGCTTGTACCACAGCGCCAGACCGTCGTGGTCCCAGTAGAGGATCTTCACATGGGTTTTGCGCCGGTTGACGAAGACATAGTAAGCTCCCGTTTCAGGACGCTCGCCGCAGGCGTAGACCAGGGCGCTCAGACCATGGAAGGATTTGCGCATGTCAGTCGGGAGAAGGCACAGGTGGATGGGCGCGGCGCCGACATTCAGCATGACCGCCCCGCCACACGCAGAAAACGGCTCAGGACATCTTCGCTGAAGTTGTCCGAAAGCTCCAGCACAAGACCGGTGGGAAGCCGCAACTGAACACCGCTGGAAGATTCGGTGTCGATCCGGGCGAATCCCGCTTCCCCGTCAAGTTCCCGAAGCCGGGCGAACCAGTAGTGGAACCGCCAGACAGAAATATCATTGTTCCGGCAGAACCCGGCTTTCGTCTGGCCGCTGGCCGTCCATTTGTCCATGACGCCCCGCC
>JAVVDS010000191.1:0-1084 GCA_032251295.1 Desulfuromonadales bacterium | reverse complement strand
GTTAAAACTATTTAAAAAAATACTACCTGGTGATTTAAACTTTAATTTTTTTCTTGGTCTGCTGTTCAATTTCATGGTTATATCTCTGATTTGATTGTCATTAACGTTGTTAAAATCTGTATTTTTTGGAATATACTGTCTGATGAGTCTATTCGTGTATTCATTCAGGCCTCTTTCCCATGATGAGTATGGATGAGCGAAGTAGAACTTTGATTCCAGTTTCTCTGCAATATGTTTGTGCATAGCAAATTCAAGTCCATTATCTGCTGTAATTGATAGCACCAGGTCCTTAAATGGTGCCATTAATCGAACTACAGCTTTAGCCAGATTTGTGGCATTCTTTCCATTCAGTTTTGCAATTAGCACAAAAGCGGTAGCTCTTTCAGCAATAGTGACAATCGCTCCTTTGTTGCCCTTGCCAATAATGGTATCAATCTCCCAGTCACCAACCCTTTCTTTTCTGTTAATACACTCAGGCCGCTGATCAATAGATACTCTGTCTTTGATTATACCCCTCTTGTTTCTACCACTTCCATAACGCTTTCTGTACATTTTAGAGGCCACACGCAGGTGTTTATATAACTGGCCTCCCTCCGCCTTGTTTTGATAGATGAACTGGTAAATACGCTCGTGACTGACCATAGGGATCTCATGTAATTTGCAATAGCCTGCTATTTGCTCTGGTGACCATTGTTCATTTGATAATTTATCCCTGATGAATCGTTCCATTTTTGGAGTAAATTTGCGGCAACGAGAAAACCGTTCTTTCTTCTCCTGAGAGATCTCATGGGCTGAGCGGGCACTATAGCTACCCGTTTTGGTCCTATTTCGTTTTAATTCTCTGGAAATAGTTGATTTGTTAACTTGAAGCTGAACTGTGATAAATGATGGTTTATGTCCTGCTTTGAGCAATGCTTCAATTTTGTACCTTTGTTCCAGTGTGAGATGGCAATAGTTCTTCTTTGTCATTTTACAACGATTAATAAATTTTGCACTTCAAAGGTAATCGGACTAGTCCGATTACCTTTGAAGTGCAAAATTTATTAATCGTTGTAAAATGACAAAGAAGAACTATTGCCATCTC
>JAVVDS010000190.1:0-1084 GCA_032251295.1 Desulfuromonadales bacterium | reverse complement strand
ATTCCTACGTCGGGAATGATCCGGTCAGCTTCACCGATCCGTTCGGGTTGAGCCCGGATTGTGATGGGTTCGTCTCATGCCTGACGGAATTCCTCGCCTACGAGTGGCGCGGTTTCCAAGCCGGCTCGGATCCAACTCGAGTCTCCATCGACTTCGGGAACGAGGGTCAGCTAGGCGCATTGCTCGGTCGCGCAATGCTCGCAAGTGCAGGTGCCGGGCGGGTCACGTTTGGCCGCGGCGCAGGTGCACTCAACCTCCAGAAGCAGCTCGCGAGCGCTGAGCTACTTGGAGAAGCGCAGGCCGGTGTGGGCATCTCTATGGCCGGTGCCGGGGCTCGCTCTGGCCGCGCCCTCGATGACATCGGCCGCCTACTTGAACGATATGGTGGCGACGCCATTGACTGGGCAAAGATGACGACCCGCGCCCGCGTTGCAGACGACGGTACCAGCATTGCCGTTCACTGGTACGAGAACGTGCGGACGGGCATGCGCGTAGAGTACAAGACCAAGATCGGAAACTGAGGCGCCAATGCGTGTGCAATGCGTAGCGACAATCCCGAGTTCTGAGCAAGTCGAGCAGCTCGGTGAAGCCTATCGCGAGGGGTTCACGGCCTATCCGGTTCACGAGGGACTGGAGTACATCGCTCTCGGAATCGGCGTCTGGGGTGGCATAGTATGGGTCGAGGTCGCCATGGAGACCGAGGCGGTTGTCTCGGTGCCGATGTTCCTGTTCAGAATCACCGATCCGTCGCCGTCATCGCTCTGGGAAATACGCCTCCATGCTGACGGTGCCCTGACTCTGTGGCCTCGCGAATTCTACGAGGACTTCTTCCACGACCGACTCAGCGAGGGGAGGACTGCTGAGGTGGAGGTTCTTCGCCGGGTTCAGAACCAAATGGACGCGGAAATGAGCCTCTGATAGATGTGCATCGGGCGGGTCTGGTCTTTCTTCGAGCTAACCTGCTCTCCGGATCGCCCGACCTCGCCCGGTGCCACGTTTGCAGCGCACCCAAACCTAACGCGGAGGACCGGCCAAGGCTGAAGAACCCGTACGCGAGCGGTTTCGAGATGGCCGGAAAGTCGTT
>JAVVDS010000189.1:0-1090 GCA_032251295.1 Desulfuromonadales bacterium | reverse complement strand
TTATCCTAATTATCGATTCGCGAAAAATTGAAGTTTCACCTATAATTATAACCAGGACAGTTCAAAAGAGCGGCGAATCAAGGAAGCAGAAAATGTTCAAAGAGAATAATCAGCATTTGCAACCTTATCTTATCAGCAATATCAACGATCTTCCAGAAAAACAACGGAGTTTGTTAGGAAACTCCTGGGCAGGGACATTTTACCAAGAGGTATTTTGTAGAATAGACGAACAGCTCTTCAGTGAGTTGTACGTAGATTTCCCGTCCCGACCGAATGCGCCGGTCAACGAACTAGTTAGTTTGGAAATTTTGAAAGCAGGACAAGGGTGGACGGATGAAGAAATGTGGCATCATTACCTATTTGATCTCCAAACACGCTATGCGCTTGGTTTAGAGCAAATAGGGGACGCTCATTTTGATTTACGAACGGTCTACAACTTTCGAGAGCGTTTGAGCCGTTTTATGCAGGAAACTGGCATGAACTTGCTGGATCAAGCCTTTGCACAAGTGACAGATGAGCAAATTGAAGCATTTCAGATCAAAACCGGTAAGCAACGGATGGACAGCACCCAAATCGCTTCAAATATCAGGCAAATGGGCAGAATACAACTGCTGGTAACAGTCATACAGCGCGTACAGCGGATGTTATCTGAGACAGATCAAGCCCATTATGCCGAAGCTTTCGCACCTTTTATCCAAGGTCATGCTGGTCAATATGTCTATCGGATGAAACGAGAAGAGACAGAAAATCATTTGCAGAAGATCGGTGAATTGATGCAGCGGCTGTTGACTGAACTGAAACCCAATTATGAGACAGACCCTATCTATCAAGTATTAGAACGAACATTCAGTGAACACTTTCAAGTGGAACGGGAAACTGTCCAGAGTAAGCCTAATGATCAATTGAGTGCCAGCAGTCTGCAATCACCGGATGACTTGGAAGCAACCTATCGCAACAAACGCGGGCAGGGATACCGTGGCTATTCTGCCAATATCACCGAAACCTGCGATCCTGATAACGAATTACAATTGGTTACCAATGTCCAGGTAGCCTCCAACAACGTGGATGACACCCAGTTACTGGCTGAGGC
>JAVVDS010000188.1:0-1094 GCA_032251295.1 Desulfuromonadales bacterium | reverse complement strand
GGCATCAAATCCAACATAAATGTTTTGGCCTTCAAAATTTAAAGTGTTATTTTGCTTTTGCATAAGTTATTGAGTTTATTGTTAAAGTCCTTCGAAACTCTAAAAATAATACTCTTTAGCTTATGCTTTTTCATAGTACCTTACAAACATAGGGACTTTGAAGTATTGCAGGTATTCATGCTTTCGGTATCATTGGCCAGGGGAATAAGACTTCGAGTCATGCTTTTTTCTGTTATTTTGATGACCACAAGGCATATCTTTCCCGGCTGCATCAGACTGCAGAAGAGCTGGACTTAAATGGCTGAACGCTGAAAAGTCAGTCGCAAGGAAGGAGAACGGATCCTGGGCAATTCCCTTACCGTTACCATCGTGCCCTTTTTACACACCGGGCACCGGCATGGGTCAATGCCAGTGATCCGCTGAAAGCGTTGCAGGTTTGTTTCAGGAGGTTCCTTTCGTTTTATCAGGACATCTATATCGGGACTTTGTTCCGGTATAAACTGTAACTTCAGATTTCGTTTGACAGTGTGGTTATAAATACCGTAACGTCTGATTTTCACAAACCGCCCCGGCAGGATATGCATGGTGAAGCGGCGCAGGAATTCCACGCCATCCATGGTAACCGGTTTTTTAACGGCCCCATCACGGTAGTCTTTTGCAATGAAAGTCACCTTGCCGCCAGCAATACTCAAAATGCGCTGATTGGTAATGGCCACCCGGTGGGTGTATTGCCCCAGGTATTTTACCACATGCTCAGCACCAGCCAGGGAAGGTTCACAATGTACTACCCACCTGGTATGGTAAGCTTGCTGCACCACATCATCGAACAACTGCAACTCATTTTGCTTTCACAGGGCTCGTTTGAGGCTGTCCAGGAACTTGCCCTTAAAGGCATCACTGAGCTGATAAACCGGATAGAGGAATTTCCCTGAATGACCGATGTTTTTCCACTTTCCATCCAAAGTATAACCGGCAGCCGGAACAATGCAATGGATATGCGGATGCAGCGAGAGGTTTTGTCCCCAGGTATGCAGCACCGCAACTGCACCGCTTTCAACACCATAATGTGTGTAGCCGAATGACCGAAGGGTATT
>JAVVDS010000187.1:0-1095 GCA_032251295.1 Desulfuromonadales bacterium | reverse complement strand
GGGCTCTTTGTCATTCGCATATTTTTTCCCGCAGTACTATGTGCCTGACTTTTCCCACTGATCGGGCAGGAGTTCCTCCAGGCGGCTGGCCGGATGGGAACTGATCCGGCGGAGCACATCCTCCAGGTAGGCGAACGGTTCGACATTCATCGCCCGGCAGGTCTGGACCAGGCTGAGCAGGATGCCGGTGGCGTCGCCACCTTTTTCACATCCCGCAAATAACCAATTTTTCCGTCCGATGGCCAGAGGCCGGATGGCGCGTTCGCTTTCGCCGTTGTCAGGTTTCAGATACGGGTTTTCGGTAAAGGTTTTCAGAGCGTCACCCAAGTTGCGCATGTAGGCGATGGCTTTGTCGAATGCGGATCCGGGCAGAACCTCCCGGTTGAGGATCGCCTGTTTTGTCCGTTCGAACAGCCGGTCGATCAGCGGCGCGGTCTTTTCCTTCCGGACGCGCGTGGCCAGTTCGTGGCGCTCATGCGTCGGCATGTCCGCCGGGCCGGTCTTCCAGATAAACCGCTCGTACATGTACAGGTGGCGGATCATGCGCAGAATTTCGTCCCGCAGCTCCGGAGGCGCGTCGTTGGCGTCGACAAATTTGCGGCGCGCATGCATCCAGCAGGCGCACTCGCGCACGCCGTCCCGCGCGAACAGGTCGTCGTAGCCTTTATAGGCGTCCGCGTGGATGTAGCCCCTGAAATTTTCAAGGAACTTTTTCGGTCGTTTTTTCGATCGGTCGACAGTAAATTCGAAGACCCGGTACGGAGGACTTTTCCCGCCGCCGACATAGGCCCACATTCTGCCGGTTCTCGTTTTTCCCCGGCCTTTTTCGAGCATGTTGACCGGGGTGTCGTCGGTGAAGATGATGCCGGATTCGATGATCCTCTCCTTCATCAGTCGCCAGAGGGGAAAGAGAACGTCGGCCGACTGCATGTAGATCCGCGACAGCGTCTGGCGCGGGATGTCCAGCCCCAGGCTCCGCAGCTGCTCGGCCTGGCGGTACAGCGGCAGATGCATCGCGCATTTGTCATAGACCACCTTGGCCATGAAGCTTTCGTCGTAGCTGCCGCCGAGGACGGCGCTGTCCGGCGCGGATGC
>JAVVDS010000186.1:0-1104 GCA_032251295.1 Desulfuromonadales bacterium | reverse complement strand
GGCGCAGCATGCCGAAGAGGCCCTGCCGGATGGGCGGCAACGCGTTGTGCGGCATGGGCACGGGCCAGAGCGATCCATCCAGACCGGGATCGGGTCGCTCGACGTCCAACGTCCGAAGGTGCGCGACCGCGCCACCGATGTGCCGACCGAAGAGAAGATCCGGTTCACCTCGGCGATTCTGCCGAAATGGGCGCGGCGCTCGCGCAGCCTCGATGCCCTGCTTCCGGTCCTCTACCTTCGCGGCATTTCCACCGGCGACTTCCGGGAGGCGCTCTCTGCGATCCTGGGGGCGGAGGCGCCGAACCTGTCGCCGGGCGTGATCTCGCGCCTGACCGGGGAATGGCAGCAGGACTATGACCGTTGGCAGCGCCGTGATCTGTCGGCGCGGCGCTACGTCTACATCTGGGCGGACGGCGTCTACCTCCAGGCCCGGATGGAGCCGCAGGCCGAGTGTATCCTGGTCATTCTCGGGGCCACGCCTGAAGGAAAGAAGGAGGTCGTCGGCTTTCAGGTCGGTGTGCGTGAGAGCGCGCAGAGCTGGCGCGAGCTGCTCATCGACATCAAGGCCCGCGGCCTTGCCGTCCCGCCGGAGATCGCCGTCGGCGACGGGGCGATGGGGTTCTGGAAGGCGCTCGACGAGGTCTTCCCGGGCACGCGGCATCAACGGTGCTGGGGTGAAGGGCGTCTCGGGATTGGTCCGGTGGACCAATCCAGCCCTGAACGGGCGGAGCCCCGTCGAACAAGATCGCCAATGTCCTGAACAAGTTCCCGAAGTCCATGCAGCCGACAGTAAAGGCCGATCTGCGCGAGATCTGGCAGGCCGACACCCGCGCCGCGGCGCAGACCGCCATGGACACCTTCTCCGAGAAATACGGGGCGAAATACGAGAAGGCGGTCACCTGTCTGACGAAGGACAAGGAGACGTTGCTCACCTTCTACGACTTTCCCGGGGTCCACTGGGACCACCTGCGCACCGGCAACCCCATCGAAAGCGTCTTCGCCACCGTTCGGCACCGGACCGTGCGAACCAAGGGCGCGCTGTCGCAGAAGACGGCGAAGCTGATGGTCTTCAAGCTCGTTCAGGCCGCCGCGAAGACATGGCGG
>JAVVDS010000185.1:0-1111 GCA_032251295.1 Desulfuromonadales bacterium | reverse complement strand
GGGACTCCCGACGACGACACCTGTACGACGACGGTGTGCCACAGCGCGTCGAACACGGCGGTCTGGGGCGATACGACCCAGGCGTGGGGTGGCGGCAGTTCCATAGGTTGCGACGAGTGCCACTACTGGGCGGCGGCACCCGACGCCGGTAATAACGGGGCGACGGCGGGGACGATCAGCGAGCTTTCCCACGACGGTCACTTTGCCGCCGCGGGCCGTTCCTTCGTGTGCGCGGACTGCCACGCGACCGTGACCGACGCGAGCCACATCACGAGCCCGGCGGGGACCAACGACGGCGCTGTTCTGGTGGGCCGGGC
The DNA here is from genome assembly GCA_032251295.1 of Desulfuromonadales bacterium. Taxonomy (GTDB): domain Bacteria; phylum Desulfobacterota; class Desulfuromonadia; order Desulfuromonadales; family BM103; genus BM103. Next base: position 794 of record JAVVDS010000185.1, on the reverse strand, counting down.
CAACGCCGAACAGGATGAGGCGGCGATCGACACGTCCGGTTCCTGGTTCGCGACGGGCAGCTGGACCGATGGCACCGACACGTGCGCGAACGTGTGCCACGATCCTTCGGTGGATGGCGGCTACTCGGCGGCGTGGGGCTCGACGAACTCGAGCTGCGCGTTCTGCCACTCGATGACGGATCCCGGCACGGGCAGCCACGGTGCCCACATGGCCGCGGCGGGGACTTACGGCATCCCGGTGAATTGCGACAGCTGCCACCCGAACAACGGGACGGCCTACGGTCACATGACGGGCAGCGTCGCGCTGTCGCTGTCGAACCTGACGTACAGCGCCGGCACGGCGGCTCCGTATAACACCACCTTCGGGGCCTGTTCGACGACCACGTGCCACAACGACGGCCAGGGAAGCGCGGTGGCGACGAGCACGTGGGGCACGGCCATCGCCGATCCCAACTGCGGGATCTGCCACGATTCCGCGCCTTCGACCCTGAGCCACAACGCCCACTTCGGTGCCGCGGCGACCTGGGGAGTGAGCCCGGACTGTGACAGCTGTCACGCTTCCGGCGGTCAGGACCAGTCCATGGGCGCCTGGTCGAGCCACATCGACTCTGCGGTGACGATGGCATCGGGTGCCGCGAGCTACGACGGCGGTGTGGTGGTCGGCGATACGAACTACGGTTCGTGTCTGACCAACGTGTGCCACAACGACGGCACGGCCGCGGTCGGGATCCCTGCCCGGGCCTACACGTGGGGCGTGTCCCTTGCCGACGACTGCGCCTCGTGCCACGAGGGCG
>JAVVDS010000184.1:0-1117 GCA_032251295.1 Desulfuromonadales bacterium | reverse complement strand
TGCTGGCCACGGCGATTCTGGACAGGATGGGTTGACCGATGGATCGAATAGCTGTGGAACGTTTCCTGAGCGGGCTCGCCGGGCTGAAAGTGCTGGTGGTCGGCGACCTGATGCTTGACGAGTATGTCTGGGGGAAGGTCGAGCGCATCTCCCCGGAGGCGCCGGTGCAGGTGGTCGAGGTGCGTCGCGAGGAGTTGCGCCTGGGCGGTGCCGGCAATGTTCTCAACAACCTGGTGGCCCTCGGGGCCCGGGTGAGAGTGGCCAGTGTGCTGGGCGACGATGCCGATGGCCTCCTGCTGCGTGAACAGCTGGCTGGACTCGGGGTCGATCCCGGCGGGATTGTCCTCGCCCCCGGCCGAGTTACCAGCCGCAAGACCCGGGTGCTGGCCAGCAACCAGCAGATCGTACGCATCGATCGCGAGACCCGGGCCGCCATCAGCCTCGATCAGGAGCAGCAGCTGATGAGCCGCATCGAGGCGGAACTCACCGCCTGCCAGGTCGTGCTGGTCTCCGACTACCTGAAAGGGGTCCTCCCCGAGTCGCTGCTGCAGGCGATCATCCAGGGCGCACGGCAAGCCGGCGTGCCGGTGGTGATCGATCCCAAGGGAGACGACTACCGCAAGTACCGTGGCGCCACGGTCCTCACCCCCAACCGCAAGGAGGCTGAGATCGCCTCCGGAATCAGGGTTGTCGATGAGGCCAGCCTGCAGAGGGCCGGGCAGTCCCTGCGTGACACCCTCGACCTCGAGGCTCTGGTGTTGACTCGCAGCGAAGCTGGTATGAGCCTGTTCTTCCGGGATGGCCCCAGCGCCCACCTGCCGACAGAGGCGAAGGAGGTGTTCGATGTCTCCGGCGCCGGCGATACCGTGCTGGCCCTGGTCGGTCTCGGCCTGGCCGCCGGTCTCCCCCTGGAGGAAGCGGCCTGGCTCTCCAATGTGGCCGCCGGTATCGTGGTCGGCAAGGTCGGCACGTCGACGGTGACCCCCGGCGAAATCATGGCGGCTGTTGGTCGTCGTCACCAGGACAGCGACCTCAAAATCCACGACCGCCAGGACCTGTCGAAACGCCTGGCCGAGCGGCGGGACCGGGGGGAGCGGGTGGTCTTCACCAACGGCTG
>JAVVDS010000183.1:0-1118 GCA_032251295.1 Desulfuromonadales bacterium | reverse complement strand
CGAATTTTGTTGAGACACAAAAATCTCGACAAAATGAAAACATCACTACATGATTATTTTAGCAAGCTGCCTGATCCACGCATCTATCGAAACAGGAAACATCTTCTGATCGATATCGTTGTATTGAGTATCATAGCTGTTATCTGCGGAGCTGAATCGTGGAACTCAATTGAATTATTTGGCAACTCAAAAAAAGACTTTTTGAAAAAAATTCTGAAGTTGCCTAACGGCATACCTTCTCATGATACCATTAACAGGGTCTTTTCACTTATCAATCCTGACAAGTTTGAACAGGTCTTTGCCCAGTGGGTGCAGTCATTAATAGAGAAGAAGATCCCCGGGGAGGTTATAGCCATAGACGGGAAAACTATGCGGGGGTCAAAAGATAGTTTTCATGAAAAATCTCCCATCCATCTTGTAAGTGCATGGGCCAACAGTAATCAACTGGTATTAGGCCAGGTCAGGACCAGTGAGAAATCCAATGAGATCACGGCCATCCCGGAACTATTGAACATACTTGATATAGAAGGTTGTATTATTACCATTGATGCTATGGGTACCCAAAAGAAAATAGCCGAGGCGATCATTGATAAAAAGGCGGATTACATTCTGGCGTTAAAGGGCAATCAGGGGTATCTCAAAGAAGACGTCCGCAATACATTCCTCAGGCAACGGCCTGACTCTACAGATGAGACCGTTGAGAAGGGGCATGGCAGAATAGAGACAAGGAAATGTGAAGTGATCAACAAACTGGATTTCCTTGATGAGAAAGAACAGTGGGCAGGCTTAAGCAGTCTTGCTCGTATTACCGCAACAAGAGAGATCAACGGTAAGCAGACAACCGAGCAACGATTATACATTAGCAGTGTTGTATCAGATGCGAAAAGCTTCAACTTATTTATTCGTCAGCACTGGGGAGTGGAGAACTCGCTGCATTGGACACTTGATGTTACCTTCAGGGAAGATGATCAGAGGAAAAGAAATGGGCACGCGGCAAACAACTTTGCACTACTGGAAAAAATAGCGCTAAATCTATTGAAGTCGGAAGGCTCCAAAAATATAAGTATTAAGAATAAAAGGTTGGTGGCTGCCTGGGATAATCAATTTTTGCTGAAAAT
>JAVVDS010000182.1:0-1122 GCA_032251295.1 Desulfuromonadales bacterium | reverse complement strand
CTCGTCCCGCTCGTCGTACTCCTTCGCCCGTGACGGGGCCTGTGCGCGCGCCTGACGGCTCTCGGCCTCCTCCTTGTGGTAGAGGTCCAGCGCCATCCCGTAGAGCGCACACGCGCGCTTCAGGGCCTGCGCGTAGGCGTTCGTCGCCGTGGAGCCGTAGCCCTTCGTCGAGCCGCTCTCGTCACCGACGTTCGACCGGCTGATCCAGTCGCCCGTCTCCGGGTCGCGCACCTTGAGCGCCACGGCCACGACGAACGTGGAGCCGGCAGCGTCCGGCACCGACTCCAGATGGGTCACTTCGGCCTCCCACCCGAGCCCGAACATCTCGTTCAGCCGCTCGACGTAGGCCCACCACGGCACGTACGTGATCTCCGTCCCGCCCATACTCTTCGTGTGGTAGAGACGCTCGTCGAACCGTGCGGCCAGCGCTTCGACAATAACGGCGCCCTCGGACTTCTGCGGCATGTGGCCCCCCCCTGGCTGTGGTAGATCCCCCGTGGGCGATAATCCTACGCATACGCATACCGGGTGTCAAGGGGGGGGTCTGGCGTGCGGTCGGGCCGGACCGGCACTCGTCAACGTCCCGACCGCTCGCGATTCGCGCATCTCGCACGATTCGTCGCATAATACCGCGATGTGCGCTCGACACGTATTTTGCGAATCGGGCGTTTTCCGTGCAATTCGCAACGACTTTCGGGCGCGCTTCGGGGTTTTTCGGGGTCTCGCCGTCCTGGCATAACTTATGCACTATCCATACGCGAGACCGGGAGACACCGACACCACGAGGAGAGACAATGATCGCGATCAGGGTGGCAGACAAGCCGAGCAACAGCAAGGGCTGGGCGCGCTACAGGCTGATGGGCGACGACGGCCGGTACGTGGTCGAGAGCCGCACCGGGAACGAGTGGGTGAGCAGCTCCAAGTCTGGCGAGGCGCAGGACGGCGAGTCCCTGACCCTCGACATCGATGTGATGCTGCGCGTCGGTAAGGGGCGCACGGCGCGCGAGGAGCGGACCCAGCACACGGTAGCGCTCGTCGCGGCAACCGGCGCGAAGGCCAACGTGCGGCACTACCCGGGGTCGCAGGGCATGTGGCTCCAGATCACCGGCGCCAGGCTCGCCT
>JAVVDS010000181.1:0-1127 GCA_032251295.1 Desulfuromonadales bacterium | reverse complement strand
AGAGGGGGGGATTGTGGTAAAAGATAAAATTGTCCAGATAATATCAACCCACAACCCCGGCCCCTGCTTATGAAAAACACCATAGTAAGAAACGATGCGCCTGACAAGAAAAATTTTCATGTCCGCTGCTGCCATTGCTCAAGCAGCCTGACCATCCGTAATGGAACCTACCCCAGAAACGACCCAAAAAACAATACAGAAATAAGGGTCCAGCGTTATTTATGCAAATCCCCGGAATGCCCTTGGCAAAGCTTCTCTGTCCTGCCTGAGCCGGTTTTGCCGGTAATTCGCCATGCGTATGAAACCCTGTTTGACTGTTATGCCATGTTTAAAAAAGGGATGAGCCAGGCCTCCATTGCCAGAGGGCTGAATCTTAACAGGGGAGTGGTAAAACGGTTAAAAAAAGTTTGCTGCAAGTTTATGGCCTGGTTTGACCGGGAAAAAAAGATTGCGGACTGGGGCTTGGATCCGGTTAAGGCCTGGCCGGATTTTACCAGGGATTTTTCTCAATATTTCTTCCCTGAAAGATGGCTGAAAACGCCATCAACACAACACATACCTTTATATTAACAAAGGGTTATGTTGCTATGGTCCCATTTTAACCCCAATTAAAGGAGGTGGCCATGCCAACCCCTGATTTGGCCGAACTCGCAGTATGGCGATACGGCATTATCAGCATCCTTCTTCATCGAAACGAAGAAGAAACCCTTGAAGAAGCCTTGATCGGGCTTGCAGACCGGCAATATAGAAAGCCGGACGGACGTTTTGTATCTTATTCCCCGGAAACCCTGAGGAAGTGGTTTTATCGCTACCGCAATGGTGGTCTCCCCGCCTTGAACGACACACCCAGAAAAGATACAGGCACCCATGGATCGGTTCCCAAGACCATCTCAGACCGGCTGTTTGAGCTGCGGAACAAACATCCCAGATGGCCCTTGTCCCGAATGCTGGGCGAGCTGATCCGGGAGAATCTGTGGAATATGAAATCCCCTGCCCGGTCCACCCTTTACCGGTTCTCTCATACAGCTAATTTGCAGCGGGATCCCCATCTGTCCGTCCATATCCCTGCACGACCTTTTGAATATGAGTTTTTCGGTCAGCTGTGGATGGCTGACTTTCTTCATGGT
>JAVVDS010000180.1:0-1127 GCA_032251295.1 Desulfuromonadales bacterium | reverse complement strand
CGGAGTGCGCCTCTCACACCACCGCACGTACGGGCCTCGTATACGGCGGTTCATCAAACAATAGGGAAAAGCGTAGGAGTAAATTTATGAGGGACAACTTTCTGATACCATGATAACATGGACTCATATCCCCTCTTGCAAAGCAATTCAACGGTGATTGTAGTATTCAGAATCGGGCTTTGGGCTATAGCCCATCCTCCCAATCTGCTTCTGCTCCACCTAAACGCATCGCGAGGATTAACACCAAGCCTGATGAGATTCTTCCGCTTCCGCTCCCTCTTTTTCCAATGATGCCAGATACAGTATCGTAACCGGTTTCGAAGCCAGCCATCAAGTTCATTTAATTTTCCCTGAATGTTAGCCAGCCGGAAATTATTAATCCAGCCTCGCTGGATTTCCTTGATTTTCTGTACCCTTTCGTCGAAAGTCATAGGAGTGGTTTTCCGGGTTTCCTTCTTTAACTTGGCTTTAAGCTGTTTCCATCGGCTTTTCTCCACGATTAACTGGTATTGGCCTTTAACCCCCTTTTGATAGGTGGGAACAAATCCATATCCCAGTATCGAGAAGTTTACCGGCCGTCGGATCCCGCTTTTCTCCCGGTTGATCGGCAATCTTAATTTGTCCCTCAAAAGGAGATATATCATATTGCCTTTCTGCCTTGCTTCGCTTTTGGTTTTGCAGTAGATACTAAAGTCATCAGCGTAACGTACAAAGCGGAGTCCCTGTCGTTCCATTTCCACATCCAACTCATGCAGCATGATATTGGATAGTAACGGGCTAATCGGGCTGCCTTGTGGAACACCTTTCCTTCGTTTTGTTAATTTGCCATTTACCCAGATGGGTGCTCTTAGCCACCTGCGGACTAACTGCATGGTGACAGGGCATTTTACCTTCCGGTACAACAGATTCAGTAACAAACAGTGATCAACCTCGTCGAAAAATCCCTTCAGGTCAATATCAACAATGTGCTGATACCCTGAATTGATGTATCCCAACGATTTTAAAACCGCTTGCTGTGTATTCCGTTGTGGCCGGAACCCATAGCTGTATTCCGAAAACATATACTCAAATTGGGGCATTATTACCCGCAATACGGCTTGCTGGAGCATACGATCCACTACCGTGGG
>JAVVDS010000179.1:0-1139 GCA_032251295.1 Desulfuromonadales bacterium | reverse complement strand
TCAAAATAAGGTGGAATCCTCCATTTCTACATGAGATAATTGTACAATGTTTTCACCAGTAAGATGTACTTCAGCTGGTGTTTGATATTGTAGTGATTGATGCGGCCTGTGATAGTTATAGAACTCGAAATAGTTCGTCAAGCCTATTCGAGCTTCCCTTGGTGTTTGATAATCGTTTAGGTATACCTCCTCATATTTGACTGATCGCCATAGTCTCTCCGTGAAAGCGTTATCCAATGCTCGCCCACGGCCATCCATGCTGATCTGAATACCATGGGTTTCTAACCGATCAATATACTGTGGATTTGTGAATTGGCTTCCCTGGTCGCTATTCCAGATCTTTGGTTGTGACATGAGTAATGCCTGATCAACGGCTTCAAGAACAAAGTCCACCGCTAAAGACTGATCTAATACCCAGCTGATTACAAAGCGTGAGTGCCAATCAATCACAGCCACAAGATACATCCATCCTGCTTGAAGCCTAATATACGTGATATCGATGCCCCAGATATGATTTGGATAGTCTGCGGTGATATTCCGTAATAGATAGGGGTAAATTTTATGTTGTGGATGTGGTTTACTCAGATTAGGCCGTGGCCCAATCGCCTCCAACCCCATTTCTCGCATATATTTTTGCACAGTTTTACGTGAAATCGTCATTTCTTTCTTGAGAACGGCTGTGATCCTTCTGGAGCCGTAGAATGGCCAACGCGTGTAGATCTCATCAATTCTGTGTTTAGTGGCTATCTCTTTTGGCGAGGGGCCACACTGTCGATAATAAAGACCGCTTCTGCTGAGGCTCATTAGCGCAGCCTGTTCTTTTAGTGAAATCTTTTCATTTTTCTTTTCAATCATTTGTTTGCGCTCACTCTTCGAGGTGGTCAATGCCAGATTTTTTTTTGAGCCAATTGACCTGGGTGGTCAATCGTCCAATTTGTGCATATAAATTTTCTTTTTCTTTTTGATGTCTTTCTTGTATGACACGCTTCTCTTGTTTGTGATCCTCATAAACTTCGTGGAAATTTTCAAGCCCTTCTTTTTTCCATTTGTAGATCAAATTGGGATGAATCCCATATTCTGAGGCGATTTGAGTAATACTTCTTTCCTCGCGTAAAACCTCGAGAACGATTGCAGCTTTT
>JAVVDS010000178.1:0-1143 GCA_032251295.1 Desulfuromonadales bacterium | reverse complement strand
TTGTTAGCAACAAAATTAATTTACTAATGTACTCAATATAGTCAAAGTTGTATCATTGTATATGACTGTAGATGAATTACTAAAATTAATACCTTCAAACACTTTTAACGATTTAGCAATTGAAACAAAAGTTGATTTTCAGGTTAAGAAATTAACTGGAGAAACGATGTTTAAGTTGATTTTATTTTCAATGCTTAATAGTGATAGACTGAGCTTAAGAGTAATGGAGACATTTTTAAATTCCGCCAAATTCAAATCATTTTCTGAACAAGAATTAAATTCAAAGTTTAATTCAATCAGAGATAGAATTTGTACCATCAATGCAGATTACTTTGAGAATCTTTTTAACATCATCTTTACAACATACAACAAAACATTAAAGGAAGAAAAGTCATTATTAAAAGCAGATAGTACTTATGTTTCTATTGCTGCAAATTTATTTTCAATAGGGATGTTAAATGGCACAGAATCTTATAATAAAAAGCATGTTAAATACAGTGTGAACTTAAAAGGTAGTTTACCTTGTAATGTAAGGGTTTATACTGAACAGTCTTTTGTTAGTGAGGATTTAGCATTAACAGATTTAATAGACACAACAAATGCTCCTAAAGGTTCTGTAGTAGTATTTGATAGAGGTCTTCAATCGAGAAAATCATTCGATAATTTTAGTGAAAAAGATAAATTATTTGTAGGGCGTGGTAAGCCTCAAAACAAAATTAAAGTGGTATCTGTGCTTAAAATAAATACTAAACCAAAAGAGAGTACAGTTACCATTACTAATGATGAAATCGGCTATCTATCTGCAAGAGGAGGTGTGAAAACAAAAAATCAATTTAGATTAATAAAGGCTGTAATTGATAGAACTGGGGTAGAAATTTGTTTTGTTACAAATATATTAGATTTAGATGCTTATTTGATAGCTTCTTTTTATAAGCAAAGATGGGAAATTGAGGTCTTTTTTAAATTTATAAAACAAAATCTTAATGTAAAACATTTAGTGTCAAGAAATATTAATGGAATTAAAGTTATGATATACATGACAATGATTTTAGCGATATTAATTTTGGCATATAAAAAACTCAATAAAATTAATGGATACAAAATAGCCAAACTAAAGTTTGAGATAGATTTAGATAATACCAT
>JAVVDS010000177.1:0-1181 GCA_032251295.1 Desulfuromonadales bacterium | reverse complement strand
CGGCGCGGGTAGTGGGTTTGCTGTGGGGGGCAGATTTTTTTTGTCGCACAAAAACCCATAGACTCCCGCGGCGGGTTCTGGCAGGATAGCGTGGTCTGAAGTTTCTCCAGCCGGGAGGAGACCACGCATGGCCGAGGGCGTTGCTGCAGAACTGATCCATGTGGGGCGGGTGATCCGTGCCGCGGACGTAGCGCTGATCCGGGAGACGGTGGAGCTGCTGCCAGGGCTGAGCCGGCTCGAGTTGGCCAAGACGCTCTGCGAGCATTTGGCGTGGTACACGGCGAGCGGTACGTATCGGACCGACGCGTGCCTGGGACTGCTGGAGCGCCTGGAGTCGCGCGGGCTGCTGCGCCTGCCGGAGAAGAAGGCAGCGGCGGCGCGGCGGCGCAGCCGCCGCGCGGTCGGGAGCGAAGCGGCTGCGCCGGGAGCAGCGATCCGTGGGCCACTCGAAGCGCTTGGGGGCGTGGAGCTGCGCGTCGTCGAAGGCCGGGGCGAGACCGAGTGCTGGAACCAGTCCGTGGCCCGCTATCACTACCTCGGCTATACGCCGCCGGCGGGGTATCGGCTGCGCTACTTCGTGGAGTGCGCGCAGGGGCGGTTGGGGTGTGTGCTGTTGGCCGGTGCGGCCCGGGCGCTGGCGGCCCGCGACGCGTGGATCGGGTGGACGCGCCGGCAGCGGCTGGCGAATCTAGCGTGGGTGGTGAACAACACGCGGTTTCTGGTGTTCCCCTGGGTGGCCGTCGAGCACCTGGCCAGCCAGATCCAGATACTGGGGCATCTGGCGCGGCGGGTGGCCGAGGACTGGTATGCACGGTGGGGGTACCGGCCGGTGCTCTTGGAGACCTTCGTGGACCCGGCCAGGTACCGGGGCACGTGCTATCGGGCGAGCGGCTGGGAGCGCATCGGGCAGACCACGGGCCAGGGGCTGGTACGGCCGGGGCGGTCCTACCAGAGCAGCGTCAAAGACATCTATGTGCGCCCCCTGGCGGAGGACTTCCGGGAACAGTTGTGCACAGAGGGGCTGGTGGGCCGGCGGTTGGAGTCATGAACGTGACATCCAGGAAGCCGACACGCGAAGAGCGGGTATTGGCGCGCAACCAACGCCGGCGGGCGCAGATCGAAGCCCGCCGGGCGCTGCGCAAACAGTCCAAGGCCTTGGGCATCCCGGTGCCGACGGGGGT
>JAVVDS010000176.1:0-1183 GCA_032251295.1 Desulfuromonadales bacterium | reverse complement strand
TTAAAAGTAGAAAAAACATTAATTTTAAAACTGTAATTATGAAAAAGAGTAAATTTTCCCCGACCCAAATTGCCAAAATTCTAAAGGAATTTGATTTAGGCAAAGATGTAGAGACCATATCTAGAGAATATGGAGTTTCCAAAGCGACTTTTTATAAATGGCGACAGCGTTATGGTGGGATGGAAGCAAGTGAGCTGAAGAAAGTAAAAAAGCTTGAGGAAGAAAACGCCAAGTTAAAAAGGATGTACACAGAACTGGCATTAGAGCTTGATATGGCAAAATACATTATTGAAAAAAAGCTTTAAAGCCTTGCCAAAAAAGAGCGATTGTTAATGAGTTACAAGCTATCTACCCCAATGGTACAAGCAAGGCGTGCCGACTGTTAAAAACCAGTAGAAGTAGCTTAAAGTATCGCAGTATTAAAGATGATTCATTTTTAATAGATCAGTTAACCAAACTGAGTGTTGAACATCCAAGAGAAGGATTTTGGAAGTGTTACAATCGCTTGCGCAATAAATCTATAAAAGTTAATCACAAACGTTTACATAGAGTTTATAAACAAATAGGGATGCCATTAAGGCGTAAAGTGAAAAAGCGATTGCCGGCAAGAGTAAAAGAACCATTAATTAACCCAAGCAAGTTCAACCACACTTGGAGTATAGATTTTGTACACGATGTGTTAGAGAATGGAAGAAAGTTCCGATCCTTTAATGTAATAGATGATTTTAATAGAGAAGTACTTTTTATAGAAACAGACTACTCAATAAAAAGCAGCAGGGTTGTTTGGGTATTAAAACACTTAGTTAATAAGCATGGAAAACCTAAAAAAATAAGAATGGATAACGGACCTGAATTTATTGCAAAATTATCTAAAGAATGGAGTGAAATGAACCAAATAGAGTTTAAGTATATACAACCAGGTAAACCGACTCAAAATGCCTTTATTGAACGATTTAATAAGTCGTATAGAGATGGAGTACTAGATTGTTACCTCTTTGAAACACTTGATGATGTTAGAAAACAAACTGACAACTGGGTAAAAGATTACAACGAAGAAAGACCACATGATGCTTTAGGTGGCTTGAGTCCAATAATGTATAAAAAACAAAAGCTTCTTGGCTTCAGTTCCGCTACGCTTCACTTCAGCCAAGAAGCTTTATTAAATGAAAATAATTTGTAATTT
>JAVVDS010000175.1:0-1187 GCA_032251295.1 Desulfuromonadales bacterium | reverse complement strand
GGACCAACTCTTGCCAGTGAGAAGTTATGGGAACGGGACGGGATCAAAGTCAGCAAGGAAACGGTCCGACAGATGATGATCCAGGAGGGTCTCCATAACCCAAAGGTACGGCAGGTGGAAGACCCACACCCCATGCGAGAAAGAATGAAACACCGTGGAGAACTGGTTCAAATCGATGGGTCTCCTCATAATTGGCTGGAAGAAAGGGCGGGAAGAGCTTGTTTACTGGTATTTATTGATGACGCTACCAGTGAAATCCTGGCTGCCAAATTTGCACCCACAGAAAGCTATTTTGCTTATGCAAGCCTTTTCAAGACTTATTTTCAGCAACATGGCATCCCAGAAGCCCTCTACAGTGATCGTTCAGGAATTTTCCGGGTCAATCATAAGAATGTAACCGCGTCAGATGCTCAAACCGAATACGAAAGAGCCATGAAGGAACTGGGTGTTGAAGTCTTGTATGCCTCATCGCCTCAAGCGAAAGGGCGAGTAGAGCGGGCCAATCAAACTTTGCAAGATCGTCTGGTCAAAGAGATGCGTTTAGAGGGGATCTGTGATTACGAACAAGCTAATGAATTTCTCCCAGGTTATTTAGTCAAACACAATCACCGATTTGCTGTCAAACCCCGTTCCCCGATTGACCGACACGAACCACTTCGGCCCGAAAATGATCTGGACCTGATCTTTACCAAGCGACAAACTCGGATCCTCTCCAAAAACCTTGAATTTCAATATGAGCGCGTGATTTATCAAGTCCAATCGGATCGTCCAATATATGCTCTGATGAAACGAAAAGTGACGATCTGTGAAAATGAGAAGGGAGAAATTACTGTTCTATTAAACCAGAAACCTTTACAATTCAAGCGTTTCTACAAACAGCCTAAACAAAATCCAGTCGCATCATCAAAGGAGATTGAAAGACGATCTCATAAGCCAGCTAAAGATCACCCTTGGAGAACCTACGGCCAAAGGATCAATGGACAACCTGTTCATGTTGCTGATTAGGACATTTCTACTTTGCTGAACTATAGGACTCTTTAACTTTGCCTTGACAATAATTTGGAGAGGTCGGTATTGTTATATTTTTATCAGAATTACCGGGAAAAGTAGAAAGGAACCATGGATGCCGGTAGAATTTTATTAATGTAGGATTTACTATCTTATTAAACATAAATCAAATTGAAACG
>JAVVDS010000174.1:0-1201 GCA_032251295.1 Desulfuromonadales bacterium | reverse complement strand
CTGCTGGCCCTGCCGCTGCTGCTGGCCGGTTGCGCCGGCGCGCCGGCGAAGGAAAAGCTGCGCATCTTCTGGCCAGGGCTGCCGGACGAGCCGAAGATGGAGTTTCTCGGTGTCTACCATTCCCAGCACAGCTTCGACAAAAGCGCCGCCCAGAAGCGCAAGGAAGCGATCCTCGGCATGGAGCAGGTCCAGGGCTTTCGCAAGCCGACCGGCATCGCCGGCGACAGCGACAAGGGGGTCGTCTACATCGCCGACGGCGATGCCCAGAACATCCGGGTCTTCGATTTCAACAACAACACCGTCGAATTTCTGAGCAAGAATAACATCGGCTCCTTCCTGACCGGCCTGGCCCTTGACAGCCAGGGGCGGCTCTGGGTTTGCGACGCCAACGACAACGTGGTCCTGGTTCTCGACGACCAGGGGCGGATTCTCAAGACCTTCGGCCGCGATGTCATGGAAAAGAAGTCGTATGTCGCCCTCAACGAACGCCTCGGCCGCGTCTACGTCAGCGACGGCCTCGGCCACCAGATCGGCGTCTTCGATATGGACGGCAATCACCTGTTCACCTTCGGCAAGACCGGCGACCCCGACACCAACGTCTTCGGCCCCCTGGGGATGGCCATCGATGACCAGGACCGTGTGTTTGTCGCCGATGCCCTCAATGCCCGCATCCAGGTCTACGACGCCGACGGCAACCACCTCTACGGCTTCGGCGAACGCGGCGATCAGACCTGGCAGTTCGAATCGCCGCGCGACCTCGCTTTCGACAGCGACGGGGACCTCTGGATCACCGATGTGCGCAAACAGGCCTTCATGCTCTACAACACCGAGGGGCGCCTGCTCCTCTTCTTCTCGGCCGGCACCAAGAAAGGAACCTACCCCCTGGCCATGGGCTTCCCGGGTTACCTCTGGATCGACCAGAACGACCGGGTTTACGTCTCTGACCAACTCAAGCTGCGCTTCGCCATGTGGCAGTACTTCTCTGAAAAGTACAGCGCCGCCCATCCGCTGACCGCCGAGGAGCGCCAGAAGCAGCTCGACCTGCTCAATCAACTGCGTGTTGATGCCAAGAAGAAATAGGGTTGTTGATTCGTTGATACGTTGAATTGTTGAATCCGCCTGCCGGATCCTCGCGGTAGGGGCACGGCGCGCCGTGCCCCTACAATCATTCACATCCTGTCCAGATGGTCAGTTCGGATTG
>JAVVDS010000173.1:0-1209 GCA_032251295.1 Desulfuromonadales bacterium | reverse complement strand
TCGCCCAGGCGGAGCTCGACCGCAAACCCAAGTAATGGTGGATTTCATCGATCGCCAGCGTGGCGAGTACGGGGTCGAGCCGATCTGCAAGGAGTTGCCGATCGCCCCGTCGACATACCATGCAGCCAAGGCGGCCCGAGCCGATCCGGCTCGTCGATCCGATCGCGCCCGGCGGGATGAAGCGCTGTGTGCCGAGATCCAGCGGATCTTCGACGACAACTTCGGCGTCTACGGCGTGCGCAAGGTCTGGGAGGCGCTCAAGCGCGAGGGGCGTGTCGTGGCCCGCTGCACCGTGGCCCGTCTGATGCAGCAGCTCGGGCTCAAAGGCGTGGTCCGGGGTGCAACCACTCGCACCACGCGTCCGGCGCCGATGCAGGCGCTGCCCGACGATCGTGTTCGCCGTCATTTCCGGGCCGAAGCGCCCAACCGCCTGTGGGTGGCCGATTTCACCTATGTCGCGACCTGGCGCGGGTTCGCTTACACGGCATTCGTGATCGACACCTTTGCCGATCTCATCGTCGGTTGGCGCACGTCGAATTCGATGCGGACCGGTCTGGTTCTTGATGCGCTGGAGCAGGCGCTATCGGCGCGATCGACCGGCGACAGCCTGATCCACCACAGCGATCGCGGCACGCAGTACGTCTCGATCCGCTACACCGAGCGCCTGCGACAAGTCGGCATCGAGCCGTCGGTAGGCAGCACCGGCGATTCCTACGACAACGCGCTCGCCGAGAGCGTCATCGGCCTCTACAAGACCGAGGTCATCCATCGGCGCGGTCCTTGGAGAACACCAGGCGAGGTCGAATACGCCACCCTGGAATGGGTCGACTGGTTCAATAATCGCCGCCTGCTCAGCTCGATTGGCTACGTGCCGCCTGTCGAGTTCGAGCAAGCGTATTATCGGAAAAATGACGGTCAGGCCCTGGCGGCTTGACTCAAACCCGGAGGTCTCCGGTAAAGCCGGGGCGGTTCAGCCTGCACTGCCTGACTCGCACCAATAATAGGCGAATACCGCTGGAAACATAAGTTCCGGAACGATATAAATCATTGCTTTTTGGAAAAGCGACATTGGTGCGACATTGGGGTCAGGTCTTGTTTCATGCATTGTTTTTCCGCCGCGCAGTCCTGCTGGCCGTTGACTGGTGGATTCCGAAATGGCGTGCAATCTCTGTCAGCGTATACGCTCCGGTCCGGTAGGCTTCAGTAATC
>JAVVDS010000172.1:0-1223 GCA_032251295.1 Desulfuromonadales bacterium | reverse complement strand
TCGAGGTCGGTGTTATCGCGGTAATGCATCACCTGGGCATCGTTTGCCTGGCCGTAGATCCGCAGGTCACGAACCACGAGCGATTCGAACAGCAGGCCGAGCAGATTCAAGTCGTTCAGCAGCTTGCGCGGCGATGCGCCCAGTGCGGCGACTGCCAGCGACGGATCGACGAAGTGTCGGGTCGGCGTGGTGCGAAGCCGGGAGCGCGAGCGCAGATGCGGCGCCCACGGCGGCTGATCCTCAACGATCATCAGCCGCTCCAGCGCGCTGATGTGATCGTACACAGTGCCGCGCGCCAGCGGCCCTTCCGTGTCGGCGTCGTCGTCGCCGGTATCGGCGGCGATCTTGCTGACCGCAGCTTGTGTCGCGGTGTTGCGGGCGAGCGCGCGCAGGAGTTTCTGCACCCGCGCCGGATCTCGCCTTACTCCATCGACGCGATGGATGTCGAGCCGCCGGATCTCGTCCAGATAGCTGCTCACGGCGATCAGCGCCTCCTCGGGTGGCAACTGCTGGAAGGCCGGCCATCCGCCGATGCAGAGCCGATCGACGAGGTCGCGGATGGTCATGCCGGCGTCGGAGGCACGGGGCGCTTCACCGTCGAGCAGTTCTCGCAGTGAGATGTCGCCGGTCGAGTGACCGCTCTCGAAGAGACTCATCGGCCGCATCCGGACCCGCGTGATGCGTCCCGCCCCGATGTGCCGGGTCTCGTCATCCGCCGGGGCCGCGGAGCCGGTCAGGATGAACTGGCCCGGGAGATTCCGCTCGTCGATCGTTCGTCGAACCTGGTTCCAGAGCTTGGGGACGAGCTGCCACTCGTCGAGCAAGCGTGGCACTGCGCCTTCGAGGACGAGCGCCGGATCGACCTCTGCCGTCGCCCGGGCCGCTTCGTCGAGGTCGAGGAACACCTCGCTGGCGGCCAGCCGACGGGCCGTCTCGGTCTTGCCACACGCTTTCGGCCCCTCGATCAAGACGGCGCCGATAGACGCCAGGCGAGCGTTCAACTCAACGTCCAGGACTCGCGGAAGGTATACCATTGTGCAGTTCCAGTGAACAGATTGCAATATTCTTGTTGAACACATTCTATCGTCAGTACTGTACAGATCGCAACGGTCCTGCCGAACACCTGGCAACGCCGGTCCTGGCCGTTCTGTCGATTATGACGGAGCGGATTACAGGTTCCGGCGCAACGCGAGTCAGCAGTTGAGGAGTGTGTACCAGGAGTT
>JAVVDS010000171.1:0-1230 GCA_032251295.1 Desulfuromonadales bacterium | reverse complement strand
GTGTTATAAGTGGACTCCTTGCCTAATCTAAGCCGCCGGAGGCGGTTCAAGACAAGGAGCAAAGAATGAAGAGAACGAGAAGAAACCACGGAGCATCGTTCAAGGCGAAGGTAGCGCTGGCAGCGCTACGAGGCGACAAGACGCTGGCCGAGCTTGCGGTGATATACGATGTCCATCCGAATCAGATTGCTGACTGGAAGAAGCAGCTCCTCGAAGGCGTGGATGAGGTATTTTCAGGGCCAAAGAAGAAAAGCGATGAGCCGGACATCCAGGCCATGCATGCGAAGATCGGACAGCTCACGCTGGAGAACGATTTTTTAGAACAAGCGCTCGGCAAAACGGGACGGCCGAGCGCAAAGCGATGATTGATCGCAATCATCCACTTCCCGTGAGCAGGCAATGTCAGGTACTGGCGCTGCCAAGATCGACAGCCTACTACCAGCCGAAACCTGTATCGGAGTCTGATCTGAAGCTAATGCGTCGGATCGATGAGTTGCACCTGGAGGCTCCCTATGCAGGCAGCCGCATGCTGCGGGATCTGCTTCGACTGGAGGGCTTCAAGGTTGGTCGCAAACGCATCCAACGCCTGATGAAGCTGATGGGTATTCAGGCGCTCTACCGAAAGCCGAACACAAGCAGGAAGCATCCGGCTCATCCGGTCTACTCTTATCTGCTGCGCAACCTGGAGATCACCCGGCCAAACCATGTCTGGGCGGCGGATATCACCTACATCCCGATGCGCAGGGGCTTTGTGTATCTGTTTGCGGTACAGGACTGGGCCAGTCGGCGCGTTCTCTCCTGGCGGCTGTCCAACACGATGACCACCGACTTCTGCATTGAGGCAGTGGAGGAGGCTATCGCCCGCTTTGGCGCGCCGGAGATATTCAATACCGACCAAGGCAGCCAGTTCACCAGCATGGAGTTTACCGGCCTGCTCAAGCAGCACGGCATTGCGATCAGCATGGATGGCAAAGGCTGCTGGCGGGATAATGTGTTCGTCGAGCGCCTCTGGCGCAGTATCAAATATGAGGAGGTTTACCTGTATGCATACGACACCGTAACAACGGCCAGGCAAGGATTAGGCCGCTACATCAGCTTCTATAACCAGAGGCGACCACACAGTGCGCTTGACGGCGTTACGCCTGATACGTTCTACTACGAAAATTTGCCCTCGCTGCCCATGGCCGCCTGAGCAGAAACTGGCAGGAGTCCACTTAAGAAACCGGATTT
>JAVVDS010000170.1:0-1233 GCA_032251295.1 Desulfuromonadales bacterium | reverse complement strand
GTGCTGGCGGCGGCGGGCGCGGCGGGGGCGCAGGAGGTCGACGCGGCGCGGGAGCGGGTGGCGGGCCCGGCGGGCCGGGAGGTGACGCTGGAGGAGGCGCTGGCGCTGGCGCGGCGGAACGCGCCGCTGCTGGAGCAGCGGGCCTCGCAGCTGGACGCGTCGCGCTACGGGGAGCTGACGGCGTGGGGCCAGTTCCTGCCGGACCTGAACCTGAGCTACCAGTACAACAACAGCTCGAGCGGGCGTCTGGACCCGACGGGGCAGACGATCACGCGGACGTCGTACTCGGCGCAGGTGGGAGCGCGCCTGGACCTGTTCCAGGGGTTCCGGCGGCTGTCGGACCTGCGGGGGGCGCGGCGGGGAGTGGCGGCGTCGCACGCGCGGCTGCGGGAGTCGCAGTTCCTGACGTCCGAGGCGGTGAAGGTGGCCTACTACAACGCGGTGGCGAACCGGGAGCTGGTGCGGGTGGAGGCCGACCGTGTGAAGCGGCAGGAGGACCAGCTGGAGTTCGCGCGCCAGCAGATGGAGCTGGGGCGGGCGACGCGTTCGGACGTGCTGCGCTCGCAGGTGGACCTGAACAACGCGAAGGTGGCGCTCTTGAACGCGGAGAACGCGGCGCGGACGGCGCGGTTCGCGCTGGCCGAGGAGGTGGGGGTGCGCGAGCCGCTGGCGCCGGCGGCGCAGACGCAGCTGGTGGCGGGTCCGCTGGGCCTGACGCGCGAGGAGCTGACGGCGATGGCGCTGCGGGGCGCGCCGAGCCTGGTGGCGCTGCAGGCGCAGGCGCAGGCCGACGAGGCGGCGGTGGCGAGCGCGAAGGCGGCCTACCTGCCGAGCATGTCGTTCAACGGGGGCTGGGCGTGGTCGAACGCGGAGTTTCCGCCGCGCAACCGGAGCTGGTCGGTGTCGCTGGCCGGGGCGCTGCCGCTGTTCGACGGGTTCAACCGGGAGGCGCAGCTGTTCCGGGCGCGGGCCACGCTGGACCAGTCGCGCTCGGCCGAGCGGGCCGAGGAGCTGCGGCTGCGCACGCAGGTCGATGACGCGCTGGGGACGATCGAGGCGGCGCTGGCCTCGATCGAGCTGGCCGAGCAGAGCGTGGAACTGGCGGACGAGGACCTGCGGGTGAGCCAGGAGCGCTACCGGCTGGGCCTGGCCACGATCCTCGACCTGCAGACGGCCCAGATCGCCCTGCTCGAGGCCGAGGTCGACCTGATCCGCCGCCGCTTCGACTACCAG
>JAVVDS010000169.1:0-1237 GCA_032251295.1 Desulfuromonadales bacterium | reverse complement strand
TGTTTAGCTATCAGCGTATCAGGGTGTGTGATGAATGTGTATCCGACCTGAGGTCTTGAACCTGCTTTGTAGATGACATCTCACACATCAATTTCTCAATTAAACTGAATGGTATCCAAGTCCTTTCACTATTGAAATGAGACTGTATGGACAAGGTAAGTGGAGAGAGATTATGAATATAGTTGGAATTGATGTCAGTAAAGCTAAACTGGATTGCGCCTGGATAGCGTCGCCCACTTCCGGCAAAGTCAAAAACAAGGTATTTATGAATACGCCCAATGGTCATCAACAATTGATGGATTGGGCGATAAAACAAAGTAAAGAGGCGATTGAGTCCCTCCATTTTGTGATGGAAGCGACCAGTATCTATCATGAAGCTGTGGCCTATGCACTTTACGAGGCTGGCGCGCAGGTATCCGTGGCCAACCCGGCGCAGATCCGTGATTATGCCAGGAGTCTTGGTACGCGCACGAAAACAGATAAAAAAGACAGTGTGGTCATTACCCGTTTTGGCCTTACGCAGCCGCTGCGTCTCTGGCAGCCCGAGCCTGAGGAAATCCGCACACTGAAAGCCTTGATATCAAGGCTTTCAGCCGTTGAGCAGGATATTCAACGCGAGAATAATCGCCTTGAGAAAGCCCGGATATCCAGGGTGTCTGAAGAGGTGATAGTGTCTGTTCAGACGGTGTTAGCGCAATTAAAGAAAGAGAAAAAGCGGCTTGAGGAGTTGATTAACCAGCACATTGAGGGTCACCCTTCACTTAAAAAAGACCGCGTACTGCTGGAAAGCATTCCGGGTATTGGCCCTGTTGTCTCGCGCATGATGCTTAGTGTTATACGCAGCCGGGCATTTGAATCTGCCTCACAATGTGCCGCTTTTATGGGGCTAGTACCCGTTCAACATGAATCTGGCTCAAGTATACGAGGGCGCGCACGATTGTCTAAGGCGGGCAATGCGCAGCATCGTGCCAAACTCTACATGGCGGCGGTTGTCTCGATTCAATATAACCCCGATATCCAGCGTCAATATGAACGATTACTTAAACAGGGGAAAGTGAAAATGAGTGCCTTATGTGCCGCCATGCGTAAACTCGTGCATATCTGTTTTGGTGTGTTAAAACACCAGCAACCATATCAACCACCCCCATGTCATCAACTCGGACATGTATCAACAGGCCGACTGGCTGATGAACGAGTCCGGCGACATGAAGCGGATCGAGGCCGAGCTGGCCGACGT
>JAVVDS010000168.1:0-1254 GCA_032251295.1 Desulfuromonadales bacterium | reverse complement strand
GGGTTTGCGATAGTGTCCGTGTCCAAGAGAAAGGCTATCCGCCATGCCCTCGAACGAACCGAAAGACGCCCCGACAGGCCCTTTGCTCCCCGGCCAACGCTGGAGCCTCGCGCGCAAGCGTGAGGTCGCCGTGCGTCTGCTTCGGGGCGAGCCGATCGACGCTGTATCGCGCGAGCTCGGGGTGGAGGTCTACCGCCTCGAGAAGTGGCGCGACCGCGCGCTGGCCGGCATGGACGCCGGCTTGAAGGAGCGCGACGGTGACCCCGTGCAAGACCAGCTCGATGCCGCTATGCGCCGCATCGGTGAGCTGTCGATGGAAAACGAACTGCTGCGCGGAAGGATCGAGCGCCCAGGCCCTTTGGTCGGTCGGAGGTCGAAGCGATGAGTGCTGCGATCTCCGTCGCCACCGGAGCGCCTTACGGCATCAAGCGCGTGTGTGAGGCGTGGGGCGTCGCGCGTTCGACCTACTACGCCACCCCACCGGGCACCGAGCCGGCCCGCAGGGGTCCGGCGCCCGAGGTCTGCGACGAGGAGCTCTTCGCGATGATCGAAGACGACCTGACCGACTCGCCGTTCACCGGTGAGGGGCACCGGCCCGTCTGGGCACGCCTGCGCATCGCCGGTGTGCGGGTGTCGCGCAGGCGCGTCCTTCGCCTCATGCGCGAGCACAACCTGCTCTCGCCTCGTCGCGTGAGGGCGGGTTCGGGCGTGAGCCACGACGGGCAGATCACCACCGACGCGCCCGATCTGATGTGGGGCACCGACGGCACACGGGTCCTGACCGTCGAGGAGGGGATGTGCTGGATCTTCACGGCCGTCGATCACTTCAACTGCGAGGTCGTGGGGCACCACGTCTGCAAGCGCGGTGACCGTTTCGCCGCGCTGCAGCCGGTGGCCCAAGGACTCATGAAGCACTTCGGCGGGGTCGGTGCCGACACCGGGCGCGGACTGTCCGTGCGTATGGATCACGGTACGCAGTACGTCTCCGATCACTTCCGCAACCAGGTCCGCTTCTGGGGAGCGGAGGCGAGCTATGCCTTCGTCGAGCAGCCGCAGGGCAACGGTGTGGCCGAGCGTTTCTTCCGCACGCTCAAGGAGCAGATCATCCACGGCCGCATCTACCGAGACCTGGCCGAGCTGCGTGAAGCGGTCGACGCGTTCGTCACGCTCTTCAACGAACAGTGGCGACCCGAGAAGAACGGCTACCTGAGTCCGTCAGAATGCCGCCAGGAATGGTACGCTCAGCACGGTCAG
>JAVVDS010000167.1:0-1257 GCA_032251295.1 Desulfuromonadales bacterium | reverse complement strand
CCAAAAATAGCGAGAATACAAAGCATCTTCGGTTTTCCAAGGGATTGGCCATGCGGGGCGCCGATATCCAACAAGAAACCCTGTTCAGCACCGTGAACCCAGAGACCCGAGTACCCAAGGACCATCCGTTGCGGGCGATTCGCACGATGGTCAATGAGGCACTGGTCAAGCTGGATCCGGACTTCAATGCGTTGTATGCAGACTGGGGGCGAGCATCGATCGCTCCGGAGAAGTTGCTTCGGGCGCAATTGCTGATGGCGTTGTACACGATCCGCAGCGAGCGGCAGTTGATGGAGCAGATTGACTACAACCTGTTGTTTCGCTGGTTTGTCGGTTTTTCGATGGATGATGAGGTCTGGGACCACTCCACCTTCACCAAGAACCGGGATCGGCTGTTGGGTGGCGAGATCGCGCATCGGTTTTTTGCCGAAGTGCTGGGCCGTGCCGAGCAGGCGGAGTTGTTGTCGAAAGAGCATTTCAGTGTGGACGGTACGCTGATTGAGGCACTGGCCTCGCTCAAGAGCTATCGACCCAAGGATGAACAAGGTCCGCCGGGCGGTGGCGGCCGGAACCCGTCGGTCGACTTTCGTGGCGAGACACGCAGCCGCGATACGCATGAATCCAAGACCGACCCCGACGCCTTGCTGTTCAAGAAGAGCAAGGGCACGGCGGCGAAGTTGGCCTACATGGGTCATGTGGTCATGGAGAACCGTCACGGTCTGGTGGTTGGGGCGACGGTGACCCAGGCGACCGGGACCGCCGAGCGTGAGGCGGCCGAAGGACTTGTCGATGCGCCCAGCGGGAATCGCCGAATCACGCTGGGCGCGGACAAGAACTACGACACGCAGGGGTTCGTGGCCAGGATGCGGGAGAAGAACGTGACACCGCATGTGGCTCAGAACAACCGCAACCGAGCATCGGCGATCGATGGACGCACCACCCGCCACCCCGGCTATCAACTCAGCCAGACCAGGCGCAAACGGATCGAGGAATGCTTTGGCTGGATGAAGACCGTGGGTGGTTTGCGCAAGAGCCGGTTTATCGGCCGCGAGAAGCTGGACTTTCAATTTGTCCTGACGTTTGCGGCCTACAACCTGGTTCGGATGCGCAACCTGGGGGTGGTGTCATGTTGATGCGGACGCGTCCCAGGGATTGGTGCGTCCGGAATCAGCGATTTTGCGGAAAATATGTTCAAAAAGCGCAATCGGCCGCGAACAACCAAACGCCGCTCGCGACTTCCCGATCCGCTGGCAAGAT
>JAVVDS010000166.1:0-1266 GCA_032251295.1 Desulfuromonadales bacterium | reverse complement strand
TTGGACATACCCCAAAATTTTAACCAAATCCTAAACAAAGCTGAGAATAGCTTATTTCAGTATGTTTTTCCAATTTGCCAGGAAAACGGGAAAATATATTGCATAGGCCATCACCAAGGGCATAGTACTTGAAATCAGGTATTCCAAAAACTCTTTTAGCACTTTTGAGTATATGACCTGCCATTACTGCGAGCTTTTGCGACTGATCCAGGACCACCGCCACAAAATAAAAGACAGCTAACATCAAGGCCATCATATTTTGTAGGCGAACATATTTTAGTACCCTGATGTTTTCCAGGTCATAGGTTTGCTTAATAAACCGGATGGTCTCCTCAACAGACCATCGCCTTAAATACGCCTGGATAATAAACCATAAGTCTTTCTCCTTTGAGTCTATCTGCAGGGTAGTTAGCAGCATCATAGGTTTATTGCTGAAGCCTTTGACAACCACCATATTCAGTGGCACATCCATATCTGGTAATTGTACCGGTACAAATCCAAATCTCAGATTAAACTGAACTTCTTTGCCTTTGATTATTTTCACAATACTTTTCTGATGTGGCAATCGACATCCATAAGCCAACCATATTGATCTGACCTTTTCCTTTTGATGTATCACATCACGTGATCCAACCATACGTATGATAAAATCTCTTTTGTTTTGCAACAAAGGCATATACAATGCATCCCTATCACCGCCACGGTCTATGACCCAGATACCTCTGTTATGAACCGCCGTGCCTACCTGATCTATGGCTTTGAGTATCTCTTCGTTCTCGCTAAGAAAAGCAGGAGAGTTCTGTGAATGCAGGGACATATACAATGGGGTGATTTCATTACTATCTACATCAGAAGCAACAACCTGGTTGGTCCAGTACCCATCAACAATTTCTCCATTTTCACTGCCATCTCTCACCCGTGCCAGGTACTCCATCTTTTCAGCATACTTCTTTTTCAAATCACTTAAATCAAGTATTAGTAGTGTTTTATCCTTTACCCGGCTACTGGCCATAGCTAAGATCCGCTGGTGTAAACAATCCCAGATCCTGGGTTTGATCAACTGGCGGCTGAACCGCTCCTCTATCTTCTTTAATGAAATATTACTTTCCTGTTGACGCCCTATCTCTGTTAGCATGACCGATTGAGAGGCCATGATGCCATAAACCGCTTCTCTAACAAAACGGCTTGCAGTTTTATCCAGATCCTGTGAAAGTATCCCCGAAAATTTCGTTATTTTGCTTCTGAGCTTATTGGCTAAATGGCTAA
>JAVVDS010000165.1:0-1366 GCA_032251295.1 Desulfuromonadales bacterium | reverse complement strand
TTATCCGGATCGACGCCGGCGATATCGGCCGGCAGAATCGGCACAGTCCGCTCGCGGGCTGTCCGAAGCCGAACGGCAGCGCGTGCTCGATGTGCTGCATTCCGAGCGCTTCCAGGATGCCGCGCCGCGGCAAGTCCACGCCACGCTGCAAAGCGAAGGTGAGGTGCTGGCCTCGGTCTCGACCATGTATCGCTTGCTGCGCGGTCAAAAGGAAACGCCGGAGCGTCGCCATCAGCGCCCGGCCCAGCACCACGTCAAGCCGCAGCTGGAAGCGACCGCGCCGAATCAGGTCTACACCTGGGACATCACCAAGCTACCGACGACCACCCGCGGCGTCTACCTGTGCCTGTACGTCATTCTGGATCTGTTCAGCCGCTATGCCGTGGGCTGGATGGTCTCGCGCAAGGAAAACGCCGGGTTGGCCCGACACTTGTTCAGCGAAGTCCTGAGCCGACGCGCGATTGCGCCCGGCAGCCTGGTCGTGCACCAGGACCGGGGCTCGCCGATGATCGCCCACAGCTTTGGCGAGCTGCTCTCCGACCTGGGTGTGCAGCGCAGTTTCTCGCGCCCGCGCGTGAGCAACGACAATGCTTTCAGCGAGAGCCAGTTCAAGACGACCAAGTACTCGCCGAGCTATCCCGGGCGCTTCCGCGACATCGAACATGCCAGACAGTGGTGCGCGACGTTCTTTCCGGCCTACAATCGGCGACCGCATGAGGGACTCGCGCTGTTCACGCCCGAAGACGTTTACACCGGCCAAACCGAGGCGCTCTGGCAAATCCGCCAGGCCACGATGGATCGTCACTATGCCGTGCATCCGGCACGCTACGTCAACGGCCCGCCTCGAGTCGCCAAACCGCCGGACCTCGTCGCCATCAATCCCGACGACGGCGAGAGTGCAGCCGAGCTACTACACAAGGCAGATGCGTTCGAAATATCGCCAACCCTGGTCAGCACGGAGCTTCCCAAGGTTGTTACATAGAAAAAACCATCGAAGTGTTGGGAAAAGGTTGACACGTTCCGCCCCCGCACGCCACGGATCGCTAGGGCCAATGAATCTTCAGGCGCCGGCGCCGGGTTTGGCGGCGCCTTTTTTTGAAGGCGGTCAGGACGATCGCGAGCGGCCACAACCTGTCCTCAATCGCTATGCCGCCGAGATAACCGCCCTCTCGGTATTCGAGGAAAGTTCTACCGGAATGAAAAGCTCTTTGGGGTAGAGGTAACCCTCCCCCGACTCATCCTTGATACGAAGCTGGCCCAGACTCTCTGCGTCAGCGTCAGGGAGCACCTCGTAGAGCTTCCGTCGCTCAAGCGAAGCCGGATACTCATTGTTGTCGATGCAGATTACAAATTGCTGATTCATATC
>JAVVDS010000164.1:0-1376 GCA_032251295.1 Desulfuromonadales bacterium | reverse complement strand
GTTGTTTTTTCCAGTATAATATCAGCTGTGGCTGTCCAACAGAAAGGTTTGGGATTTTCATTGTGGCTATCAATGTATTCCATTATCGCATTTTCCAGTTGGGGCACTGCATTGAAAGTGCCTCTTCTTATGCGCTCCATAGTAATCTTTGCGAACCACCTCTCCACCTGATTGAGCCAAGACGAACTGGTTGGGATAAAGTGAAGGTGGAAATGCGGGCGTTTCAAGAGCCAGCGTTTTACCTTCTGTGTTTTGTGCGTGGCGTAATTATCCAGCACTATATGAATTTCCATCCCCTTGGGCACTTCCATCTCTATCTTCTTGAGGAACCGAAGAAATTCCTGTTGCCGGTGTTTGCGGAAGCACTTTCCGATTACCTTTCCAGTCGCCACGTTCAACGCTGCGAACAAAGAGGTGGTGCCGTGACGATAGTAATCGTGTGTCCTCTGCTCCGGGAAACCGGGGGCCATGGGAAAGAGAGGCTGGGTTCTGTCCAAGGCCTGGATCTGACTCTTCTCATCAACGCAGAGAACCAGAGCCTGATCAGGAGGGTTCATGTAAAGCCCCACAACATCACGCACTTTTTCGATAAAAAAAGGGTCGGTCGACAACTTGCACGTGCCCTGACGGTGAGGTTGCAACCCAAAGGCGCTCCAGATTCTCCATACAGCGTTTTGGGTCAACCCGGTAGCCTTCGCCATCGACCGTGTGCTCCAATGGGTAGCGTCCTTCGGCTGCGTCTCGAGAGTTCTGGTTATGACTTTCTCGACTTTCTCATCGGTAATACGCCGGGGCTGCCCCGGGCGGGGAGCGTCGGCCAACCCGTTAATTCTCAGGCGTGTGAACCGCCAGCGCCATTTCCCGACAGTGCGCGAGCTCACACCAATCTTTTCGGCCACCTGCAAGTCGGAAAGTCCTTCATCACAGGCCAGTATTATGGATGCCCGGAGGGCGGTGCGCTGGTCTGTTTTAGGCCGGTCGGCAAGCAACTGGAGTTTGCGCCGTTCATCAACATTCAGGGGAGAAAAACTTTTTTTCTTTCCCCGTGGACGACCCGGCCGACGCGTATCGACAAGCCCGTTAATCCCATGGGTGATGAAACGCTCTCTCCATCGGTAAACCGTTCGAGGCACAACTCCCAACCTCCGAGCCACTTCACCGCTCGAACAATTTTCGGCGCACATCAGGACAATCTTCGCCCGACACACAACTTTGGGGGAGCTGCCTGGAGAAACGACCGCAAGCTCCAGTTGTTTACGGGCGCAATCCGAAAGAATCAACTCGGTTTTTGGGGTTCTTCCAGCCATACAAAATTCCTTTTTACGAGTGGTAAGATAACACACCCTAAATATAGCATGGCAAGTTAAGAATGCTTT
>JAVVDS010000163.1:0-1388 GCA_032251295.1 Desulfuromonadales bacterium | reverse complement strand
TGTACTTGACACCCTTGAGGCTTCTTCAGCTATGAGTTCAAGTACTATTTGTGCAGTTGAAAGGTTGTTCATCTCCACCTGAACGGACTTGAACAGCTCTCCGAGGGTTCTCGGGTCCTTTTCAAACCGTGTTGTTATTGAAAGAAAGAGGTATCTTAATATTGCCAGCGCAGTTGATGCGAAGATGCTGTCGAAATTGCGGCACTGTTCTTTACCAAGATGAAGGTTCTGTTTGCACACCTTAAAGAAGGGCTCTATGGGCCACCTTCGGGCGTAGGTCGTGAGAACCTTCTCCGGCTCTGTATGGAGGTCTGTGCAAAGGAAAGCGCTCCAGCCCCGGCCCTTGCCGTCCAGATAAAAGACGATTCTCACATGGAGCCCGTCTTTTGTTGTGACGTCTATGGAGGCATATCTGCCGGGAAGTGTCGGAAGCGGCCTTAAGATGTCCTTTGCGACCTTTCTGTAAAGGGTGTCAAGGTTATACAACTTGCCTTTGTAGGTATAGCGGATGTTCGGAAGATTTTTCAGCTTGCAGATGACGTTGTAGCCTGAATCATAGACATCCTTTATGAAGCTCGGGAAGGCAAACCAGGAGTCAAAGAGGACAAAGGAGGCGTCGAGTCCTGACATGGAAGCCTTTTGAATCATTTCGAGGGCCAGCGCCATCTTTGATCTCGACGCGTCCTTTCTTCTCCTAGCGCCGATGGTCCGTTTGTCCAGAGGTCTTTCAAGGCTGTTTGGCCTGTTTGAAGAAGCGACGAGGGTAAAATCGAAGGGGATAAAGCTCAATCCGTCAGACCAGCCCAGGACCAGGTTTTTGAAGCCCAATGTGCTCTTTTTTGCAACGGAATCAAAGACCCATGAGACAAGCTCTATCTTCTTGCCTCTTTTGGACTGTGTCGTGTCATCGAGTATCAAAACCCTGTCTTGCCACAAAGAGAGTTTCTCAAGGCGACAGATGATCTGTAAAGAGAGAAGGTTGATAAACCTGCGCCAGTTGTAACGGTGGTTGGAGATGAAACGGTAGTAGGCGTCCTTGCCGGAACCTTTCAGGTCGGCTGGGACCAGGCCCTTTTTCCACAACCCGGTCAGCCTCTCGTTAAAGAAGGGGGTTAAAAACATCTGATAGAGGATACTCATACTGCTGATGCCTGCTTCCTTTTTAATATTGCTCCTGCCGGCAGCGGCAGCAACTTTATAGGTGTCGAAAAAATGCTTAACCCTATTGCAAAGCTTTGTAGAACTGAATTCATTAATTACAGATTTTGTGCTATTATGATTCATAAGCGGGCTCCTTTGTAAGTGCTTGATTTTCTTCTGGAAAAGTAAAATCAATTATACTACTTTGGAACCCGCTTTTCTAGCTTTATTTAATCATTTCAATAACT
>JAVVDS010000162.1:0-1392 GCA_032251295.1 Desulfuromonadales bacterium | reverse complement strand
GTACAGGGAAATAGAAATGTCCTACCTAATGTGATATGGTGCTTAGTTATTTAATAAAACTAAGCATTAAATCACTATGTATAAATACATTACTATGTCCCAAAAAGAAGTAAAAAAGTACAATATTATCAAGAAATTAATCAACCAGGAATTTAAAGGCCCCGAGGCCGCCCGGCTACTGAATCTGACCACCCGCCAGATTAGGCGATTGAAGAAAAAAGTGAAAGAAAAGGGAATTAGCGGGCTAATTCACGGTAACCGAGGCAAGCCAAGTAATCGTGTCATACCAGATGAAGAAAAACAACAAATAATTGATTTACTACATAAGCATTATCATGACTTCGGTCCTCTCTTAGCCTCGGAAAAACTATCTGAATGTCATAAAATCAAGAGGGATAAAGGAACAATCCGTTCTATCATGATTAATGAGGGATTCTGGAAGCCAAAACAGAAGAAAAAAGAAAAGCATCGTGTCTGGCGACAAAGAAAAGCAAGTTACGGTGAAATGATCCAGTATGATGGTTCCTATGAGTATTGGTTTGAAGATAGAGGTGGAAAATGTTGCTTACTTGCCGGTATTGATGATGCTACTAGCAATGTTTGGATTAAATTTGACGAACATGAGGGTGTCGAGCCTACGTTCAATTTCTGGCGAGGTTACCTTGAACGATTTGGCAAGCCCTATTCAATATATGTCGATAAATTCAGCACTTATTCAATGAACCACAAACTAGCCAGAGAGAATCCTGATACTCTTACTCAATTTGAAAGAGCGATGAAAAATGACCTTAATATAGATGTTATTCACACTCACAGCCCTGAAGCTAAAGGCCGGGTGGAAAAACTGTTTCATACCTTACAAGACCGACTCATTAAGGAATTAAGGCTTAATAATATCTCAACCATTAAAGAGGCCAACAAATTCCTGGAGGAAAAATTTCTTCCTAAATTCAACGCCAAGTTTATGGTGGAGCCAAGAACAAAAGCCAATTTACATAAAGAACTAACTAAAAAAGAAAAGGATAGATTAGATTCAATATTCTCACGTCAATACGAACGAGTAGTTAGAAATGATTTTACTATTAATCACAAGAACAATTGCTACCAATTAGATAAAATCCAACCAGCGACAATTTGCAAGCGAGATATCGTCACAGTGGAAGAAAGAATGGATAAAACTATTAATTTCAGACTTAGAGGCAAATATCTCAATTACAAATTACTACCTGAGAAACCAAAGAAGATAAGTGTAAGCAAGACTCAATGGGTAATTGCCGCAAGCTCAAATTACAAGCCTCCAGTTGATCATCCATGGCGACAAACGGCCCGATCAGAATATTTAAAAACTTTAACAAAAATGTCTTAAGTAGGACATTTCTAAATAACCCAAAG
>JAVVDS010000161.1:0-1409 GCA_032251295.1 Desulfuromonadales bacterium | reverse complement strand
TGTAAAAAATGGACAAAAAAATCATTCAAAAAGCAGGTAAATATTTTACCGAAACAGAAAAACATTTAATTATTCAGGAATTAATTTCAAGTGGCTGTACCAAAGCAGAAATTTGGGAAAAGTACACTGGACAAGACGAAGAACATGGACAATTATTAAGGTGGATGCGACAATTAGGATATGATACTGGAATAAAAACTAGAAGACCTAATTTTACAACAAATCTTTATACCATGCCTAAAAAGAAAATCAAGTTGGACAAACTAGCTAATGCAATGGATGAATCTTTTGAAAATCTGCAATTAAAAAAGCGAATAGCAGAACTTGAAAAGCAATTGAAAGATGCAGAACTAAAAGCTATTGCTTTTTCCACGATGGTTGATATTGCGGAGAAAGAATTTAAAATTCCAATAAGAAAAAAGCTCAATACCAAACCATAGAAGCAATGAAAAGTAATTTTTCACACATAGGATTAGCCAAGCTATGTGGATGGTTTGGTATTACCAGACAGGCTTATTATCAAAATAATTGGGAAGGTATATCTAGCTCTATTGAAGAAGAATTAGTGATACAGCAAGTAAAAAATATTCGTAAAAATCATCGTAAAATAGGTACTCGAAAACTTTATGAAATGATACAACCTTATCTATTAGAACATCAAATAAAAATGGGTAGAGATGCTTTATTCAATACCCTTTCAGCCAATCATTTATTGGTAAGGAAGCGTAAAAGAAGAATACAAACCACCAACTCACATCACTGGTTGAGGATGTATCCAAACCTGATAAGAGGATTTGTTCCTACTGCTACCAATCAACTTTGGGTAAGTGATATTACATATTGGAAAATAAATAAAGAAAAACATGTTTACATCAGTTTTATAACAGATGCTTACTCACATAAAATTGTTGGTTATCAAGTGGCAGAAACATTGGAAGCCATTGAGAGCATAAAAGCTTTGCAAATGGCTCTCTCTGACTTAGGGGCAGAAAGCCATTTGAGCCTCATTCATCACAGCGACAGAGGAATACAATATTGTAGTCATGCGTATGTAAAGCTATTGCAGGATTATGATATAAAAATCAGTATGACCGAAAATGGAGATCCACTTGAAAACGCAATTGCAGAAAGAGTAAATGGAATTATCAAAGGTGAATATTTAGAAAACTATGAAGTAGAAAACATCAATCAGGCAAAGAAATTATTAAAAGCTGTAGTTGATTTATACAACAATGAAAGACCTCACATGAGTATTGGAAATCTAACACCAAATAAAATTCATCAATCAACTAATCAAATAAAAATTGAAAAACTATGGAAGAATTATTATCAAAAAAAACCTATACTTGTAAACGAGTTTTAGGATTAATTTTAAACTGTAAACTTATATCAGGATTAACTAACTAAAC
>JAVVDS010000160.1:0-1510 GCA_032251295.1 Desulfuromonadales bacterium | reverse complement strand
TCCTCGACGTGACCGAGGGAGCCGACGCTCGCCCAGGTGATGTCCGGCTGCTTCGCGTCCGCTTCGAGCTTGCCGCGAATGCCGTCGATCAGCCGGGCGATGCTCTCCTGCTTTTCTCGGTACGCCTTGAGTGCCTGCTGGCGGTTTCTGTCGTAGGTCATGGCCTGCCTCCGGTTCCGGTTTTCGTGGATGCGGGACCATCCCGCGTCACATCCAATGACGCTTCTATTTCGTTGGAAATCAAGTGTTTGCAGAGATCTTTCTGCATTTACCCCAAACCCATAACCCAAAGGAGATCAACATGTTGAAGAAGACCCTCGAATGGACCATCCCGCTGGTCCTGGCCGGGATCATGACCGGCTGCGCCACCTACCGGCCTCCGGCCCAGATCCAGTCGGCGGTGGCCACCGTCAACCGCCACACACCCGAGTATGTGACCGAGGCCAACAAGGCGCTGCGCGAGGTCGGCCACCCGGACGCCGAGCGCCTGACCGGTGTCGGCCTGCGCTTGCAGACCGCCGTGGACGCCCTTGACCAGTGGGCCAACGGCACGAACCAGGAGGCAGGCCAATGAAAGAGATTCTTCAGGAGAACAGCGATGCCGTTCGCCAGGCCGGTGAGGCCCTGGTCGAAATCGGCACCGAGCTGGCGGCGGGACGGATAGAGAACGCCCTCGGCCGTCTGGAAGCGGCCCAGCAGCAGTACCTGGCCTGGGCGGAGTTGGACCAGGCCATCATCGACATTCAGGAAGCTGTCCACGACCGGAAGAACACCCTGGCCGTGCAGCAGATCCTGACGGAACTGGTGGGCACCATCCTCGGCAACGCCTTGAGGACGGGAATGCACTGATGGCGGTAACCGACAAGGAGCGCAAACTCGCGGCGACCCTGAGCGATCCCGTGTTGTGGGGGCAAGCCTACCTCTACAACCGGGATGGCTCAGGCCGCGACTACTGGCCGCACCAGGTGGAGGACCTGCGCTGCCCGGCCAAGAACATCATCCACCTCGACGGCCGGGACGTGGGCAAGTCCATCGTGCTCTCGACCGACGCGCTCCATTACGCCTTCACCACCCGAGGCGGCCAGGGCCTCATCGCGGCTCCGCACCAGGGGCACCTCGATACCATCATCGAGGAGATCGAGTTCCAGCTCGACACCAACCCGGATCTGATGAACAGCATCGCCCTGACCAAGTACGGCAAGCCCAAGATCCACCGCAAACCCTACTTCCGGCTGGAGTTCACCAACGGTTCGGTGCTCTATTTCCGCCCGGCCGGGGCTTATGGCGACGCCTTCCGGTCCCTGCACGTGGGCCGCGTCTGGGTCGATGAAGGAGCCTGGCTGACCGAACGGGCCTGGAAGGCGCTGCGTCAGTGCCTCAAGGCCGGGGGGACGCTACGCATCTACTCCACGCCCAACGGCCTGCGCGACACCACCTATTACCGGCTCACCTCGTCGGAGCAGTTCCATGTGTTCCGCTGGCCGTCCTGGCTCAACCCCCTGTGGACCGA
>JAVVDS010000159.1:0-1515 GCA_032251295.1 Desulfuromonadales bacterium | reverse complement strand
CTCTACCGCGCACACTTACTGCGGCGTTCCTTTCGCGAAGGCGGCAAGGTCAAAAAGGAGACCGTGGCCAACTTGACCGCGCTGGGCGATGAGATCGTCGAGCTCATTCGCGGTGTGCTGCGGGGCAACCAGGTGGCCCCCGTTGCGGAGCTTTTTGAGAGTATTCGCTCGCCCCATCACGGCCAGGTCCATGCGGTGCGCATCGCGATGCAGCGGCTGGGCTTTGACAAACTTTTGGGCGCAGCACGCTGCCCGCAGCGGGATCGGGTGGAGGCGATGGTGGCGGCCCGTATCCTGGAGCCGTGCAGTAAGCTCGCCACGACGCGCTGGTGGCACAACACCACGCTTCCGGAACTGTTTGGCGTGGCCGACGCCGACGAGGACGATCTCTATGCCGCCATGGATTGGCTGTTGGAGCGACAAGCGGGCATCGAAAAGAAACTCGCGGCGCGCCACCTCAAACAAGGCGGCTTGGTGCTCTACGATCTCAGCTCTAGCTACTTTGAGGGCGTCACCTGCCCGTTGGCGGCCCGCGGCCATAACCGCGACGGCAAGACGGGCAAGCTCCAGGTCAACTACGGACTGCTCACCGACCCCCGTGGCTGCCCGGTCGCGGTCTCAGTGTTTGCGGGCAACACGGCGGACACGAAGACGTTGCCCGCGCAAGTGGACACGCTGAAAAACCGGTTCGCCATCCACTCCCTCGTCCTGGTTGGGGATCGCGGCATGCTCTCCCAAACGCTCATCGACAACGATCTGCGCGAGCGCGACGGGGTGGATTGGATCACGGCCCTGAAGAGCGCCTCGATTCGCAAGCTCATGGAGGGGGGCACGGTGCAGTTGGGGTTGTTTGATGAGCGCAATCTGTTTGCGTTCACCCACCCCGATTTTCCCGGTGAACGCCTCGTGGCGTGTCGAAATCCCGAGTTGGCCAAGCTGCGGGCCCACAAGCGCCGGTCGTTACTGGAGGCGACCACGCAAGCACTGACCAAGGTTCGCGCCACGTTGCTGCGTGGACGGCTCAGGGGCAAAGACAAGATCGCCGCACGGGTGGGCAAGGTCATCCCCAAAAATCTCGCCGGGCAGTTTGTGTTCGACATCCGTGAGGAGAGCTTCAGCTTCCACGTGGTCAACCAAGCGGCCGCCGCCAACGCTGCCCTCGAGAGCCTCTGCACGCGATTGGAGAGAGTGCGTCGGGCGGTGGAGCGCGCCACCCTCCAGGGAACCGATGCGATCCAGGTGCGGGTACGGCGTGTCGTCGGCAGCGGGAAGCTGGCGCAGCATTTCGGGTTCGAGATGCAAGACGATGGGTTCCGCTTCCACGTCGTCCACCGGGACGCGGCGGCCAGCGCGGCGCTGGAGAGCCTGTGCAACCAACTCGAGGCCATTGGCGCGGAGGTGCGGTTCGGCACGTACGGGGGCACCGACCAGATTGGCGTGCGGGTGGGCAAGGTCGTCAATCAGTACAAAGTGGCCAAACATTTTGTGCTCACGATCCGCGACGATGGGTTTGAC
>JAVVDS010000158.1:0-1527 GCA_032251295.1 Desulfuromonadales bacterium | reverse complement strand
TATCCTGAATACAACAACGCAACTTCTCGACTTGGATACCCAAGGCTCGCATTTTCTGCCGCTTTCGCAGGGCATGACATTCTCTTGCTCGCTGATTGTGTCTTTGATGGTATTGGATTATCTCCGATGCCTGACAATAAACCTGTTTCTGAACCGATAGTGGAAAGCCTTGAACGGCTACCCACACCGATGCAGCATAACGAACCTGCTCGACGGTCAGATACAAACTGTCTGGAGTTTTTTTTCCTAAGATCCTGATGCACACGAGAACAGAACAATTGAGACAACTGGCTGATATACAGATGGCGATGAATCCCACGCCAACTGCGTATCTCAAAATGGTCCATACCAATCTCATTTTTGGCCAGTTCAAAACATCGCTCTATCGGCCAGCGAGAAAAAGCGGTTCTGAGCAGTTTTTCCAGAGTGATACCATTGGAGCCCGGCAGCATGTTCGAAACAAAATATTTGATCTCTTTCGGATTCAAAACATTGCGAGCAACAATAAGGCAATGAGCAGAGCCCGGCAGAGAATCTTCACCTTGCTTACGATAAAATCTCGACCACTTAACTTCCCAGACTACCGGCCCTTTCTCGCCTTCCTTAATATAAAACTTCTTCCATTTCTGCTTTTGAAATTTGCGGGAGTACACCAGCAGATTCTGAACTTCAGAAGGCGGCAAAGCTTTTGCCGAAATACGTGGAAAATGCCTTTTACGGCCTCTCTTATGCTTTTTTTCCGTTCTCGGACAAAGCAGGATTTGGGGTTCATAAACCCAGCCGGTAAAGTTAGCCGGCACTTCGGCCACATAGTTCTGTCCCAGAGCCTGGAGGCCATCAAGAAAATCGCCATCCCTGCCATACCATTCATCAAATGTCCATGCAAATACTCGTACGCCATTATTAAGAGCGTGAGAAATTTGAGCAAGAGCTATATCTGTTTTCTTGCGGTATACAGCGTCATCAGGAATGCCTGCCTGTTTACGACGCTCAGGATCATCGCCCCAGCTTTGCGGCAGATAAAGGTCGCTGTCGAGAAGGCATTGAAAATCGTTAATAGTATAGCCGATGTGAACGCTGACAACGCAGTTATCTATCTTGCCGGTGTTGCCGCACCATTGACGCTGGACACAGGCGGTGTGTGTGCCTTTTTTGGGATGGCCGGTGTCGTCAACAGTTCCGGTTGCATCGGGATGGGCATGATCTCTTGTGACGACCCATTGAATCCGGTCGCAAAGCCTCTGCTGATCCCAGTGAACATAAGAAAGAAACCGTTGCAGAGTTCGAGGCGGCGTTCTCGTCAACAATGCGATGGGTTCAGCACTCTTACGTTGCAGAGAAGAAACCTGTCCTCGAACATAACTCTTGAGATGCTCTCGCGGCTGAGAGCGGTAAAAGCAGTCATCAAATTGTTTCAAAAATGCACTCAGTTTTTTGCCAATATTTCTGATTTCTTTTACGTCCATGCCAATAAGCCTCCAAATAACGCTATTCACAGGACTTATCGGCTAAATATATTCAAATGCT
>JAVVDS010000157.1:0-1530 GCA_032251295.1 Desulfuromonadales bacterium | reverse complement strand
GTAGACATCATGGATTGACCTGTCCAACCTCGAACGCGTGGGTTACGTTTCGGGGTTGGAAACACTCACCTTCAACACAGAGCCACAATCGAGGAGGACAGGTCATGAGCAAGTCTACAGAAACTGCAGCAACACGCCGGGTCGCTGTGCATGCGCATGCGGCCGGCGAGTGCGCCGAACGTCAGGCCAGCAGCACCTACCCGGCCTACATCGGTCTAGACGTGCACAAAGACACGATCTCAGTCGCGGTCGCAGCGTGCGGTCGGGGCGAGCCGGACGATCTTGGCACGATCAACAACACACCGAAGAAGGTCGCCAAGCTGATTGAGCGGCTGAGCGCGCAGTATGGCGGTGAGCAGTTGCTGTTCGCCTACGAGGCCGGTCCGTGCGGCTATGGGCTGTGCCGTCAGATCGTGGCCAGCGGGCATGCCTGCGAGGTGGTCGCCCCGTCGCTGATCCCGCGCAAGGCCGGGCAGCGGGTCAAGACCGATCGGCGCGATGCGCACAATCTGGCGCGCCTGTCGCGTTCGGGCGAGCTGGTGGCGGTCTGGGTGCCGGGTGCGGAGCAGGAGGCCATTCGGGATCTGACGCGTGCGCGCGAGGACATGAAGGCGATCGAGCTCAAGGCGCGCCAGCGCCTGGGCGCGTTCTTGCTGCGCCACGGCCGGGTCTACACGCGCGGCAAGAGCCGCTGGACGCAGGCGCATTTTCGCTGGCTGGAGCAGGTCAAGTTTGATTCTCCGATCCAGCAGATCGTGTTGCAGGAGTACATCGAGGTGGTCAAGCAGACACAACGCCAGGTTGCCGGGCTGGAGGAGCAGATGCGCCAGGCGCTGGTCGACTGGTCGCTGCGCCCGGTGGCCGAGGCGTTGATGGCGTTGCGCGGGGTTCGCCTGATCACGGCGATGACGATTCTGGCTGAGCTGGGCGACATCAGCCGGTTCGACTCGCCGCGCCAGCTGATGGCCTACCTGGGTCTGGTGCCCAGCGAACACAGCAGCGGCTCGAGCCGTCGCCAAGGTGCGATCACCAAGACCGGCAATGGCCATGTGCGGCGGGTGCTGGTTGAGGCGGCCTGGAACTACCGCTTCCCGGCGCGCAAGACCCGAACGATCGAGCAACGCGCAGCGCAGACCTCTGAGGCGGTGCAGGCGATTGCCTGGGCGGGCCAGAAGCGACTGTGCGCGCGCTACCGGCGCTTGATGGAGGCCGGCAAGCTCAACAAACAGGTGACCACGGCGGTGGCGCGCGAGCTGGCCGGCTTCATCTGGGCGATCGCCTGCGAGGCCACGGGCAAGGCACACGCAAGCCGGGCGACGGCATGAGTCGGCCGGGTCAGTGTCTTTGGTTCAGGGGACGGCGGGCCGGTGTGGAGAACCCCTGGGCACCCTATGAGGCGCACTCCTTCGGGAGGGCAGACCCTCGAACGTAGAGAAGGGCAGCTCCGCGACGCAGTGAAGTCCGGTCGGTAACCAACCCACGCATATCAGAGTGATCCACCGTCGCCAATCGCCCTCCGTCCCCTGAACC
>JAVVDS010000156.1:0-1536 GCA_032251295.1 Desulfuromonadales bacterium | reverse complement strand
AAAAACGCCTGTTATCCACAATATAACGAGTTTGTTAACAGGTCTTTTCTGCGAGTTTTTTTGTATATATAAAAATCAGTTTCTATTAACAAAATACTTTGTCCTTTCTTAATAAAAACCCTTGCTATAGCTTGCATTGGGGTGCATTCAAGCTTAAGTTTGTAGTGTAATCTTTTAAGATTTTGGATAAAGATAAAATCATACAGGCACTGTTGCAGAAAGTAGAAGAACTCACAGGAGAGGTTCAATATTTGAAAGCACGATTATCAAAATACGAACATCCTAAAAACAGTCAAAACAGTTCTCTTCCTCCCTCCAAAGATGAAAACCGTGCAAAGCGCAACCAGAGTTTACGAGAAAAATCAGGGCGCAAGCCAGGCGGGCAGAAAGGGCAGCAGGGTAATACGTTAAAAATGCTTGCATCGCCTGATGTTGTTGAAAAGCATATACCAGACTTTTGCAGTTGTTGCGGCAAAGATATCAGTAGCCTTGCTAGTGAATTTATTGGCAAACGCCAGGTAATAGATATCCCGGAAATAAAGTACTTTGTGCACGAACACCAAATATTCAGCAAAATTTGCAGCTGTGGCCGGCAAACAACAGCCCAATATCCTATAGAGGCCAATGCCCCGGTAAGCTATGGCAATAATTTAGAATGCCTGATAGGATATCTGCATGCCAGGCAATACATTCCATTTAAACGCATGGAAGAGTTTTTTAAAGATGTGTTCAAAATTCCAATAAGTGAAGGCGGCATCCACTATCTGTTAGGCAAACTTGTAAACAAAGCCAGGCCTGCTTATGAGCTGATAAGAGAGAAACTACAATCAGGTGATTGTTTTGCAGTAGGGGCCGACGAAACAGGTATAAAGGTCTGCGGCGATAAACATTGGGCATGGACCTGGCAAAATGATGAAGCCACATTTATTTCAATTACCGACAACAGAGCTGGCAAGAGTATCACAGAAAATTTTAAAGATGGTTTTGAAAAGTCTGTTTTGGTTCACGATTGTTGGAAGAGCCACTTTAATACCAATGCTTTATCGCACCAAATATGTATTGCCCATTTGTTGAGGGACTTGAATTACCTGTCAGAACTGTACAACCACAAATGGAGCAAGCTTTGCAAAGCGATTTTCAAGTCGGCCCTGGATTTGAAAAACAAAATGAACCCAGTGGATTATTACATCCACAATCCTCGAAGAAAAACCCTGGAAAAGCGATTGGATTGCCTGCTCAATTACAAGCCGGACAAAAACTATAAAGAACTCATCTCTTTTCAGAAAAGGCTTATCAAGTACAGAGCTTATCTTTTTACATTTCTTTACCACCCAGAAGTACCACCCGATAATAATGCCTCAGAAAGAGCAATAAGGAATATTAAGGTAAAACAAAAAATATCGGGGCAGTTCAAATCACCTGATGGGGCTTTTGGCTTTGCTGTACTCAGATCAATTACCGACACCATCATCAAAAACAATCAAAACGTATTAAACTCCCTAAAAGTTATTGCTAACTTGCACACTGATTAGTTAC
>JAVVDS010000155.1:0-1538 GCA_032251295.1 Desulfuromonadales bacterium | reverse complement strand
CGTCCTGCGTCCAGTTCGTGTTCTCCGTCGCGACCGCTGTAGAGCCGGACTCCGTACCGTCCGCGTAGCCACGGAACGCGGTCTGCGCGAGTGCGGCGGTAATATGGGTCATGGACCCCTCTCCTCCGGCAGCGTGGCGCTCTTCGGCGGGAAGTCGGGATCGGCGTGGGCGCGCATCAGCGTGTCGGCCATCAGCGCGTTGAGCACCGTGCGGCCCTGCGCCACGCACTCAATCTGGTGCGCGTAGTGCTGCATCTGGTCCAGCAGGCCGAACACGTCGCCGCCGTA
Organism: Desulfuromonadales bacterium; assembly: GCA_032251295.1. Classification (GTDB taxonomy): domain Bacteria; phylum Desulfobacterota; class Desulfuromonadia; order Desulfuromonadales; family BM103; genus BM103. The sequence goes on along the minus strand of JAVVDS010000155.1, from coordinate 1,250 downwards.
CCACACGCCGTCACGCAGCCAGTACCAGTTCCACCGGTGCAGGACCATACGGCCGACCTCCGTGTCCGACTGCACAATAACGAGAGCCCCGACAGGACGCGCACGAACGCCTGCCGGGGTCTCCTCGGTCGTACCGTCGTCACGGTAGAGCCGCCACGGCGGCATCAGACAGAGACGGTAAGACTCGTGGCCGTGATAGTCTGGCCGACCTCGACCACGGTGTTCTGCAGCTCGATGTCGCCGCCACCGCCTGTGCCCGTGACGCTGCCCTCGATCCTGCGCTCTGTGGTGCTCGCACCGCCGACATCGCCGCTCGCGCGCAGGCGGAAGTGCGCCACCGTGCCCGCAGCATTCGCGGCCGTGTCCTGCCACGTGCCCGCCTTCGCGGCTGACCCGCTGGCGGCTGCCGCGAACCCGTCGACAGGCACGGCTACCTCGGCTACGAGCGTGCCGGCGGCGGCAAGGTCGGGACCCGGTGCAGCGCCCGTGCGCAGCTCCAGCACGCCAGCGTCGAAGTCAGTCCCCGCCGCGCTGTTCAGGATCCCGTCAAGAATCTGGTTCTTGAGGCCCGTCGAGAGTGCTATCGCCATCCGTTCCCTCCTGGCGCGCCTGCGCCATCTGGTCCAGCTTCGCCCGCAGCCGCTCGCGCGGACTCTCCGTGCGGACCGTCGCATCGATCCGCTGGTCCTGATGCACGCGGTCGCCCCACCGCGAATTGAATCGCCGCTTCAAAAACTCCATGTCCCCACGCCAGTCGCCGGGCATATCCTCGCGCGCATGACGGCGCACATTCCACATCGCGTCGTGCTCGGCAATGGCACCCGCGCGTTGGATACGTTCAGAAAAATTCATGTAGAGTGGGTTTTTTTCCATCGGATCTTCGCCGCGCTTGATCCAGTCATACCACGTGACGGTGCATATACCCACGATCGCGGAGGCGACAGACGCGTACGCGCCCTCGAGGATCAGCCGTTCCGCCTCGTCGATAAGTTCTGGCGTGATTTTGGTGGGCCGGCCCCGGCCCCTTGTCTCGGCCACGAGATCACCTCCCGGTAGTGGCAGCCGATGCAATATATGCCGGGGCCTGCGTGCGGCGCTAGGCGAGCACGGGGTAGGTAGCGAGCCCGAGCACGGCGCCCGCGACGATCAGCGCCAGTGTGAGCACCGGCCATTTCAGCCGTCCGTTCGCGAGTGCACGTCCGCCAGCCACTCGGCGCACTCTGTCGCCGTGGCGAATGTCGGGTCTTCCG
>JAVVDS010000154.1:0-1548 GCA_032251295.1 Desulfuromonadales bacterium | reverse complement strand
TTTGAAATCCGCTGCGATGATTTCGAGGTGGAGTTCTACCCCGGCGGCGGTCGCCCCAAAGAGTTCAGCTCGGACCTCGTGGTGCTGGAGAACGGTGTGGAAGTTCTCAAGAAGCGCATCGAGGTCAACGATCCTTTGACCTACAAGGGGCTGACCTTTTACCAGTCGAGCTACGGCCCGGCCGGCGATCCCGTCTACCAGTTCAAGGTGCGCAACCGGGAAACCGGTGAGACCAAGACCGTCACCGGCCGCCAGGGCGCACGCCTGCCGCTGCCCGGCGGCGGTTCGTTGATTGCCATGGGCTATGCCGAGAATTACCAGAACTTCGGTCCGGCCGCCCAGGTCAATATCAATACCGGTACTGGCAGCGGGACCCCCTTTGTCGTCTTCAAGAACTACCCGCAGTTTGACGAAAAGCGCGGCGGCACCTATGCCATTAGTCTGCTGGACGCCCAGCAGAGCTACTATACCGGCCTGCAGGTCGCCAAAGACCCCGGGGTCTGGGTGGTCTGGACCGGCTGCCTGCTGATGGTGCTGGGTTCCTGCGGCGCCTTCTTCCTCTCCCATCGCCGGCTCTGGGTGACCATCCAGCCGCTGGAGAAGGGGGTAGGGGTCAAGATCGGTGGCAGCGCCCATCGTAACCAGCCGGCCTTTACGCTCTTTTTCGATGACCTGAAAAAAGACCTGGACGACGCTTTGTCGTCATAACGGAGGACACATGTCGAGCTCGCTTTTATTTAACGTCACAACGATTGCCTACTTTGCCGCCATGGTGGTCTTTATTGTTTACTTAACCTCCAGAAACGACGCCATCGCCTTTGGCGCCACCCTGATCTCCTGGGTCGGCTTTCTGGCCAATACCGGCGCCATCGGCATGCGCTGGTACGAAGCCTATGCCATGGGCTATGAGCAGGCGCCGCTGTCCAACCTGTACGAGTCGGTGGTGTTCTTTGCCTGGTCGATTCTGCTGATTTACCTGATCTTCGATCTCAAGTACAAGCAGCGCGCCATCGGCGCCTTTGTCATCCCCTTTGCCTTCGCCGGCATGATCTGGGCGCAGTGGGGGCTGGACGCGACCATCGCGCCGCTGGTGCCGGCGCTGCAGAGCAACTGGCTGACCTACCACGTCATCACCTGCTTTATCGGCTATGCCGCCTTTGCCCTGGCCTGCGGCGTGTCGATCATGTACCTGATCAAGGTGGGCAAGGAAGAGAAGTCGGCCGACGAGTCGCCGATCGGCGGTATTCTGGGGATGTTCCCGAGCGTCAAGGTGCTGGACGATCTGAACTACAAGGCGATCATGGTCGGATTCCCGATGCTGACGTTGGGCATCATCACCGGCGCCGCCTGGGCCAACTACGCCTGGGGCACCTATTGGAGCTGGGACCCGAAGGAGACCTGGAGCCTGATCGTGTGGTTTATCTATGCGGCTTTCCTGCACGCCCGCTTTACCCGGGGCTGGGTGGGGCGCCGTGCTGCATGGCTGTCTATCTTGGGCTTTGCGGCGACGATCTTCTGCTACCTGGGCGTGAACCTGGTGCTCTCCGG
>JAVVDS010000153.1:0-1549 GCA_032251295.1 Desulfuromonadales bacterium | reverse complement strand
GCTAGGAGTCTGCGCCGTAGAAACGCTGATTTGGGATAATGAGTGCAGGGTTTCGATAGGAGTACGGGATGCCGACGACGTTTCGCCCTTACGCCCCGGATCAGGATCTTCTGCTGCCGGTGAGCCTGCGGGATTGGCTGCCGGAAGACCATGTCGCGTATTTCATCAGCGAGGTGGTGGAGGAACTGGATCTGAGTGCGTTCTACGCGCCCTATCAGGGTGATGGCCGGCGCAAGATGCCCTATGAGCCGAGCATGATGCTCAAGGTGCTGATTTACGCCTACGTCAGCGGTACGTTTTCGTCACGCAAGATTGCCCGCAAGCTCGAAGAGGACGTGGCATTCCGGGTCCTTGCGGCGGGCAATTTCCCGAACCATCGCACGATCTGCGAGTTCCGCAAGCGGCATCTCAAGGACTTCAAGGCTCTGTTTGTGGAGATCGTGCAGATTGCCCGAGGGGCCGGGCTGGTGAGCCTTGGAGCCGTGGCGGTGGATGGGACCAAGGTACGGGCCAACGCGAGCAAGCACAAAGCCATGAGCTATCAGCGCATGCAGCAGGAAGAACATCGGCTCAACGAAGAGATTGATTCGATGTGCGATCGCGCCGATCAAACGGACGATGCCGAGGATGCGCGCTACGGCGCGGATCGGCGTGGCGACGAGTTGCCCGAAGAGCTGCAACATCGCGAGCGCCGGCTGGAGAAGATCCGGGCGGCCAAAGCGCGGTTGGAGGCTGAGCAGCGGGCCGCAGACCAGGCGCGCGGTCGGCACCCGGATGACGAACGCCGGCCGCCGAGCGGCCGTGGTCCCAGCTACAAGCGAGACTTCGGGGTTCCCGACGAGAAGGCACAGAGCAACTTCACCGATCCGGACAGCCGGATCATGAAGACCAGCGACGGTTACCAGCAGTGCTACAACGGACAACTGGCGGTAGATGAGGATTTCCAGATAATCGTTGGCAATGAACTGACGGCGAACGCCAGCGATCAGGGCGTACTACTGGGCCTGATCGATCAGGTTGACAACACGCTGCAGGCGCAGCCGGCGTGTCTGCTTGCCGATGCCGGCTATCGCAAGGAAGAGGATTTTGTCGAGTTGGAACGCCGCGGCATCGATGCCTACGTCTCGGTGGGGCGGGAAAACAAGGCCAGCGCCGACATCGACGCCCACACCTATCCTGCTGCCACGCACCGGATGGTGAACAAGCTCACGAGGCCGGAGGGCCGAGAGCGGTATCGGGACCGCAAGCACATCGTCGAAGCCGTCAACGGCTGGATCAAGCAGGTGATGGGTTTTCGGCGGTTCAGTATCCGGGGCCTGTCCGGGGCGAGTGGCGAATGGGATCTGGTGTGTCTGGCGACCAACGTACGGCGGATGCGGCCGCTGATCGAGTTTGAGTGAGCCAGGAGCACCGGAATCCGTCTGACTGCTTCACAAACCACTTTCCGCCCCGCCAATCTCTGCAAACAAACTGAGAAAACCGCTCCATGAACCAGCGACTCCACCGAAGAGATCTTTGCTTACCCGCTTTCTACAGCGCAGACTCCTAG
>JAVVDS010000152.1:0-1553 GCA_032251295.1 Desulfuromonadales bacterium | reverse complement strand
CACCGATTTTCGCACCGGCTCGGGCGCTAACACCCGGTGCTGGGGGGTAACCCCGCCGCATGGTCTGAAAGTGCGGCGGGCCGAGACATTTGAGGACCCTGCTCTGGAACTTGCCCGCCTCGTGTGTTATGCGATGTGACGGATAGGCAGGTGCCATCGTCCAGGTCAAAACCGCTTCAACCCCCGAGCCCTCCCCCCGCCTGTAGCGCTTCGCACCTGCTGAAGGTCGAATTTTGCCAGGTGTTCCGGGCTGGTTCTGCCTCCCACCCCTGTACCGCTCTTCTGGTGTTCTGTGTTTTGTGTTTATGTATTGACATGTTAGAGCGCCAATGTAAAATAACAACCATGCGCGACGCCTCCTTCTTCACTCGCCCCGCCACCCCGTGGCAACGCCGCTACGAGGCCCTGCGCGCCTCGTTTGTCGAGCGCCTGCCCGCCCAACTCGTCGCCGAACGCTTCGGGTTCTCCCCAGGCTACGTCCGGCTCCTGCGCCACCAGTTCCGCCACGGCAAGCTCGATGTGAACGAACCCGCCGCTGAGGGGAGCTCGAGTCGCAGCAAGGTGAGTGCTGAGGTCCGAGCCAAGATTGTGACGTGGCGCCAGCGACGACTCTCCGCCGGCAACATCACCGAGCTTTTGAGCGAAGAGGGCATCGAGCTCTCGGTACGCACGGTGGAACGGGTGCTCGCCGAGGCGGGTTTGCCGAAGCTGCCGCGTCGCACCCGACTGGAACTGGGGCTCACCGTGAAGGGCGCCGAGGTTCCTGAGCGCTCGGAGGCCCTCTCCATCACCGGGGCCGAGGGTTTCGAGGCGCAGTCCACCGCGGCCGGCGTGTTTCTCTTCGCCCCCTTTGTGGCCCAACTGGGCCTCGATGCGGTGGTGCGCGAGGCGGGCCTGCCCGGGACCAAGACCATCGGGGCCATGAATTACATCTTGTCCTTCCTTGCCCTGAAGCTTCTCGGCACCGAGCGCTTCGCCCACGTGGGCTCGGAGCACGCCTTTGATCCCGGCCTGGGATTGTTTGCCGGCCTCAATGTGCTCCCCAAATGCACCGCACTGTCCACCTACTCGTACTCCCTCGACCAGGCCCACCTGACCCGCCTCCAGCAGGCCTTCGTCCGCCGTGCCGCGAAACTCGGCCTTTACGAGGGCTCGCTGATAAATCTCGACTTCCACACCGTGCCCCACTACGGCGACGAGTCGGTCCTCGAGGCGCACTGGGCCGGTGCCCGCGGCAAACGCATGAAGGGGGCCTTGACCCTCTTTGCCCAGGACGCCGACTCGAAGCTCATTCTCTACACGGCTGCCGACATCCAGCACGAGGAGGCCGACGATCAGGTGCTCGCTTTCCTCTCCTTCTGGGGGCGTGTGCGGCGCAAGGTCAAGCCCACGCTGGTGTTCGACTCCAAGTTCACCACCTACGAGAACCTCTCCGCGCTCAACCGCCGCGACGTGAAGTTCATCACCCTGCGCCGTCGGGGTCACAAGCTCGTCAGCGGGGCCAGCGACCTAGAGCCCTGGACCCGCATCACCATCCCCCACGATAAGCGCAA
>JAVVDS010000151.1:0-1562 GCA_032251295.1 Desulfuromonadales bacterium | reverse complement strand
CGTACGCAAGGAAGACGGCGTGGTCACCTATTTCAACGGGACCATGCCGATCTTCCGGCACGGCGCAGACGACCTACGCTCGTTTCGCATGATCACCGCCCAGTTTTGTGTGACGGGGGTGGCCAGTCAAGTGCAGATCATCCGGACGTTTGGCGTGTCGAAAGCCTGGATGCTGCGGGCTGTGCGGTGCTACCGGGAAAAGGGGCCGCAGGGGTTTTTCGCGCCCCGCAAAACGCGTGGGGCGGCGGTCCTGACACCGCCGGTGCTGGAACAGGTCCAGGCGCTCTTGGACCGGGGCATCGAGACGCAGGAAGCAGCCGAGCGGTTGGGGCTCAAGCCCAACACGGTGAAAAAGGCGGTGCTGGCGGGGCGCTTGCATCGAAGACCCCGCGTCGAAGGCACCGCGGATGCCAGCGCAGCAGCGGGTGTGGACCAAGCTGCGAACTCCGTGCGCTGCAAGAGCGATCGCAGCGTGATCGACAACGCAGCCGAGATGGGGGTGGGCGCGACCCAGACGATGGAGCGGGTGTGGGCAAGCCTGGGCTTGGGGCAAGCCGGGGGGATAGAGCCGCGGTTTGTGCCTGCGTGTGACGTGACCAACGCAGGCGTTCTGCTAAGCGTGCCGGCGCTTTTGGCGACCGGGCTGCTGCGACACACCCAGCAGCACTTCACCCTGCCCAAAGGCTACTACGGACTGCCGAGCCTGTTTTTGTTGCTCGCGTTCTTGGCTCTGGCGCGAGTGAAGAGCATCGAACGGCTGCGCTACGATGTGCCCGGGGAATGGGGCAAACTGCTGGGGCTGGATCGCGTCCCAGAGGTGCGTACCGTACGCGAGAAGTTGGCCCATCTCTCGGAGCAGGGCACGGCCATCGCGTGGAGTGCTGCCTTGTGCCAGGAGTGGATGGACAGCGCCCCGGAGCAAGCCAACGTGCTCTACGTAGACGGCCATGTACGCGTCTACCACGGGGAACAGACGAAGCTGCCGCGCCACTACGTATCTCGACAGCGGCTGTGCCTGCGGGCCGTGGCCGACTACTGGGTCAACGCCATGGATGGCCAACCGTTCTGCGTCGTCCACCAGGACGTGGACCCTGGTCTGGTCAAGGTGCTGGAAAACGAGATCTTTCCGCGCTTGCTGAAAGAAGTGCCCGGTCAGCCCACGGACGCAGAGCTTGAGGCGGACCCTCTGCTGCATCGCTTCACGGTCATCTTTGATCGCGAAGGCTACAGCCCCGAACTGCTGAAGAACGCCAAAAAGCAGCGCATCGCCTGTCTGACCTACCGAAAGAGACCGGGGCCGGACTGGCCGGAGGCAGAGTTCACGGAACAAGCGGTGAAGCTCGTCTCGGGCAACGTGACGAAGATGTGGCTGGCCGAGCGCAAGGTGTATCTGGGCGACAAGGTATGGGTGCGCGAGATCCGCCGCCGTACGGCGAGCGGACATCAGACGGCCATCGTATCCACCGACTACCGGTCGGCGCTGCCGAGCTCCGCGGCGGCAATGTTTGCCCGATGGTGTCAGGAAAACTTCTTTCGATACATGCGAGAACACTATGGATTAG
>JAVVDS010000150.1:0-1565 GCA_032251295.1 Desulfuromonadales bacterium | reverse complement strand
TGTCTTATCATGAAATAGGTTGACGCAAAGTTATGTTAATAACTAAAACCGTCAGTATCATGAAAGAAAAACGAAAGATCAGACATTTCAGTGAGGCTTTCAAAATTGAGAAAGTAAAAATGTTAGAAGAAGGCCAGGTTACAGTCCGGCAACTGAGCAGGATTTATCAGGTTACCGAAACGGCCATTTACAAATGGGTGCGAAAGTATTCAACCAGGATATCAAGATCAGAGCGAATAGTTGTGGAAAAAGAAAGCGAAGGATCGAAAACAATAGAATTGCTTCAAAAGATAGGTGATCTTGAGAGGAAAGTAGGCCAAAAGCAACTTCAGATAGACTACCTTGAGAAATTGCTGGAACTGGGTAGTGAAGAAGCGGGATTTGATATTAAAAAAAAATTCGCGTCCGGGCACTTGAATGGTTTAACTCAAGGAAATGGGAAATTGGGATCAATATGAATGTCATGTACGCTATATCAGGGATAAGTCGTCAGGGATACCACCAGGCTGTTGCCAGGGCAGACCAGGAAGCTGCATTTTATCAGCGGCTGAAGGAAACCGTTCTTGAAGTACGAAAGGATTATCATCATGCAAGTGCCCGGAAGATTCATCGTAAATTACGTCTTGAAGGAATAATAGGCATCAATTGTTTTGAAGAGTTTATGTCGGATCATGGCCTGATTGTAAAAAAGCAACGTTCTTTGATAAAAACAACCCATAGTGGGAAGTATATTCACCCGAACCTGGCCAACGGTTTAAAATTAAACGGTATCAATCAATTATGGGTAAGCGATATTACCCATTTTATTACTCCTGAAGCAGTGTTTTACATTGTGTTGATGATGGATGTTTATAGCCGTCGGATACTTGGCCATAGCGCAAGTGATAATATGATGGCAGTAAACAACCTCAAAGTATTGGAAATGGCATTTAAGGTACGGAAAAAACACTACTATGAAAATCTGATCCACCATTCTGACAAAGGGAGCCAATATGGTTGCAAAGATTATGAATCAGCGCTCAAGGGGGCTAATATCCGGATAAGCATGGCAGGTACATGTTTGGAAAATCCTTACGCAGAAAGAATAAACGGGATTATTAAAAATGATTACCTGATTGGGTATGATATTAAAACGTTGTTACAACTGAAGAAGGCCCTGGCAAGATCGGTACACCTGTACAACAATTGTCCACATGGTGAACTGGGTATGGACAGCCCGATGGAGTTCGAAGATCTCTTAAGTCAAATCCCACAGGATGAACACCCGGTCATGCAACTATACGATTTTACAAAAACCAAAGCCGAAAACATACAAATGGGTTTTAAGAGGCATAAAACCATGAAAATAGCTGTAAAAGAAAAAACCGTAACTTTGAAGAACAAAGCTACGGTCAACCATTTTCCTGGATCGGCTTATTCCTTGGAAGGTTGCTCCCCAGCAGAGCCTTCCTCCGCTGTCACCGATAGTACAAAGTTGAATCAAGTAAACTCAAATAACAAATTGACTTATCAACAGTTAAAGTAAAAGTTTAGTGTTTTTTGTCAACCGTATTTATGATAGGTCA
>JAVVDS010000149.1:0-1569 GCA_032251295.1 Desulfuromonadales bacterium | reverse complement strand
GTAGCCCATGGCGTAAGCTTCGTACCAGCGCATGCCGATGGCGCCGGTGTTGGCGATAAAGCCGACCCAGCAGATCAGGGTGGCGACCAGGCCGATCGCCTGATTGCGGGCGGTCAGGTAGACGATAAACACCACCATGGCGGCAAAGTAGGCGACCGTTGTGATATTGAACAAAAATGAACTGGTCATGGCATATTCCTCCGTCAGGACGACAATGCGTCGTCGAAGTCTTTTTTCAATTCATCGAAAAACAGCGCGAAAGCCGGCTGGTTACGATGGGCCGCGCCGCCGAACTTGACGCCGATGCCTTTGTCGAGGGGCTGGATGCTCACCCAGATGCGCCGGTGAGAGAGGAAGAAGGCGCCGCAGGAACCGAGCACCATGAGCAGGCAACCGAGCCAGACCACCCAGACGCCGGGATCCTTGGCCACCTGCAGACCGGTGTAGTAGCTCTGCTGAACGTCGACCAGGCTGATCGCGTAGGCGCCGCCGCGTTTTTCATCGAATTGCGGATAATTCTTGAAGACGATGAACGGCGTGCCGTGCTGGTGATCACCGCTATCGATATTGACCTGGGCGGCCGGACCGAAACTCTGGTAGCTTTCGGCATAGCCCATGGGGATCAGATCGGAACCGCCCGGCAAAGGCAGATGCTTGCCCTGCGCGCCCTTGACCGTAACCGTCTCGCCGGTCTCGCGGTGCTTGACGCGGAACTGGTAGATCGGGTCGCCGGCCGGGCCGTAGCTGGACTGGTAGAAGGTCAGTCCCTTATAATTCAAGGGATCGTTGACCACGATGCGCTTCTGCAGAATTTCCTTGCCGTTCTCGAGCACCACCAGGTCGCTGGCAAACTCCTTCGGCCGCCCGCCCCCTTCGTAGAAGCTGACATCGAAATTGTCGCAGCGCACTTCGAAGCCGATCGGAATCGGCTGTTTGCCGGCCCGCGGCCAGACCTGACTGATCGACTTGCCCTCAACGATGTTGACATACGCCTTGTAGCCCCAGATGTTGCCGATCATGGCGCCGAGAAAGATAATCAGAATCGAAGAGTGGGTGATATACACGCCGAAACGCGACAACGCGCCTTTTTGCGCAAACAGATAGATCTTGCCGTCCTGTTCGGTGACCACCGGCGAGGCGAACTTCTTGCCGAGCAGCGCCACCAGCTTGTCGCGCACGCTCTCGGGCGTGCCCTTGGTGACGATCTCCTCTTTGTTGGAAAAGGTGCGGAAAAGACCGTCGTCAGCCACCAGAACCGGCTCACGCACGACCTTGATAATGCGCGGCAAACGCTTGATCGAGCAGCAGATCAGGTTGACGGCAAACAGGCCCATGAGGGAAAGAAACCAGTAGGAATGATACATATCGAAAAACTGCAACGCATCGAGCGCTTTGTAGGTCGATTCGCTCATGCCATAGTTCTGCATGTATTCCTGGGGGGTCTTGTTCTGCTCGATGACCGTACCGATGATCGAGGTCGTCGCCAGCAGAATCAGGATAACGATCGCCAGTTTCAGGGAACAGAAAAAATCCCACAACTGGTCAGTGAAGCTCTGTTCTTTACTCAAG
>JAVVDS010000148.1:0-1593 GCA_032251295.1 Desulfuromonadales bacterium | reverse complement strand
GCGGTTCGGCAACTCCGTACTCCCGACAGAGGTTGCGGATGCGCTTGATGCCCGAACCGATATGTTCCACCGCTTCCATGCGATGCAGCATGGCAAAGAGCAGGGGATTGCGCGGGATGCTCTTAATGCCGAGATCGGCCTCAGTCATCCCGGCGGGCAGGCCGCCGGGGCTGACGATCTCAACCCGGTCCTTGAAGATATAGACCTGCACATTTGCGGTGGAACGGTAGTCACGATGAGCCAGGGCGTTGACCACCGTCTCGCGCAGGGCCTCCTCCGGCAGTTCCGGACGCTCCTCGCGCTTCACATGCTTGATGATGTACTCCACGTTGATCTTGGAAAGGATGTAGGCCACCGTCTCGTCGATCATGGAATAGACATCGCCATGAAAACCGCGCCGGTCGCAGGAAGACCAGGCCCATGACCGGCATGAAATATTCGTTGCTGGCGTAGTTGGAATTGGCCCGCAGGACCTCGAACAATTACGATACTGAGGATGATGTGGCGGGGGAGAGACGTTCCAAATGTCAAAGAACTCAGAGACTGAACGCCGCCTCGATATGCCGGCATTCGATCTGCGCGCCGCGGATCAGAACGGCGATCACGTCGAAGCGCGGCTGCAGACCGTGGCCGTGCCCCTGGTTCATGTACCACTGGGCGGCGCGGATGATCTGCCGCTGCTTGCGCGGCCCGACCGCCTCTTCCGGCAGACCGAAAGCGAGACTGCTGCGGGTCTTCACCTCGACAAAGACCAGCAGCCGGCCGCTGCGGGCGACCAGGTCGACCTCGCCGACCGGCGTGCGCACATTGCGCGCCATGATCTTCATGCCGAGGGAGACCAGGTGGGCGGCAGCGGCCTCCTCACCGCGCCGGCCGAGAGTCAGACGGGCTTCAGTCATCGGCCGGACAGTGCTCGCGAACGCCCGCAAAACTGCGGCGGTGGCAAGGGGATGGGCCATGTTCGGCGATCGCCTGGCGATGCTGCAGACTGCCGTACCCCTTGTGGCCGGCGAGTCCGTATTGCGGGTAGAGCCGATCGTAGCTCTGCATGATTCGGTCGCGCACCACCTTGGCAACCACCGACGCCGCCGCGATGGAGAGCGAACGTGAATCCCCCTGTTTGATGGTCTTCTGCCGGATATTGACCGGCACCGGGGTGATGCCGTCGACAAGCAGATAGTCGGCCGGCACCGCCAGCCGGGCAATGGCGCGCCGCATGCCGAGCAGGGTCGCCTGCAGGATGTTGCAGCTGTCGATCTCGGCGACGCTGCCGACCCCGATGCCGACGGCCAGGGCCTGCTCGCGGATCAGCGGGTAGAGCCGGTCGCGCTGTCGGGCTGTCAGTTTCTTCGAATCGTCGAGCCCTGGCAGGTCGAAGTCCCGCGGTAGGATCACCGCGGCCGCGACCACCGGACCGGCGAGCGGACCCCGCCCCGCCTCATCGACGCCGGCCACCGCCCGCGCCCCCTCTCGCCAGGCTCGCTGTTCGAAATCGAGCCGGGTCGGCTCCGCATAAGAAAACAGTTCCATGGATTGATCCGGTGCATTGAAGCCGTTGAATCGTTGAATCGTTGAATCGTTGAATCGTTGAAT
>JAVVDS010000147.1:0-1613 GCA_032251295.1 Desulfuromonadales bacterium | reverse complement strand
CGTCGGGTCTTCACGCGGTGACGCCTCGTTTGAGCCAGGCGACCCACGACGATTCCCTGACGGCCTGCGATACCTGCCACGAGGATATCGTTGCAGCACTCTCCCATATCAACGGCACCTGGCAGGCTGACACAGCGGTCAATACGGAAAGCCGCGGACTGTTCGATGATTACGGCGACGGTTCCCCAGGTTCATGCATGAACACTGGCGGTGTGAACGAGGCCGGCGCAGCAGGTTGTCACGACGGGGCGGGTGAGCAGGGGAGCTGGGCTCGCAGGTGGACCACAACGGTGACAGCCAGCGACGGGACAGAGTGCGCCAACTGTCACGGGACCTTCGCCGACAGCTTTACCTTCCCGACGCCGAGCCACAACGTGGCGGCGATGACCGACACGACGAACCACGGCAACTGTTCCATCTGTCACGTGTACGACGATTCCGCCTACACCCTGCCCATCGGCTGGGGCGGCGGGAACCAGCACGGCGACGATCAGCTGACCATGAACAGCGAGCCTTCAGTGGATTACAACCAGACGACGTGGTCGTGCGACGGGGGCGTGTGCCACGGGAGCGTGTCCCCCTACGCGCTTTCAGACAGCGCCTGGGCCATCACCCTGGTTGCCGGCCCGTCGGCGAGCTGTACCGACTGCCACGGCAGCGCCGTTAACGGCAACTACTGGCCGGACGGGTCAACGGCCGATCCGGCCAACGACGAGCCGGGTGAGCACCAGGTGCACTTCACGCGGATCGCGGCGCGCCAGGGCTACTCGACGACGACGACGAGCGATACCGAGCAGCGGGTGGTGTGCGCCTACTGTCACGAGGACCCGTCCGGGGCGGACTTCAACAGCGGTGCGCGTCTGCACAATAACGGCACAGCCAACGTGGACGGTTACATCCACCCCATCTGGCAGAGCTACGCGGCGGACTTCGCGACATCGGATATCAACGCGGTCTTCAACTCCACTGACGGCAGCTGCGCGACGGTGGACTGCCACAACAACCGGAGCACCTCGCCGTCCTACGACTGGAACGACACGGTTTCTTCGGCGTGCGTGATGTGCCACACCGACGTGACGGTCGATGCCCCTCACAGCGCCCACGTCGGCGCGACGACCCTGTTCGGTGTTTTGATCGGCTGCGACACCTGCCACGTGGACGGTGTCGTGTGGGGCACTACGGCACCTGCTTCTGATCACATCTACGGTTCGTGGACCACGGAGTTCGATCACGCCGGGAACTGGGGCGGTGTGAGCTACACGGGTGACTGGGCCACGGGTGCGGCCGGTTCGTGCGGGACCAACCCGTGCCACAACGCCGGCAACAACGCGGCCCCGGTTGCAAGCGCCTACACCTGGGGCACGGGCTACACGAACTGCGCCACGTGCCACGAGTCGAACATGGCGACCTTGTCCCACGATGGGCACTTGAACGCGGCGGGCAGCTTCGGCCGTTCGGCGGCATGCGGCGACTGTCATGGCAGTGAGACGGCAGGCACCCACATCGATACCCAGGTGACGATGGCGTCCATCGCGGCCAGCTACAACGGTGGTGTTGCCGTAGGGGATACGAACTACGGATCGTGCCTGACCAACGATTGTCACAACGACGGT
>JAVVDS010000146.1:0-1615 GCA_032251295.1 Desulfuromonadales bacterium | reverse complement strand
TGTCAAACCACTTCTATGATGTATTTGCGGTAACAAAGATGCATGAAGCGATAGAAGAAAAGGCTGTATTAAACAGTCAGGTGGGAATAGGAGAGATGAGCGAAAGCGAACCTTTCGATGAAGTGACGAAATGGCCAGTTGTTGTCAAAACCTGATAAATATCGAGGTGTCAGGGATGAGTGTAGAGGAAACCTGATTACTGACTACACGACAACCGTCATAAAGGGGGCATGACTCTTATTCAGGCTTTATTGTGAAACACAGGAAGCCTTAACAATATGCAAAAGGGAAAACTCAAGCAGAACGTGTCTGCAAGACCATTACCAATGATTGTTAAGGTGGCGGATGAAGTCGTAGTAGTGATGAAACTCTTGTAATGGGAGTGGAGCGAAGGGCTTCAATTATGCAGTTTAGAATTAAGAACAACTTAAAATTATTAAGGATGATTTTTAAGGAACAAACAAAGTCGATACCCATAACAAAGATGATGGTATGGGAATCCTACAAAAAGGTGAAAAGTAATAAAGGAAGTGCCGGAGTTGACAACCAAACATTGGAAGACTTCGACAAGGTTCGTTCTAAGGAATTATACAAAATATGGAACAGACTAACTTCAGGAAGTTACTTTCCCCCGGTAGTAAAACGGGTTGATATTCCAAAACAAGGAGGTAAAACCCGGCCACTGGGCATTCCAACGGTAAGTGACAGGATAGCACAACAAGTGATCAAAACGTATCTGGAGCCACGGCTTGAAGTGGAGTTTCTAGAAAACTCCTATGGCTACCGACCTAACAAGAGTGCACTCACAGCAGTAAAAACAGTACAGGAATACGTACGTAAATACAGCTGGGTTATTGACTTGGATATTAAGGGATTCTTTGAAAATGTAAATCATGAGCTATTATTTAAAGCTTTAGCATTGCATGTTTCGGAGAAATGGATGTTAATGTATATCCGAAGATGGCTTGAAGCCCCAGTTGAACTTCCAGACGGAACATTATTGTTCTCATCCGGAAAGGGGACACCGCAAGGCGGGGTCATCAGCCCTTTACTATCCAATTTGTTTTTGCACTATTGCATTGATAAGTGGTTACTCATCCATTACCCATTAGTAAAAATGGTACGATATGCCGATGATATTATTATTCATTGTCGAACATACCATGAAACCAACCGTTTGCTTGCAGAAGTAAACCAGCGTCTTACGGACTGCGGTCTCACAGCCCATCCCGGAAAGACAAAGATTGTGTATTGCAAGAAATCGGGAAGAAATCAAAAGGGTTATCCTGTACAATTTGATTTTCTGGGTTTTAGCTTTCGTCCTATACGGATGAAGTTAAAGAAAGGAGGGAGTTTTCTGCAATTCGATTGTATTTTGAGCCGGAAGTCTAAGGTACGAATCACACAAGAGCTGCGGAAATTGGATTTTCATAACAAAACACAGCGGACTATTCAGGATTTGGCAATACTTCTAAATCCCAAAATACGAGGCTGGATAAATTATTATGGAAGGATCAACCGCAGATGTCTTAAGCCTGTGTTTTACTATTTGCATCATCGAATGATAAAATGGGTGCTGAATAAGTACAATCGCTTTAAACGTAGTAAAGTTAAG
>JAVVDS010000145.1:0-1627 GCA_032251295.1 Desulfuromonadales bacterium | reverse complement strand
GAGACGAGGCATTTTGCTGTCAACATTGCCCGTTGGGGTCTCGGGGCGGATATTTAGTGGCAGTTCATGCCGCTGAGGGCGTCTTTTTGGTGGATTTTCCGGTCAGTGGCAGGTGTTTCTGGAGTTTGCGCCGAGCGCGGCTGTCAGGAACGGCCCTGCTGCCTCGGATTGGGTCTTGCCCGGTGGGCTCAGGTCGGTAACGCGCCGACCGATCGGGCGATGCGGTGCCAGGCCTTGGCGTGAGGCGTGTGCATCGGCAGATGGATGACGATACGTCGAACCGACCGCTCCACCCAGGCGCCGAGCTTGAGTAGGCGCAAGCGAAGTGTGCTGACCTGTGCCTTGGCACAGGAGGTATGACGGGCTTGCAATCGCAGTTCCTGCATCAGCACGTAGGCGGCTGCGGTGATCAAGGCCCGGAACTGATTGGCATGGAACGATGTACAACTGGTCCGATCGATCTGTAGCCCATCCTTGAGCTCTTTGATCCGGTTTTCAGCGTCGCCGCGAGCACAGTAGATCTGCTCGTAGATCTTCTGGGGATCGCCGTTGAGGTTGGTGACCACAAAGCGCGGATTGTCTTTGGGCGTTCGGCCTGGATGGAGCGCGATCGCGGCCTTGATGATGACCCGGCGGTTGCACGTCCAAGGGCCGGCCCGATACATGCACTCGCTGAACGTAGCCTGTGGCGTCTCACCGCCAGCGACCGCCTGGCGCAAGGGCTCAAGCAGCGGTTCGGCATGCCGCTGAAGGACCGGGTTTTTGGCCATGCACACCACATACTCCAGGTGGTTGGCTTCGAAGTAGTCGTAGAGTTCGTTGCCCACAAACCCGGCATCCAGCCGGATCCGGATGCGGGCCTTGGGGAAGGCGGCACGAAGCCTGGGCAACAGACGATCAAGCACACCCAACAGCCCTTGCTTGGCCGGCGCATTGCCAGCCCGCAGAACGTAGGCGACCAGATACTGCTCGGCTTCGTCATCGAAGCTGACAAAGCCGGCCAAAGGCAGATAACAGCGTGTGTCATAGACCCAGTTGAACAAGCTCAACTGTTGCTGGCCGTGCGCCGGATCGTGGGTCGGGTCAAAGTCCAGCGTGATCAGGTCGACCGAGCGCTTGCGCCGCCGATGCCGACGGATCACCGTCTCGGCCAGCGCTTCAGCCAATCGGATCAACTCCTTCGGCCCAACGGTGTTCTCAAACCGCGACAAGGTCGGTTGCGAGGCCAGCGCCCGTCCAGACAGCGGGTCCCGATCAACCAGCATCTTGTGAACCGGATCTTCAGCCAATCCGGCCGCATCGTTGCCATCGGCGTGACCACAGGCAATCCCGAACAACCGCTGGCGCAGCAGCGTCTGAAGATCATGCTGAACCTTGCTGGCCTGACGACCATCGCGAAGACACCCGCTCAACGCCGAACTCAATCCCAATCGCTCATCAAGCGCCTTGAGCAGCAAAGAACCACCGTCAGAACTCGAGTGCGCCTGATCAAACCGCACGGCTACCGGCCGGTCGGCCATCTGTTCAAACAAAACACCCTGTGAAGTGGTATCGTTGCTCATGCAAAAGCTCCTTCGTGCTTAGATGCTTGATTCGCAACTTCATTTTCGCACGTTTGGGGCTTTTG
>JAVVDS010000144.1:0-1628 GCA_032251295.1 Desulfuromonadales bacterium | reverse complement strand
GCATACGGTTCACGTACCAAGGCGGTTCCTAAAGTTAAAATTTCTGAATTTGTACAGTTCGTCCAGCATCGTTACAAGACCTAGCTTATCAAAGAATTTCTTTCGGAAAGCATCATTCATATGGGATGCCCCCGAATTCCACCATGAACCTCGTCGATTGAAGGCTGACATTACGGCTCTTTCTTCCGAAAGCCCCGCCTCTATCAACCTCCTTCTTCTTGTCCATGCCTTCTTCCACTGCTTCCACAGTATCAGGCGAAGTCGTCTTCTTATCCATCCGTCGATCTCTTCTGCAAATCTCTTTACTTCCGCCAGACGAAAGTAGTTTATCCACCCTCTAATAATTGGATTCAGGTCTTCAGTAATAAAACGCTGAAGATTTCTACCTCTTCCTTTTCTAAAGGTGACCTTGAGTTTTGCCTTCAATCTCTGGATTGACTCTTTGGGAACTCTTACTCTTGGCTGTTTATGCCATGTAAATGAGTATCCCAAAAAATTTCTCTGATGGGGCCTGGCTACTGCGCTTTTCCTCTCGTTCACCTTTAGGTAAAGCTTACTTTCCACAAACGCCCTTATGGATTTCAGTACTCGCTGCCCCGCCCTTTCCGATCTTACGTAGACATTGCTGTCATCGGCGTATCGGCAAAAGGCGTGGCCTCTCCTTTCAAGTTCCTTGTCCAGATCATCCAATAGGATGTTGGACAAAAGAGGGGATAACGGCCCTCCTTGCGGAGTCCCTTTATCACTCGCGCTCACCATACCGTCAACCATGAAACCCGACTGGAGATAGCGTCGGATCAGGAAAAGAAGTTTCCTGTCTTTTACCTTCCTCGCTATCCTCGACATCAGGAGGTCATGATTAACTTCATCAAAGAACTTCGCCAAATCCATGTCCACAACCCAACATCTCCCCTCGGACTGGTAACGCCCGGCCTGAAGAATCGCCTCATGGGCGCTCCGTCCGGGACGAAAACCAAAGCTATTGGCGGAAAAGTCGGGTTCAAAAACCGGACTCAGGATCTGGTGGACCGCCTGCTGGATCAGTCGGTCCAAAACCGTGGGAATACCCAATTGGCGCATTCCCCCATCGGACTTTGGTATTTCAACCCGCAACACCGGTTTTGGCGTGTACTCCCCATTGACAAGCTGTTCCTTGATTTTCGGCCAATTCTCTTTCAGATAAGACTTGAGGGATTCTACAGGCATTTTATCAACCCCTGCCGCTCCCTTGTTCCTCATCACTCTGGAATAGGCCTTCATCATGTTCTCGCGTTCGACCAGACGCTCGATCAACTGCACCTCTCCAGGGGTAGAGTGCTCTTCGACCAATGGGTGGCTTGACATACTCAGTTCCCCTCCCACGGATTCCGTCCGCTTCGCAGAAAACAAGTTTCCGGCATCTCAGCCCTCTTTGCTACGTCTCCTTCCACTGCCACAGTCTAAGTCTCTACTCCTTAACTTCAGGTTCGGCCCTTTGGTTGTGGTCAATCAACCTACTATGGCCTATGCTGACTTCTCCAGTCCCATCCTGCCATCTCTTGATGACAGTAGCTCAAGGCAGAACTGAAGACCTCCCCGGGTAATGCGCAAGCTCCTTCACACTTATACCTGCCACATATACGTCCGTG
>JAVVDS010000143.1:0-1628 GCA_032251295.1 Desulfuromonadales bacterium | reverse complement strand
GTCAATTTTCGGTTGTCATTACGATCCGCCGCACCGGGTTCTACAGCCGCGGAATCGGGGGATATAATACCTATTCTAATGTGATTCGCCTGCATTTTGTCCATGAAGAAGTCTTTGCGGTATGAAGCTCCCGCGAGATCTCAGCGGGACTGCACTGGCGAAAGCCCTCGGGGTGCAGGTGCCTGTCCTTACGATTGATAGTGCCCGAAATAATTTTGTCGACGATGGGGATGTGAAGAGAAGGGTTCTGAAGATGGTTGGGGATGCATTGCCACCTTATGGAGCGTAATTCCAAGTGGCATCAATTTTTCAAAATCTCCATTTGACAATGGTATCATTTGATACCATGCTAGACCCGTAGGGTGGCTTGCTGACCGTGCGGGTTTTTTTGTGAGGGGGCATGAATCGACCAAGCCACAGGGAGTTGACCGGCAAGCTGCAGGCAGCCCTGCAGGCGGTTCACGACAACCGAATCGTTTTGGTTGAAGCGGACGTCATTGTTGCCGATGCCATTGAGCTGGGATATTCAATCCGCGATGAATTGCAGCTGATTCTTATTGAATTGTTGAACGTTACCGGACCTGAACAGTATGCCGGTGGTCGCCCGCCTCAACGATCCTACGAAACCCGTATCCGTGACCTTGAACTGTGGGCTTTTTCGGTTGTTTGTCCACATTTTGCAACACGAGTGTATTTCAAGTTTGCCTTGCATGCCGACTGCTTTTATTTGGTATCGCTTCACGTGTGTCGTGGACAGGGGGAAACGGGGGAGATATGAACAGAGAGAAAAATGGGCTGGAGTGCCCGCAGTGCCGGATACCGGCTCAGACCGTTGAGGTTGAAAAAAAGGCACGGTTTCGCGAGGTTGATATCCGCTACGTTGCCCGGCTGCATCGCTGTGCCACATGCGCTCTGGAACTGGCCGATATCGACGAAGCCGCGGCCATGCAGGAACGGATGGCGGATGCCTATCGACAGGCAGTCGGCTTACTGCGCGGCGCCGAGATTCGCCGGCTACGCCAGGAAAAGGGGCTGTCGCAACAGGCGCTGGCCGACACCTTGGAGATCGGTATCGCCAGCATCAAGCGCTGGGAAACCGGGACCATCCAGAGCCGGTCAATGGATGCCCTGCTGCGCACGCAACTGGAAGACCGCCTGTGCAACGAGCACACCGGCCATCGTGAGTTTTCTCTGGCGCGCATCCGGATGGTGCTGGAAGCCTACGCCAGGCATCTCGGCCGTCCTTTGTTGAAAAAGGATGACCGCATGCTCTATGCCGCCAAATACCTGTGGTACGCCGACATGGTTGCCTTTCGCGATCTCGGTCGCGGCATGACCGGCGCGACCTACGCCGCCTTGCCGATGGGGCCGCAGCTCAACAACTACCGCGACCTAGTCGATGCGATTGCCCAGGCCGATCCAGCCGCCAGCCCGCCGTTGAGTCAGGCCGAGGAAGCCATCATCGCCGCCGTGGCCGAAACCTTTCCGAACAACAAGCGTATCTACGCTGCCGCCCACCGCGAGCACGTTTGGCAGCAACGGGCCACGGGGGCGATCATCCCTTATACCGAGGCGGTCAAACTGACGGAAATGCCGCGTACTGTCGAGGGTCATGGTAATTGAGCACC
>JAVVDS010000142.1:0-1641 GCA_032251295.1 Desulfuromonadales bacterium | reverse complement strand
GCTTAGAAGCAGCCATCCTTTAAAGAAAGCGTAATAGCTCACTGGTCGAGTCGGTTTGCGCGGAAGATTTACCGGGGCTAAGCATAGTACCGAAGCTACGGATCTCACGTAAGTGAGGTGGTAGAGGAGCGTTCTGTAAGCCTGCGAAGGTCAATTGAGAAGTTGGCTGGAGGTATCAGAAGTGCGAATGCTGACATGAGTAACGATAAAGGGGGTGAAAAACCCCCTCGCCGAAAACCCAAGGTTTCCTGCGCAACGTTAATCGACGCAGGGTTAGTCGGGACCTAAGGCGAGGCCGAAAGGCGTAGTCGATGGAAAACAGGTTAATATTCCTGTACTTGTTATAACTGCGATGGGGTGACGGAGCAGGCTAGGTCAGCTTACTGTTGGATATGTAAGTTTAAATGTGTAGGGAGAGAGTTTAGGCAAATCCGGACTCTTAATTCTGAGACATGATGACGAGTTTTTCCTTGTGAAAGACGAAGTGATTGATGCCATACTTCCAAGAAAAACCTCTAAGCTTCAGGTTATAACGACCCGTACCCCAAACCGACACAGGTGGGTGGGATGAGAATTCTAAGGCGCTTGAGAGAACTCGGCTGAAGGAACTAGGCAAAATTGTACCGTAACTTCGGGAGAAGGTACGCCTTTGGTAGGTGAAGCGACTTGCTCGTGGAGCTGAAGAAGGCAGCATTAAATTGGTGGCTGCGACTGTTTATCAAAAACACAGCACTCTGCAAACTCGCAAGAGGAAGTATAGGGTGTGACGCCTGCCCGGTGCTGGAAGGTTAATTGATGGGGTTACCTCACCACTAAATGGTTTTGACGCAATGTACTACGTCTATGTCATACAACCTGTAGAAAGAAATAACTATTTTTATATTGGCTACAGTAGCGATTTAAAAAAACGCATTGTTTCTCATAATACAGGTAAAAATAAAAGTACTAAACACCGACAATGGCGTTTAGTCTATTATGAAGCATATACAACAGAACAAAGCGCAAGACAAAGAGAGCAACGTTTAAAGAAAAACAAACGGATGCGCTCACTCTTACTTGATCGAATAAAATCAAGTTTAGAACCATTTAGTGGTGAGGGAAGCTCTTGATCGAAGCCCCAGTAAACGGCGGCCGTAACTATAACGGTCCTAAGGTAGCGAAATTCCTTGTCGGGTAAGTTCCGACCTGCACGAATGGCGTAACGATGGCCACACTGTCTCCACCCGAGACTCAGTGAAATTGAAATTGCGGTTAAGATGCCGTATACCCGCGGCTAGACGGAAAGACCCCGTGAACCTTTACTATAGCTTTACACTGGACTTTGAACCTATTTGTGTAGGATAGGTGGGAGGCTTTGAAGCCATGTCGCTAGATGTGGTGGAGCCGACCTTGAAATACCACCCTGGTATGTTTGAAGTTCTAACCTGGACCCCTTATCGGGGTTGGGGACAGTGTATGGTGGGTAGTTTGACTGGGGCGGTCTCCTCCCAAAGAGTAACGGAGGAGCACGAAGGTGTGCTCAGCATGGTCGGAAATCATGCAATGAGTGTAATGGCAAAAGCACGCTTGACTGCGAGATAGACACATCGAGCAGGTACGAAAGTAGGTCATAGTGATCCGGTGGTTCTGAATGGAAGGGCC
>JAVVDS010000141.1:0-1647 GCA_032251295.1 Desulfuromonadales bacterium | reverse complement strand
AAGATGCTGAAAAGTCAGTAAATTCAAAGTGTTGACAACAAAAAACCCTTACTACAATGTTAAAGAATAATTTTGAATCCACTCCGCTAAAACTTGAACTTTTTCCAGTATCAGGCAAACCTATTGAACTTTCCTTTACCGGTGAACAGATCAGCAGCGATGGTGGCCTGTTATTGCTCCGGGAAGTTGAGCACCAGTTAGGGCTCATTGATCGCATAAGTGCTTGTATTACTGATGATAGGGATCAGCGGTATATCGACCACACGATCAAAGAGATGCTTATCCAGCGGGTATTTCAAATAGCTGCAGGATATGAGGATTGCAACGACTGTAATGATCTGCGCGATGATATGGTTTTCAAAATATGTGCAGGACGGTTGCCTCAGAGTGGACAGGAACTTGCATCGCAGCCAACAATGAGCCGTCTGGAGAACTCCGTTGACAATAAGGATCTGTATCGTATGGGAGTGGAATTTCTTGATACTTTCATTGACTCCTATGACCGGGAACCAAAAGTGATTATCCTGGACTGTGACGATACCAATAACAATACCTATGGTCAGCAGGAATTGAGTCTGTTCAACAATTATTATCACGATTACTGCTACATGCCGTTGCACATTTATGAAGGACTGTCCGGTAGTCTGATTGCCACCATCCTC
The DNA here is from genome assembly GCA_032251295.1 of Desulfuromonadales bacterium. Classification (GTDB taxonomy): domain Bacteria; phylum Desulfobacterota; class Desulfuromonadia; order Desulfuromonadales; family BM103; genus BM103. The sequence goes on along the minus strand of JAVVDS010000141.1, from coordinate 985 downwards.
AAACCGGGCAGGAGGAGCAAACAAAACAATGTTGCTTCCCTGCTGAAGAAAATCATTGGCCGCCTCAGGGAGGAGTGGGCCAATACGATGATCATTGTCAGGGGTGATGGTCATTTCGCATCTGCAGATTTTATGCAGTGGTGCGATGACCAGTACAATACCGGTTATATTACCGGATTGAGCGGGAACAGCAAACTGCATAAACTGGCCGATGTAACCATCAGGAGTACAGAAAGAGAATTTAAGCAATACGGTAAACCTGTAAAACGTTACCACTCCTTTTGGTATAAGGCAGGGAGTTGGGTAAAACCCCAGAAGGTAGTCGTCAAGGTCGAGGTCTCCGATTTGGGTACTAATATCCGCTACATTGTTACCGATCTGGTTCATTTCAGAGCAAGGGATCTGTATGAAAAAGGTTACTGTGCACGGGGTGCAATGGAACTGAGGATAAAGGAGCATAAGCTCTATCTCAAATCTGATCGGTCTTCATGCAATAGTTTCAAAGCTAACCAGTTCAGATTGTATCTGCACTCAATGGCATATGTGTTATTGCATACCTTGCAAAAAGAGGTGCTGCGTGGAACTGAGTTTGTCAATGCAACTTTCAAGACCATCCAGAACAAGATTATCAAAACTGCTGCATGGGTTAAGGAGATCAAAACCAAGATTAAAATAGAACTCCCGAAGTGCTGTCCGACAAAAACCATCCAGTCAAACTGCCTGGAGATGTTCTCCATAATGAGAGTATAGCCTGAGCTTACCAGCTGAATCACTGACATATGCATAAGAACGACAGTTGTCGTGCAAGAAAACTATGCTCATAAATCGCAGAAACGACTGATTGTCGCTCAAAATCCACCAGAACAAAGAGGGAAAACCTGTATCGAAGGAGATTTTGATTCCAAATTGCTTTTCAGATATTATGAGGAACTATCTTAGCGTAAATATCGGGGTAAGAAATCCCGGATTTTGGTGTTTATGAATT
>JAVVDS010000140.1:0-1648 GCA_032251295.1 Desulfuromonadales bacterium | reverse complement strand
CGATAAATTCAGGCATTTCTCCCTTAAAGAGGAATTCCATAGCCAGGCTTGAACTAATATCTTGTTTGCGACAAGACGACAGATAGCTGCGAATGCGACAGAACATTTGAGCACCGTCGAGACTTCGGAAGCAACCTGATATTTTTTGTTGGACTTTTGTCATCCTGATATCGTTTTCCCCCTGATTGTTGGTAAAGGGAATGGCAGGATCGTCCATAAATCGGAGAACATCTTCTTCATAGTTTATGAGTCTCTCCAGAAGATTTCTTGATTTGCTTCGCTTTATCCGGCCTCGTTTACCTTTTCTCTGTTTGTCCTCCGGGGGAGGACATTCCCTTTCCGCTTCTGCCAGTATTCCCCTATATCTCTTTCGGTATAGATCTGATTCGGCAGCCTCCAGTTGACCTCCCGATGTCTTGACTTCCCGGTTAAGCTCTTCCAGCAGTTCTTTCGTCTGCCTTGCCCATCGTTGATTATCCTGCTCCCAGGCTCGGGTCAACTCCCTTAAATGGTGACTGTTGCATAAGGAATGTAAACACTCACGATACTGATAGTAAGGCTTCCAGTGATCATGGCAGAGGACGCCCCTGAATCGAGGCAAAATGCCTATCTCATCCATTGCTTCCTTTCCCCGCTTTTCCTGTGGAGAAAAGTATGTCCATGAATCGTTGGATACAACGTGAAGCCAGCGTCTCTTGCCGTCTATGTTGATGCCGGTCTCATCCGTATGTGCCAATTTTGCTGCAGCCAGCTTGTCTTTGACTATCACATCAAAAGAAGCCAGTTTGTCAAAGGCTTCCCGATTAAAGTTAAAGAGCGACCCGCTGCTTACGGGAACCCGGAGTTGCTCTGAAAAATACTCCTCTATCCGGTTGTAGGGGAGCAGTTGGTACTGCGACATATATACGGCATGCGCTTTCAGATTGTTCCCATACTGCACCGCCTTTGTCACCCCCTCCGGGAAGGAAGCGACAAACCGCTTCCCTTCTGCGCTCTCCAATACTTCCGCCTGATATTCAGTAACAAGCCGGGAAATATCGATATCAAAGACCTGTCTTTTTTCGAAACCAACTACTTGATACCGCCCCTTAGGCAAGGTTCTTCGATCAACATTGATAACCTGCACCTTATCAGGTTCCTCAATCTGCCTGAGAGTCGTGCCTGTACGGCCTTTCTGCCCGCCTGGTTTTCTGTCGGATTTCTTCCTGCTTTCCTTTTCCCGGTTCGGGTCGCTTGACGGCGGCTTACTGCTATTGCGACTGTTTAGGCCCAGGCTGTTGGCAAGCAACTTCACTACCATAATCAGAACGCCAAACATCGACTTTAATGCAGGCGATAAGTCCTTCTCTTGCTTCAGGAGACCTTCAGCCTCTTTGAGTATTTTGTCTATGTCTATATTGTTCGGTTTCACCCAACTCCCTCATTGCCAATTAATGAGGCTATTGTAACATGGGTTTCGAAAACCGAATTTTCGTCATGAGGTTCTGTCTCAGGGCACTATCTTCCCAGCCCCTCGCCCCGGACTACTCCTGCTTGCTTTTCCGCTCTACATAAGGAACCTTCACCGTCAAGCGATATGAATTCCGGTCACTATTTACTCCCATGAAAAAAAGCTTTTTATCGAAAAAACCGTGTCAAGAGATTTCTT
>JAVVDS010000139.1:0-1656 GCA_032251295.1 Desulfuromonadales bacterium | reverse complement strand
TCATAATAACTGAACATAGCTAATCATATAGTGTTAAAGACAAAAGAAAATCTATGAAGACTGAAAGCGAAACAAAGCAGGCAATCTCAACGGTCAACGGACATAAAAATATTTCTGGTGCAGACGCACTTCTGCAGGCTCTGATTGAAGAGGGAACTGAGGTTATTTTCGGGTATCCCGGGGGAGCTATTATGCCGGTTTACGACGCCCTCCTCGATTATCAGGATAAACTGCGACACATACTGACACGACATGAGCAGGGAGCTGCTCATTCAGCACAGGCTTATGCAATGGTAACAGGCAAAACATCAAGGAGGACGTCATGAGAGAAGAGCAGGAGCAGGATCAAGCAGTGGCCGGGGGAACGCAGGGAGGCCGTAGGCCGACCGGAGTTCCCCCGGCGGGCGACGCAGCGGGGCCTTTGGCGCCGGGCCAAAGATGGAGTGTTGCGCGCAAACGAGAAGTGTCGCTACGGCTGCTGCGGGGGGAGTCGGTGGACGCTCTGTCCCGGGAACTGGGTGTGGAGATCTATCGGCTGGAGCAATGGCGAGAGAAGGCCCTCTCCGGCATCGATGCGGGACTCAAGGAGCGCGGAGGTGATCCGCTCCAGGCAGAGCTGGATGCGGCCATGAAGCGGGTGGGAGAACTCACCATGGAGAACGAGCTGCTCTGGCAGCGGGTGAGGAAATCCGGCCCTTTACCCAACCGGAGGTCGCGCAGATGAGCCAGGCGGCCTCCGTAGGCACCGGCAAGCCCTACGGGGTGGCGCGGGTGTGCAAGGCATGGGAGCGGGCTCGCTCCACGTTCTACGACCGGCGAGAGAGGTCCCAGAAGGCAGCGCAGGGGGTCACGCCGAGGCGGCGAGGCCCCCCACCGCCGGTGCCGGACGATGCGTTGCTCAAGCTGGTCCAGGAGGACCTGAACGCTTCGCCCTTCCGCGGCGAGGGGCACCGGAAGGTCTGGGCGCGGCTGCACTTCGGGAAAGGGCTGCGGGTGTCGCGCAAACGGGTGCTGAGGATCATGCGGGAGAATGCGTTGCTGTCTCCGCACCGTGGCCGCCAAGGCATGCCGGAGGCCCACGATGGCACGATCACCACTGCGGCACCGGACTTGATGTGGGGCACGGATGGCGCCAAGGTTCTCACGGTCGATGAGGGCTGGGTGTGGGTGTTCTCGGCGGTGGAGCACTGGAATGCCGAGTGTATGGGCTGGCACGTCACCAAACACGGCGACCGGTTCGCGGCCCTGGAGCCGATCAGTCAGGGGCTAACGAGCCTCTACGGCTCACTGGCTGCCGATGTAGCCCGCGGGCTGCAATTGCGGATGGACCACGGCAGCCAGTATTTGTCGGACCATTTCATCAACCAGGTGCGGTTTTGGGGGATCAACCCGAACTTCGCATTCGTGCGGCAACCGGAGACCAACGGCGTCGCAGAGCGTTTCAACCGTACCCTCAAAGAGCAAGTGATCCACGGCCAGATCTTCCGCAACGTCGAAGAAGTCCGCCAAGCGGTAGCGGCGTTCGTGGAACGCTACAACGCCGAATGGCGAGTGGAAAAGAACGGTTTTGTCAGCCCCAGAGAGGCTCGGCAGAATTGGCAAGCAGCTCTCCTACAGGAGGCTGCGTAACCAGCCCTGACGCATGAGTTGTGAAAG
>JAVVDS010000138.1:0-1669 GCA_032251295.1 Desulfuromonadales bacterium | reverse complement strand
GTAACAAGGTAGCCGTAGGGGAACCTGCGGCTGGATCACCTCCTTTCTAAGGAGCTAACCCTGTCGTAAGACAGTGGCGCATCCTATGGTCAATTATCTGGTGGATCATCAGATAAACCAACAAATCATCGAGTCTGCTATTTAGTTTTGAGAGACCCGGACCTTTCGGTAACACGGAAGGTCCTGTTCTTTGACAAGTCCGAAAAAAAGACATGTGGGCTAGTAGCTCAGCTGGCTAGAGCACACGACTGATAATCGTGAGGTCGAAGGTTCAAGTCCTTCCTGGCCCACCAGATTTTCACGGGGGTGTAGCTCAGTTGGGAGAGCGCCTGCCTTGCACGCAGGAGGTCATCGGTTCGAACCCGTTCACCTCCACCATTCATTTGGTGGGGAACCGTGAAACCTGTATACAGTCATGTCGACAAATTTTTTCGTTCTTTGACAATTGCATAGAATATTTATGATGACAAACAACTGCAGACACAGTGTAGCGTGTCTGCTGGCAATACCAAATGCAACGTAGAGTTAGACTTTTTTATGGTCAAGCTACTAAGGGCGCATGGTGGATGCCTTGGCATCGGGAGGCGATGAAGGACGTGGTAAGCTGCGATAAGCTTCGGTTAGCCGCTAAACAGGCTTTGATCCGGAGATTTCCGAATGGGGAAACCCGGCAGGGATTATGCCCTGTCATCGTGCACTGAATACATAGGTGTACGAGGCGAACGCAGGGAACTGAAACATCTAAGTACCTGTAGGAGTAGAAATCAAACGAGATTCCGTAAGTAGCGGCGAGCGAACGCGGAACAGCCCAAACCGGCGTCACTAAGGTGATACCGGGGTTGTGGGGCCCCAATGTGGGATTGGTAAAGAATAGCAGAAGGTTCTGGAAAGGACCGCCAGAGTGGGTGAAAGCCCCGTATGCGAAATTCTGATCCACCCTAGGGTGTCCCCGAGTACCACGGAACACGAGAAATTCTGTGGGAATCTGGGAGGACCATCTTCCAAGGCTAAATACTACCCGATGACCGATAGCGCATAGTACCGTGAGGGAAAGGTGAAAAGAACTCCGATGAGGAGAGTGAAATAGAACCTGAAACCGTATGCCTACAAGCAGTGGGAGCCCTATGTCTTCGGACAGGGTGACCGCGTGCCTTTTGCATAATGAGTCAGCGAGTTACGCTCAGCAGCGAGGTTAAGCCGATTAGGTGGAGCCGTAGCGAAAGCGAGTCTTAATAGGGCGATTTAGTTGCTGGGAGTAGACCCGAAACCGGGTGATCTATCCATGGGCAGGGTGAAGCGAAGGTAACACTTCGTGAAGGCCCGAACCCACTTAGGTTGAAAACTGAGGGGATGACGTGTGGATAGGAGTGAAAGGCTAATCAAACCTGGAGATAGCTGGTTCTCCCCGAAATATATTTAGGTATAGCCTCGTATGAATCGTGTCGGAGGTAGAGCACTGGATGGGCTAGGGGTCTTACCGGATTACCAAACCTAACCAAACTCCGAATGCCGGCAACGTATGTACGGGAGTCAGACTGCGGGTGATAAGATCCGTAGTCGAGAGGGAAACAACCCAGATCGCCAGCTAAGGTCCCTAAGTATGTGCTAAGTGGCAAAGGATGTGGAAATGCACAGACAACCAGGAGGTTGGCTTAGAAGCAGCCACCCT
>JAVVDS010000137.1:0-1692 GCA_032251295.1 Desulfuromonadales bacterium | reverse complement strand
CGTTAAGTGTTGGCGGGACGTTGACGGTGACGGATCTGGATGTGTCCGACACGGTCTCAACCAGCGTGACCTCTGTCACCGTGACCGGCGACGACGGTGGGCTTGGCAACGCCGCTCTTCAAGCGATGCTTTCTGTCGATGCGGGCGACGTGATTGATAACGCCAGCACCACAGGCACGATCAACTGGAGCTTCGACAGCACTCCTGAGGCGTTCAATCACCTGTCTGACGGCGAGACGCTGACCCTTGAGTACAGTGTGATTGCCACCGACAGCCAGGGATCGGACAGTGCGGCTCAGCTGGTGACCATCACCATCACCGGGACCAACGACGCGCCGGTGGCGTATGACGACAGCACGCCGACCACCAGCGAGAATGCGGTGTATGCCGGCAACGTTCCTGCGGCAACGGATGTGGATGGCACGATTGTGAGCTACAGCCTCGATACGGATGTGGCCCAAGGGTCTTTGACGTTTAACGCCGATGGCAGCTACAGCTTCGCTCCGGGGGCTGCGTTTGACGATCTGGCGTTTGGCGAGAGTCGCAGTGTGAGTTTCACCTACCATGCGACCGACGATTTTGGGGCGGACAGTGGCGTTCAGACGGTGACGATTGAGGTGACCGGGGCCAATGACGCGCCGGTGATTACCGTCGTTGGGACGGACAGCGCCAGCGAGCCGTTAACGGAGAGCGACGCGGCGTTAAGTGTTGGCGGGACGTTGACGGTGACGGATCTGGATGTGTCCGACACGGTGTCGACCAGTGTGACGTCTGTGACCGTGACGGGAGATGACAACGGGATCGCCAACGCGGATCTGCTGGCGATGCTGAGTGTTGACGCGGGCAACGTGATCGACAATCTGAGCACGACGGGCAGCATCAACTGGAGCTTTGATAGTAATCCTGAAGCGTTCAATCATCTGGCCGATGGCGAGGACCTGACCCTTGAGTACAGTGTGATTGCCACCGACAGCCAGGGATCGGACAGTGCGGCTCAGCTGGTGACCATCACCATCACCGGGACCAACGACGCGCCGGTGGCGTATGACGACAGCACGCCGACCACCAGCGAGAATGCGGTGTATGCCGGCAACGTTCCTGCGGCAACGGATGTGGATGGCACGATTGTGAGCTACAGCCTCGATACGGATGTGGCCCAAGGGTCTTTGACGTTTAACGCCGATGGCAGCTACAGCTTCGCTCCGGGGGCTGCGTTTGACGATCTGGCGTTTGGCGAGAGTCGCAGTGTGAGTTTCACCTACCATGCGACCGACGATTTTGGGGCGGACAGTGGCGTTCAGACGGTGACGATTGAGGTGACCGGGGCCAATGACGCGCCGGTGATTACCGTCGTTGGGACGGACAGCGCCAGCGAGCCGTTAACGGAGAGCGACGCGGCGTTAAGTGTTGGCGGGACGTTGACGGTGACGGATCTGGATGTGTCCGACACGGTCTCAACCAGCGTGACCTCTGTCACCGTGACCGGCGACGACGGTGGGCTTGGCAACGCCGCTCTTCAAGCGATGCTTTCTGTCGATGCGGGCGACGTGATTGATAACGCCAGCACCACAGGCACGATCAACTGGAGCTTCGACAGCACTCCTGAGGCGTTCAATCACCTGTCTGACGGCGAGACGCTGACCCTTGAGTACAGTGTGATTGCCACCGACAGCCAGGGATCGGACAGTGCGG
>JAVVDS010000136.1:0-1706 GCA_032251295.1 Desulfuromonadales bacterium | reverse complement strand
CACCGCCACCGTTCAGGATGTTGACGCCATCGTCGCCGATCAGATGATCGGCATGCGCCGAGCCAGTCAGGTTGTGGATATTGTAGTAGCTGTCGCCGGAAGCATCGCCCTGGTTGTCCGTCGGATCGGTCAGTGACGCCGTCACCGGACCTTCGGCACTGGCGTAGCTGGCGGTGTTGTTGCCACCGTCGCCGTAGAGGGTGTCGCCACCCCCCTTCCCTTCCAGCGTGTCATCGCCGGCGCGGCCGATCAGGATATTGGCGTTCTCATCGCCGGTCAGTGTATCCACGCCATCGGTGCCGTAGATAAACTTCAGTTCGGCGTTGTCGCTGACATTGCCGGCCCGGTCGGTCTGACGCACGTAAATGGTATTCAGCCCCTCGCTGAACGCCAGAGGACCGGCCTGCCAGTTTAAGCCATCACTGCTCTGCTCGACCGTCGCTTCGGCTTCAACACCACCCAAGGTGTAGCTGCCGAGGATGATATTGTCGACATCGACTTCAAGGGTTATGGACGGCGCGGCGGGTTTGGCCGTGTCAATATGCACGACATGCTCGGTCGCCTCGCTGACGTTGCCGGCACGGTCGGTCACCGTCACAGTGAAGGTGTGGTTTAACCCATTGGCCAGGGTCGCCGAGGTGTAACTCCAGGTACCGGTCTCGTCGGTTTCGATGGTATGTACCGGCGAACCGTTCCACTCGATAATGACTGTGCCGAAAGCCTCCACCGTGCCGGAGAGAGTCGGCGTGGTGTCGTTGGTGTAGCCGCCGTTGGCGACCGCAACTGGCACGCCCACGCTCCCGACCGGCTCGACATTGTCGTCCACCGTGAAAGCCGGCGCATCCGGGCTGACGGTGTCGACATTCAGGACAAAGTCGAGGGAACTGCCACTGAGATTGCCGGCTGCATCGACAGCGGTGGCAGTGAAAGTGTGTTCCCCCTCCGCCAACGAATCCGTCAGTTCATCAGCAAGCGCAATACTCCACTCGCCGGTCGTGGCACTGGCGCCGACCGTGGCGATCACCACCCCTTGCAGCCAGAGGCTGACAGTACTCCCCTTCTCCGCCGTGCCGTGCAGAGTTGGCAGGTTGTCGTTGGTATAGCCGCCGCTTGTCACGTTTTCAAAAACCGGGGCAACCGCGTCAGCGGCGTGGTCGATGGTCGGGGGATCGATCATTGTATCGATATGCAGGATATACGGTTCGGAATAATCGCTGAGATTGTCGGCGGTGTCGGTCGCCATCACCGTGAAACTGTGCGTGCCGTCGCTCAGTGCTTCGCCTGGGGTGAAGGACCAGTCACCACTTTCGTCGGCTGTGATGCTCGTCGCAATGATGTCCAAACCATCACGAACGGTAATGATGGCACCGGCCACGGTGGTACCTTTCAGAGTCGGCGTGGCGTCGTTGGTATGTCCGTCATTTGAGACGCTAACTGGATCCACGACCTCTCCCGACGGACCGACATTGTCGGTGGCCACACTGATCACCGGGGTCTCGACCGTCGTCCTGACTGTCAGGGTGAACGCTGTGGAGGGATCACTGACGTTCCCTGCCGCATCGGTGGCAGTGACGGTGAACTCATAGGTCTGGTCGGCGGCCAGTTCTGAGGCGGGCGTGAAACTCCAGGAACCATCGGCAGCGGCCGTAGTCTCGCCAATCGGAACAACGCTGCCATCCAGGTAGACATGTATGACACTCAGCGCT
>JAVVDS010000135.1:0-1707 GCA_032251295.1 Desulfuromonadales bacterium | reverse complement strand
ATCATCTCCCAGGTGATCAATGTTGACGTGGATATCATCGACAAAGACTTTAATCGCATTGCCGGAACGGGGTCTTATCAGGGGAAAATAAACGAGAACATGGCGGTTGAAGGATTTATCTACCGGGAGGCGATCGCAACCGGCCAGACCCAGGTGATCTGCGACCCCGGCTTGAACCGGGTTTGCCTGCCCTGCCCGCGCAAGGCGACCTGCGCGGAAAAATTCCAGATCTGCAAACCGATCAAGCTGGGTCAGGAAACCATCGGGGTCATCGCCCTGGTCTGCTTTAGCGATGAACAGAAAAAACACCTGCTCGAACGTTTCGATGTCTATCAGGAGTTTCTCGACCAGATTACCGAATTCATCGCCACCAAGGCTTATGAAAACAAAGAGCACAAACGTACGGAATTGATGATCAAACTGATGGAGCAGGTTGTCAATAAAACCGAGATGGGTGTCCTCGTCATCGACCATGAAGACACGATCATCCATGTCAATGACAACGCCTTGCAGCAGCTGGGCTCTTCAGAAGAGTGTCTCAATAAAAAGGTCGTCATACAGTCTACAGGCGATAACATCGGCGCAGCAGAAGAATTCAAGGTGGTTATTGGCCAGCAGGATTACTTTCTTTTGGGCAGCACATTCCAAATCGATTTTGATCTGGATGATTATGCCAAGATCCTGGTTTTTCATGACATCAAAACCGTTAAATCCAGAATCTACGAACTCACCCAGGTCGGCGAGGATGTGCACATCGGCGACATCCTGGGGAACTCCGTCGTAGTTCAGGAGTTGAAGCAAAAAGTCCGCAAAATCTCCACGTCGAACTCCACGGTTCTCATTCGCGGCGAAAGCGGCACCGGCAAAGAGCTGTTCGCTCGCGCCATTCACCGCGAGAGCGAGCGCCGCGATGAACCTTTTGTAGCCGTCAACTGCGGCTCCATCCCCGACACGCTCATGGAAAGCGAGCTGTTCGGCTACATCAAAGGGGCCTTTACCGGCGCCGACCCCAAGGGCCGGATCGGCAAATTCGAGCTGGCGAACAAGGGCACCCTGTTTCTGGATGAAATCGGCGACATGCCCATTTACGTGCAGGTCAAGCTGCTGCGGGTCCTGCAGGAGCGGCAGATCACCCGGCTCGGTTCCAACAATCAGATCAACGTCGATGTCAGAGTCATTGCGGCCACGCATAAAAATCTCGCCGAGATGATCAGAGAGAACACCTTTCGCGAGGATTTATTCTACCGCCTGAACGTCATCCCCCTGGAAATTGCGCCCTTGCGAGAAAGAAAGTCCGACATCGAACCGCTGGCCTACCACTTCATCAGGAAGTACTGCCAGCTGTTCGGTAAAAACTTCAAACGGCTTGCACCCGAGGCGGCGGAAAGCCTGCTGGCCTATGACTGGCCGGGCAACGTGCGGGAGTTGGAAAATGCGATTGAATTCATGATCAACATGATGGAGCCGGACGGTTTGTTGAGCAAAAAGCTGCTGCCCAGGGCGATTGTCAATCTACAGCCGGTCCCGACCACGGAATCGGCACCGGCGCCGGTACGGCCGATCCGCGAGCTGGAAAGCGAGGCGATCCGCAGAGCCCTTGAAGTTTATGGCCTCTCCTCCCATGGCAAGAAAGTCGCCGCCCAGAAATTGGGTATCGGCATCGCAACCCTTTACCGGAAACTCGAAGGTACCAATTTATCATAATGA
>JAVVDS010000134.1:0-1718 GCA_032251295.1 Desulfuromonadales bacterium | reverse complement strand
TTCCAGATCATCCTCTACGCCTGGTACCTGGAGCAGACCCTCGGCATCACGGTCAGCGGCATCATCTATAACGTCCTGGTCAAAGCCCGGCTGCGCCAGGGCAAGGGTGAAACCGAAGCTGAATACGAAGCCCGCCGAGACGAGCTGATCGCCAAGTCGAAAACCGGCAAGAGCAGCGCCAAGCGCAAGCTGCCGGAGGACGACGACACCTTCCAGCAACGGCTCCAGGAGAAGTACCTCGAGCCGGGAATGTTCCATCGCGAGGTGCTCTACATCTCCCGCGACCAGTTCGAGGAACTGCGGGCGGAGCTGTGGGAACTCTCCAAGGCCATGCTCGACGCCCGTCGGCGCGACACCTTCTACCGCAACACCAGCTACTGCTTCCAGTACGGAAGGCCCTGCGCCTACTTCCAGCTCTGCCGCTCGGGCGGCAACCCCAACGTCATCGAAAACCATTTCCAACGGATCGCCCCGCACGAAGAGCTGCGGGACGGAGCCGGTGAAGACGCCGCTCCGGTGTTTTGAAATCCCAACCATAAGGAGACGAAGCCATGCTTCCCAAGACCAAAAGCAAACCCAAACACACGCTCTCGGACCTCACCGCCCTGGTGTACGGCCCGAGCAAGATCGGCAAGAGCACCTGGTGCTCCAAGGCCGATGACGCACTGTTCCTGGCGACCGAGCCGGGCCTGAACGCCCTGGAGGTGTTCCAGACCCCGATCACCTGCTGGGACGACCTCCTGCAGGCCTGCGCCGAAATCGCCGAGGGCAAGCACGAGTTCAAGACCATCGTCGTCGACACGGTGGATAACGCCTACAAGATGTGCTCGGACTACGTCTGCAAGAAATTCAAGATCGAGCACGAATCCGACCTGGGCTACGGCAAGGGCTACGCGCTGATCAACAACGAGTTCCAGCGCGTCATCAACAAGCTCGCCTTCCTGCCCTACGGTCTGATCCTGATCTCCCACTCCCAGGAGCGGGACATTGAGACCCGGACCGGCAAACACACCCGCATCGTGCCGACGCTGCCGGAAAAGGCGCGGAAGCTGGTCACCGGCCTGGTGGATCTGATCCTGTTCTGCGATCTGGACATGAAAACCGGCGAGGACGGCAAGCCGGTATGGCAGCGCGTGATGCGCACCAAGCCCAGTCCCAACTACGACGCCGGTGACCGCACCGGCCGACTCCCCGAAGTCATCCCCCTCGATTTTTCGAGCTTCATGAAAGCGTTCAACAACACGGCAGCCGGAGCTGCGGCGAGTGCCGCCCGGCCGAAGCCGGAGCCGACCGCGAGTGCGGCGGCGAAACCTCAACAGTAAGGAGATCCGACCATGGAACACTACGAAAACCAATCCAGCAGCAACCTCGACCTGGCGCAGTTCGACGACGCCTTTGAAACCGCCGAAGTCGAGGAACGTGAGTTCGAGGCCGTCCCCGACGGCAAGTACCAGGTCAACGTCGACCGGGTGGAACTGACCCGCGCCCAGACCTCGGGCAACCCCATGCTCAAGTGGACCCTGCGCATTCTCGCGCCGACCCACAAGGGCCGTCTGCTCTGGCGCAACAACGTCATGGCCAGCAACGAGAACATCAAGTGGCTCAAGCAGGACCTCTACACCTGCGGGCTGCAGCTTCAGAAGCTCTCCGACCTGCCGGGCCACCTCGAGCAGCTTCTCAACATCAAGCTGGAGGTGACCAAGCGCACTCGCGGTGAA
>JAVVDS010000133.1:0-1718 GCA_032251295.1 Desulfuromonadales bacterium | reverse complement strand
CCGGTCAGTGGTTGGGTAAATTTGCTGTTATGCGTCGGCAGATATCCGTTTCGATCGACCAGAACCGCAAAAGCAACCATGGCATTATTCAGAAATTCATCCTGATAACCCTTGATCGTTTCATCCAGGTAGCGATCATACTTGGTGTGATATTTCTTCGGATCGGTATTGGCAATCAGCTGATAATCCTCATCAAAGATTTCCTCCAGGCTGAACCGGCCTTTGTCCACCGCCGCCGTCAGGATGCGTTCCAGCTCTCTGGCACCAGACTGCACCCGGCTTTTCGCTTGCGAGAGCAAGTCGTCCTCAACCAGGTCCTGCAGACGCCCGGCCAGCGCCGTCAGCTCAGAAATCGCCTGGGTCGTCTCCTGGGAACTCGCCGCAACCTGAACGGCGACATCGCGCACCTCGACAATCGTCTCTGTCATCTGCTCGCTGGCTGACGTCTGCTGCTGGGTCATCAGCTTGATCTCGCTCGCCGCGCCGGTCGTCTCGGCAACCGCGCCGGTGATCTTCTCGAGAGCTTCAGATATGTTCGCCACCAGACCGCTCGCCGCATCGACCCCTTTCGAGCCTTCTTCTGTCAGGATGATCGTGCCGTTGGTCGCCTGCTGGATCTGTACAATCAAGGCTTTAACCTGGTTGGTCGCATCGGCGGTGCGGTCCGCCAGTCGCCGCACTTCGTTGGCCACGACCGAGAAGCGCTTGCCAGCCTCGCCGGCTCCAGCCGCCTCAATCGCGGCGTTCAGCGACAGCAGGTTGGTCTGATCCGAGATCTCGTCGATAATATCGATGATCCCGCCGATCTTCTGCGAATTCTCACCCAGCTCCAGCATCGCTTCGGCAATCGACTGGACCTGAGACTTTAACCGGAACATACCGTCAACCGCGGCAGAAACTGCCGCTTGTCCGTCGCTGCTCGATGCCGCAGCATGCCCGGCCAGTGCCTCCACGCGCCCGGCATTGTCAGACACCTGCCGAGCGGTCGCGGCGATCTCTTCCGAGGTGGTGGTCGCCTGCTGGACGGCCGCAGCCTGTTCTGTCGATCCCGACGACTGCTGCGCCGAAATGGCCATCAGCTCGTTGGCACTGGTCGACAGCTGCTGAATCGCCTCCTTGACGCTCATCACCATGCGATTGCTTTTGTCGATCTCGCCCTGCAGGTTCTTGACAATCACCTGGGTCATATTATTAAAGGCGCCGGCCAGCTGACCAACCTCATCGCGCGATTCCACTTTGATCTGCTCCTCCAGGCTGCCTTCCGTTATACGTTCCGCGGCACGGGTCAGATCTTTCAAGGGGCGCATCATGCGTGACACCACCAGCAGGCAGGTGACTGAAGCAAACACCAGCACCAGCAGCATCGAAACCGCGATCGTGTTGCGCAAGGCGGCGATCGCCGCATCGGCCTGTTCCATTGAGAACCCGATCCGAAAGCCGCCCCAGTGCTTGTCACGCACATAGACCGGCGCCGAGACATCCCACATGGTTTCACCTGTGTCGCGTTGGTAGATCTGCCGCAGGAAGCCTTGTCCGTCTTCGTTGCGGTATTGGGCTGCGGCCAGGCCCACCGGATCATTAAACATCCGCTTGGTGCGGTTGCCGACCTTGTCAATCTCATCATTACCGGTCAGCGGCTTTGAATACTTGCTGTTGTGAGTCGGCAGGTAACCGTTGCGATCCACCAGAACGGCGAACACCACCATCGGGTCTGAGGC
>JAVVDS010000132.1:0-1727 GCA_032251295.1 Desulfuromonadales bacterium | reverse complement strand
ATGATGAATCGAATCAACGTAAAGATCGTAATGGCCCTGATCGCCGTTCTGGCCGTGATCATGGTGATGTCGACGATCCTGATCGTCAACCAGCGCTCAGAGGTCCTGCGCGAGGAGATGCTGGTCAAGGCAAGCACCCTGGCCAAGATCGGCGCCAAGGCGATCGAGGGGGTTCTCGAGCAAGCATTGTCAAGCGGCATGTTTTTCGAGGAGCAACTGTTTGATACCGATTACCGGGAGATCGTCGACGGCACCCTGGCCGGTTCGGCGATTCCGAAGTATCGTACGTCCTATGATCTCTACCTCGATATGACGATCAAGGATTTCCAGGACACGTTCTTGTCCTCGGACGACGTCGTCTTTGCCGTTCTGGTGGATCGCAACGGCTACCTGCCGACCCACAACAGCAAGTATTCCAAGCCCCTGACCGGGGATCCAGAACAAGACAAGGTCGGCAACCGGACGAAGCGGATTTTCAACGATCCGGTCGGACTGGCCGCCGGGCAATATAACAACGAGGATGGCAAGGGGTACCTGCAGCAGGTCTACAAACGCGATACGGGCGTGACCATGTGGGACGTCTCGGCACCGGTGTATGTGCGCGGCCAGCACTGGGGGGGCTTCCGGATCGGCTTCTCCATGGAGAAGATTGATGCGGCCATTGCTGATTTGCGCAAGCAGGTTGCTTTCCATATGTTCCTGGTGCTGTTGTTTGCCTCGATCACCTGCCTGCTGGTGGTTGCACGGTTCATGCAGCCGCTCAAGGAATTGACCCAGGCGGCTGAACGCATCACGGCAGGCAGCCTCGATGAGCAGATCAAGGTTCAGTCGAATGATGAGATCGGCCAGCTGGCCGGCGCTTTCAACAAGATGACCCAGGTGATCGTGAAGAACCTGCAGGGCGAGATCGAGAAGAGCAACCGTATGGTGATCAGCGTCAAGGAGGCGATCCAGCAGCTCTCCACCAGCGCCAACGAGCTCATGGCGATTTCAGCGCAACAGGCATCCGGTTCGGCCGAGCAGGCGACCGCGGTGCAACAGGCAACGACCACCTCGGAAGAAATTGCCGCCACGGCCAAGCAGGTTTCGGATAATGCCGGCCGGGTTGAGTCGCTGGCCGAGAATGCCGCTGCTTCGAGCAGCGATGGCCAGGAGGCGGTCACGGCGGCCGTCGACGGCATGAGCCATTTGAAAGGCCAGGTTCAGTCGATCGCCGAGGCGATGCTGGAACTGGGAGAGAACTCGCAAAAGATCGGCGGGATTATCGACATTATCGATGAGATTTCGGACCAGACCAACCTGCTGTCTCTGAACGCCGCCATTGAAGCGGCGGGGGCCGGTGAGGCTGGCAAGCGCTTCTCGATCGTGGCCAACGAGGTCCGACGACTTGCCGACCGGACCGCAGATGCCACCAACCAGGTCAAAGCGTTGATCGTGCAGATCCAGGAGGCGACCAACAGCACGATCATGTTGACGGAAGAAGGTTCAAAAGGGGTGGATGCGGCCAGTGGCCTGGTGGCGAACATTTCCGAGGCCCTGGAGAAGATCACCGCCGCGGTGACGGAGACGACCAATGCCGCCAGCGAGATCAAGCTGATGACGCAGCAGCAGACGACGGCCAGCGAACAGATGACAGAGACGATCGTCGAGGTTCGGGACGTTGCGGTGCAGGTGGCGACGAGTTCCCAGGAGACGACGCAGTCGATCTCCGAGCTGACCTCACTGGC
>JAVVDS010000131.1:0-1728 GCA_032251295.1 Desulfuromonadales bacterium | reverse complement strand
TGGGTCTGTAGCTCAGTTGGTTAGAGCGCACCCCTGATAAGGGTGAGGTCGGTGGTTCGAATCCACCCAGACCCACCAAATTTTGCACTACCCGGCGTTAAAATATCACTCATGTTAACTACATATCGTGAGATTTTACCTTGGTTAGCACAAAATTAAGCGAGATGAACCATTTATCACCGAAACTAACGTTTCGCTTTGTATTAAATGGATATTCAGCTTCTTAGACGGGGGACGTAAAAGCCCAAAACCAGTAGGGGGCCATAGCTCAGCTGGGAGAGCGCCTGCCTTGCACGCAGGAGGTCAGGAGTTCGATCCTCCTTGGCTCCACCATACTTGATGTAAAAAAGCTTGGCAAAGCAACAAAAAAGATAAAAAAATTAATTCTATAAATTTTGAAGGGACTTTAATAGATTCTTATTAAAGCCGCAATCAGAACTTATAGCATTAGTGATTTTAACTAATAAGCTCTTTAAAAATTTGGAAATCTGTAAAGTCAACAAACACAAAACGCGTTTGTTGATAGTAAAAAAAACGAGTTTAGCGTAACAAATGTAACACCTAGGTGATACAAATGAAACGCAAATGAGTTCTCAAGCAAAAAAAGCGTGATGTCAGCAAAATCATAAACCTGAGACGTATTCGGGTTATATGGTCAAGTGAATAAGCGCATAGGGTGGATGCCTAGGCGATAAGAGGCGATGAAGGACGTTGTAGGATGCGATAAGTCGCGGGGAGTTTTCAAACAAACTTTGATCCGCGAATTTCCGAATGGGGCAACCCAATCTGCATAAGCAGATTATCTTTATCTGAATACATAGGGTAAAGAAGCGAACCGGGGGAACTGAAACATCTAAGTACCCCGAGGAAAAGAAATCAAACGAGATTCCCTAAGTAGCGGCGAGCGAACGGGGACCAGCCGAGTCTTTTGCGATAGTGGAACAGTCTGGAAAGTCTGACGATACAGGGTGATAGTCCCGTACACGAAATCAAAAAAGAACGTATTAAGTAGGGCGATGCACGTGAAACGTTGTCTGAAGATAGGGGGACCATCCTCTAAGGCTAAATACTACTTATCGACCGATAGTGAACTAGTACCGTGAGGGAAAGGCGAAAAGAACCCCGGAGAGGGGAGTGAAATAGATCCTGAAACCGTATGCGTACAAGCAGTAGGAGCGGACTTGTTCCGTGACTGCGTACCTTTTGTATAATGGGTCAGCGACTTAATCTTAGTGGCAAGCTTAACCGAGAAGGGGAGGCGTAGCGAAAGCGAGTCTTAATAGGGCGTTTAGTCGCTAGGATTAGACCCGAAACCGGGCGATCTATCCATGGCCAGGTTGAAGGTGGGGTAATACCTACTGGAGGACCGAACCCACGTATGTTGAAAAATGCGGGGATGAGCTGTGGATCGGAGTGAAAGGCTAATCAAGCCCGGAGATAGCTGGTTCTCCTCGAAATCTATTTAGGTAGAGCCTCGCGTATAACTGTCGGGGGTAGAGCACTGTTATGGCTAGGGGGTCATCCCGACTTACCAAACCATTGCAAACTCCGAATACCGACAAGTGCAATCACGGGAGACACACGGCGGGTGCTAAGGTCCGTCGTGAAAAGGGAAACAGCCCAGACCGTCAGCTAAGGTCCCAAAATCTATGCTCAGTGGGAAACGATGTGAAAAGGCCCAGACAGCCAGGAGGTTGGCTTAGAAGCAGCCATCCTTTAAAGAAAGCG
>JAVVDS010000130.1:0-1741 GCA_032251295.1 Desulfuromonadales bacterium | reverse complement strand
CGGGTGAGCTTGCCGGCATCGCTGCCGCCGACCTGGTTGGCTGAACTGCTGCGGGCACTGGACCATGCGGCTGTTTCGTGATCTTCCGGCGGTCTATCTGCACCGCGACGTGGTCGATTTCCGCAAGTCCATCGACGGGCTCTCGGCGATCGTCGAACAAACCATGGGGCTGGACCCGTTTGCCGATGCGCTGTATGTGTTCTGCAACCGCCATCGCGACCGGCTCAAGGTGCTGTACTGGGACCAGACCGGCTTCTGTCTCTGGTACAAGCGCCTGGAGAAGGCGAGGTTCCAGTGGCCGCGCAAGCATGCCGACGGCGTGATCCGCTGGGGCGAGCGCGAGTTCAACTGGCTGCTCGAAGGCTTTGATGTAATGCGCATGAACGGGCATGAGAAGCTGTCGTTTTCGGCCCCGAATGCATGACTTATGCCATTGATTCTGCTATACTTTATCAATGCAGCCGGCGACTTCAAAAACCCCTCGTCAAGGCGCTCCGGAGGCCGATCAGATCGCCGTCCTCCAGCGTCAAGTCAGCGAACAGGAAAGCCGGCTGACCAAGCAGCAGACCCTGATTGAAGCGCGCGATGCGCGCATCCGCCAGCTCGAGGAGATCATCCGCACCTTCCAGCGCAAGACCTTTGCCGGTACCAGCGAGCAAGCGTCCAGCGCCCAGCTCGGGCTGTTCAATGAAGCCGAGGAAGCGGTCGCTGAAGAGGTCAAACCGGCCGAGGTCGAAGTCCCGGCCCACACCCGGGCCAAACGACGTGGCCGGCCGGCGCTGCCGGCGGACCTGCCGCGCGAAGAGATCGTCCACGACCTGGCCGAGGCCGACAAGGTCTGCCCGCACGACGGCACGGCGCTTGAGCATATCGGCGAGGAGACCTCCGAGCAGCTCGAGATCATCCCGGCCAAGGTCAAGGTCCTGCGCCACATCCGGCTGAAGTACGCCTGCCCGTGCTGTCAGCACCATGTCGCCACCGCCGACAAGCCGGCCCAGCCGCTGGGCAAGTCGATTGCAGCGCCAGGGCTTCTGGCCTATGTGGCCACCTCCAAGTACGCCGACGCGCTGCCGCTGTACCGGCAAGCTGCGATGTTCGCCCGCCTGGGCATTGAGCTGGACCGCACCACGCTGGCGAACTGGATGGTTCGCTGCGGGGCGCTGGTGCAGCCGCTGATCAATCGCCTTACCGAGCTGATCCTGGATCAGCCGGTCATCGAGATGGACGAAAGCACCGTTCAGGTGCTCGAAGAACCCGGAAGGCCGGCACAAAGCACCAGTTACATGTGGGTGATGGGCGCCGGTCCGCCGAATGAGCGGCTGCTGGTCTATCACTATGCCCAAAGCCGCGCAGCGAGCGTGCCGACGGACTTGCTCGACGGCTTCTCGGGGGTCCTGATGGTCGATGGCTACGCCGGCTACGGTGGGGCGTGTGAAGCCCATGGGATTACCCGACTCGGTTGCTGGGCGCATGCCCGGCGCAAGTTCTTCGATGCCGCCAAGCTGCAGCCCAAGGGCAAGACCGGCCGGCCCGATCAGGCGTTGGCGCTGATTGGTAAGCTCTACCAGGTCGAGCGCCAGGCCAGGGCCATGGACCCGGGCGCACGCCATGCGCTGCGCCAGGAACAGGCCCGGCCAGTGGTCGACAAGCTCGGTGCATGGCTGGAAAAGACGCTGCCGCAGGTGCCGCCCAAAACCGCGCTGGGCACAGCGCTGCACTACCTCAAGCAGCAATGGCCGCG
>JAVVDS010000129.1:0-1860 GCA_032251295.1 Desulfuromonadales bacterium | reverse complement strand
CTTTACGTTTATCTTTCAACCTGTAACTTTCACCACTGATCTGAACAATATGTGCATGGTGCAATAATCTATCTAACATGGCGGCTGTTAAGGTTTGATCGTTTGCAAAGGCGGTCGCCCATTGAGTAAACGGTAAATTGCTGGTTAAAATCAAACTACCTCGTTCATAGCGTTTGGCAATGACGTTAAAAAACAAGTTAGCTTCTTCTCGACCAAACGGTAAATAACCGATTTCATCTATCACCAATAATCGTGGTGCTAATACCGTTCGTTGCAAATACGCTTTCAGTTTGTCTTGTTTTTTGGCTACGGATAATTGCAGCATTAAATCGGCAGCACTAATAAACCGCGTTTTAATGCCAGCCATAATGGCCTTATACGCAAAGGCAATAGCAAGGTGGGTTTTACCCACCCCGCTAGGGCCGAGTAAGACAATATTCTCGGCCCGTTCGATAAACACTAAACTCGCCAGTTCTTGTAGTTGTGTACGGGGCGCACCCGTAGCAAAGTTAAAGTCATACTGCTCAAGTGTTTTGACACTCGGTAAGCCTGCAAACTTGAGTAGGGTTGATTTGGTACGCTCTCGCCTAGCATCCAATTCTGCCTGTAACAGTTGCTCAACAAAATCAGCATAACTAGCATCATCCTTTATGGTACGGCTGGCAATGTCCGACCATTGATTTGCAATCGCCCCCAGTGACAACTGTTCACAGTGTTCAGTAATACGTTGGTGTTGTAAGTTCATACTCTGGCCTCCAGAAGCTGGTCATAAACAGCCAACGGATGTTGAATACTTTCCAGCGGAATGACGCGCATTGAGGGTGAGACAGGAATAGGCGCGATAGTGTGAAGATCATCCGGTAACGGCAATAAATAATGCCGTTCTTTATCAAGTAATACCTGAGGTTTTTCACCGGTAGTACCATGGAGGCGTTGATGAGCAATCTCCTGTAACCAACGACCAATATGGGCATTGGCAGTAGCCACATCCAATGTGAGTCCTGATTGTTTAAGACTGGCGGCTAACGGTGTCATAAAACTGCCCTTCAAATAGCCATTAAACCGTTCCACTTTTCCTTTGGTTTTGGCACGATAGGGTTGGCAGACGCGCGGTGAAAAGCCATAGTCTTTGGCTAGGGTGAGTAGCTCGGAATGCCAACGATGTTGACCTTCACCATAGGCATCGCGGTCAATAATAATGGTTTTAGTATTATCAAATAACAGTTTACGCGGCACGCCACCAAAATAGTGGAAAGCCTCGATAATGCCATGCAACCAAGACGCATTACGTTCATTATCAAAAAAATGCACATAACTCGCTCGGCTATAACCTAATGTCGCCACAAACGCTTTCAGTGGCTGTTTGCCTTTACGGATCGTCGTAAAATCCACCTGCATTTGTTCGCCTGGCAGCGTTTCAAATCGTACAACAGGCTCGGTTGTAATTTGCTTGTACGGGAAAATAAAACTACGCAACATGGTAATGCCACCTTGATAGCCTTGCTCACGAATTTCACGCAGCAATACCACCGCAGGGATCCATTTTGGTTTGGCCGCTGCAATGCGTTCGAGAAGGTACGGTTTGAAGGGTTCTAACTTCGTTGGTCGTGCTGGACGCGACGTATAAGCTGGAAGTTCAATGGGCTCTTTTAAATATTTACGCACCGTATTTTTAGAAATACCGAGCTGTCTGGCAATGGCTTTAATGCCATGCCCTTGTCGATGTAATACATGGATCTCCACAAATATCTCCTTGGTCAACATAGTAATACGACCTTAATGGTAAAAGGTCGTCATAATTGCCCAAGGGGGTCAATTTTACTACGGTGCTAGGGGGTCAGTTTTGCAGTGTTGGTGACA
>JAVVDS010000128.1:0-1877 GCA_032251295.1 Desulfuromonadales bacterium | reverse complement strand
CTCACTCGAGACGCAGAGCCGCTGAACGAGCATGATCCGTAGCATCGTTCTCCATCGATGGGACTGTGCTGCTGTAACATCTTATTTTTCAACGGTAGAGTAAGGAGCAGGCTTACCTGCTCCTCCTCATCAAACCGTACGTGCGGATTCCCCGCATACGGCTAACCGACAGTCTCTCGCTACAATCATAGCCTGGCGTACCAAAGCCACAAAGGGGTGAGACAAGACGCAAAGATTGATCACTCTGAGGAACAGTCTTTGCGTCTCGCAGTTCTTCTTTGCTCCTGCGTTAGCTTGTGCCGGAGCGCTTCAATGACATGCTGAACAGTTACAACTGCCGCACCGTGAAGGTGTAGTTGCCGTTGTCATCTTCTGCGACCTCGATGTCGGCAACCCCTTCCGGGTTGGCGTTACCGGCCGATCCCTCCGCCTGGGACAGGTCGGTCAGGTAGCTCCTGACAACCTCGCCGGCCTGGATCTGCACATAGGCGGTTTCTGGCGCACTGCCCCGATAATAATTGACGCCCACGCGATAGGTGCCGACGGCAAGGTCTTCGCAATCGACCACGTAATAGTGTTCCGGACCATAGGAGGTCACATCGTCGTAGTCGAGATAGCCGGAGGTCCCCACAGGGCTGGCATAGTAGACATGACTGCCGTCGGGTTCGAACACGTGCAGATCGACATCCGGCTGAGCGCCCCAGGTCAGGGTCACGGTGATCGGTCCGCTGCCGTACTCCGCTTCAGGCCAGGCCAGGCTGTCGGCCGTGGCCAGGGCGGCGTTGACGATCATCGGGCCACTCTGATCACCTTTCAGGTAGGCGTCGATGAAACTGTGGCTCTTCCAGTCTTCGGTGTCGTTGCTGTTGGTGACGTTACCGGCGAGAGTCCCCCAGAAGAAAAAACGCACCGAATTGATGACCAGATCGTCGGTCCGGGTGATGTGCGGGCCGCCGCCGGCCACCAATCCGGAAGGCGTCGCCACGGCGACGATGCCGAAGGCACTCATCGGCAGATTGCTGTCGTCTTGGGCGAGATTGGTGTAGGCGGAGTTGGCGTAAAAGTTCCCCTGAGAGTGCCCGACCACCAGCACCCGGTTCCCCTCCATCAGTAGCGACTTGTAGCGCTGAATGTGGCTGCGCAGGTCAGCATCCCTGACCGCCTGGGCCTGATCGACCCGCGCGGCCATGTCCAGCGCTTTCTCCTGAAACCATTCCGGTGCCGGCCACAAGCCGCTGAGCCAATTCCAGAAGATTGAGACGGATTCGCTCTGGCGCTGGCGATAGACCTGGAAGAGGGAGAAGATCTTTTCGTCGTGGTTGTAGGAAATATCGAATTGCCATTCATCCTTGGATAATCCGCCGTAACTTACAAGTCTTTTTTCGAGACCTTCTCTGCTCAGACGTGCGTTCTCTTGATCATTAAACATACCGTTACCGAAAAAAACATGTGTTTTTCCGTTGCAATACGAAGCTTGAACATCGCTAACAGAAACCACTGAAAAAAGAATAATGAGAAGTAAAAAGAATCTCGATTTCATAGCATATGCCCTCCAAGTAAGTTCAATCTTTCAGGATATCAGGGTCGAAGTTACAGCTTGTCTTCCATTCCGTTGGGAATCTGCCAGGAAAGCTACCACCACCCAACATACGGCTGGCCTCCATGTATCCGTTGAATCTCTGATCGGTGTTAACTATACGAGCTTTCAGTTTCGCCGTAATCTTATGGGGACTGTCATCGTAAACATAGTATAGACACTCCCCTGACCGTGAAAGGGCATCCATATCGTTGTACACCGCATCGCGATCTTTCTGGTGACCGTGAATGATCATGTTCTGCAGCGGATAGTATTCCTGAATCAGTGCCCGGCGCATTTT
>JAVVDS010000127.1:0-1895 GCA_032251295.1 Desulfuromonadales bacterium | reverse complement strand
CTACGTCGGGAATGACCCGGTCTCGTATATTGATCCGTTCGGGCTGAAGGTTTGCTTCAAGGGAAACGAGGCACAGCGCTTGGCGGACAGTACAGCGGCAGCCACAGGAACAACTTTCGACCTCGACGAAGATAATTGTGCGACGAATGTGCGGCCGATCGATGATGATTGGGACGACGTATCTCGCGGCTTTACAGATCTGACAGATGCCGAGTATACCATCAATCTGATCTATAATGTAGGCGGCTCTGCGAACCGAGCTGGAAGGATCGAAATCGACCAGGGTCAGATCGGTCGGAACTACGGAACGCGGTTCCACAGGAGCTACTGCACTTCATCTTCTGGTGCAGTTTGGAGCGAACCATCGATTATTGCTCACGAACTGGGGCATGCGCACGCTACAATGGTTCAACACATTCGCGGCGGTGATGCGAGCAATCGCATCGCCATCACGTGGGAGAACAGCGTTCATCACACCCGGGGCCAACCACTTCGTCATCTTTCCTGTCACTGAGGAACGGAGCATGAGAAGTCAACAAAGAGACTGGCTCCCAGCTCTCGTTGTGCTGATTGTGAGTAGCTCGTTCCTTATTGCGTGTACGCACCAAATGGAGACTGGGAGCGAGAATTCGGATTCAACAACCGAGCTGGCCGACATCATGTCGACTGTTGAACGATTCTGGGCCGCCGCTGCGACCGAGGATGAATCGGCCATGCGGCGAGAGGCGACAGGAGCGACTCCTATAGACTGGGTCAAGCGCTGGCGACAGGCATATCCGACGTTCTTCAAGGAGACGGTTGGTAAGCTGGAAATCGTGGCCGCCTACGCTCCAACAGACGAGGCGGCGACTATCGAAGTACTGATCGAGGTTCCATGGGTGTCGTGCCCTCCCCCGGCTCACGACGGCAAACGTGACCGCTTCCATGTCCACCTCATTCCCGTCGATTCGAGCTGGAGGGTGGTGGAGGTGTGGAAGGACATCTGCTGAGCTGGAACGATCGTGCATCGCGGAGAGCTGCGCACCGTGGGCGTGCGCTGGCGCTCCGGCGTGCGTGACAGCGTGCGCTACGTGTGGGACGCGCTCGGCCGCCGCGACAGCCTCGTCTACGCCGCGCGCAGCGGCGCGACGACGACCGGCGGCGCCGGGGACCCGATCCGCGTCGCCCTGTCCTGGGACGTCGATGGCCGCATGCGGCGCCTGTGCTCGACCCATGCGGGCGATTCCTACTTCACCGCCACCGATGTCTTCAAGATCCGGCTCGTCAACGACACCATCGACGCCGATGGGCTCGTCACGTACCTCTCGATGGCCGACGGCGCGGCGGTCGGCGATCCCGAGTGCCTCGAGTCCAACGAGCAGATCCAGGACCGGTTCCAGCGGAACGTCTACGACCTGCGCCACCAGCTCGTCAGCCAGGTCACGGGCGACTCGGTCGCCTTCCGCTACGATCCCTCCGGCAACATGACCCACCGGATCCGCCACACCGGCACGGGGCTGCTCGTCGACTACGAGGTCTTCCGCATGCCCCAGAGCAGCAACCGCATGGACCGCATGTGGCCCGACTCGCTCGAAAGCCCCGCCACCTGGACCGACTTCACGTACGACGCCGAAGGCGGGCGCCGGCTCGAAGACCCCACCAATCCCGACGACGTCGGCCTGCGCAACTATCTCTACGACGGGCTCGCCCGCCAGGCCGGGACCGGCGAGTTCAAGTGCACGCTGGAATGGGACTCCCGCGACCTGGCCTACATCGGGACCGCCTGTCACTGGCAGGCGGCCGACCCCGCCACCTGCCGCTACGACCCCCAGGGCCGGCTCCTGTATCCCTGCGGCGAACTCGGCGCGCTCGGCTACGACGGCGCCAACGTCGTGCGCACCGGCGAGGACGACTCG
>JAVVDS010000126.1:0-1905 GCA_032251295.1 Desulfuromonadales bacterium | reverse complement strand
CTAGGGTAGCCGGTTCGGAACGGGGAATTTGCGGTGTGCCGCGCTGGGGGGAGACGATCGCACAGGCTATGGAGGCGGTTGCAGGAAGGGGTTGTACCCGGGGCGCGGGAGACGGGGGGGAGGCACGTGCCTCCCCCGTCTTTTTGCCTATGCCAGGTGCAGTGGTAGTTGTTCGGTGGTGGCGCCGGGGCCAGAGGGGGCGGTTGCCGTGGCGAGCTGCCAGCCGTCGCCGGTGCGCACCAGGCGGTTTTGCTGCTGGAGCTGGGTCAGCGCATCGCCGAGGCGCTGGTTGTTGACCTTGAGCTGCGCACGCAGCGTCGTGCGGCCCAGCGGCCGGTTGGTGGCAGCGAGCAACTGGACGACGGCGTCGGCGAGGGCCAGAGTTTTTCCCTGGGCCACGGGGAGCGGCAGGAGCGGTTCAAGGTGGGTGGCCGAGCCGTCGGGGCGGGAGGCGAGCCGTAGGGCGAGGGGCTCGGGGGCCTTGGCTTGGCGGTGTTCGAGGGTGAGGACGAGGTTCTCGCCGTGACGGGCGAGATAGGCGTTGTCGTCGCCAAAGGCGTGCAGGTCGCCGGAGCCACGCAGCGCCTGGCCGGGTTGCGCGCGGTGTTTTTTGCTGGCGTGGTGGACGAGCACGACAGCGGTCGCAAAGCAGCGTTGGAGTTCGCGCAGGTAGCCGAGCAGGCCGGAGATGTCGGCGGCGGAGTTCTCGTCGAGGCGATGCAGCCGCACCAAGGGGTCTAGCAGGAGCAGCCGCGGGCGGATGTGCTCCAGGGTGGCAGCGAGGCGCTGCTGGTCGCTGGCTCGGTCCAGGCGTAGCGTTGGGGTCGCGATAACCTTCACGTCGAGGTGCGCGATGTCGAGGCCGCGGTGCTCGCACAAGGCCGCCACCCGTGCCCGCACCATGGGCAAGGCGTCCTCGGCGAGGTAGATCAGAGAGGTACCGGGATCCTCGACGGAGAAGCGGCCGAGACAAGGGGTGGCCGAGGCGACGCTGGTGGCCATATCCAAGCCGAGCCAGGATTTGCAGCACTTGGGCGCGCCGCCGATGATGCCCACCGCGCCGCGGCCCCAGAGGTCCGTGATAAGCCAGCGTTGGTGCGGCTCTTGCCGGTCGAGTTGGGCGACGGGGACAACGGGCAACCGCTCGTGGGGCTCGGTTACGGCCATAGCAATTGCCTCGCGTGGAGCACATGGTTGGAATCGACGAGGGCAACGTCCTGGTCGTGGGCGACCTCGAGGGCTTTCAAGGCGAGCCGATCACAGGCCCGGAGGTTGCCGCGCGCCATCTCCCAGAGGGCATCGTGTGCAGAGGGGGCGAAGGGGGAGGCGGCGGCCCCGGCCACCCGGCAGCGGTGCTCGAGGTAGTGGGTCGACTGGTCCCGGGTCAGGGGGCGCAGGGTCACAACGTGGGCGAGCCGGCGTGCGATATCTTCCAACTGGTCGCGGCGCAGTAGCGTTTTCAGCGGTGGCTGGCCGCAGAGGATGAGACTGACCACGAGCCGACTGTCCATCTCGAAGTTGGTGAGCAGCCGCAACATGGCGAGCACCTCGGGGCGCAGGTCATGGGCTTCGTCGAGCAGCAGGACGGGGCGCAGCCCGTCGGTGCCGAGCGCGCTAGAAAAACGCTCTTGCAGGCTGCGCACCAACCGGGGGTACGAGCCGACGGGGTGCGCACCTACGGCGGTAGCCAATTCGCGGCACATCTCGCGCTTGCCCAGATCGGTGACCTTTACATAGTGGACGCGGTAGCGTGCCTCGGGGAGCCGGGCGGCAAGGGCGCGCAGCAGCACGCTCTTGCCGGTGCCGGCAGGAGCAATGATGGCAGCGGACATGCGGTTGTCGACGGTACGTTCCAGGGCGCGGAGGGCTTCCTCCATGTCGGGCAGACGCATGAGATCCTCGACG
>JAVVDS010000125.1:0-1914 GCA_032251295.1 Desulfuromonadales bacterium | reverse complement strand
CTGCCGGCGGCCATCATCGGTGTGCTGGCCGGAAGCTGGATCAAGTCAACGCTGTTCGGGATTGGTCCGGTCATTGCCGCCCTGGCGATCGGCGGATTGCTGATGGTCGTCATCGAGCGCCGGTTTCGACGGCAACTCCTAAGGAAACCGAGCCAGGAGGAGCTACCCCTTGCTGCCATGACGCTTCGATCAGCTCTGGTCATCGGCCTGGCCCAGTGCCTGGCTATGTGGCCCGGCACCAGCCGTTCCATGGTCACCATCATGACCGCTCGGCTACTCGGCTATCAGCCCCGTGCCGCCGCCGAATTCAGCTTTCTACTGGCGCTGCCGACCCTCGGTGGCGCGACCGCCTACGAACTGTTTCATCAGGGTCCCGTCCTGCTGCAAACCAGCAGCGCCGCCAATCTGACCATCGGCCTGGGTGTGTCCTGCCTGGTCGCCTGGCTGGCCGTCAAGGGATTTCTGGTTTACCTCAATCGCCACGGCATGGAGCTGTTCGGCTGGTATCGGATTGCTCTGGCCTTCGGCATGGTGTTTTACCTTTCCTGACGGTATTTGTAAAATCGCAAGCGCCCGGCTGATCATATGTGGGTACGGATCAACGCCACCATGTCTCTGACGGCGCGGTCGAGGCCCACCAGCATGGCGCGAGCGATGATGGAGTGCCCGATGTTATATTCCTGGACACCTCCCAACGCGGCCAGGGCTTGGATATTGGCATAATCAAGCCCGTGCCCGGCGTTAACGCCAAGGCCCAGCTTCTTGGCGAATTTAATTGCCGCATCGATCTTCCCGAGTTCCTCCATCCGATTATGCCAGCCAGAGGCGTTAGCGTAGGTTCCTGTGTGAATTTCGATGCAGTCGGCTCCGCTCTTCTTGGCGACCTTGATCTGTTCGGGGTCGGGATCGACGAACAGGCTGACGACGATACCTTCTTCTCGCAACGTCTTGACCACCGACGTAACGGCGCCGCAGTTGAAGATCACATCCAGGCCACCTTCTGTGGTCAGTTCCTGGCGTTTCTCCGGTACCAGCGTGACCTGCTCCGGCTTGGTCATAAGGGCGATACCGACCATTTCTTCCGTAGCGGCCATCTCCAAATTGAGCCGGGTCTTGACCGTCCGGCGCAGAATTTCCAAGTCTCGATCCTGGATGTGACGGCGATCCTCTCTCAGGTGGATCGTGATCCCGTCGGCCCCGGCCAATTCACCGATCGCCGCCGCCGTCACCGGATCAGGTTCCACGCCGCCGCGCGCCTGACGAACGGTGGCTATATGATCAACATTCAATCCAAGTTTTGCCATGTGTCTTGAACCTTTCATCGTGGTTGGTTTCCGCGCCGAATGGCGCAAAAAAGCTCTTTGCTGTTTTTTGGTTTCCCTTTGACTATCGGTTTGGGCAAGGACTTCGAGCGGGGATGTTTCGCTTAGCCTGTCAGGAAAGGCGAAGGTTCGCCAGAGTGGGTCAGCACCAACTGGTGCATTGCGCGGGTGCAGGCCACGTACAGCAGATTGCGATCCATGGCGGTGTGATAATTGGCGGCGCTGGTCTCGGGTACGATCACACGGTCAAATTCCAGCCCCTTGGCCATGTGGGCGCTGCAGACGGTGATCCCGGTGGAAAAAACCGCACTGGCGGCATCCAGCAGGCGAACCTCGGTACCCTCTTTGTGCAGGGCTGCGGCGATCTTTTCCGCCTGCTTCTGCGTCTTGCAGATGATTCCCAGGCTGTTGTGCTCCGAATCAAGAAATTCAGCCTTCAGTCGGTGAATCTCTCTGATCTCTGCGGCACGGCTGCGACAGCTCAAGACCTGTGGCTCTTCGCCAGGGCGTTCCATCGGTACCAGGTCGGGGTTGGGGCAGATTCTCTGCGCGAACCGCATGATCGGCAGGGTCGAACGATAGCTGCGGGTCA
>JAVVDS010000124.1:0-1945 GCA_032251295.1 Desulfuromonadales bacterium | reverse complement strand
CACCGCCCGGCGCAGGGTCGAATCGCAATGGGCCTGCCAGCGCCCGCGCAGAGACTTGAAACCCCCATAGCGGTTAGCCAGGTTCAGGGGAACGCCAAAGAGGTCGCCGAGTTCACGATAGAAGTCGGCCATGGAGCTTTGTGGTCTCTCCATCACACCGATGGTCAGATCCGGCACCTGCCTGAGCTTCTCGGACAGCCAGTGGAGGGTTTTGCTTTTCCCCTGACCGGGTTCGCCGGTGATCAGGGCGAACCCGCCGTGGGTGGTCAACGTCTCCAGTCGCAGAGCAAACGCCTCAGCGCCGGGCAGGCACCACAGGGCCTGGGACGGCAGAGTCGGCAGAAACGGGTTGTATTTGAGGCCGTAGACAGCTCTGAGCGTGGCGTCATTCATCGATTTCCTCCTTGGGCAGGTAGGCCGGGGGCAAGCCGGTGGCGGCATAATCGGCGAGCCACTGGCTCAGCAGCGCCGGCATGCCGGGTTCTGGGGCGGGACAGGTCGTTTCGGCGGGTTCCGGGGTCAGGCGTCTGCGGTGACCGGAACTGTTGGCCTGCTTGTCCTGAGGCAGCAACGTGGTCAGCAGCGCGCCGCTGTGTTCATCGACCAGCCACAGACGGCTTTTATCCCAGCCCGGATAGCGCAGCAGTAACTGCCGCAGATGGCGGAAGCGGGCTGGCACCTCATAGCGGATAGCCTCGACCGTCACCGTGGCATCACTGCGGCGTTGGCTGCGCCTGACCTGACGGCAGAAGGCCTGACGCAGCGTATCAAGGTCGGGTGTCAGGCGGCTGACCTGGGGGCCTTCGAGCAGGCGCTCCAAGGGGGTTTGCCTGGTTTCGCGGTGCACGCGGCGATGATAGTCCTGTTCGACAAACGCTTGAGCCGCCTGATTGAGAAAGGCCAGGCTCAACGGCTCGACTGCGCGCATCATTTCCAGCAGTCGGCCTTCGAGTTGCGCCCAAAAGACCTCCTGTTTGCCGTTTTGATAGGGCGAATACGGCAGCGTTGTTTTGTGCTCGACGGCGAGTCGGGCCAGTCCTTGACGGGTTTCCTCGGCGAGCATGGCGCTGCCGTTGTCGGTTAGCAGCGCCCTGGGCAACCCCCGCTTGAGAAAAGCCTGGGTCAGACCATGGACCAGGCTCTGTGCTGTTTCATCCAAGTAAAACTGCAGATGGCAGCACAACCGGGAGCGATCATCGAGAATGGCCAGGGCGATCGGCGTCTGCCAGCGCCCGCCCGTATCGAGGACTTTCAGCCGGGCGTGATGATAATCGAGATGCCACAGCGCGTGGACATGGGTCGCTTCAAAGCTGCGGACTTCGCGCTGCTCAAGCCGGTCGGCGGCGAGACTTTGCCCGGCCGTCGGTCGCGCCGGTTCACGCCTGCGCACCCAACCGTTGT
Source organism: Desulfuromonadales bacterium (assembly GCA_032251295.1). Lineage (GTDB taxonomy): Bacteria > Desulfobacterota > Desulfuromonadia > Desulfuromonadales > BM103 > BM103. The sequence goes on along the minus strand of JAVVDS010000124.1, from coordinate 544 downwards.
CCCGCATACAGCGCCGAACGCTCTGGTAGCTGGGCAGCGGTCCCAACTCAGGCTGTCCGTCCACCACGGCCCGCAGGTTGTCATAGTGTAATTGCACCGACCAGCGGCGGTGCTGCTGATACTGCGCAGCGAGAACCTTCCGCAGTGCCCCTGAAAGAGCCTGACGTTTGCCGGCATCACGGCGGATTTTGCGGCCGAGTGCCGCGACCGGATCGGCGGCATCCCTGACCTGGTAGTACCAGCGTTCCAGAGTCGAGAAGCCAACGCGCATACTGCCGGGGCGCAACGGATGCTGCCAGGTCTTCTCGGCCAGCTCACGCAACCGCTGTTGCAACTCTCCCGGCTGCGGCGGGTCCGAGAGCAGCCCGCCGATGATCGAGAAACGAAATTGGGCCCAGACTTGCCAGCCGGGCAGGTTCCTATCTGCCATATCTCCTCCAAACGGCCGCTTCGCCCGTGTCCGACATGGTCACGACGGCGGCGGCCCGCTTAAGAGTCTTCATACAACAGATTGCTACCCCAGACAGCGGCCCATCTTTTGCGT
>JAVVDS010000123.1:0-1951 GCA_032251295.1 Desulfuromonadales bacterium | reverse complement strand
CCCACATTTAACACCCTGAATTATTTCTCCTGTAAAAACGGGATATTACCATTTAAAAAACATCCGTCTGGCACTACATTCGCGTTTTTAAGCATCAGTTCATCAGTTTTTGGATTCCTCCCGGCGCGGCAGACAGGCCCAAGACGTCATAGAGTCTCTTCAGTTTCGGTTCAGCGACCGTGGCCTTGCGGACATGGAGAGTTCGGCCATCCCGTTGCTTGAATGTCGCGGTAACCCGTTGCTGCACCGAAAAGGTCTCCCGTAATGTGCTCCAGCTATCCACGATGTCCTCAGTTTTCAACTTTTGCCGCAGCGCCTGAACCGCTTGGTAGGCCAAAACGGTGATAAACAGATGCCCTTCGGCCCGTTCTTCCTTGTGGTGATAGACCGGTCGTAGCCCCAATTCCGATTTCAAGCTGCGAAAGACCGCTTCCAGATCGGTCAGCATGGTGTAGGTCCGCCATAAGGTGGCCTCATCCCAGTTCAGCTCGTTGGTGCGCAGGCAATAGACACCCGGGTGGGTCAGGAGTGTCCCGTCCACCGGCTGCTTTTCCCAGCTAAGGGCGACGGCGTTGGTGCCACTTTCATCCAGGATCAGCTCGACTGTGTAATGCTGCCCGATCCCGTGACTCTTCGCCTTGAGGCGCCCAATCCTTTGAAGCAACTTCTCCGGCCGCTTCTCGTTGCGGGGTTTCTGGAGCCCTTCGGCCAGCTTGGTGAGCCCTTCTTCAAAGCGCCGGGTGAACTGCTCGGCCATCGCCGTCTCTTTCTCCTGGCGCTCTGGGGAGTGGCAGTACAGACGCACTTCCTTGCCGCCCTCGCTGAGAACCCGCTGAATCCGGATGGTCTGCTCGGATGCCGTGGTCGTTTCTACCGCCTGACTCTCGTCAAACTGACGCCTGCGCTCGCGACTGACCACCAGGTAGCGGTAATGATGTTCCACCAGCCAGGCGATATTGGCCTCAGTAGCGATCCCGGCGTCCATCACGACCAGCGCCCCCGGCGGGGTATCGAGCCCCCGCAGCATCCCTTCGAGGGTTTTCCCCTCAGAAACATTGCCCTCGAACATCTGTGAGCGCCGAACGAACCCGCTGCCGTCCAGCACCAATCCCAGAGTCACCAGCGGGCAGTCGCTTCGCTTCTCCTTGGAGCGACCACGGCGCGCCTTGGCATGACCGGCCATCTCCCCTTCAAAATAGGTGTTGGTCAGATCGTAAAGGGTCACCGTTTCAGGAATCGTGAAGAGACTTTGGATTCGGGGAAACAGGGCTTCCTCAATGGCCTGCCGATGCCGCACCAGCAAATCGGACACCCGATACAAACGCATCAGCGGCATGGCTTCAAAATCGGTATCCAGAAGCTCGCCCAGAGCGCTGCGCTCCGTCAGCCAGCGATAGGTGGCCAGTTCACTTCCGGGGGCGGCCATTCGGCCGATGATGCTTCCCAGCGCCGCAGCCCTCTGGACACCATTGAACCCTACAGATTCAAGGATCTGCGGCATCTCCAGCCAGGAAAGAGCGCTCAATCCGACGTGCTCCACTCCGACCGAGCGAGGACGGACCAGTTCCAGAGAGTCGATATCGACTTCCTGATACGCCACCTCGGCGCTTTCTTGAACCGGAGCGGCCGGTGCACTGAGAACCACAAGACGTGCGGCATAACGCTGGGCCTCAACCTCAACCTCGGCGGATTCAGGCAAAAATGCTTCCTGTCCGGAGAGGATCTGATCAATCCGCGCACACAGCTGGGGCCACTGTTCCTTCGGCAGGGAAAAGTTCCTCCCCAGATTCAGCAAAGTGCGTTGCTTGACCTTCGTGCCGACCCGCTCCGAGGCGACCAGGCGAAAGGTGTAATAGTCTTCGCCAGTTTTTGAGCTTCTGGTTTTTGTTTGTCGAATATACATGGAGACAGGGTGGCACAAGCCAGGCTCCAAGTCAACAATAAAATACTT
>JAVVDS010000122.1:0-1987 GCA_032251295.1 Desulfuromonadales bacterium | reverse complement strand
CGGTCGTTGATCGCCAGCTCCACATGGTTGGGCAGCGTCTCGTCCATGCTCAGATCCTTGAACACCTCGACCACATCGCCTTTGTGCCGGACCACCAGGTTGAAATGGTTGGCCGGATCGAGAGAGCCGTCCTCGATGGAGACGGAGAGCCGGTCGCCCCATACGCCTTCGTTCACGGCTTCGATTCGCAGGGCGTCGGCGGGCGTGGCCTCCCGGTTCTGCAGGACGATGAAAGACTTGAGCGCTGTCAGCGTGTCCCGGTCGGTGGGATCGGTGAGATGGGCAATGCGGATGACATAGAGGACCGAGCCGCCGTTGTCGAAAAACGCCCGGGCGGCGTAGGCCAGATAGCTCTCATTGATGTAGGAGCCGAAACGGTTGATGAACTGCTCCCAGCTCGTCACCAGCACGGGCTTGTTGATCGGGCCTTTCTCGGCCACCCCGACCATGGCGGCCGACGAGGTCGAGATCTGCTTCACATAGAAACTGAAGTCCGTTTCCCGGGTGTAAATCCCGGGCGATAGATAGGTCGGCATGGTTATTTCCTCCGCTTGCTGGTGGTCTTGGCCTCATCGGCTGCGGCGTCATCGGTTGCCGTGGGCTTTTCCGGTTCCGGTTCCGCGCCGCCGGTCAGGTCGGTGATGCGCACCAGGCCGCGTTTTCCGGCGGTCTTGATCTCGGCGGAGAGGTCCTTGCGGGCGATGCTCTTGCGCTCTCGCGGTCCGAGGTGGAGGGTTCCCTGGCCGGAGAGGTTGAACGTCAGGGGTTGGAACTGCAGGTTTCTGATCTCGATCACGGTTGTTCTCCTTTACGGTTGAATGGTTCGTTGCTCTGTCACGTCGCCGTGAAACTGGAAGGTCCGGTCCCGGATCAGCCGACCGTCGCGCAGGTCGCCGTCGTACACCGGGCAGGATTCGATGCGGATGCGTCCGGAGCTCTGCCGGAGGTTGGAGAGGTTCACCCGGGCCAGGCCACCCAAAGGAACCAGTTCGGTGAGGTTCAGGCTGCCCTGGTCGGCGATGGCGATCTCCGGGTAAAGCTGAAGGAACCGCGAAACCGACTCGTGAAAACCGAGCAGTTCGGCCTCCCGATCCACGGTCACCACCAGGTCGAAATCGAGGTGATAGAGCCGGGGAAACCGGCACTCCTCGAAACTCAGCTCCGCGACATTCTTCTCGAACAGGCGGCTCTGGCTGCGGCGGAAACGGTCTTCCGTCAGCTTCGGCCCCTGGAGGATGACGCTGGGGGTGCGCTGGACCTCGAACAGGTCATCCGGGAACACCAGCACGGTGTCCGGGTGGATGGCCTGCTTGGCCAGGCGGATCAGGGTTTCTGTGACGGTCTGTATCGTGCTCAAGGGACGCCTCCGTTTTCTGCCTGGTTACTTACCGGAAGCGCTGGCGATGTGTCGGAGGCTCAAAGCGCGGAGCGGATCGCCTCGCGATAGTTCTGGAGGATCTGCTCGCGGTACTTCTCCATCACCGGATGCAGAAAGGGTCTGGCGGGGATGATGATGGTCGCGCCGTTCGGATGTTTGATGGTGGCCCCGTACTCCATGACGGCACCGATGTTCACCATGTCTTCCCCGTCCTTGTTGACGGTGCCGCGCAGCAGGCCGACGAACGCCTTGTCGGCCATGATCTTCTGGGTGATGGCGTTGACGAGAAAGCCGGTGTCGATGAGCGCCTTGCTTGAGCCTTTGCGCTCGATGGTGCTCTCGGCGAGTTTCACGAAGGCCTGTCCGCCCGGGGCCTGGGAGCGAATCCCCCGCTGGATCTCGCGCACCAGAAAAAGAGCGTTGCGGATCGTGGCCTGACGCAGGGCCGTGGCCAGGCGCGGCCCCATGCCGGTGGTCAGCTTGGCGCGGGCCTTGTCCCAGTCACCGGTCCGCCTAACGCCCATTGAGTTTCACCAGTTGCAGGTTCTTGTGGGTGACGGTGCCGAAGAAGTGTTCTTCTTCCACACTCTGTATGCGATAGGTTTCCCT
>JAVVDS010000121.1:0-1988 GCA_032251295.1 Desulfuromonadales bacterium | reverse complement strand
CATAAACAACCTCTGTATTTAACAGAATAATTTAATCTATAAAGCATTAACCTTATTTAATGCATTAATTTGTATACATAAATTTACATAACAAAAAATGAAATATGTATATTCTAAGCTATCAATTTTACGAATGAAGATAAGTCGACGATAATTTTAAATATCGGGCTAATAGTTAATCACAGGCAAACAGGCAACCTGTTATGAATAAACAATTTCGAATTTTGATCGCTGATGACCAAGCCATTTTAAGCGCTGGAATTCGCTCCCTGCTTAACATTGTGCCAAATTTCAAAGTCGTAGGTGAGGTAAATAACGGTAATGATGCCATACGTTTTGCAGGACTATTGCATCCAGACTTAATGCTGAGTGATCTCGTAATGCCTAAAACCAACGGCACTGAGGCTATTCAGTATATTAAAAGTCACTACCCGCAGATAAAAATACTGGTGTTCACTGCACACAAATCCGAAGAGCATGTTCATGCCGCACTCAAAGCCGGTGTGGATGGTTACGTACTGAAAGACGACAGCAGAGATGAGTTGATCAATGCCATTAACAACATACTGGATGGAAAAACGCATTTAAGTTCCAGTATCTGTAGTGATGTGGTCATGGGCTATCTGGCGAAGCCTGACAAAAATCAGATCGCTTCCAGCTTTGCTCTATTAACTACCCGCGAACGTGAAGTCATGAAACTGGTTGCTGAAGGCTATAGAAATAAGCATATTGCTGAACATCTTTCTATCAGCTTGAAAACCGTCGATAAACATCGATCCAATATGATGAAAAAACTGGATCTTCACAGCGCCAGCAGTATTACCAGCTACGCGATAAAAAATGGTCTGATGACGGATTAGATCTGTGGCATTAGCGCTCTCGAAGAATAGTTATAAATCGGACGTTTTTTAATAACGCGGATTCAAATCTGAAGTGCATCACCTAATCAGGTAGAAAAGGGGGCCAGCTGAAGGTAAGCTTTGCCGCTTTTTCTCCGGTCAGAGATTAAGTGATGACGAAACAATACAATCAGCTGGCGTATGAGCAACGATGCCAGATTTCAGTGCTAATTAAAAGCGGTATGAGCCAAAGAATGGTTGCTAAGGCTATAGGTGTAAGTCAATCAACCATTAGTAGAGAGCTGGCCAGGAATACAGGTGAGCGGGGGTATCGTCACAAGCAGGCGCAAGGAAAGGTAGCGCAACGTCGTAAAGAGGCTGTGAAGCCCACCAGTATGACACCCTCAATGATAGCAACCATAGAGTCCAGGTTGCGTATGGAGTGGAGTCCCGAGCAGATATCAGGCTGGCTATTAGTGGAACGAGAGCAGCTGATTAGCCATGAAAGCATCTATCTTCACGTCTGGGCGGATAAGCAGGCTGGTGGAGACCTTTATACATACCTTCGTCGTCAGGGCAAGAAATACGATAAGCGCCGTAACGGCAAGTCGACACGAGGCCAGATAAAGAATCGTGTGAGCATAGACGAGCGCCCTGAGGTTGTTGATAATAAATCACGCATCGGTGATTGGGAGATAGACACAGTGATAGGCAAAGCCCACCGTGGCGCTCTGGTAACCATTGTAGAGCGGGTAACGAATTTCACCGTATCAGCACAGGTCAACAGCAAGAGCGCGGCAGATGTCACCCGAGCCACTATTGCTCTGCTTCGGCCGCTGAAGGACGTTGTATACACCATTACCGCTGACAACGGAAAAGAGTTTGCTTACCATGAAGAAATCAGTAAAGCGCTCTCAACAGATGTATACTTTGCCCATCCTTACAGCTCCTGGGAACGGGGACTGAATGAAAATACTAACGGTTTGCTGCGACAATATTTTCCAAAAGAAACGAACTTGAAGGAAGTGACTCAGAAGCAGGTAAAAAGAGCAGTAAACCGATTAAACTCTCGCCCAAGAAAGGGCCTGGATTTCAAAACCCCAGGCCAGCTAATGAGCGATCATAGGGCTGCGATGGCGGCATAAATTG
>JAVVDS010000120.1:0-1991 GCA_032251295.1 Desulfuromonadales bacterium | reverse complement strand
ATAGACCTCCAGGCACGACTCGCGCCCGGCCACATAGCCCAGGGCTTTGAGCAGTGGACTCGATCGGGCCAGGTCCATCCGTTGTCGCTGCCGGTCGCACCAGGCCCAGAAGGACTTGACGATCGGAACGCTGTGTTGCGTGCGCCAGTCGAGCTTTGCCTCGCCCTGCAGATTCTTCGCACGGATCTGCGCTTCGATCCGGTAGAGCTGGCCGATTTGCTCAAGCGCCTGCCCGGCGGCGTTCGGCTCATCGGTCAGGGCGGCTTCGAACTCTCTGCGGGCGTGCGCCCAGCAGTTTGCCTGAGTCACGCCCGGGCGGGACTTGGCGTAGCGCGTGTAGGCCGCGTGCCCATCGGTTAAGAGTGTGCCCTCGAAGTGCTCGCCCAAGGCATCGACCACCACCTGACTGCCCCGGGACGGGGCGTGGATGAAGCAGACTTCATCGGCCTGCCCATAGACCGGCCAGAACCAGGTCTGTTTCATCTTGCCCGGCTTGGCCCGGCCCGCTTTGATCGGCGTCTCGTCCATCGCCAGCACCTTCGAGGTCAGGATGTGCTCAAGTTGGGCATCGTAGATGGGCTTGAGCAGGCCAATGGCCCGCTCGACCATCTGGGTCAGGGTGCTGCGGCTGAGCGTGATGCCGCTCATCGCCAGGCGCTGGTGCTGCCGGTACAGCGGCAGGTGCGAGCAGAACTTGTCGATCAGCATCCCGGCCAGAAAGCTGACATCGGCCACACTGCCTTCCAGCACATTGGCCGGGGCCGGCGTGGTGTGGATCCGGTCGCAGCGGCGGTCCTTGACCACCGGCCGGCGATATTCCAGCACCACGTAGCTGCCGGGCCGCTGCGCCAGGCGGTGGCTGATCTTCTCGCCGATCACGACCCGATCGGCCTCGGGAATGGCCTCAATCTCCGGATCGTGGACCTCGATCACCTCGACCGGCACATCATCGGTAAAGCGCAGACCGACGTCGGTGACCGCATCGCCGCGTTCCTTGCTGCGCTTGCGGCGGGTGTAGCTGACTTGCTCGGTCGGCGCTGGTGCTTCGGGCTCGGGCAGTGCGTCAAACAGCAGACCCGTCTGCGCGGCATCATCGATCAGACGCTTTTCGGACTTGCGGCCAAACACCTGGCGTTTGAGCCAGGCAAGCTGCTGCTTGACCGATTGATATTCCTGTTGCAGCTCATCATAAGCGGCTTGCAGATCCGCATATTGCCGTTGCGATACGGACGCTTTGGAAGCCGCTTCATGCATGGTTTGCATTATATCGTGAAGCCCTATTCGATGGATGCTGATAGCGCTTGAACTGGCGTGACTTCTGCACTTCCACACCATCGAGCAAGAGCTTCAGATCAGTCCAGCTCAAGGCCTGCTTTTCTCCTCGAGATGCGTTGTAGTTGAACTGCCCTTGCTCGAGTCGTTTGCACCACAAACAATAGCCGCCGCGATCGAAGTACAGCACCTTCATGTAGGTCCGGCGCCGGTTGATGAACACGAACAGATGTCCACTCATCGGGTCTTCGGCAATCTGGTTACGAACCAGCGCGGCCAGACCATCGAACTGCTTGCGCATATCGGTCGGCCGGGCATACAGCCAGACTCGCACCCGGTCTTCGGGAAAGAACATTAGTTTCGCCGCAGACGAAGACAAACACCACCACCGAGATCGAGTTCGATGTCCCAGCCCGACGGGCTCGAACCCAGATCACCGAGGTCAATCCATGAGGACGGATCCTCGCGGCCTTCCGACGCCTCCGCGCCCGACAGCCGTCGCTTCCAGAGACTGAACGTGCTCAAGGCCAATCCATTGTGCGCGCAGAATGCGCGCTGACTCTGACCGCACCGGTCTTGTTCGGCAATCAGTGCGCGCCACTGCGCGGCAGTGCGGCGGTTCTGGGTACGTCCGGACATGAGCTGCTCCTGGTTGAGTTCAGGAGCAGGCTATCGCCAGAAATCGGATCAGGGAAGAACGGTGTGGAATGAACGCTTAC
>JAVVDS010000119.1:0-2012 GCA_032251295.1 Desulfuromonadales bacterium | reverse complement strand
CCCAGATGCCCCGATGAGACGACCTGGTCCCAGGTCGCCCGGCTCGAAGGATTGGCGCTGAACTCACTCGCCCGGTAGGCGGCCACGACCAGCGCTTTCGGGTCGGGATCTGGAAGCGAGAGCAACCAGTCGGCGTCTTTGATGGCCTCTGTGACGTCGTCATAATAGCTGGCCAGCGTGCGCGCGGCAGACAGATCCTGCTCCAGATCGGCGATGAGTCGGACGGTGTATTCCGCGCCCAGCTGTCGGTCTCTTCGCGATTCGTTCCAGTTGTTGACCTGCAAACCGATGAACACGCCGAGCACGACGATGATGATCTCGACGCCGACCGTGGACCAATCCTGTCGGCGGAAGGCTGCGGCGATGCGGCGCAGGATCATTTCATCTCCGATGCTGCAGAAGCATCGGTGTCGGGAGTGTATGCCGCAACGGCGCCGGATTCAATCGTCGCACGAAGCGATTCGATGACCTCGGACTGGCGGCCCTCCACGTCGGACACATAGGCGCTGAATCTGCGCATGTTGTCGAGAAAATCATTCAGGAAAGCCCGATCGCCGGACATGGCCTCGAAATCGCAGACGGCGTCTTCCCAGTCTGTAAGGCCTGCGTCGATCAGCTCGGGGTGAGCCCGCGCGAGCAACATGCGGTCGATTTGAATGTCGGTCCTCAATTGCGACAACTCGGCGTTCGTCTGATCGAACGAAAGAATCGCGGTTCTGATGGCATGGTCCTGGATCAACACGATTCGGCCGGTCGAGATCAGCTCCTTGATCGTCGGGGGATAGAAGATTGTTCCAGCGTAGATGTGGGACGTTACAATTGCTGCACAGTGCTCGCCGCCGAACGAATCCAGACCTTCGCCGGTGAGGAAATAGTCTCTCACCTCCATGACGCGTTCGAGTTCGGCACGGACGCTCGCATGGCTCGCAGCGGCCTGCGGCGAGATTTCGGAAAGCTCCTGTTGAAGACGGTCGAGGTACAGCGCCTCTGCTTCACGGTCGCGGCGTGCATCGTTCCAGTTCGCCACCTGGATGCCGATGAACACGCCGACGATGACGATCAGGAAATCGATACTGACTGCGAACCAGTTCTGCTCGCGGACGTGTTCAATGACGCGGCGGAGGATCATGGTGCGTCTCCGACGTCCCGGTCGATCGCGGCGATGGCAGTCATGCCCTGACGCGCCATGGAGGGATAAAAATCGAAGGCGGAGATGTTTTGGCCTAGCCAATAGCGCAGATTGTTGGCGAGGCTGGGCGCGCCCAGAAGGCGGCGCAACACCTCCGCGGCCGCCGCTTCGTCAATGTCGCCGACGCAGTCCCGCGACAGCGTCTCCGTCGATCCATCGACAAGCGCATAGCAGCCTTTCCAGAGTGCGCGAGCCAGCGCTGGGGAGAGGTGTCCGCGGAACTGTTCGCGAAACACCGGGGCCGTGCCGTTGACGGCATCCCAGCCGTCGACGAAATCATAGAACGACTGTATCTCGCGCTTGGTCGCCTCATTGCTTGGCCAGCCGAGGCGTTCGACCTCATTGAACTTCGTGCGGACATAGCCGGTGCCCCACAGCTGCGACGCGTGGAAGAAGTCGATGAGAAGATCCGCGCAGGCGCTTTCGCATGGCGCCTGTGCAGTCAGGTAGGTCAGACTGCGCTCGCCGCCGTTCAGCACCGCTCCGACAAAGTTCTTCTGCGCAGCTACCTGATCAAGGTTGCGGAAAATCTCGGCCTTGACTTCACGCAGATAGCTCGCTTCCTGAGCCCGCGTCGCGCGCGCCTCGTTCCAGTTGCCGAGCTGGATGCCGATGAACACGCCGACGATGACGATAAGGAAATCCAGCCCGATGGCAAACCAGTTTTGCTCGCGGACGTGCTTTGTGATGCTGCGCAGGATCATGGCCGAACAGCCGCATCGGGCGCGTCGAACACCGGCACCAGGGTCTCGGCGATCTGTACGACCGCTCGCGCGTCAATCGGGTGGAACAACGCCAGGCGAAAGGCGTTTCCGCCCGTGAG
>JAVVDS010000118.1:0-2035 GCA_032251295.1 Desulfuromonadales bacterium | reverse complement strand
GCGCCTTCTTCCGCGCAAGCGTTTTCCAACACGATCTTCGCTGCGGCGCTGGATGCGGCTCAGGGTGTGGCCTGGAAGCACGCCGAGCAGTTGGCGGTGTCCCCCGACGGCTGTGACCGGTGGTGGAGCACCCAGAAACGGCACCTCGCGGGAGCCCTGCGGCTGGTGGGTGTGGACCCCACCCTGGCCATCGAACTCCGTCACCAGGTAGCCGAGGTACTCTCGGTGCCGGCGCTGGTGCTGACGGAAGCGGCCAGCGAACTCGTTGGCTCTGCGGGCTACATCGCGTGCGGCAAAGCGGTCGTCAAGGTTCTCGATGTCCTCCCGCAGGGGGCCCATCTGGCGGCGCGGCTGGCGGAAAGCGGCTTTCTTGTTGCGCTTTGGTCCGCACCCCTGTGCTGGGATCCCCACCGTAGGTGCTTACTGCGAAAACCGTTCCAGCCCCTCAGAACACGAGGTCCTCCAGCGCCGGGCTGAGCCCGAATTTCTTCTACGACTTCACGTCTAGATCGCGGCAAAGCCTCTTGTTTATCCTCCTGTCCCATAAGAAAGGAGGGTAGCAACCATGACAAATCCGGATTCGATCCAGAGTCCTACCCTGTCGGCCGAGGCGCTATTTCGCTACCAGGTGGTCTCCGAGGTGCTCTGTCGGGAGCGCTCGGGGCTGTCTCGCGCCCAAGCCGTTCGCGCCACCGCCGCCCAAGACCACCAGGCGTTCGCTACGACGACACGGCGCCGCGTCAGCCGCCGCACCCTCTATCGCTGGCTGGCCCGGTTTCTCGACGCCGGGTTTGACGGCCTGGTCCCCAAGGAGCGACCGCGCACGGCGGACTCTACGGTGCTTTGCCCCGCGTTGCTGGAGTACTTCACTGCCGAGAAGCGCCTCGATCCCGCCGCTTCGATTCCAGAACTCATCCGCAGGGCCCGCGAGCAGGCCATCGTGGAGCCCGGTACGGTGGTGGATCGTACGTCGGTGTGGCGCGCGTTTCGGCGCCTGGGCCTGCCGACTCGCAAGTGCCACCTGCTTGGTGAGCGCGACACCCGCCGTTTTGCCTATCCCCACCGCATGGACATGGTGCTCGCCGACGGTAAGCACTTCCGGGCCGGGGCGCGGAGGCTGCGCCGCGTGGCGCTGTTTTTCCTCGATGATTCTACGCGCTACGGCCTCGAGGTGGTGGTAGGCACCGCAGAGAGTGCGCACTTGTTCCTCACGGGACTCCATGAAGCGATCGCGCATCATGGGCGGATGTCGTGCCTGTTCCTTGATCATGGCCCCGGCTTCATCGCGCTCGACACGACCGAGGTGGCGAGAAGGCTCGATGTCCACCTCATCCACGGGGAGGTCGCCTACCCGCAGGGCCACGGCAAGATCGAGCGCTTCAACCGGCGCGCCCTTGCCGAGGTGTTGCGCAGCCTCGACGGGCGTCCCGACGTGGACCCGGACTGCGGGGCGCTGACGCTACGACTGCGCCACTACCTGCGCGAGGTCTACAACCACTCGCCGCACGAAGGCCTCGACCACGCTACGCCGGCACTGCGCTGGCACGCCGATGCGCGAGCGCTGCGCTTCCCCGCAAGCCGTCAGGCGCTCCGGCAGCTCTTCGTCGTGCATTGCGACCGACACGTCTCTAATGATCACATCGTCTCGGTCGATTCGATTGCCTACGAGGTGCCCCGTGGCCATGCCCGCCAAACGGTGCGCATCGAGCGCCACGTGCTCGATGGTCACCTCTCGATGCTCCACGAGGGTCGCCTGGTGCGGTTGCACCCGGTCGATCTGGTCAAGAATGCCCACGATCCACGCGGCAAACCCACGGCCGACGAGGTTCCGCTCCGGCACCCACCCCGGAAGACCAGCGCCGAGCTGGCCTTTGCGCGCGAGTTCGCCCCCATCGTCGATCCCGACGGCGGTTTCACCGACCCCAAATGAGCGGAAAGACACCTATGCCTATTGAGCATCTCACCAGCCGCTTCAGTTTCCACCACCTGCCCTTTACCCGCGAGATCCGCGTCGAGGATCTCATGCGTCTGCCCG
>JAVVDS010000117.1:0-2047 GCA_032251295.1 Desulfuromonadales bacterium | reverse complement strand
CGTACTAATATTTTCCGAAAAAAAGCCCATTCTCTCTGCAAGCCTTTGTTAACAAGGCTTTCGCTGAGTCTTATTTCTTTGCAAGTTCTTGTAACTACGTATTATATATACATGCATAGATTTTCATTCACACATTTATTGCGATCCATTCTTTGACGCAGGCTCCTGTGTTGCTTTATTAACAGGGTTTATAGGGTATTGTTGATAAATTGCTATGATTTTAATAAAATATATAATATCTTTAACACGGTATCATATACACGTAATCATGACGCCTGATCAATTTTTTACAGAACCTGGAGTGCTGGCACAGAGGCAATACGAAGCGCTGCGTTTGTTTTTTGTTGAGAAGAAGCCCGCCCGGGAAGTTGCCTCCAGGTTTGGATACACCTACAGGGGCTTTACAACCCTGGTAAGTGATTTCAGGGGTAAGCTGAAAGAGGAGAATACGCATGACTATTACTTTGTAGAGAGAAAGAAAGGGAAGAAGCGTAGTGAGCTAACCGATGAAGCAAGCAAAGTTGTGATTGATCTTCGGAAAAAGTATTATTCTGTCCAGGATATTAAGGTTGTCCTGGACAGCAAAGGATACAATCTCTGCGAGAAGACTATCTATAACATCCTGCACTCTGAGGGCTTTTCCCGTCTTCCCAGGAGGACAAAAATGGTCAAACAACAATTGGAGTCTCCAAGTATTGAAGCAGAGAAGAGTGTTCGCCTTGATATGCAGCCAGAGGAATTTAAAAGCAACGCTGCCGGTATATTATGTTTGCTGCCGCTTATCAAAAGATACGGGATTGATCAGCTTATAAAGAGATCCTCCTTCCCCCATACGACAGGCATAAGCAGGATAAGTTCCATCTTGTCGTTTGTGGCGCTCAAGGCTTCAAATGTCAGACGCTACACGGCAGATGACTTATGGTGTATGGACAGGGGGATGGGTTTGTTTGCCGGATTAAATGTATTACCCAAAGCTGCCTGGTATACTTCCTATTCTCATCGTGTGACTTCTGAGATGAACAGGGATTTTTTAAAAGCACTTCACCAGTGTTGGCTTTCCGAGGGTCTTTTAAGTGATACATCAAACCTGGACTTCACCACCATACCCTATTGGGGAGAAGATGGCCATCTGGAGAATAACTGGTCCGGCAAGCGGAGGCATGCCCTGGCCAGTATGCTTGCGGTTCTGGCACATGATCCTGACTCGGGAATAATCGATTATGGGGATGCCGGTGTAATGCATTCAAATGAAAGTGCTGTTGTTCTGGAGTTCCTCGATTTCTATAAGGACACCCCTAAAGGAAGGGATAATCTGAAATACCTGGTTTTTGACAGTAAGTTCACGAATTATCAGAACCTTGGAAGGCTGGATAAGAAAGGAGTGAAGTTTGTTACCATCCGCAGAAGAGGAAAGAAGATTGTGGAGAAGATTGAAAGTATCCCCGGGAACAAATGGCAAAGCTTAAGGGTGGAGGCTGCTGGCAATAAGAAAAGAACCCTCAGGATCTATGAGGAACAGGTCTTTTTGAAAGGATACAATGACACGATCAGGCAGGTCTGCATAACAGGTCACGGGAAAGTGAAACCGGCTATCATTATCACCAATGACTTTGAATTGTCAACCGAGCAGCTAATACGAAAATATACCAGACGTTGGATTGTGGAAAAAGCGATCAGTGAACAGATCGAGTTCTTCCACCTTAACAGCGTATCCTCCTCCATGGTGATCAAGGTGGATTTCGATTTGACTATGTCCATCCTGACCCATAATATCTATAGGTTGTTCGCATTGGAGATGGAAAGGTATGAGAATATGTCTGTGCAGTCTATCTATGAGAAGTTTATCAAGAACGCTGCCGACATCGAAATTGACCATGACACAATCCGTGTCCAACTTAAGAAAAAAAGAAATCTGCCTCTGGTGCTGGAAAGGACCAATCTCTATCCCTGGCAGAATTACTCATGGCTGGGAAATAAAAAAATCATTTTCGATGGCGCTTCCTACTCCTGATAATCTACGTATCTTGTTTTTCCGTGAAATTCCGTG
>JAVVDS010000116.1:0-2118 GCA_032251295.1 Desulfuromonadales bacterium | reverse complement strand
GGCCTGCTCTTTCAGGAAGGGGCGATCCTGGTGTTCGGCGCGCTGCTGGTTTACCAGGTCATCCTCGCCCCGCAACGCGGCCGAGGCTGGCTGCGCCTGCTGCCGTTCGCCCTGCTCTCGGCCGGCTACCTGCTGCTGCGCAGCCATCTGGCCGGCGCCCTGCCGACCGCCGACCTGGCGCTGGTTGAGCGTCTGCGCGCCTTCGCCTACCTGCCGGTCAAGTACCTGCAGATCGCCCTGCTCCCCGACGCGCCGGTCACCATGTACCTCTACCGGCCGGGGATGTTCGCCGGCGACAGCCCGGCCGGCCCGCTGATCCTCGCCGCGGCCGGTGTGTTACTGCTCGGCGCTCTCTGGCTCGCCTGGCGCCGCTCGTCCTGGCTGTTCTGGTACGCCTGGTTTTTCGTCTGGATTGCGCCATCGTTCAACGTCGGCGGCTATGTCAGCTACCTGATGGCGGAGAAAGGTCTCTACCTCGCGGTTCTCGGCCCCTGCGTCCTGCTGACCGCCCTGGCGCTCCAGAACGATCGTCGCCGGCCGGTGGCTGTCGCCCTGCTGCTGGTGTTGGTCGCCGGCCACGCCAGCGCCACAATCCATCGCGGCGGCTTCTGGAGCGACACCGTCACCTATATCGAACAGCTGACCGCCTTCGAACCGGACTACGAAGTCGCCCACTACCAGCTGGCCATCGAATACGCCAAGCGCGGCCGTCACGCCGACGCCCTCGCCCGCTTCGCCGAGGTCGCACGCATCCGGCCGGAGTTGCAGCCCAAGGTGACCGGCCATCAGGCGGAAATTCATGAACGCTGGGGCCAACAGTTCGCCGAGGCCGGCGACCTGGCAAACGCCCTCATTCACCTGGAACAGGCCCGCCAGCTGGCACCGCGCCGCTCCTCGGTCCACAACAGCCTCGGCATCGTCCACTACCTGCGGGGCGACCACGCCACCGCCCGCCACCACTGGCAACAGGCCCTCACCCTCGACCCGAGAAACCGGGAAGCCCGGGAGAATCTGCGCCGCCTTCGGTAAGGAGGAGAAAACGGAGGCTGTCGATTCGTTTATGGTTGATGCACTTTAAACGCATCAACGCATCAACGCATCAACGGTTCAACCGCCCTCAAGCTATCGGCGCTTGCCCGCAAGGGTTGCTTCGCCTAGAATACAGGTATAATTGTCGCTCGCCAAAACATCCGTGGGAGGCCATCATGCCGTTGGCTCGACTCAGCAGCACATCACGAATTGCACTGCCGACAGCAATTCGACGGAATCTGGACATCCATCCCGGTGACACCCTGGAGATTACCCAGCAGGGCGACCTGATCGCCATTCGTAAAGTCACCGGTCGGTTTGTCGATGCCCTCGACACCTGCGCTTCACCCGTCTGGCGAGATTATGCCGGAGAGCTGTCGCGGGACAAAGACCAATGGGACCGTTGACCACGCCGGAGCCGACGCTGCATTGGCGCAACATCCCCGATGAGGCGCTGATCGCCGTAGACACGGTTGTTCTGGTGTACTTTCTGGAACGCCACCCGCAATACTATCCGGCAGCCAAGACTCTCTTCCAGCGCATCGAGGAGGGTAGCCTGCATGCCGTTATGGCCAGCCTGGTACTGACCGAACTGCTCGTCCCTGCTTATCGTGAACAGGCAACACCAGTGGCCACCCATCTGATCGACGTTTTACAAGGCTTTCCCCACCTGAAAATTGTCCCGCTCTCCAATGACATTGCGATCCTCGCTGCCCGACTGCGTGCCCGGTACGGGCTGCGCACGCCGGACGCGATCCACGTGGCGACAGCTCTCCATGAACAATGTTCAGGGCTGGTGACCAACGACCTCGAATTGCTGCGCGTTCAATCCGAACTGACCATCTGGACAGGATGTGAATGATTGTAGGGGCACGGCGCGCCGTGCCCCCTACCGCGAAGGTCCGGCAGGCGGATTCAACGAATCTACGAATCAACCATTTACCATGCCACGAATCGTAGGGGCGAGGCGCTGCCCCGCCCGGTTTCGTTGCGGTCTCATCTGGTGGTCGACCGCATGCCGTGGCGGAACAATCAGGACGGCACGGCGGGAACAACCGAGGGCGACCCAACGGGTCGCCCCTACGCGTT
>JAVVDS010000115.1:0-2127 GCA_032251295.1 Desulfuromonadales bacterium | reverse complement strand
CTCGAGAAGATCGAGCGCGAAATCGAGAAGAAATCGGACAAGGAAAACGTCGAGGTGCTGGTCCGCTCGATCTATTCCGATCTGCACCGGCACGCCGAGGAGATCGACCGGCTGCATGCCCGGGTCGGCTCCAAGATGGGGACCGAGACCATGTGGAAGATCGTCGGCCTGGTGTTGACCATCGGCAGCACCATCGGCGGACTCGTCGGCTTTCTGATCCATCTGTTGCTGAAGGTGAACCCATGAGCTCCCAGGCGCGACTCGGCGACATCAGCAGTCACGGCGGCGTCATCATCACCGGGGCGAGCCGGACGCTGGACAACGGCATGCCGGCGGCCCGTATGGGGGATCTGCACGTCTGTCCCATCCCGGGGCATGGCGTGACGCCCATCGTGACCGGCAGCTTCGACACCATCACCGAAGGATTGCCCAACGCCCGCATCGGCGACATCACCGCCTGCGGAGCCATCATCGTCACCGGCAGTCCCGACACCATCGACAACTGAGGGGGACGCGATGAACAATCTCGAACAGCCGCAGGAACCGCACTACTGGGATGTCTTCCCGAAACTGATCCGGGTCTCGCGATCCCCATTCGTCCAGCGCATTCCGCTCTCGATCCGTGGTCTACCCGAAGCGCCGGTGTTCGAATCGTCCAATCCCGACGTGGCCAGTGTCGATGAGGACGGCAATGTCGAGTGCGGCTTCGTTCCCGGGGCGGCCATGATCCTGGTCTGGGATTCGCCCGAGCGGCTCAGCCTGCGTCACGTCCAGGTCGAGGTCTATGGCGGCGGCGTCTCCGCACCGGTGGAGGTTCCTTCATGACGGATACCGCGCCAGACTACAGCCACTGGGAGGTTCAGCCTCGCTCCATCCGCCTCTCCGCTGGCGAGTTCGAGCAACGGGTTCCGCTCTCCCTGCGCGGCGACGTGGACGCCCCGGTCTTTGCCTCCAGCAATCCGGAGGTCGCGGAGATCGGGCCGGACGGTGTCATTCGCTGCGGCTGGACCATCGGCAACGCCGTGCTCATGGTCTGGCGATCCTCGGTCCGGGACAGCCTCCGCCATGTTCTGGTGGAGGTCCGCGATCCGTCCTGGTTCGCCGACCACCCGGACTTTGCCAGCGGAGCATCGGTCTTCCTCAGCGGCATGGTGGTCAACGCCCTCAACACCAGCGGCGTCGGCAACGCGCTGATCGAATTCCGCCGCTCGGAAACCGGCCCGGCGGCGTTCCAGACCTTTGCCAACGCCTATGGCGGGTTCGAGCTGACCGTGCCCGAGGGGTTCTATTACGTGGAGGTCACCGCGCCGGGATACATCGCCTGGCATGGCTGGGTGAACGCCGACCCCAACACCTCCGGCGACATCCAGATCGTTCTCTCGCCCGAGCTCGACGGCCAGGTCGCCCGCATCGTGTTGCAGTGGGGGCTCAACCCCCGGGATCTCGATTCCCATCTCACCGGACCGACGCCATCGGGCGGCAGGTTCCATGTGTTCTATTCCCACACCATCGAAAACGAGGCGGCGGAATTGGACGTGGACGACACCAGTTCCTACGGGCCGGAGACCATCACCATCCATCGGCTCATCCCCGGCGTCTACCGCTACGCGGTCCACGACTACACCAACCGCAACGCCAATCCGAGCACCGGCCTGGCGCAGTCGGGAGCATCGGTGAAAGTGTTCCTGAGCGATGGCCGTGAGCAGACCTTCACCGTTCCCAACGCCCCGGGCACGGTCTGGACCGTGTTCGAAATAGACGGCGCGACCGGGACAGTGACGCCGGTCAACGCCATGAGCTATCAATCCCAACCCGCCAACGTCGGCATGTAATGGAGGTTGTCCATGATTTCCGAAGAACCCGCCGACTTGCAGGCCACCATCGAACAGACCGATTCCGGCGAACAGCAGTATGTGCTGCGGGTGCTCTGCGATCACCTGTCCGGCATCCGTGAAGAACTTTCCGGCATCCGCACGCTGCTGGAGGCCAGTCACGCCGCCTCGGAGGCGATGCGTGGCCAGGCCCAGGCCTATCTTGAGGCCCAGCAGGCCAGGACCCAGGAGTACCTGGAGCAGGTACAGATCGAGCCGGAGCCCGATTTTTATCCCTTTGTCGAACTGCCTGTGG
>JAVVDS010000114.1:0-2129 GCA_032251295.1 Desulfuromonadales bacterium | reverse complement strand
GGTTATGTTAGTTTCTGCTCATTACAGTTTGATGGCGTCGCAAAAACTCACCAACGGCTGCGTTGCCACAATCATCTCGCTGCTTCGACGTATGGAACTACGCCTCATTGCTCGACAATTGCGCGCCTTGCATTTGGTGTTTTGTAACTATTCAGCATGCGAAGCTTCCCCCTCACCCGCCCTACGGGCACCCTCTCCCTCCAGGGAGAGGGAACGACAGCACCGCAGCAGAATTGAGGTTCCCTTCTCCCCCGGGGAGAAGGTGGCCGAAGGCCGGATGAGGGGTATTCATGCCGCGACAAGTCAGTTTGATGCGATTCTCCTCGCGAAAAGCTGAACAGTTACGGTGTTTTTTGCTTAGCCATCCGATTTTGGACTTTCTGCGAAAGCATCAAGTTTGTGTTGTTGATCCGGTGATAGTTGATTCGTTTCGGACATTCTCAGCCTCGACATACCGACTCAGAACCGGGGCCGCGTGAACTGCCGAAACAGTCCCCAACGATGCAACGAATCAACAATTCAACGATTCAACCCGCCTTCGCCAAGGCTACGGCGGGCAGGCCGATTCAACGATTCAACGAATCAACGCATCAACAATTAAACGGCCCCTCCCATGCTCGAAACCGACTTCACTATTCTCCACCACGGCGGCGCGACCGGCGTCACCGGTTCCTGCCATGAACTGCGCCTGGCGAACGGCCGCGGCCTTTTGGTCGATTGCGGCCTGTACCAGGGGGAAGACGCCGACCGGCCGCTGACGATCGATTTTCCGGTCGAGAAGCTGCTCGGTCTGGTCCTGACCCACGTGCATCTTGACCATGTCGGCCGGCTGCCGTGGCTGCTGGCGGCCGGCTTTCGCGGGCCGATCTACTGCAGCGAGGCGTCGGCGGCGCTGCTGCCGACGGTGCTGCAGGACGCGGTTGCGGTCGGCCTGACCCGTGACCGTGAGCTGATCGAGCGTTTTCTGCGCGTGGTGGAGAAGCGGCTGCGCCCACTCGCCTACGGCGCCTGGCAGCAGATCGCCACGGCCGGCGGGCAGCAGCTGGCGATCCGCCTGCAGCCGGCCGGGCATATTCTCGGCTCGGCTTATGTCCAGTGCAAGCTTTACAGCGACCGGCCGGGGCGCAACTGCCAGGTGCTCTTTTCCGGCGATCTCGGCGCGCCGTACACTCCGCTTTTGCCGGCGCCGCGCTCGCCTTACGGCGCCGATCTGGTGGTGCTGGAGGCGACTTACGGCGACCGGCGTCACCAGAGACGCGCTGAGCGGCGACGCGGCCTGCAGCAGGCGATCGAGCATGCCCTGCGCGACGGCGGTGCGGTGCTGGTGCCGGCCTTCAGTATCGGCCGCACCCAGGAGCTGCTTTACGAACTGGAGGAGATCATCCATCGCCAACGGCAGCAACCGTCAGCCGCTCTCGACTGGTCGCGCCTGGCGATCGTTCTCGATTCGCCTTTAGCCAGCCGTTTCACCGCTCTCTACCGGCAGCTGCAGCGCTTCTGGGACGCCGAGGCCCATGTTCGCCTCAGAGAGGGGCGCCGGCCGCTGGCCTTCGACCAGCTCCTGACCATCGACAGCCACCAGGATCATCAACGGCTGGTCGACTCCCTGCGCGGCGCCAACCGGCCGTGCGTGGTGATTGCCGCCTCCGGCATGTGCAGCGGCGGGCGGATTGTCAACTACCTCAAGGCGCTGCTCGGCGATGCACGCACCGACGTGCTGTTTACCGGCTACCAGGCGGTCGGCACACCGGGGCGGGCGATTCAGCAGTACGGGCCGCGCGGCGGCTACGTGGTCCTCGACGGCGAGCGCTACCCGATCCGCGCGACAATCCGCACCCTTCCCGGCTACTCGGCCCACGCCGATCAACGCGACCTGGTCAACTTCATCAAACGGATGCGCAAGCGCCCGACACGGATCCACCTGGTGCACGGCGAAATCGAGGCGCGGACAGCGTTGCGGCGGGAGCTGTTGCAGGTGGAGGGGGTGACGGAAGTTGTTTGAGTAGGGGCGAGGCGCTGCCTCGCCCGGTTTCGTTGCGGCCTGTCTGGTGATCGAAATCGGGATCGGGATCGCGATCGAAATCGGGATCGGGATCGGGATCGGGATCGGGATCGGGATCGGGATCGGG
>JAVVDS010000113.1:0-2330 GCA_032251295.1 Desulfuromonadales bacterium | reverse complement strand
GTAAGCGGTCATTCGAGACCGTTATTGACCAGCCCTCTGCAGGTCTGATACCAGCGGGTGGCCGGCGAACTTTTCTTTCCAGACGCGGGGCACCAGCTCGTCGACTCGACGGGCCGGGTGCTGGTCGATCCGCTGCAGCACATCAACCAGGTAGGTGTAGGGGTTGACGTCGTGTAGCCGGCAGGTGACCAGCAGGCTCTGGATCACGCCGATATGGCTAGCCCCGACCTCCGACCAACTGAACAGCCAGTTCTTGCGCCCCATCGGGATCGGTCGCAGTGCCCGTTCCAGGTGGTTGGTGTCGATCGGCACGTCCGGGTCGCCCAGGAACACCTCCAGCGCCGCTTGACGCCCATTGACATAGCCCAGCGCCTTGAGCAGCGGGCTGGACCTGGCCAGGTCCATGCGCTGGCGCTGCTGATCGCACCAGGCCCAGAACTCCTTGACGACCGGGAGGCTGTGTCGGGTCCGCCAGTCGAGCTTCGGTTGACCGTGCAGGTTCTTCTTCCGGATCTGCTCCTCGACCCGGTAGAGTTGACCGATCAGTTCCAGCGCCTGGCCGGCGGCCTTGGGCTCGTCGTTCAGCGCCGCGTCGAACTTGCGCCGGGCATGCGCCCAGCAGTTGGCATGGGTCACCGCGGGGCGGCTTTCGGCATAGCGGGTATAGGCCGAGTGGCCGTCGCTGACCAGCGTGCCATCGAAGTGCTCGCCCAAGGCGTCGACCACGACCTGGCTGCCCCTGCTGGGGGAGTGGATGAAGCAGACTTCATCGGCCTGTCCGTAGACCGGCCAGAACCAGGTCTGTTTCATCTTGCCCGGCCTGGATCTGCCCGCCTTGATCGGCGTCTCATCCATCGCGAGCACTTTCGACAACAGGATGTGTTCAAGTTGGGCGTCGTAGATCGGCTTGAGCAGTGTAATGGCCCGCTCGACCTGCTGGGTCAGGGTGCTGCGGCTGACCGTGATGCCGCACATGGCCAGTCGCTGATGCTGGCGGTACAGTGGCAGGTGGTAGCAGAACTTGTCGATCAGCATGCCGGCCAGGAAGCTGACATCGGCAAAGCTGTTTTCGAGCACATTGGCCGGGGCTGACGTGGTGTGAATGCGCTCGTCGCGCTTGTCCTTGACCACCGGCCGGCGATACTCCAGGACCACGTAGCTTCCGGGTCGCTGGGCCAGTCGACGCGTGACCTTCTCATCGATCACTTCGCGATGCTCTGCCGGGATCGCCTCGACGTCCGGATCCTTGACATGGATCACCTCGACCGGGACCTCGTCGTTGAAGCGAAGACCGGTGTCCGTGACCGCATCTCCCCGGTCCTTCGACCCTTTGCGGCGGGTATAGCTAACCTGTTCGGTAGGTGCTGGCTTGTCCGACTCTGGCAGCGCATCGAACAGCAGCCCGCTGTGCGACGGCTGGTCGATCACACGCTTTTCTGACTTGCGGCCAAAGACCTGGCGTTGGAGCCAGGCAAGCTGTGTCTTGACCGATTGAAGCTCTTCTCGCAAGGCGTCATTTTCACTACGCAACCGGGCATACTCGTGCGAAGTGATATCGTTGTTTGATGCCGCTTCAAGCATGGGCTGCATTATACCGCGATGATGCATCGGACGAATGCCGATAGCGCTTGAACTGACGCGATTTTTGCACTTCGACACCATCAAGCAACAGCTTCAATTCCGTCCAGCTCAAGGCCTGCTTATCGCCGCGTTGACTGTTGTAGTTGAACTGCCCTTGCTCCAGTCGCTTGCACCAAAGACAGTAACCACCACGATCAAAGTACAGCACCTTCATGTAGGTCCGTCGTCGGTTGATGAACACAAACAAGTGGCCACTCATCGGATCTTCATTGAGCTGGTTGCGCGCCAGTGCCGCCAGGCCGTCAAACTGCTTGCGCATGTCGGTCGGACGCGAGTACAGCCAGACTCGGACACGGTCCTCCGGGAAAAACATCAGCCGCGCCGCAACCGGAGACAAACACCATCGCCGAGATCCAGCTCGATGTCCCAGCCGGAACTTCCTCGCTCCGCACCGAGGCTGCCCAGATCGATCCACCGGGACGGATCGGGTGCGCGTTCATTTTCCACGACCGGCTCAGATGTCAGTCGACGCTTCCAGTTGGCGAACGTGCTCAGCGCCAATCGCCTGTGCTTACAAAAAGCCTCCTGGCTCATTCCGCTGTCGGCTTGCTCGGCAATCAGCGTGCGCCACTGATCGGCAGTCCGGCGGGTACGGGTGGTTTTGGACATGATCTGCTCCTTGTTGAGTTCAGGGGCAGATTAGCCAACCAATCAGGCGTAGGGAAGAACGGCCTCAAATGACCGCTTAC
>JAVVDS010000112.1:0-2391 GCA_032251295.1 Desulfuromonadales bacterium | reverse complement strand
TGCGTATTCCGGTCCAAGGTGAACACCGATTCCGATCCATGGTGAACACGGGTTCCAACGGATGCTGAACACGGATTCCGATGCCATGGTGAATGATTGGTGCCCCGCGATCGGAATCGGTGTTCAGCATGCCCGGAATGGCCGTTCAGCATGCTCCGGAATGCACGGGAACCTGCGGTAGATACTCGCGAAATCGACGCTGGATAACCTTCACGCGAGCTGTCATGGTCACCCCCTTTGTCCACACGACTGGGGAGGTGATGCAAGGCGATGGCTCAGAAACGGTTGTCCATGCGAAAGATTCGAGAAGTCCTGCGCCTGCGGTTCGACTGCAGGCTGTCCTACCGGGCCATTGCCCAGAGTTGTTCGCAAAGCGCCGGGGCGGTGTACGAGTGTGTGCAGCGCGCTACGACGGCCGGGTTGGGCTGGCCCCTACCAGAGGGCCTGGATGACGAGCAACTGAACCGCCGCCTGTACGCGGACACCGCAGGGGCGGAGCATCCTCCCGCAACCGCTGCGCCGCTGCCCGACTGGTCCCAGGTCCGTGCCGAGCTCACCCGCAAGGGCGTTACCAAGCGTCTGCTGTGGCTGGAGTACCGCACCGAGCACCCCGACGGCTACGGCTACAGCCGCTATTGTGAGCTCTATGCCGCCTGGTCCGGGCAGTTGCACCCGACCCTACGGATGCCCCACACGGCCGGCGAGAAGTGCTTTGTGGACTACGCCGGCCACACCCGCGAGGTGATCGACCCAGACAGCGGCGACCCCCACCCAGCCCAGCTGTTCGTCGCCACCCTGGGGGCCTCGAGTTACGTCTACGTCGAGGCCCAGTGGAGCCAAGAGCTGCCCCACTGGATCAACGGCCATGTCCACGCCTTCGCGTACTTTGGTGGGGTTACCGCGGTGGTGGTGCCCGACAACCTACGTTCCGCCACCACCAAAGCCTGCCGCTACGAACCCGAACTCAACCCCACCTATCAGGACTTCGCCCGCCACTACGGCGTGGCAGTGATCCCGGCGCGGGTGCGCAAACCGCGGGATAAGGCCAAGGTGGAGGTCTCCGTGCAGGTTGCTGAGCGCTGGATCCTGGCACGCCTGCGTGATCGGCAGTTCGTGGGGCTGGCGGAGCTCAACACCGCCATCGCCCCTCTCCTCGACGAACTCAACGCACGGCCCATGGCGCACCTGGGGGCGAGTCGCTGGGAGCTATTTGAGTCCCTGGATCGCCCGGCGCTGCGGCCGTTGCCAGACCATCCCTACGAGTTTGCCACCTTCAAAACCGCCACCGTGGGTCCCGACTACCATGTGGCCTTCGACGGCAACCACTACTCGGTGCCCTACCGGTTGGTGCGTGCGCAGGTCCAGGTACGTGCCACCGTCCAGACCCTCGAGTTCTTCTGCAAACACCAGCGGGTCGCCTCCCACCGGCGTCACTATACCCAGCACGGCTACTACACCCTCGACGAGCATCGCCCGCCACAGCACCAAGGCTATCTGGACTGGACGCCCGCGCGCTTCCTGGCCTGGGCACAGAAGATCGGCCCCGCCACCTGCCAGGTGATCCAGACCCGGCTTGCCGCCAAGGTGCATCCCGAGCAGGCCTACCGCTCCTGCCTGGGCATCCTGGGGCTAGCCAAGCGCACCACCGAGGCGCGTCTGGAGGCCGCCTGCGTGCGCGCCGCCGCCTGCGGCATCTCCCACTACCGGGGCATCAAAAACATCCTCGACAGCCGTTTCGACCAACTCCAACTGGACCTTTCCGAAACCACCCCAGACGCCCAACCCGCCCATCCCAACGTCCGCGGTGCGGACTACTTCGAATGAAAGGAGATCGACTTCTCATGCTCAGACAACCCCTGTTGGACAAACTCTCCGCCCTGCGCCTGACCGGGTTTTGCCAAGCCCTCATGGAACAACGCGAGATGGCCCACTACGGCGAACTCGCCTTCGAAGACCGCTTGGGCCTCTTGGTCGATCGCGAGTGGACCCGCCGGGAAAACAACCGGCACCAGCGGCTGCTCAAAGCCGCCCGCTTCCACCAACCGGCGTGTATCGAGGATTTGGATCTCTCTCCCGCCCGGGGCCTGGACCGGCGGCTGGTGCTTGAGCTGGCGGATAGCCAGTGGGTACGCCACCACCTCAATGCCATCGTCCTGGGGCCCACCGGTGCCGGCAAGACCTACCTTGCCTGCGCCCTGGGCCAGGCGGCGTGTCGTCAGCGCCTCACGGTGCGCTATGTGCGCACCTCGCGGCTCCTGGATGAACTCTCTCACGCCCAGGCTGACGGCTCCTATCCCAGCCTGCTCCACACCCTGGCGCGGATTGACCTGTTGGTTCTAGACGATTGGATGCGCGACCCACTCACCGCCAAGCAGACGCGGGACCTCCTCG
>JAVVDS010000111.1:0-2430 GCA_032251295.1 Desulfuromonadales bacterium | reverse complement strand
CGGTCAATTTCGGTTGCGGCCTGACGGCGGTGCGCCAGCGGGACTTCGCGCTCGGTACGTTTTTCGGCATCCTGCCGTCATTGATCGGCTTCGTATTGTTGGGCGGGACCGTCGCTTCGGGGGTCGCGCATCGTGGCCTCATTATTGGCCTGTCCCTGATGTTTCTGGCCGTCGGTTTTTCCATGGCGCATGTTCTGAAACGTCGAGAACGAAAGAATACCCTGGTGCCGGGGGAGAGAATACCTGTCAGGAACAGCTGACATCATTTTGATTGACGATTGAATGTGGCGAGGGCCATGAAAGAGAGGATGTCATGATCATTACTATTACCGTTGGGGTGCTTTTGGGGCTGGCTTATTTTCGCGCCAGTTTGTGGCTCTGGTCTGTGGCTCTGGTCATCGCCGTCGCCGCAATCGGCTATGCCTTCTGTGTCCCGACCGGCGTGCTCTTGGGCCTGGTCGGCGCCACGACTGTTCTCGCTCTGGTCCTCAATCTTCGCCCCTTGCGGCTGAACCTGCTGACCCGGCCGCTGTTCGGCCTGTTCCAGCGCATGCTGCCGCCGCTATCCGACACCGAGCGAGAAGCCCTTGAAGCTGGCACCGTCGGCTGGGACGGCGAGCTGTTCAGCGGTGACCCGAACTGGCAAAAGCTGCTCGACCTCCCAAAGCCGACCCTGACTGACGCCGAGCAGGCTTTCCTCGACGGGCCGGTGGAAGAACTTTGCCGCATGCTTGACGACTGGCAGATTGTCGAGTTCGACCGGGATCTTTCGCCGCAGGTCTGGCAGTACCTCAAGGAGCAGCGCTTCTTCGGCATGATCATCCCCCCTGAGTATGGTGGCCTCGGCTTTTCCGCCCTGGGTCATTCGGCGGTGATCATGAAGATCGCCAGCCGCAGCATCACGGCGGCGGTGACCGCCATGGTGCCCAATTCCCTCGGCCCGGCTGAACTGCTCCTGCATTACGGCACTGAGGCACAGAAGGACTATTACCTGCCGCGACTGGCCAAGGGTGAGGAGATCCCCTGCTTCGCCCTCACCGGTCCGGAAGCCGGCAGCGACGCGGCGGCCATGCCCGACCGGGGCGTGGTCTGCAAGGGCACCTTCGAGGGGCAGGAGGTGGTCGGCATCCGCCTCAACTGGGAAAAACGCTACATCACCCTCGGGCCGGTGGCGACCCTGCTCGGCCTGGCATTCAAACTCTCCGATCCGGAGCACCTGCTCGGTGACCGCGAAGAACTCGGCATCACCCTGGCCCTGATTCCAACTGCCACGCCGGGGGTTATCATCGGCAGCCGCCATGTGCCGTTGGACATGCCGTTCATGAACGGTCCGAACTGGGGCAAGGACGTATTCATCCCACTCGACTGGATCATCGGCGGTGCCGAACGCGCCGGGCAGGGTTGGCGCATGCTGATGGAGAGCCTCGGCGTCGGTCGCTCCGTCTCCCTGCCGGCACTCAGCACCGGGGCCGGTAAACTCGCCTGCCGGGCTACCGGGGCCTATGCCCGCATCCGCCGCCAGTTCCGCATTCCGATCGGTCAGATGGAAGGGGTCGAAGAGGCTCTGGCACGGATTGCCGGTCTGACCTATCAACTGGAAGCCGCCCGCAGCCTGACCTGCGCGGCGGTCGATCGTGGTGAGAAACCGGCCGTGCTCTCCGCCATCGTCAAGTACAACGCCACCGAGCGCATGCGCCAGGTGCTCAACGACGCCATGGACGTGCAGGGGGGGAGCGGTATCTGCCTCGGCCCGCGCAACCTGCTGGGTCGTCCCTATCAGGCGATCCCGATCGGCATCACCGTCGAGGGGGCCAACATCCTCACCCGCACCCTGATCGTATTCGGCCAGGGGGCGATCCGCAGCCATCCCTACGTGCTCAAGGAGATGCAGGCGGTAGGAGATCCTGACCGTACCGCCGGACTGCGCGCCTTCGACGAGAATTTCTTCGCGCATGTCGGATTCACCATCAGCACCGGCGTGCGGACGTTGATCTCCGGTTTGACCGGTGGCCGATTGCTGACGGTGCCGGACGGGCCGAACCGGCGCATTCTGCAACGCCTCACCCGGCTGAGCAGCGCCTTTGTCCTGACCGCCGACACCGCCATGCTGGTGCTTGGCGGCAATCTGAAGCGCAAGGAGAAGCTCTCCGGCCGGCTCGCCGATATCCTCTCCAACCTCTATCTGGCCTCGGCGGTGGTCAAACAGTTCGAGGATCATGACCGACCCGAAGAGGAACAACCACTGGTGGAGTGGAGCTGTGCCGAAAGTGTCCGGGTGATCGAGACCGCTTTCGCTGAATTCTTCCGCAACTTCCCCAACCGCCCGGTCGCCTGGCTCCTGCGGCTGGTGACCTTTCCTCTGGGGATTCGCCCGGCGGCTCCGGCAGACCGGCTTGGCCACCAGGTCGCCGCCTTGCTGATGGCGCCGTC
>JAVVDS010000110.1:0-2482 GCA_032251295.1 Desulfuromonadales bacterium | reverse complement strand
CCCCCCTTTTGCTACGATGAAGCACAGTCTCCCCCTCCTGCTATGACTATACGCATACGCAGTAGCCTGCGCAAGGGGGCTATTGCCGGGTACGCTCAAGCAGCGACACGAGGTCGGACCAGAGCAGGTGCGCGTATGTGTCGTTGTTGTTCTCGTGCGTCACGGCAACGGCCACCTCGCCTGCACGGGCCGCCTCCAGCGCCTCGCGCATGGCCGCTCGCCACGGTGCCCGCCTGGCGTATGACTTGCACTGGATGCAGAGCCCGGCATCGTTCACCACGTCACCGCTGTTGCCGGACCGGACCTCCTCCAGGTTCCGAGCCGCCTCGTAGCCCGCCGCGCGCAGGTCGCGCGCGATGCGCCGCTCGAACGCCTTGCCTATCCGCGTGCTCTTCACGCTCATTCCATGCCTCCCGTGACCCGTTTCGGCACACTCCGCATGCGCCGTGCGTGCTGCTTCTCCTCCGGCCATTCCTCCCACTCGATCTCGCCGCCCTCGCGGATGCGCGGGCCGTGCGAATCCCACACGACCGGGATCCGTGCCGGCTGGCCGTCCCTCACCTTTTCGAGCCCGACCCACGTGCGGTACTGGTCCAGATCGCCGGCCGGTATGCGCCGCACGGCCGTGCCGAACATGACCACCTGATCGGAGTGGCGCTCCAGCGCAGACCCGCCCGCGAGCCCGTACAGGCCGGGCATGTCCGACCCGTCACGCTGCACGTCGCGTGTGAGCTGCGACACAATGACCGCCACGAACCCGTGCCGTAGCGCCGCGCCTTTCATTTCCTCCGCTACCGTCTTGATCTCGTCCGCTGTGTGGACCGCACTGCCGAGTGTCTGCTGCATGTAGTCGAGCACCACGAGATCGTATTCCGGCCCCCACCGCTCGATGGCGGTCAGCACCTCGTCAGACTCGATCCGCACGCGCACGTCGTTCACTGCGAGATGGCGCAGGCCGCTCGCCACATCGTCGATCCAGTGCGGGTCGTGTTCTGCCATGCTCCAGCCGACACCAGCCGCCATGCACAGGCCGACCCGCTTGAGAATCGACCGGCGCGGCAGCTCGCCGCTGAAGTACATGACGCGCAGTCCCTTCTCCAGCGCATGCGCCGTCATATTGCACGCGAACATGGATTTCCGCTTGCCCGGCCCGCCGCCCACAGTAACCATCCATCCGCGCGCCAGCCCGGCACGCTTGCCTAGATCGCCACAGCACGCGTTCCAGGTCGGCAGCATCGTCGGGACGCCGTCGAACGGTGCGGCTTCCGCACGGCGGTAGTCCTCGATATCGCTCGGCTGTGTGGGGCGCGGCAGTCCCTCGCCCCATTCACGTCTGGTCCCAGATCGATGTTCCACCAGCCCTCCCGTCGTCGTTCAGCCACCGCTCGAGGTGGCGCTCGCCCCACGCATAGTCGGGCGATATGTACCTGGCACGTTCCGGCCACCGGCCCACATCGTCCGCAAGCCGCCTGCTCGCGAGCCGCAGTTGCTCGACCGTGTAGCCGCGCTTCAGCATGCGCTTCGCCAGCGCGTCGTACCGCCTGGCCCGGAACCCGGTCGCGCTCGGCTTCACGCGCCGCACCTGCTCGTTGTGGTAGGCGATCAGCTCGGGGATTGCCGAGCCGAGCGCGCCATTCTGCATCTCGAACTGACCCCCTTCAGGGGGATGCAGTTCACTCTTTCGGTCTTTCTTTCTAATAAGTTGTCCGGCTTGTGTCCGGCTTGTGTCCGGGCGAGTGTCCGGGGTTCGTTGCCATGTCTTGTAGTTGCTTATCCTTATGCGTCCGGGTTTGCGTCCGGCTTGTGTCCGGGTTGTGTCCCACGAAATCATGCCGTCCGCCTCCCACCCGCGTAGCATTCCCGCGACCATGCTCTTGGGGATCCCGGTCGCGGCACCGAGCTGGCGCACGCTCTGCGCTACGACGCCCGCATAGTCGCCGGACCGGCGGGCGTGGCACAGCAGGTAGACCCAGAGCATCACGTGGCGGGGCGACGGCAGTGCGGCGTGCGTCCAGATGTCGGGTGCGAGCTTGATCCAGTAGCGGCCCGGAGGTGTCACAAGTCGACCTCGATCAGGTGGCCGTTGCCGTCTGTCATGACGAGCACCAAGCGGCCGTCCACCAACGTGCGGCCGTACGGCAGACAGGGCGCGGTGAAATCGTCCAGCGTGTATTCCCTGCCCGGCGCGGCCGCATCACCGCCGCGTGTCACCGTCGCGCATGGCGGCGGGGCGCCAGCCCGCTCATCAGCCGCGACCCAGAGCCACCAATCGCCGCCGCTGTTCTCATAAGCCACGCGCAAGTGCTGCCGCCTCGCACGGTGCATACTCGACCACGGGCCGGCGCCGTACGGTCCCACGCGATGCCACCTGTCCGGCTCCTCCCGGCACCGTGCCGCCTGCTCCGGCCACGCGAACGTGTATCTGTTCCGGCGGGCCATGCCGACACCTCCCCCTGCTCGTGCGTGGACGATATCGCGTGGT
>JAVVDS010000109.1:0-2519 GCA_032251295.1 Desulfuromonadales bacterium | reverse complement strand
TGCCAGGTTTCTTTCCAAAGCCCGGCCGTTTGGCACGGGTTTCCGAACGGGATAGCTATCCTGCGGGATCCGTTCAGACACCAGAAGCACGGCGCTGACAGGGTGGGCAGGATAGATCAATCCACCTTCTCCGCCCGCCACTCATCGTCGACGATCCAGCCTCTTGCCACCGCCCTGCACCTTCTCCAGGCAGGGAATCGCCATACTCGCCAGCGAGAGATTTTCAGCTGGTTGAATGCGGCTGACGGGGTGTTGAAGGCGGGTTGTTGTGGAGTCTATCGAAACCGATTTTTCAAGACCCCGGCGGCGCAGATGCGTTCTGCTAGAATCGTGGCCATGACCGAACCACGACCGCCCGCATCCCGCCAGGCAACGCTTCGTCAGGCTCTTGCCGCCGTTCTGCGCCAGGGCGACTGCACCGCCCGCGAACTGTCGCAGCTGGTCGGCCTGCCGGAAAAGGCCGTATACGATCACCTGGCCCACCTGGCCCGGAGTCTGCCGGCCCGTGGCGAGGCCCTGGCCATGACCAGTCCAGAATGTCTGCAGTGCGGCTTTTCGTTCAAGGGGCGCAGTCGCCTGACCCGCCCGTCCCGTTGCCCGCGCTGCCACGCCACCCGCATGACCGAACCGGTTTTTCAGATTCGCTGACGTGTTTGCCCTGTCCGGGCCAGCGGCCGACCGGTCTGGTGTGCCAGTGTGACATGTTATGGCACGACAGCATGATAAGTAGAGAGGCATTCGTTGAGACGTTTTTGCGCCGCGGTCAGAAGATATTTCTGTAGGGAGGGTACTCCATGGACACAAGCCGTACCAGTGTGACACACCCGTTGCGAGTTGATGAACTTCCCGTTCCTGGGGCAGGCGGGCTGATCGGCATGACCTTCTGTCCCGGCAAACAGGGGGAGAGTGCTTTCGGCAGGCCATGGCGGCGCGACCTGAATCTCGACCTCGAGGCGATTCGCGCCTGGCAGCCGGCTGTCGTGGTGACACTCATGGAACCGCACGAGTTCCTGTTGCTCGATCTGCCCCAGTTCCCCGAAACGATGCGCCGGCAGCCCTTCGAATGGCTGCTTTTGCCGATCCGCGACCTGGAGGTGCCGGATGACGAGTTTGAACGGAACTGGGAACGGGCCGGGGTGCGCATCATCTCCTGCCTGACCGGCGGCGGCAACGTGTTGCTGCACTGCCGTGGCGGCCTTGGGCGCACCGGTACGATTGCGGCGCGCCTTTTGGTCGAGTTCGGTGTCGACCCAGCCGAGGCGATCCGCCGCGTGCGCGCAGTCCGCCCTGGCACCATCGAGACGGCCGTCCAGGAGCAGTATGTCTTGAACTGCCGGCCACGCTCCTGGCGGCGGGCGGTCACGCATTACACGGGGTGTCTGCTCGGCGGGGCGGCGGGGGATGCCCTGGGGTGGCCGGTTGAGTTCCTCGACCGGGCAGAGATTTGCCGGCAGTTCGGACCGCAGGGGATTCTGGATCCGGTGCCGAACGGTGCCGGCCTGTTCGAAATCACCGATGACACGCAGATGACGCTGTTTACCGCCGAGGGCCTGCTGCGCGCCGGCACGCGGGCCCGGGACAGAGGGATTGGTCCGTCATTCACGTCCTGCACCTGGTACGCCTAGCGGCGCTGGCTGCTGACGCAGGGGGAGTGCGTTGGGCAAGTGCAGCAAGATGGCTGGCTGGTCACGGTTCCTGAACTGTTCAACCGGCGTGCGCCGGGCGGAACCTGCCTGGCTGCCTTGAGCCAGGACCAGTATGGCACCATGCAGCGGCCGGTCAACGACAGCAAGGGGTGTGGCGCAGTGATGCGCATGGCCCCGGTTGGACTGTTTGTGCAGTCGCCCTCCGTCTGCGCTTTTCTCGATGCGCGGCAGCGCGACGAGCACGCATTCCGGGTCGGCTGCGAGTTGGCAGCGATAACCCATGGTCACCCGTCCGGCTACCTGCCGGCCGGATGCCTGGCGCTGCTGATCACGCGCATCATCGATGGCGACACTCTTGAGGCTGCTCTCGACAAGACTTTGGCCATGCTTGCCAATTGTCCGGGGCACGGGGAAACTCTGCAGGCGCTGCTGGCCGCACGGCGCCTGGCGGTCGACCCGGCGGAGAAGGCATCACCGGCAACGGTTCGCCGCCTCGGAGAAGGGTGGGTCGGTGAAGAGGCGCTAGCGATCGCTCTCTATTGCGCTTTGGTGGCTGGCGACGATTTCGCCTACGGTGTGCGCCTTGCCGTCAATCACGACGGCGACAGCGACAGCACCGGAGCGATCACCGGCAACATTCTCGGCGCGTTGCTGGGCGACGGGGCGATTCCGCCGGACTGGCTGGCGGCGCTTGAGCTGCGAAACGTCTTAACAGCGGTCGGACGGGATCTCTTCACCGGCTCTGTCGAGGGCGATGTCTGGCGGCAACGATATCCGGGGCACTGAACAAGGAGGATTTATGGCGTGGCAGAAGATTTTTAAAGTGGGTGCCGAGGGCGGTGTGATCACGGTGATGGGGGAGCGCGGGGCGGA
>JAVVDS010000108.1:0-2570 GCA_032251295.1 Desulfuromonadales bacterium | reverse complement strand
TCATGGTAATTGAGCACCTTGACCCGGGTCAGGGTCAGCGGAATTGAGCACCCCGGGGTCAACTTAATTGAGCAGTTTTATCGGAGGCGGGGACAGGGTAATTGAGCACCCCGCCGTGATCTTCGGTGGGCTCCCAAGTCGCCGTGGTTTACCTTGCCAGGATTTGAATCCTGACAGGAGGCACCATGGCAAGGAGACCCATTCCCATGATCGAACTCGACGAATTATTGTACCGCTGGCAACAGGGGCACACCATCTCCCAACTCTCGCGCAGCCTCGGGCAATCCCGGCAGACCGTGCGCAAGTATCTGCGACAAGCGGAGAAACATGGCTTGAGCCGCGACGGTGACCAAGCCCAGCGCACCCGAGTACTGGCGGCGATGCGTGCTGCTGACATGAAGCCGGCAGTGCAGTCATCGCCGTCGCACCGGCAACTGACGCCGTACCAGGAACAGATACGGTCCTGGCTTTCGGAGCCGGACATGACCATGAAGCAAGTCTGGCGCCTGCTGCGCGAACAGGGGGTGAAACTCAGCTATCCAAGCATCAAACGCTATATCCAAAGCACTGTGGCGCCGGTTACACCACGTGTGACAGTGCGAATCGAGACACCACCGGGGCAGCAAGCCCAGGTCGATTTTGGCAGCGCCCGGGTGCGCTTCGGCGATAAGGTGCGGCAGTTGTGGGTGTTCGTACTGACCCTCTCCTTCAGCCGCCACCGTTTCGTGCGCTTTGTCGAGAAGCAGGACTCGGCGAACTGGCTCGACTGCCACGTCCGCGCCTTCGAGTTCTTCGGCGGGGCTCCCAGGACGGTCTTGCTCGACAATCTCAAGGCTGGCGTGATCCGCCCCGATCTCTACGATCCCACCATCAACCGGGCGTATGCCGAGTTGGAGCGTCACTACGGCTTTGTAGCCGATCCGGCCAAGGTGGCAACCCCGGAGCACAAGGGGAAGGTAGAACGCCAAGTGCCGGTAGTACGCCAGCAATTGGTCGCCGGTCGCAGCTATGTCGATCTGGCCGATCTGAACCAGAAGGCTCTTCTGTGGTGCCGCGAACAGGTCGGGCGAGAGATCCACGGCACTACCTGCGAGGCGCCGATGACACGCTTTGAGGAGTTGGAGCAGGGAAGCCTGCTGCCCTTGCCGGCGCAGCACTTCGACCCGCCGACCTGGGCTGGGGCGACGGTCCACCCCGACCATCACCTGGTCTTCGAGCGCAGCTACTACTCGGTGCCAACCCGCTTCGTCGGTAAGACGGTGTGGGTGCGGGCGACCCGGCGGCTGGTCGAGATCTACTGCGACGATGTTCTGATCAAGACACACACCCGGGCGAGTCGGCGAGGCACCTGGCGCACCGATGAGAACGACTACCCGGACGCCGCCAAGGCCTTCCTCTTTGCCCACCCGGCGTATTGCCGCAAGAAGGCCGCGGAACTCGGGCCTCATGTGGCCCGTATGGTCGGGGAGATTCTCGCCGACCACGCCATCCGCAACCTGCGCAAGGCACAAGGGGTGCTGCGATTGGCCGACAAATACGGCCCACAGCGGCTGGACGAGGCCTGTGATTATCTGCTCCACTTCGGTGCCACCGAACTGCGCAGACTGACCCATGTGCTGGAAAACGGGACTCCGCTCTACTGGAAATCGTCCCAGGAGCTGCGCCCGGCGCCGTTGACCGAACAGGCTCTGGGCTTTCTCCACCCGGCGGAGAGCTTTGCCGCCAAGGAGGTGTGCCGATGAGCGTCACCGCCGCCCTGACCAGCCAGCTCAAGACCCTCAAGCTTGGCCGCATGCTTGATACCATTGATGTTCGTTTACTGCAGGCTCGCCAGGACCAGCTCGGCTACCTGGAGTTTCTCCAGCTTCTGCTGCAGGACGAGATCGAGCGCCGCAAGACCCAGAGTCTTCGGCTGCGCCTGCAGCGCGCCAGTTTTGAGGAGCCCAAGACCCTGGAGGAGTTCGACTTCGCCGGCAATTCGGCCCTGAACCCCGCCGCCATCCGCGACTTGGCCACCGGCCTGTTCATCGAGCGTCGCGAGCATGTTCTGCTCTACGGACCTGCCGGCACCGGCAAGACCCACCTGGCCCAGGCCATAGGTCATCACGCATGCCGTAGCGGCCGATCGGTCCTGTTTCTCAAAGCGGTCAAGCTCTTCCGCGCCTTGCAGGCCTCCCGAGCAGACAACTCCTGGGATGCCGAACTGCGCCGGTTGCTCGCCCCGGACCTGCTCATCATCGACGACTTCGGCCTAAAGCCGATGACCATGACCCAGGCCGAGGACTTCTACGAGATCGTCGCCGAGCGTCATCTGCGTGGCTCGATCATCGTCACCTCCAACCGGCCACCAGCCGACTGGCTGGCACTGTTCCCCGACCCGGTGATGGCCAACTCGGCTCTCGACCGACTGGCCCACAACGCTCATCACTTCGTTATGAAAGGAGAGTCGTACCGCAAGAAGATGCGCCCGAATTCACTGACACAGACAACCAACCAAACCGAGAACACCGAAGGTCAAACTGCTCAATAACCGTGACCCCGGCACTGCTCAATAACGCTGACCCTTGACA
>JAVVDS010000107.1:0-2729 GCA_032251295.1 Desulfuromonadales bacterium | reverse complement strand
GCACTTGATCAACGTCTGCGCTCAAGAAACGACGATCACCCGGTGAGCGTCAGCCTCTTCTCCTCACCACAAGGGTGGCGGTCCCGCAGGGCCAGAGCGCGCACGCATCCGCAGCGTGAATGCGTTGTTAGCTGCCGTGCGATGCCCACCCATTACGGACTGCTTCCCAACCGTATGCCACGCCAGTAAAGGCTCCTGACGGCAAAGCGGCCAACACAGCCCACACTGGGAGTCTTGGTTCTCCGGCTATCGACATCCAGACCTGACCGAACCCGACGCAGGCAAGAGCGGTCAGCGCTCCAGCTGTCCCCCAAGCTAGGTAATAACCGGCTCTTGATGTTCGAAGAGGCGCCATTGCCGCGAAAGCAAAGGCCCCTAAGTAAGTGGCCACAACCACTATCGGGATGATGATCGACAAGGCGTCCAGCGGAATCGCCTCGACTGCGCCAGTGGCAATCCGGAATATGGCGAAGGGAATCGTGACAACCAACCAGATTACGAAGAACTTTCGCCATCCTCGCCATGCGCGTAGGTGCGTTTCCTTCAGCCAGTTGCCCTTGCTCATGTGCCCTCTCGCATGGCGGCTAACGTTCCCGCGTTGCTGACGCGAGCGCAGCGAGTGTCCCGCCGGCCCGAAGCTCTGAGGCAAAGCCCACGCGTCACCCCGGCGGGCGAGGGCGCGCAGCGCCCGGAGCAGTAACGCGATGTTAGGCGCCGTTGGACCCGCCGGCAGCTCTGCCGCACTGCATCCACGATCCGGCGGCCGTCCACCTACTCGATCTCGAAGATCTTGCCCAATGACTTCGGAAACCGGCCCGTCACAGTCGCGTATCCGAGCCACACGGCCATGAGCCCTGCGCCCAGCACAGCCGGCCATCCTCCCGCACCGAGTGCCAATGCCGAGAGAATGCTCGTCACTCCAAGCATGACCGCTATAGAGCCGGCAACCAGACGCCCCTTGATGGCGAGCATCTTTGGTAACGGCATGCGAACGGGCGGCATACCTCTAGTCTCACGCCCGACATCACGAAACACCAGCGTTGCCACAAGCGCCGCGGGGATCGAAAAGATGACCAGGAGGATGCCTGGCGTCGCACGCGTCTGCGCCAACGCCCATCCTAGGAGTGTAGCCCACACCGCGACAATCCAGGTCACTCCCAGAACAACGGCCCCGTGCGGCGGCGCAAACAACCGCCGAAGAGGTGAGAGGAACGCAAACGCGAGCTCGGCGGCGATCTCGAGCACAACTATTCCGAGCACCGCCCCCACGACGGCCACGATCCACTCAAGCATAATCGACCTCAGCGGGTCTAATGGCCGCTAACGTTCTAAAGTTGCGACGCCGGCGCGCCTTCACGCCCGACGAGGCTCCACTCTTCGATACAATCCGGCACGCTGCCCGACCCCGCAATGTCCTGCGCCGGTGTTCCCCGGAGCCGCGCATCGCGCGGCGTAGGCGCAACTTGTTTGTTATGTGATGCTGGGGTCCGATCAAGAGACCTCGTTTACAGCTAAGTCAACAGACATGGTTTACAGTCGGCACCTCAAAGGAGGTGACCGATGCCGTTCGAGGAGACCCATGTCGTGGACGAACGGAGACGCTTCGTTATCGAGGTACAGCGCAGCCTGAAGAGCTTCAGCGCCGTCTGCAAGCGCTTCGGCATCAGCCGGCCCACCGGCTACAAGTGGCTCGAGCGATGGGAGTCTGAAGGCCAACCTGGCCTCTCGGGTCGGTCCTCTCGACCCAAGGGCTCCCCTTGGGCCACCCCGCCCCACGTTGTCGAGGCCATTCTCAACGTCCGACGCGCCCACGACGACTACGGCGCCAAGAAGATCATCTGGTACCTCGAGCGTCATCGGCCTGACCTGCCCCTGCCGTCGCGCACCACGGTCCACAACATCCTCCTTCGCCACGACCTCGTCGCCAGGCGTCGCAAACGTGTCCGTCGCTGGCATCCAGGCCGGCCCGACACCTTCGCCGCCAAACCCAACGACACCTGGTCCGCAGACTTCAAGGGGGAGTTTCCCACCCGCGACGGCGAGCTCTGCTACCCACTCACCGTCCAGGACATGCACTCCCGCTTCGTCCTCGGCTGCCGCGGCCGCCCTAATGTCAGAACCGTTGGGGTTGTCCCCGTCTTCACCCGGCTCTTCAAGGAGTTCGGCCTGCCCCGCTGCATCCGGACCGACAACGGTACGCCCTTCGCTACCAACACCCTCGGCCGGCTTTCACGCCTCTCCGTCTGGTTCATCCAGCTCGGCGTCCTGCCTCAGCTCATCGAGCCTGGTTGTCCTCAGCAGAACGGCAAGCACGAGAATATGCATCTCGTTCTCAAGCGCCGGGCCACTCGGCCGCCGCGAGCCAACCTCCGCTGCCAGCAGCGCGCCTTCAACGACTTCTGCACCGAGTACAACCACATCCGTCCACACGAGGCCCTCGATGGGGCCGTTCCCGCCGATCTCTACGAGCCCTCACCGCGTCCCTATCCGAAGAGCCTTCAGCCCGTCACCTACCCAGGCCACTTCGAGACCCGCCTCGTATCCCGCAACGGTGGCATCCGATGGTACACCGACCGCGTTCTGGTCAGCACCCTGCTGGGCGGTTACCACGTCGGGCTCGAAGAGATTGACCAGGGCCTCTTCAACGTCTACTTCGGTCCTGTATGGCTTGGCCACTTCTTCGAACACAAACGCCTCATCCTCGACTCCCCCGACCCCCGGAGGAGTAG
>JAVVDS010000106.1:0-2857 GCA_032251295.1 Desulfuromonadales bacterium | reverse complement strand
TCAACGAATCAACGAATCAAAAGTAATCTACCCGAGCGCCGCAGCAAACACAATGCCGGAACCGTCGCACGGTGCACTTCCCCTCGCCAATCCGCACTGAACCGTTCGGGACAATTCCGCGACAGGAGCTGTAGACGCCTGTTTTTAACCGTCAGGTACAATTTGGACCATCTGTTCAGCGCTCGTCACGCCAGTCTTACTCGCACCCGAAAGGAGCGTGATGGCGGACCCCCCTTTCGACGACGATCGACGCGATGTTTAGCGTCCCGCGATCGACGACGTTGCGTTCTCGTCCCGGAATATGCACAATTACCTTGATTCAACCAAACCCCGTACCGGAGACATCCCCCCATGGCCGACCCCGCCATTGCCCGTCGCTACCAGGAACTCTGCACCGAAATCCGGCGCCATAACCGGCTCTATTATGAACTCGACCGACCGGAGATCAGCGATGCCGACTATGACCGGCTGTTCCGCGAACTGCAACAGCTCGAAGCCGAGCATCCGGAGTTGGGCAGCGCCGCTTCGCCGACCCGGCAGGTCGGCGCCCGGCCATCGGGTACCTTCTCGCCGGTGCGGCATACGGTGCCGATGCTCTCCCTGCGCAACGCCCGCGACCTTGACGAGTTTGCCGAATTCGACCGCAGCCTGCGCCAGACCTTTCTCGGCGGCAGTGACATCCTCGAATACGCCTGCGAAATGAAGCTCGACGGCGTCGCTGTCGAGCTGACCTACGAGCAGGGGCGCCTGGTGCGTGCCAGCACCCGCGGCGACGGTCTGGTCGGCGAGGAGATCACCGCCAACCTGCTGACCCTGAAGAGCGTGCCGCGCAGCCTTCAGCCCGGCTGCCCGGAGCTGCTCGACGTGCGCGGCGAAGTCTATATCGATCTGGTCGACTTTCAGGCCCTGAATCGGCGCCAGGAAGAGTCCGGCGCCAAAACCTTCGCCAACCCGCGCAACGCCGCCGCCGGCAGTCTGCGCCAGCTCGACCCCGATATCACCGCGACCCGTCCCCTGAAGATTTTCTGCTACGGCGTCGGCCGCTGCAGCGCGGCGCTGCCGGCCAGCCAGTTCATCCTGCTCGCCCAGCTCCGCCAGTGGGGGCTGCGGGTCAATCTCGACGAGACCCGCGTCTGCACCGGCCCGGACCAGGTGGCCGCCTGTTTTGCCGACCTGCAGGCCCGCCGCGACCGGCTCGACTTCGAAATCGACGGTCTGGTAATCAAGGTCAACCGGCTCGCCCTGCAGGAAGAGCTCGGCGAGATCAATCGCCGCCCGCGCTGGGCCATCGCCCTGAAATTCCCGCCGCGCCAGGCGCGCACCGTCGTCGAAAGCGTCGAGTTGCAGGTCGGCCGCACCGGCGCCATCACCCCGGTCGCCCATCTGCGACCAGTCAACGTCAGCGGCGTCACCGTCTCCCGGGCCAGCCTGCACAACTGGGACGAAATCGCCCGCCTCGACCTGCGCGTCGGCGACCACGTGATCGTCGAACGCGCCGGCGATGTCATCCCCGACGTGGTCAAGGTGCTCACCGCCGAGCGGGACGGCTCGCAAACCGCCGTCCCCTTGCCGACGGCCTGTCCGGTCTGCGACAGCGCGGTGCTCAAACCGGCCGGCGAGGTCGTGCCGCGCTGCGGCAACGGCGCCTGCCCGGCCCGGACCATCGAGCGACTCAAGCACTTCGTATCGCGCGCTGCCATGGATATCGAAGGTCTCGGCGAGAAGCAGCTGCGCCAGCTGATCGAACTCGGCAAGATCGAAGATGTCGCCGACCTCTACACCCTCAGCGAAGCCGACCTGTTCGCCCTGGAGCGCATGGGCAACACCCTGGCGAACAAGCTGCTGCGGGCGATCGAGGCGAGCAAGAGCCGACCGCTATCGCGGCTGATCTTTGCCCTCGGTATCCGCCATGTCGGCGAACATACCGCCAAACTTCTCGCCCGCCACTTCGCCAGTCTCGACCAGCTGGCCAACACCGACCCGGAACAGCTCAAACGGCTGCACGAGATCGGCGACAAGGTGGCGGAATCGGTGGTCGACTTCTTCCGCGACCCGGCGCAGCAGGCGCTGCTGGCCAAACTGACTGCCCGCGGCCTCGCACCGCAGACCGAGGCGGTGGTCGCCCAGGGCGGTCCGCTGGCCGGGCAATCGATCGTCATCACCGGCACGCTGCAACACTGGACGCGCCAGGAGATCGAGGAGCTGGTGGAACGGCTCGGCGGCCGCAGCGCCAGTTCAGTCAGCAAGAAGACCAGCCTGGTGATCGCCGGCGCCAACGCCGGCAGCAAGCTGGAGCGGGCGCAGACCCTCGGCATCGAAGTGATCGATGAAGAGACCTTTCAGCAGAGGATTGCGGGATGGGAGCAGGCATGAACGACAGCAGAGCGCATCTGCGCATTGCAGGCCGGGTCCAGGGCGTCTTTTTCCGCCAGTCGACCCGGGAGACCGCCCGCCGGCTCGGCCTGACCGGCTGGGTGCGCAACTGCCGGGACGGCAGCGTCGAAGCGCTGTTCGAAGGGGATACGGCGGCGGTGCAGCAGGCGATCGACTGGTGCCGCCGGGGACCGCCGGCCGCCCGGGTCGACAGCCTCGCCTGCGACTGGCAACCCTTTTGCGGCGAATTCGCCCGTTTCGAGATCCGTGACTGATGGAACCGCGAAAAGTCTTTTTTGGGCGTAACTATTCAGCTCTTTGCGAGGAGGATCGCCTCAAACTGACTTGTCGCGGCATGAACACCCCTCATCCGGCCTTCGGCCACCTTCTCCCCGGGGGAGAAGGAAACCTCAACTCTGCTGCGGTGATGCCATTCCCTCTCCCTGGAGGGAAGCCTCGCATGCTGAATCGTTACTTTTGGGCT
>JAVVDS010000105.1:0-3004 GCA_032251295.1 Desulfuromonadales bacterium | reverse complement strand
CCCTCCTCGTCTGGTTGGTTCGGTAACTCTTGCTGAAAAGAGTACCAGACCGAAGACAAATTACAAAGGGCAACAGTCGCCCGACCGGCGGCGTGGCCAGGCGTTGTAAACGAGCAGGGCGAGTAAAATCAGCGTCGAGATCAGGTGCAGTTCCGAGTCCGTCGCGCTCTCGGCATGGTCGGCCCAACGGCTGATGTCGATCTCCAGCCAGGCATACAGGCGGTTGACCAGCCAGCCGAGGCCGAGAGAGGCGAAGGCGATGGCGGCAACATAGATGGCGGTCGCCGCCTTGCCGAGATGCCTGGCGACCACGGTCATGGTGGCGGTGTTGGTCGCCGGTCCGGCCAACAGGAAAACGAGAGCGGCGCCGGGGGAAAGCCCTTTTAGCACTAGGGCGGCGGCGATCGGTGTCGAAGCGCTGGCACAGATGTAGAGGGGGATGCCGATTACCAGCATGAGCAGCAGCGCGCTGAATTCGCCGGTCAGGTAGCTCTCGACGAAATCGACCGGCACCAGGGTGGTGATCAGGCCGGCGATGCCGATGCCGAGCAGCAGCCAGCCGCCAATGTCGCGCAGCAGGTCGGTGAGGGCATAGATCAGTCCGGAGCGCAGCCGCTTGCCGAGAGGCGTTTGCGCCGCCGGTTGTGCCGATTCACAGCCGCACGCTGGCTTCACGGCCTCTTGCGACGGGCTGGCGGTCTCGGGGAGCAGGTTGATCAGGGTGCCGGTGAACAGGGCGGTGACAAAGGCGGCGACCGGCCGGAGCACGGTCATCAACGGGTCGAGCAGAGCCCAGGTGATGGCGACGGAGTCGACTCCGGTCTCCGGAACCGACACCAGAAACGAGGCGGTCGCCCCCTTGCTCGCTCCCTGGCGGCGCAGGCCGATAGCGACCGGGATGACTCCGCACGAGCAGAGCGGTAGCGGGATGCCGAACAGGGAGGCTTTCATGACCGGGCTGAAGCCGGGGCCGCCGAGATGGCGGGCCACCAGACTCTCCGGGATCAGCGCTTTGAGAACGCCGGCCATCACAAAGCCGAACAGCACATAGGGGGCTGCCGCATTGAGCAGCCACCAGCTTTCCAGGGCAACCTGGTGGAGGAAGGAAAGCATCTTGGTCTCCAGCATGTTCCGGCCATTGGCAGTCTGCGCCATCGCAATTTGCGCTGCGTGTCCCGGGTGAGCGCTCGCTCGGGACCGCGAACCGATTTATTGCCATTGTTGCACAGACGGGGTGTCCAGGA
Source organism: Desulfuromonadales bacterium (assembly GCA_032251295.1). Taxonomy (GTDB): domain Bacteria; phylum Desulfobacterota; class Desulfuromonadia; order Desulfuromonadales; family BM103; genus BM103. The sequence continues at coordinate 1,760 of JAVVDS010000105.1, read as the reverse complement.
AAACCGTGCAGGTCGAGTGCTCAGAAACAGACAGCAGACAGCTTGCGGGCTGCGTCAGGCCGCTGCGGACGTCTGCTTCGGCAGGGGGAGAGTGAAGTAGAAGCGCGCGCCCTGGCCCGGGACGCTTTCAACCCAGATCTGGCCCTGGTGGGCCTCGATGATCGCCCGGGCCAGGTAGAGGCCGAGGCCGAGACCGGGCGCTGCGGTGTTTTTCGAGTCGACCCGATAAAACTTGTTGAACACATGCTTCTGATTTTCCGGCGAGATGCCGATGCCGCGGTCGGCGACCATCACCTGAAACATAGCGTCGACCTTCTTGGCCTCTATGACGATGTCGCTCCCCTTCGGGGAGAATTTCAGGGCATTGCCGAGCAGGTTCTGCACAACCTGGAGGACCTTGCCTCGGTCGGCGGTGAGATAGACGGCTTCTTTCGGCAAAGTAACGGCCAGATGGTGGCTCGCTTTTTTCTGTGCGAGTTGGGCGATCTCCTGCTGCAACTCCTCGACAATGTTGACGATACCGAAGTCGAGACAGAGCATGCGGCCGCTTTCAGCGCGACTGACATCGAGCAGGTCGTTGATGATCTGCTCCAGGGCGAGCGCCTTGCTGTGGATAATCGACAGAAATTCCCGCTGCTCCGGACTGAGCCGATCGTTCTCGAGCATCAGCTCCGAATAGCCCTGGATGATCGTCACCGGATTACGCAGTTCATGGGAGGCGGTCGCGATGAACTCGCTTTTCAGGCAGTCCATCTCTTTCAGGCGGGCTTCCGCTTCTTTCTGGTCGTTAATATCGAACCAGGAGCCGATCAATTCCTCTTCGCCGGTCGTCTCGTTACGGACCAGACGCACCTCGTCACGCATCCAGCGATAACCACGGTCTCCGGTGCTGAATCGGTATTCGTTGATCTGGTGTCTGGTCGTCGGCAGGGTCTTCAGGTTGGCCAGCACCCTCTCGCGATCTTCGTCGTGGATGTGCTGCAGCCAGAAGCCGGGATTGTCAACAAACTCTTCCGCAGGATAGCCGAGTATCGTCAGGACATTGTTGCTGACAAAGGTTGGGTCGTAGCGGCCGCCAGACTTGCAGGCGTAAATAATCGCCGGTGAGGAGGCGAGCAGGTGTTGAGCCATTTCGGACATCAGTTGCAACCCTCGGCGGTTGCGCCGGGATCCTCGTCGATAACGCTGTCTCGCATCGCTTCCCCCTATTGCGAAGCCTTTATGAAAAAGTAACTATTCAGCGTGCACCAGGTCTGGCGGCCTTTTCTTCTCTCACGTTCGTTCGCTGCGCTCACGAGAGACGCAGAGCTGCTGAAAGAGCATGATCCGTAGCATCGTTCTCCATCGATGGGACTGTGCTGCCGTAACGTCTTGTTTCTCAACACAAAGCCACAAAGGGGTGAGACAAGACGCAAAGATTGATCACTCTGAGGAACATTCTTTGCGTCTCGCAGTTCTTCTTTGCGCCTGGTGTTACCTTGTGACAGAACGCTTCAATGACATGCTGAACAGTTACATGAAAAATTTATCATGACAGTCAGGGTTTGCAACTGAACGCCGTCGGTGTGACTTCCTGCCACGACGAAAACGGCCACCCGGTCTGTGTCTCCGGATGGCCGTCGCACTGTACTGGCAAGTAAATTTCAGACAAACAGTTTGGAGGCGAGGTAGGCCAGGGCCGGCCAGGCGATCAGCACGGCGGAGGCGAAGGCGACGACGCCGAGGACGGCCATGATGGCGACGGTGTAGCTGGTTCTGGC
>JAVVDS010000104.1:0-3118 GCA_032251295.1 Desulfuromonadales bacterium | reverse complement strand
CATGGCAACCAATCTCGCTATTGATGATCGCCTGATCGAGGAAGCGCGCCGTATCGGCAAGCATAAGACCAAGAAGGCCGCTGTGGCTGAGGCGCTTGAGGAGTATATCCTGCGTCGCCGGCAGTTGCAGATGGTGGAGCTGTTCCATCATATCGATTACGACCCGGATTACGACTACAAGGCGCAACGCCGGCAACCATGAAAGTGTTGGTCGATACCAGCGTCTGGTCGCTGGCTTTGCGGCGTAATCGTCCGTCACCCGATGGCTTTGTGCGGGAACTGGTCGAATTGATTGAAGAGCAGCGGGTGGTTATGATCGGCTCGGTGCGCCAGGAACTGCTTTCCGGAATTCGCAGTCCTGCACAGTTCGAGCGTTTGCGCGAGCATCTGCGAGCCTTTCCGGATTTTGTGACCGACCCTGCCGATTTCGAGCGGGCCGCCGAATTCTTCACGCTATGTCGCGGTAAAGGGATCCAGGGGGCCAATACCGATTTCCTGATTTGTGCGATTGCCGCCAACCATCATCTCGCGATTTTGACGTCGGACTGTGACTTTTCATTGTATGCCGAACATCTGCCCATTCTATTGCATCGCTGCCGTGAGGAAGGGCTCGTAGCACAGGAGAAGTGACGCGTTACGTTTTCCATCACGGATCGAGGTTCTCCAGACTTATACATCCAGCAAAAGAGGTTTGCCATGCTCAAAAGCATGACCGGTTACGGCAAGGGGGAGGTGCAGGGCGACGGGGTGAGTCTGTCGGTGGAGGTGCGGTCGGTGAACCACCGCTTTGCCGATATCTCAGTGAAGTTGCCGCGGACGTTTCTTGCCTTCGAGAGCGAGCTGCGCAAGCGGGTCGGTCAGCGTCTGAAGCGCGGCAAGATCGACCTGTTCGTCAACTACGAACTGACCGGCGAGGCGCTGGCGGTACCGCGTTTCAACCGCGAGCTGGCCAGGGCCTACAACGACCTGTTCCATACCATGCAGCGCGAGCTGAGCCTGTCGGGGGCGATCACCGCCGAGCTGATCGCCGCGCAGAAGGATGTGGTGCAGCTCGGCGAAGCACAGCTCGACGAGAGTCTGCTGCACGATGGTCTGCTGCAGGCCCTCGAAATCGCGCTTGACCAGCTGGCGACGATGCGCCGGGCCGAGGGAGCAGAGACCGCCCACGATATCGAGGCGCGCCTGGCGGCGGCCGAGGAGCATCTGACGACAGTTGTCGCTCGGGCGTCGCAGGTGCCGGCCGAGTGGCAGCAGAAGCTGCGCGAGCGCCTCGAGCGGCACGCCGAGGGGATCGACTGGGACGCGCAGCGGCTGGCGCAGGAGCTGGCGCTGTTTGCCGACCGCTGCGACATCAGCGAGGAGATTGTCCGCTTCCGCAGCCATATCGGCCAATTCCGCGAGCTTCTCGATGACAGTGAGCCGGTCGGCCGCAAGATGGATTTTCTGGTGCAGGAGCTGAACCGCGAGGTCAACACCATGGGTTCGAAGTCGAACGATGCCGAGTTGACCCGCAGCGTTGTGGCGCTCAAGGCCGAACTGGAGAAGATCCGCGAGCAGGTGCAGAATATTGAATAAGCGCCAGGGCAGGTGCGGCTGCTCTTCCCCCTTCTCCCGGTCTTCGCGTTAAATTCTTCAGGCGGGCACCGTGATCATGATTGACTCGATTGCGGCTGGCAGGGTAAGTTCGTTGTCATCACTACTTTGGAGGCCGGTATGCGTACGGTGAGTGCGGCGGATGCCAACCGGCAGTTTTCGCGGATGCTGCGCGAAGTCGCTCGTGGCGAGACGATTACTGTGGTGTCGCGGGGGCGGCCGGTGGCGGCGATCTGTCCGCTGCAGGACGAACGGCCGGAGCGGTGGCAGGCTCGGGCTGATCTGCTGAAACGGCTGCGGCGCCAGGGCGCCACCGGGACGCGCGACTGGACCCGGGACGAACTGTACAACCATTAGCGATGCGTGTGGCCCTCGATACCAATATCCTCGCCTATGCCGAAGGGGTCGGGGATCGGCAGCGATGTAGACGGGCTCTCGACCTGATCGCCAGACTGCCGGTCGATGGCGTGCTGCTGCCGGCGCAGACTCTCGGCGAACTGTATCGGGTCTTGACCGCCAAGGCTGGACGGGAAGCGAGTCTGGTTCGTGAGGCGCTGTTCGGTTGGGCCGACAGCTTCATAGTCGCCGATTCGACCTGGAGTGCCTTCCAGGCGGCGTTCGATCTGAGTGTCGATCATCGGCTGCAGATCTGGGACGCCCTCATCATGGCGGTGGCCGCCGAGCATCAATGCCGCCTGCTGCTCAGCGAAGACCTGCATGCCGGCTTCACCTGGCGCGGGGTGACGGTGGTCGATCCGTTTCAGAGCCCCTGGCCGCCTCTGCTCAACGCCATCACACAGACCAACGAGACCGGGTGAGACAAGCGACCATGAAAGCCGCAGGACTCCTCTATGTCTTGTCCGCTCCGTCCGGGGCGGGCAAGACCTCGATCAGCCGCGAACTGCTGGCGCGTCGGCCGCAGCTGCGGGAGTCGATCTCCTACACCACCCGGGCCAGACGTGACGGCGAGCAGGATGGCATCGACTACCATTTTGTCTCACGTGAAGAATTTGAGCGGATGGTGGCCGCCGACGCCTTTGTCGAGTGGGCCAGAGTGCATGGCAACTGTTACGGCACCGCACGGGCGACCATCACCGAGGCCCTGAAGCAAGGGCACGACCTCCTCCTCGATATCGATGTGCAGGGCGCCGCCCAGCTGCGCGCCAGCGGACTCGACGGCGTCTTTATCTTCATCCTCCCCCCCGATATGGCCGAACTGCGCAAGCGTCTGCACTTTCGCAACACCGACGCTGACGAGGTGATCGATCGTCGCCTGGCCAACGCCGCCGGCGAAATCGCCGGCGCGGTCGATTTCGACTACCTGGTGGTCAACGACGACCTGGCGCAGGCCGTGCAGACGGTCGAGGCGATCATGGGCGCCGAGCAGGCCCGCACCCGACGCGTCCTGCCACAGCTCCCCGCGGAATTCGGCTTGAAATAGGCCGTAAGGGGGAGTATGCTCTAGCTTCTGTGATCTGTGATCTGTGATCTGTGATCTGTGATCTGTGATCTGTGATCTGTGATC
>JAVVDS010000103.1:0-3126 GCA_032251295.1 Desulfuromonadales bacterium | reverse complement strand
AAGCCTCCGTTACTCTTTTGGAGGCGACCACCCCAGTCAAACTACCCACCACGCATTGTCCCCCGCTATGCGGGGTTAGGCTCTAGACAAGCAAAGGGTGGTATTTCAAGGTTGACTCCACAACCCCTAGCGAGGCCGCTTCATAGTCTCCCACCTATCCTACACATCACTTATCCAAAGTCAATACGAAGCTATAGTAAAGGTGCACAGGGTCTTTTCGTCCCACTGCGGGTAATCGGCATCTTCACCGATACTACAATTTCACCGAGCTCATGGCTGAGACAGTGTCCAGATCGTTACACCATTCGTGCAGGTCGGAACTTACCCGACAAGGAATTTCGCTACCTTAGGACCGTTATAGTTACGGCCGCCGTTTACTGGGGCTTCAATTCAATGCTTCGCCTAAACTAACATCTCCTCTTAACCTTCCAGCACCGGGCAGGTGTCAGGCCCTATACTTCATCTTTCGATTTTGCAGAGCCCTGTGTTTTTGATAAACAGTCGCCTGGACTTTTTCACTGCGGCCCCCGCATAAGCGGGGGCGACCTTTCTCCCGAAGTTACAGGTCTATTTTGCCTAGTTCCTTAGCCATGAATCTCTCGAGCACCTTAGAATTCTCTTCCCAACCACCTGTGTCGGTTTACGGTACGGGTACTTGTAGCATATGTTTAGCGAATTTTCTTGGAAGCCCTTAGGTACACTATCCACGCAGCCGAAGCCTTGTGGTACTATCGCAAATCACCAAAACATGCGGATTTGCCTACATGTCCTATAGCTAATTGCTTCAACGTACTATTCCGTCAGTACGCGGTACTTTCATCACTCCGTCTTCGCATCACTCCTACAAGCAGTACAGAAATATTAATCTGTTGTCCATCGACTTCCCCTTTTGGGTACGCCTTAGGCCCCGACTAACCCTCAGCTGATTAGCATAGCTGAGGAAACCTTAGTCTTTCGGTGTGCGGGTTTCTCACCCGCATTATCGTTACTTATGCCTACATTTTCTTTTCTAAACAGTCCAGCAAGCCTTACAGCTCACCTTCTACCCAGTTTAGAATGCTCCCCTACCCATCAACCTAAGTTGATGCCATAGCTTCGGTAGTATGTTTATGCCCGATTATTATCCATGCCGAACCGCTCGACTAGTGAGCTGTTACGCACTCTTTAAATGAATGGCTGCTTCCAAGCCAACATCCTAGCTGTCTGGGCAGTTCAACCTCGTTTTTTCAACTTAACATACATTTGGGGACCTTAGCTGATGGTCCGGGTTCTTTCCCTCTCGGACATGGACCTTAGCACCCATGCCCTCACTGCTGTAAAGCATTTATTAGCATTCGGAGTTTGTCAGGAATTGGTAGGTGGTGAAACCCCCGCATCCAATCAGTAGCTCTACCTCTAATAAACTATCACAACGCTGCACCTAAATGCATTTCGGGGAGTACGAGCTATTTCCGAGTTTGATTGGCCTTTCACCCCTACCCACAGATCATCCCAAGACTTTTCAACGTCAACGGGTTCGGTCCTCCACTGTGTGTTACCACAGCTTCAACCTGTCCATGGGTAGATCACACGGTTTCGCGTCTAACACTACTGACTTATCTATCGATATGCGCCCTATTCAGACTCGCTTTCGCTACGGATCCATGCCTGAAGCACTTATCCTTGCCAGTAACGTTAACTCGTAGGCTCATTATGCAAAAGGCACGCCGTCATATCCCGTAAACGGGACACTCCGACCGCTTGTAAGCGTATGGTTTCAGGATCTATTTCACTCCGTTATTCACGGTTCTTTTCACCTTTCCCTCACGGTACTGGTTCACTATCGGTCTCTCAGGAGTATTTAGCCTTAGCGGATGGTCCCGCCAAATTCAATCAGGATTTCTCGTGTCCCGACCTACTCAGGATACTACTAAAGTTTATGTCCTTTACTCGTACAGGGCTATCACCTTCTTTGGCCACGCTTTCCAACGTGTTCTGATTCATCGCACAACTTATATCGTAGTCCTATAACCCCAACCGCGCCGTAACGCAATTGGTTTGGGCTGTTCCGATTTCGCTCGCCGCTACTCTCGGAATCACTCTTGTTTTCTTCTCCTCCGCCTACTTAGATGTTTCAGTTCAGCGGGTTCGCCTCCCGACTTACGTCGGGATACTATGTCTTCAACATAGTGGGTTGCCCCATTCGGATATCTGCGGATCAATTCGTATGTGCCAATCCCCGCAGCTTTTCGCAGCTTGTCACGTCCTTCTTCGCCTCTGAGAGCCTAGGCATCCCCCATACGCCCTTTTGTAACTTATTGGCTCTTTGGTGCCTTGTTTTGCTCTTTATTCTTTTAGCTTTGTCAATATTAATCCTTAAAATCAATATCAACCGTATTCTTCTACTGTTGTTAATCTCAATATGTCAATGAACTTTACGACAACGCCAACGCGCCATCTGGCTCCTACGCTAAAAATGTCTAACAGACATTTTCTTTACGCTTGGATCTGTGGAGAATATCGGAGTCGAACCGATGACCTCCTGCGTGCAAGGCAGGCGCTCTAGCCAGCTGAGCTAATCCCCCATCTTTTAGTTATGAGTTATTAGTTATGAGTTATTAAGTTTAACAACTCTTTACTCAACTTCTAAAATTTCCTTCAATATGTCTATATGAACTTTATCGCTATTTGTCATCCGTTAAACGCTATTTGTTCTTAATAACACTTAACAACTATAACCAACAACGCGCAGCTTGGCTGCTATAGTAGTCCCGGGCAGACTCGAACTGCCGACCCCTACATTATCAGTGTAGTACTCTAACCAGCTGAGCTACGAGACTCTTTGGCTTGTGCTTAAAATCAATATCTTCTCGTATATCGATTCTAAACTTATATTTTAAATTGACAGCGCTGAAAAAATCCTAACACCTTTAATCCTATTGATTGCTGCGTTAGCTGTACCGCTAACGTCTTCTCTAGAAAGGAGGTGTTCCAGCCGCACCTTCCGGTACGGCTACCTTGTTACGACTTAGCCCCAGTTACCAGTTTTACCCTAGGCAGCTCCTTGCGGCGACCGACTTCAGGTACCCCCGGCTTCCATGGCTTGACGGGCGGTGTGTACAAGGCCCGGGAACGTATTCACCGCGC
>JAVVDS010000102.1:0-3139 GCA_032251295.1 Desulfuromonadales bacterium | reverse complement strand
GCCAGACTCAGCAGGACGAAACAGACCTTCGCTCTCATCGGCACTCTCCCGGGTACGCTCTGTCGTCTCATTTAATTTCCGTTGATTCGGTTAATCGTTGATTCTGCTTGCCCGCCACAGCCTTGGCGACGGCGGGTTGATTCGTTTAGCCGTTTAATCGATGGCTGTAACCCGCAACCGGCCACGGCTCGCCGTGCCCCTACTTGTTATGGCAGGCCAGGCAGAGCTGGCTGCCGTCGTTCGGCCGGATCAGAAACGGCGTATAGTTCTTCGGTGCGTTGATCCCGCTCTCGTAGTCGACGTGCGGATCGTGGCAGGTCGAACACTCCACCCGGTTATCGTTGCCGAACAGCCGCACCCCTTCGCCGTTCCAGCCGAGCACCGACGCCCCATCGGTCACATTGCCGATCGGCCGCAGCTCCAGGTGGCGTGCTCCGCCCACGCTATAGATCGGGTCGGCCAGCACCGCCGAATAGCTGAACGAAATCGGATGGTCGTCACTCAGATTGCCGGTCCCCCCCGGAGTGGCCGGCGACTCACCGATTCTCGGCCCGGCCATGCCGAACATCGAAATAATGTCGACATCGGTGCCGAACCCCGTCATGATCGGCGTCCCACCCAGAACATTCGGGTCGTTGATCAGGTGATCGACCGCCACGCTGCCGTCGTGACACGCCATACAGAGCAGCGACTCGTCGTTCACCGCCCGCGACACCGACAGCCCCTGCAGCGTCGGCGACAGGCTCGCGCTCGTGTAATGGGTGAACGAGGTCGCATTCGGCAGGTCGTGGTTCCACAACGGACCGCTCAGCGAACCGCCGTGCGGCGTGTGGCAGAAGACGCAGATCTCGTCCAGGTTGGTCGATGCGTAACTCGAAAACACCACGCTGGTCGATGACAGGTTGTGCAGCGTGTTCGCCACCCCGGCAATCCCTTTGCCGAAGGCGACTCCCGTCAGACCCAGCAGCAGACTGACCATCACACTTCCTGTAAAAATTCTCTTCATGATCGCTCGGTTCCGTCCCTTGACTCTGTCGTGAAAAGATTACTTGCGGCCGCGACTGCGGCTGTCGCTCGTCGGCGCCACAGTCTCCGGCGCCGTCTCCGGCTCCGCTGCGAACACCGGCTCGTCCACCGGGGTCACGGGCTCGTCCACCGGGGTCACGGGCTCGTCCACCGGGGTCGACGCGTCCAGCGGCGCAGCGCCACTCACAACCTGCAAACCGCCACACAGTTCGGCCAGCTCCACCGCCGACTGCTGCGCGGCACCGACCGGCAGGCGGGCCTGCAGATCGCTGACAACTCCGGCGGCCGCAACGTAGCTCTCGGTCGCGATCAGATCGGCGAGGGTCGCCATCGTCGCCAACTCCAGCGGCGCCTCTTCAGCCACCAGTCCCGCCAGCTCGTCGACTTTGGCCTGCAGCGCCGCGTTGAACGCCGCCACATACGTGTCGGCCACCCCCACCAGCAGGTGCAGCTGACCCTGCGTATCGACGGCAAACGCCTCTTTCCCCTTGCCGCCATCGATATCGACCGGGAAGATGGCGTGCAGGGAGGTTTTGTCATCAGCGATCGTCGCAACCGGCAGATAGCGGCCGTCGCTCTGCCGGCCATACACGGTGCTCAGACCGCCGGCGCTCACCAGAATCTCGTCGCTCCCGTCGGCGTCCCAGTCGATCGGCAGCGGCACCGCCGCGCCAGCAACCTGCAGCAGCTCGACCCCTTCGCCGAACTGCGGCGCAGCGTCGCTGCCGCTGTTGACAAACTGCACCACGGCACCGTCACCGTTGCCGACCAGCAGATCCTTCTGGCCGTCGCCATTCAGGTCGAGTACGGCCGGGGCGGCCAGGCTGCCGACGTTCAGCGGCGCCAGACCGGCGCTCAGGACGATCCCGGCACCAAAGACCGGCGCCTCGTTCAGTCCCTGGTTGATAAACAGTCTGACCGAACCGTCGGCCTGGCCCACCAGCAGATCCTGGCGATCATCATTGTTCCAGTCGACCACAAACGGCACCGCCGACGACAGTGACGGCAGTGCCAGGGTCGTCCCGGCGGCAAACTCCACCTTGTTCCGCCCGCTCTCCCGAAGCTGCGGGAACAGCCAGAGCTGACCGGCGGCATCACCCACCAGCAGGTCGAGAACATCGTCGCCGTCAAAGTCGACCACGAACGGCACCGCCGCGCCGGCGACATACAGGCCGGCCTGACCGTTGACGCCACGATTCTGCACCCGCAGCCGGTCGGTCTGTTTGGCCGGCACCAGCACGGCGTGATGGCTGGCGCTGCCGCGCTCAACCAGCTCAAGGGTCGTCACATAAGGCTCGAAGCCGGCGCGGCGCACCACCAGGCTCTTGACGCCGGCCGACAGGTCACGCAGTTCCAGCGGCGTCTCGCCGACAAAGCGCCCGGCATGGGCGTAGTTGCCGCCCAAAAAGACCTGCGCGCCGGGGACATTGGCGGTCACCGTCACAACCGTTGTGTCGTAGACAAACGCGCCGACGGCCGGCTCGGAGGCGGTCTGGTCGGCATCGAGGGCCGTCACTCGCCAGACATACCCCTGGGCATCGGTCAGCGGCTCCTCACTCATCAGGTCACTCAGGGCCAGTTCGGTGGTGTCGACGGTCACACTCACCAGACTCTCACTAAAGGTCGCATCTGTAGCCAGATCGACCCGGTAGCCGCTCACAAAGTCGCTCGGGTCGGGATCGCTCACCGCGCTCCAGGCCAGAACCGCCAGACCGTCGATCACGGCGTCCTCGGCCGGCGTCAGCAGGGCCGGCGTCCCGGGCGCTTCGTCGACGGCGTTGACCACAAAGGTCGCCGGGGCACTCTCCTCGGACGAGAGCTCGGCATCGAACGCCTGCACCGTCCAGGAGAAACTCGCGTTCTCGGTCAGTTCGACACCGACGGTCACGCGGGTCGTCGCGCCGGCCTGACCGGCCACGGTCGTCTCGTAAACAACGGCGTCGCCCTGGCGCACGATCACCCGGTAGCTTAACGCGTCGCCGTCCGGATCGACGGCATTGGCAAATGTCAGTGCCGGTGTTGCCGTCGCCACCTGGCTGCCGTTAACCGGCTCCAGCAGAGCGGTGACGGCTTCCGGCGCCTGATTGCTCAGCGGCGGGTCGGGATTTTTACC
>JAVVDS010000101.1:0-3189 GCA_032251295.1 Desulfuromonadales bacterium | reverse complement strand
CCCTCCGCCACGTTGTAGCGCACCGACAGGGCCGTGTCCGCCTCCCAGCGCACGACGCCGAGGCCCGGCGAGGACTGGCCGGCCGAGACGGCGAGCGGCACGAGGGCCGTAACGCCCGGAACGGTTGCCGTCGTAATGGCCCCGCTCGTGGTTGCACGCCTGCCGAGCGTATTGACCGCCGCCACCTGCACCTGATACAGCACACCCGGCTCCAGCGGCGGCGTCAGGATCTCCTGCGCGTTCGTTATCGGGTCTGCATCGGATGGCGGTACGGAGCCCGCAGGCAGCCACGTGGCGTCAACGTCACGGCGATAGCGCACGTCCTCACGCGCAAGGAACGGACCCACGCTACGGGTCCACTGCACCCTGATCCGCTGCATCTGCACGCCCGGCGTCTGCTGCGTGACCGTCGTAGCGTCGCTCGTCAGCGTGAGTCCTGTCGGCTGCGCGACGGTGTACGGATCCGGCAGCCCGGTATTCGGCTGCGTCGGTGTCGTCTGGAGCGGGTCGAGCGAATGCGCGGCTGCGTCGTATTCTGCGAGTGCGAGTTCGACGCGTGCGTCCGGTCGGATCGCCATTGCCGCCACGACGAACGGCTTGTCCGTCCACCCGGCAGTGGCGCGGGTCACGTCGACGATATCGCCGACCTCCAGCGCGAGTGCCGTCTCGTCGCACGTGACGGCCGCCTCGAGGTCTGCGATGCGTACACCCTTGAGTTCCAGCATGGCGATCCGTTCGGCACCACTCTGCGACGCCGTAAACGGCAGGTCGATCTGTGACAGGCGCTCCTCGCCGCCGTCCTCGGTGAGCCATGTGTTCACTGCGCCCGGCGCGGGATGGCGCACCTCGTGCGTGCCGCCGTCGAGCCCGACGTACCGCGCGACGATGCTGTTCGGCCGGCCGCCACCCGCGATCCGGCGCATACGCCACGGGTCGGTGCCGCTGATCGTGTCGGCGTCGACCTTGTAGCCGGTCGATACGCCGGCCTTCGGGATCCATACGGTCCACAGGCCGCCCTGATGGCGTGGCCGGCCGCGACACGCGGTCAGCATGGCGGCCACGTTCTGGCCGACCTCGCGCCGCGTGTCCACCACACCATCGAGCAGGTAGCGCGGCTCCGTGCCCGCACCGCCGTCGTCCACCAGCGTGTCGCTGTGGTCCGCCTCGACCATCAGGCGGTTGTCGTCCATATCGGCCTCGCTCCAGCCGCCACCGTACACGCTCGACAGCAGGTAGTCGCGTACGCACAGGATGGGGTTCGCCGAATGCGCCCAACCGGGCACACGCGGATCCTCGACACGCACGCCGTCCACCACCACTTCGACGGTCGGCAGACTGCCGCCGATCAGGTTGCCCTCGTCGGGCACCTGGAGTTCCAGCGCGATGTACGCCACGCCGCGTGCGCGGTGGCCCGTCGTCCACGTACCGGCGAACGTCGAGGTGAGCTCTGTCGGCGTCGTCTGGCCGGTCGAGCCGTCTCGCACAATTACGCTGATGAACGAGACATCACCGAACGGCGTCCGGAACCCGAACGGCGTCTGCACGCCGCCCGTATCGGTCCACGCCAGCCGGCCGTCGATGTACACCTCGCGTACGCCCTCGATGCCCGACCCGTCACGCGACCCGTGACAGATCGCGCCGACCATCCAGAGCTTCGAGGAGTTCGCGGGATCGACCCGGATATCCATCAGCTTCAGTCCGGTACGCGCGCGGCCGTATACCACGGGGATCGGCGCGAACGGATCGACGGCAGTCGCTCGCAGGTCCGACTGCGAGACGCCGAGCTCCGGCGCCAGACCGAGCACACCCAGTATGCCCTGTGCGCCGACCGTCGCGCCAAGCCCGATGATCGGGCCCGCGAGTATGCCGAGTGCGCCGCCCGTAGCGATCGTACCGACGATGAGCCCGGCGCCGAGTGCGATCCGGCCCACGTCACCCATCAGGGCACCCGCAATGCGTAGACGGCCGTACTCGACGAGACGGGCATTACGCGCACGCCGCGCTCACGGCACGTGGACAGATATGTGCCCGGCGCCACGACGAGCCCTACGGAATCGATGAGCCGGTCGGCGTCCATTACGAGCACGTCGCCCGGTGTGGCACGCTGGACGGGACCGGGACACGCACCAATCCGCAGCAGGTGGGCCGTGACAGATCCGCTGCACCGCACGAGCCGGGCAGCCTGCGCTGCGGACCGCCACTGCGGCAATGCTGCGAAATGGTCGCGGCCGTACAGCACGGCGAGTCCAGCACGCACGAGCGATCCGCAGTCGGTAAGGCCCCACTCGAACGGTGCGCCAACGATGCCGGACGCCCAGCCAGCGAGCACGGTATCGGCTGCGGGCACGCGCACGGGCGCAGCTAGCGTGGCTTCCACACGATCTCCCGCGTGGCCAGTTCGCCCACGAACTCGAATGCGCGGTCGCCGGGCCAACGCGCCTGCTGGCTCGTATCGTTCGCGAGCGTCGACCGCGCGAAGTCGAGCGACGACTGGCGCGGTGACAGCGTGGCCTCGATACGGGCAGTGGGCGGATCGGCGTCCGGCTCCTCGATGATCTCCATACCGTCGTCCAGCCGGCCGGACGCGAGCAGGACGCCGCCCGTCGCTACGCCGTCCTCCAGCCATACGCGGTACAGGTCGACCGCACGGCCAGCAAGCGGCTCCGACAGCAGCGGCGATACGAGCGCGATGTCGACGGCGTCCAGCGTGAGCCCTACACGGCCGGCACGCGAATCGTCGGACTCCTGGACGGGCGCCACCGATAGCGGACCCGCGGGCGTCCACGCAACACTGGCGAACGTGACCGTCTGCGCACTCGTCGTGAGCCGGACAGTGCCGCCGTCCAGATGCAGGGCCACGCATGACACGCCCTCGCCGGACGCCGCGAGTGCCGCGAGCGTACCGGCGTCCAGTGTCCTCACGCGGGCACCTCCTCCCATTCCAGCTCGATGCCCACGACGACACTGAACCGATCGGTCTCCGGTAGTGTGGCCCGCACGATGCGCGCGCGGATGGGTGCCGTCACGTCGATGACCGCCGCGTCGGCAGGCGCCGTCAGGATAGGCGGGTAGAGTGGCAGGGTCGCAGCACCAAGTGCGTCTGCGTCCACGTCGGCCGTCACGTCGTACACGAGATCGCCGGCCGCGCCCGTAATGCGGACCATATCACCCTCGAGCAGCACGGCACTC
>JAVVDS010000100.1:0-3241 GCA_032251295.1 Desulfuromonadales bacterium | reverse complement strand
CACACCTCACACCTCACACCTCACACCTCACACCTCACACCTCACACCTCACACCCCAGCCCCCAGCCCCCCAGCCCCAGCCCGAAAGTTGGTATCAAGGTTGCAAAACAGAGGACCGAGTCAAGCTCGACCGTGATATGGCCAAAGGTCCGGCCGGTCCGGGCGGACGAAGGTTAACGGTCTGTTATCACTCAAGGAAAAAGTCTATTCATGCACCTATCGGGAGGTGTGACGATGAAACGTATATCCGCCCTGTTCGGGCAGATTGCAGTGTTCTCACTGCTTTTCGGTGCCATATGGCCTTGTCTGGCCCTGGCGGCTCCAGCCTTTGAGCCGCTCGGCCGGATCACCGCCGCTGGCCTCGACGTTCCGGGCGCGATGGATCTTGATGCTGCCGGCAATCTCTACGTGGCCGATGCCCGCGGTGGCGAAGTGTTCAAGTTCGACCGCTATCACCGGCTGGTGCAGGTTTTCGATCTGCAAGCCACCGGCGCCGGTCTGGCGGTGACGCCCGACGGGACGCGGCTGTATGTCGCCCGCAAGCACGCCGTGGCGATCGCCGACGCAGTCAGTGGGGCTGAACTCGGCTCGCTAAGCGGCGGCGGCCTCGGCGGAGATGTTGAATTTTCAGGCGTCGGCGCGATCGACCTCGATGCCGACGGTAACGTCGTCGTCGTCGATCCGGTGCGGATGCAGATCAGGGTCTACTCCCCGGCCGGTGAGTTCCTTGACCTGTTCGGCGCCCGCGGCAAGGCGGCCGGTCAGTTCATGAGCATCAGCGGCATGGCGATCGATCCTTCCGGTCGGGTGGTGGTCCTCGACTCCTCTTCAGTAACCAACGAAAACGGCAAGGTTCACGTCTTTACCCTCAATGAAAATCAGAGTGTCGCCAGCGTCGTCGCCTATCTCAAGTCGAGCGCCACCAACTTCGGCACACCGATCATGGACGGCCCCCGCGGCATCACCTTCGACGGTCAGGGGCGTGCGTTCATCCTCGAATTCTATCGCCACCAGATCCGGGTGACCGATGCCAATTTTAACTATCTCGGCGCCTACACCAATCCTGGTTACCAGGTCGGTCAGCTGAACAACGTGGTCGACGCGATCTACGATACGGTCAACAATCGGCTCTATGTCGGCTGCGACACCCTGCGCATCGAGGTGTTCGGTATCGACGGCGGCCAGAACCCGGAGCAGACCAATCAGGCGCCGGGTGCACCGGCACCGGTCGAGCCGATCGGTGGCAGCCTGGTTCCCAGCGCGACACCGCAGCTGGTTTTCGCCAACGCCGTCGATCCCGATGGCGATGCCCTCGACTACCAGGTGACGGTTCGCCAGGGGGATGCCATTGTCTATCAGGCCATGGTTGCCGGCGCCGCTGGGGCCACCACCAGCGTCACCGTGGAGACGCCGCTGGAGGAGAACGCCACTTTCTCCTGGTCGGTGCAGGCCTTTGACAACGAGTTTGCCTCGGAGCTAAGCTCCCCGGCGACTTTTATCGTCAATGCCAGCGATGAGCCCCCCGGCAGCCCGGAACTGCTCACACCGGCGAACGGTGCCGTGGTCGACGGTACCGCGCTCTTCTCCTGGACGGACGTGACCGACCCTGACCCCCTCGACAATGTCGACAGCTACCTGCTCGAAATGGCCGGCGATGCCGATTTCACCGCGATCGTCGCCAGCCAGACGGTCGCCGGCAGCGAACTCGGTCTCGCCGAACTGACCGACTACGCTCTGCTGGAGAACGGCGCGTCCCTGTTCTGGCGGGTCTTCGCCCTCGACGATGACCAGACCCCCTCGGCGGCGGGCTCCGTCGGTCAGATTGTTTATCAGACGACAGCTCTGGAGGTGACCGCCAACGTCCCCGGCGCGCGGGTTTTCCTCTCCGGCAACCATGCCTACGCCGGGCGTCTGGTCGGCGAAGCGCCTCTGGACCTGCGTGACCTGGCGCCCGGCCCGCTCTCTCTGGTGGTGACCCGCGCCGGCTTCGAACCGTATGTGGTCAGTCTCGACCTGGTCGAAGGTCAGATCGTCAGCCACGCGGCCACGCTGGTGCCTGCGAAGCAGACCGATCGGCTGCGGCTGCAGAATCGCGGCATCAACGGTCAGGCCGGCCTTTACGTCAATGGCGACGCCGCCCCGTTTCTGGTCGATTTCGACAACGACAACCGTCTCGACCTGCTGGTCGGCGACGCCGCCGGCCAGTTGCACCTTTTTCCTGCCATGCGGTTTGCCGGACGCAATAAACTCGAATTCGCGGCGGGAGAAGCCCTCCCCCTTGCCGTTCTGCCCGGTGCCGTCCCCTTTGTGGTCGACTGGGACAATGACCAGCGCAAGGATCTGCTGGTCGGGCAGGCAGACGGCACCGTCGATCTCTGCCTCAATGTCGGTACGGAGTCAGCGCCGGTCTTTGCCCCGGCCGTCGAGCTGCTCTCCGCCACACAGGCCGGGGGCTCGGCCGCCGCCCCGGCGGTCGTCGATCTGAACGGCGACGGCCTCAAGGATCTGCTGGTCGGCAACGGCGCCGGGCAGATCCTGCTTTTTGTCAATCAGGCAAGCGATGGCGCTCCCCAACTCGCCGATGTCGGCGAGGAACTGTTGCGGGTTGCTGCCGGTCCGGCCGTCCCGATGCCGGTCGACTGGGACGAAGATGGCCAGGTGGAGATCCTGGTCACCAGCGCCGGCACCGTCGGAATTCACGGGCGTCAGGCTGATGGCAGCTACCGGGAGGTCGCCAGCGTGGCGACTAACGGCAGCATCCACGCCGCGTATCCTGTCGATATCGACGGCGGCAAGGGGAAAGAACTGATAATCGGTCAGACCGATGGCGCCCTCGCCTTGCTGGTCGGCACCGCCGACCTCTACGTCGCCGACTTCCGTCTGGCCCTGCTGGAAAAAGTCGACGAACTTGCCGGCTATCTGGCCGTGGAAGCCATCGAACTACTCGACGTGACCGCGGCTGTCGCCACTCTGATCGACAACGAAGATTATGCGGCCGCCCGGACGGCTCTCGAAGCCCTGATCGCCCAACTGCCTGCCGGTGATGCGCAGCGTTCTGCCGTGGAACTGGCGACGCTCTGCGGCAGTACTCTGCCCGTCAGTGAACCGGCCGCCGCCCAGGAAGAGGTGGCTCCGGTCGAGACAGTCAATCAGACTGACGCAGAAACGTCCGCCACAGAGCCTGTTGTCGAAGAGCCGGTCGTCGAAGAGCCGGTCGTCGAAGAGCCGGTCGTCGAAGAGC
>JAVVDS010000099.1:0-3329 GCA_032251295.1 Desulfuromonadales bacterium | reverse complement strand
GCCCAGTTTATGCTCGACTCGGAGAGCAAGCTGCGCGAGGCGATCGCCAAGATGCTGGAACCGAAGACGTCTCCTGGGTCGACCGTCCGGGAGCAGGGAGGCGACGAGAATATCGATGATCTGTTTACAGACGATCAGCCCGCAGACCAGACCGAAGACAAGCTTGATGATCTATTCAAGTAAACCGGCGGACGCCAGGACATTCTTTGCGGATAAGGGGCTGACATGCTAGAGAAAATCATCGATTGGTCGATCTATAACAAATTTTTAGTGGTCATGCTGACAGTGTTCATCGTTATCGGTGGCACCTATACCATGCTCAACACTCCGATCGATGCGATCCCCGATCTTTCCGATGTGCAGGTGATCATCTTTACCGAGTTTCCGGGGCAGGCTCCACAGGTGGTTGAAGACCAGATCACCTACCCGCTGACAACCCAGATGCTGGCTGTTCCCGGAGCGAAAACCGTACGCGGCTATTCCTTCTTCGGCTTGTCGTTCGTGTATATCATTTTCGACGACGGCACCGACCTCTACTGGGCCCGTTCGCGGGTACTCGAATACCTTAACTATGCGGCCGGCCGCCTGCCCGCCGGAGTAACGCCAAGTCTTGGCCCGGATGCGACCGGAGTCGGCTGGGTCTATGAATACGCTCTGGAAAGTGACCGTCACAATCTCCAGGAACTTCGCTCGATACAAGATTGGTTTCTGCGCTATGAGCTGACCAGCGTCAAGGGTGTTGCCGAGGTTGCTGCTATCGGCGGTTATGTCAAACAGTACCAGGTCGAAGTCGACCCGGATCGGTTGCTGGCCTACCATCTCACCATCCCGCAGATCAAAAAAGCGATCCAGCGCTCCAACAACGATGTCGGCGGACGCTTGATCGAGATGGCCGAGACCGAATTCATGGTGCGGGGCCTGGGTTATCTGCAGTCGATTCAGGACATCGAGAGCGTTGTCGTCGGCACCGACAGCCGTGGTACGCCGATCCAGGTACGCGATCTGGCCCGGGTGACCATCGGCCCTGAGCTGCGGCGTGGCCTGGCCGAACTCGATGGTGAGGGGGAAGTGGTCGGCGGGATAGTCATCATGCGGGTCGGTGAGAACGCCCTGGATACCATCGCGGCAGTCAAGGCCAAACTGGAACAGCTCAAGCAGGGTCTTCCCGAGGGCGTAACCATCAAGACGGTCTACGACCGCTCCGGGCTGATCGAGCGCGCGGTTGATACGCTCACGGAGAAGCTGATCGAGGAAAGTATTATCGTGGCCATCGTCACGGCCCTGTTCCTGTTCCATTTTTCCAGTGCCCTGGTGGCGATCGTCACGCTGCCGATTGCGATCCTGTTTGCGTTCATCATCATGTATTTCCAGGGCATCAACGCCAACATCATGAGCCTTGGCGGCATCGCCATTGCCATCGGCGCCATGATCGACGCGGCGATCATCATGATCGAGAATGCCCACAAGCACCTCGAGCGTGATCGCGGCAAGTTGCCGCACTGGGAGATCATTGCCAATTCCTCAAAAGAAGTGGGGCCTGCGCTCTTTTATTCGCTGCTGGTCATCACCGTTTCATTCTTGCCGGTTTTTGCCCTCGGTGAACAGTCGGGGCGGATGTTCAAGCCGTTAGCTTATACCAAGACCTATGCCATGGCCGGCGCAGCGCTGCTCTCTGTCACCCTGGTGCCGGTGTTGATGGGCTGGTTCATCCGGGGGAAGATTCCTGATGAAGCCAAAAACCCGATCAACCGGATCATGATCCGTCTTTATCATCCGGTGGTCGATTTTGTCCTCAAGTGGCGCTGGCCGGTATTGATTGTCGCGCTGGCGATTACCCTGACCAGCATCATCCCGCTGAAGAAAATGGGCAGCGAATTCATGCCGCCGCTCTACGAGGGGGATCTGCTCTACATGCCGACCACCCTGCCGGGGATTTCAATCACCAAGGCAAAGGAGTTGTTGCAGCAGACCGACCGGATCATCGGGCAGTTCCCCGAGGTGCACCACGTCTTCGGCAAGGTCGGCCGGGCTGAAACCGCCACCGATCCGGCCCCCTTGTCCATGCTGGAAACGACCATCATGCTCAAGCCGGAAGACGAGTGGCGAACGATCCCCAGAGAGCGTTTCTACAGCAGCTGGTCCGATTTCTGGGAGCTGCCCAAAAAACCGCTGCGCTGGATCTGGCCCGAAGAGTCGACCATCACTATCGAGGAATTGAAGACCGAGTTGAATGAGGCCATTCAGTTCCCCGGCTTGACCAACGCCTGGACCATGCCGATCAAGACCCGGATTGACATGCTGGCGACCGGTATCAAAACACCGGTCGGCATCAAGATCATGGGCGATGATCTGGAAGTCCTGTCAGCGCTCGGTGAGGAGATCGAGGCGATTGTCAGGGACATTCCCGGGACGCTGAGTGCGTTTTCCGAACGGGTGGTCGGTGGCAACTATCTGGACTTCGACATTGACCGCGAGGCCGTGGCGCGTTACGGCCTGACCGTCGGTGACGTTCAGGACATCATCAAGAGCGCCATCGGCGGCATGAATGTCACCCAGACGGTTGAGGGGCTGGAGCGTTATTCGGTCAACATTCGCTACCAGCGCGACTATCGCAACGATCTGCAGGCGCTGAAACGCGTGCTGATCCCGATTGCGGGCGGCAAGCACATTCCGATTTCCCAGGTTGCCGACATCAGCATCAAAAAAGGACCTCCGGGCATCAAGAGCGAGAACGCCCGGCGCACAGCCTGGATCTATGTCGATCTCAAAGGCATTGATGTCGGTACCTATGTCGCCAACGCCCAGAAGGTCATCGCTGAAAAAATCACCCTGCCGGCCGGCTACAATATCGTCTGGAGTGGTGCATATGAATACATGCAGGCGGCGGCGGCCAAGCTGAAAGTGGTCATCCCTCTGACCTTGCTGGTCATCCTCGTCATCATTTATATGAACACCAAGAGCCTGATCAAAACCGGGATCATCTTTCTCGCCCTGCCGCTGTCGCTGGTCGGCTGCTTCTGGTTTCTCTATCTGCTCGACTACAACACCTCGGTGGCGGTCTGGGTCGGGGTCATCGCCCTGGCCGGAATTTCCGCCGAAACGGGTGTGGTGATGCTGCTCTACCTCGATCTGGCGTACGAGCTCTGGGTGAAAAACGGCCGGATGCAGAACTTCGGCGACCTCACCCAGGCGATTCACCACGGTGCCGTCAAACGTATCCGCCCCAAGGTCATGACCATCTGCGTCATCATCGCCGGCCTGGTGCCGATCATGTGGAGCCACGGTGCCGGCGCCGATGTCATGAAACGCATTGCCGCACCGATGGTCGG
>JAVVDS010000098.1:0-3344 GCA_032251295.1 Desulfuromonadales bacterium | reverse complement strand
TCACCGATCACAGATCACCGATCACAGATCACCGATCACAGATCACGGATCACGGATCACAGATCACGGATCACAGATCACGGCTCACCACATAACTATCTGAAATCCCTGGACATTGCCTCCAGCTCGCAACACGTCGGCACGCAATCGTCGACTTTGTCCAGCAGCAGAGACAAATCGGCCGATAAACCCTTGAGTTGTTCGTGTGAATTTTCTATACTGACATCACTCTTGAGCACGATGTGCTCTCTGCCCTGTGCGTGAGGTTGCTATGCCCACGCGGAATAATCTTGAAACGGGAACGCTTCCTTGAGCGTGGTGAGCCAGCCCACCCCGAGTGGGACGCCTGAAGCACTCATAAGTGAACCCACCTTATTGGCCATCGTTGTGCGGCCACGGACCCACGGCAGGCGTGGAGAGCTAAAGAGAAAAGGCGCTGGCAAAACCGGCGCCTTTCTGCGTTCAGGTTGAAGGCGGGGACTGGGGCTAAAGGCAGGGGCTGGGGGCTGGAACCTCTTGACCCTTGACCTTGGTAACTATTCAGCATGCGAGGCTTTCCCTTCACCCGCCCTACGGGCACCCTCTCCCTCCAGGGCGAGGGAACGACAGCACCGCAGCAGAATTGAGGTTTCCTTCTCCCCTGGGGAGAAGGTGGCCGAAGGCCGGATGAGGGGTATTCATGCCGCGACAAGTCAGTTTGAGGCGATCCTCCTCGCGAAAATCTGAATAGTTACACAACTGATGCTCTTGCAAAAAGAGCGTCATCCCCGAGTGCTTTAATCGGGGATCCAGTGTTTTTCAGCAATTAGAATCTGGATTCCCGACCAGAACCGCTTCGGGAATGACTTATTTCGGGACTTTTGCAAGAGGCTCAACTTGTACCATGAACCTTGTTTATCCGGATCGGAGCGACATGCAGAGTCAGGAAGAGAACGACAGCAGGAGAATCGTCATTGACGGTCGGGAATTTATTCTGGTCGGCACGGCGCATATCTCCCAGGATTCGGTCGATACGGTGCGCCGGGTCATCGAAGCCGAGAACCCGGACACGGTCTGTGTCGAACTCGACGAGCAGCGCTACCGGGCGCTGAGCAACCCGCGCCACTGGGAATCCCTCAACCTGGTGCAGGTGCTGCGCAAGGGGCAGGCGCCGTTTCTCCTCGCCAACCTGGCCCTGGCGTCGTTCCAGAAGCGCATGGGGCTGCAGACCGGCGTCAAGCCGGGCGCCGAACTGGCCGCGGCCGCCGAAGTCGCCACCACAGCCGGCAAGGAGTTGCGCCTGGTCGACCGGGAGATCCGCACCTCGCTGCTGCGCGCCTGGCGCAAGGCGAGCTTCTGGAAGAAGATGAACCTGATGGCGACTCTGCTGGCCAGCATGTTCGAGCGCCAGGAGTTGAGCGAGGAAGAGCTCGCCAGGCTGCGCCAGACCGATACCCTGTCGGCCATGCTCGACGAAATGTCCGAAGTCCTGCCGACAGTCAAGACCATCCTGGTCGACGAACGCGACAGCTACATGGCCCATCACATCCGCCAGGCACCGGGGGAAAAGGTCGTCGCCGTGGTCGGCGCCGCCCATCTGCCGGGGATCGCAGCCAAACTGCAACGCCAGTTCACAACGGACGAGATCGCCGAACTGATGACGATCCCGGAGAAGACACCTTTCTCCCGGCTGGTCCCCTGGCTGATCCCGGCGATTGTCATCGGCCTGTTCGTCTTCGGTTTCCTCTACGGTGACTCGCAGATCCTCGCCGAAGCCGCCATCGCCTGGATCCTGGCGAACGGTCTGCTCTCGGCCTTCGGCGCGCTGCTCGCCCTCGCCCATCCGCTCACCATCGCCACCGCGTTTATCGCCGCGCCGATCACCTCGCTGAATCCGACCATCGGTGCCGGCTTCGTCACCGGTCTGGTACAAGCGATCATGGCGCCGCCGCAGGTTCAGGATCTGGAGCGGGTCGCCGATGAAATCGCCTCCCCGTCCGGCTGGTGGCGCAACCGCCTGACCCGGGTGCTGCTGGTCTTCTTCTTCTCCTCCCTCGGCTCGGCCATCGGCACCGTGGTCGCCTTCGGCTGGTTGAAGAATTTGTTGTGAGTGGCGTATAAATGCGTGAGGGGTGAGGGGTGAGGGGTGTGGGGTGAGGGGTAACCCTCCGAAAAAGGGTTTTTTGTCTTTTTCTTCTTACTCCTTACCCCTCACCCCTCACTCCTCACACATTCAGGAAATACAGATGGACTGGAAGCGCCTGTTCGACAACCTCGGCCTGAACGGCACCCGCTGGCAGTGGCGCATCATCCGCTGGGAACGCAATCTGCGCGCCCTGGCACGCGGTGAAACTCCCGAGTGGGGCTGTTCGGTCACGCAGATCCTGATCGCCACCAACCTGCTGCTGTTCGCCGCGATGGTCATCCAGGGGATGCTCGGCGGCCTCGGCCCGGGCGCCCTGCTGCGGCCCAGCAGCTACCTGCTGCTGCACGCCGGCGGCCAGTACTGGCCGCTGGTGCTGGTCGAACGCGAATGGTGGCGCTGCATCACTTACGCCTTCACCCATGGCGGTCTGATCCATCTCGCCTTCAACATGCTGGTGCTCTACCAGATCGGGCCGATGCTCGAACGCGAGATCGGCGCCCTGCGCTACCTCACCCTCTACATCCTCACCGCCTTGACCGCCACCCTGGCCGGTTTTGTCTGGCAGGCCTTCTCCCTGAAGCAGTGGGTGACGGTAGTCGGCGCCTCCGGTTCCCTGTTCGGCCTGATCGGCTTCGCCATCAGCTACTACCACCGCGTCGGCGGACCGGTCGCCCACAACGTCCGCAACCTGATGCTGCGCTGGGCGGCGATCGCCTTCGTCTTCGGCCTGGTAGTCGGCGCCGACAACGCCGGTCACGCCGGCGGCGCCATCGGCGGCGCCCTGCTCGGCCTGGTTCTCCCCATCGGCGTGCGCGGCCGCCAGGCCCTGCGGCCGCTGTTCAACACTCTCGGCGGCGTCTGCCTGCTCGCCACCCTGCTCAGCCTGGGCTGGCTGATCGGCTCGTGGGTGTTGCGCTAGGCACCATTCGGCTTGCAGCAGGACAGACTGCCGGTCGTCACATCAGATTTTTAACACAAAGCCACAAAGGAGTAAGACAAGACGCAAAGATTGATCAATCTGAAGAACGTTCTTTGCGTCTCGCAGTTCCTCCTTGTGCCTTTTCGTTGTCTTTTGTCAGAATTCATCAATAAGATGCTGAACAGTGACAACTTTTCTCAATCCCGATTTTTGTCTCCGCGCCTCAGCGCCTCCGCGTTAAACTCGATGTAACTGTTCAGCACATCCAGGGCTGCTGATTCCAGCCTTCTTCAGTGAGAG
>JAVVDS010000097.1:0-3349 GCA_032251295.1 Desulfuromonadales bacterium | reverse complement strand
CGCATTATCCCGACTCCCGGATTATCCCGACTTTCCTTGTCAGTCCCTGTGAAGTAAGGCCTTCTGTGGTTTGAATTCGGGATAATCCGGATACCCGAAAGGGGTACCGGCTCCTTCATCGCGCGAGTCCCCTGATGAAGGAGGCGATCATGACCCATCTCCCCCGGGTCCGGATGACGGGCCCGCTCGCACCCTATCGGGATGTCCTGTGGGCCGAGTTGCTCGGGCGGGGCTACGCGCCGCTCTCGGCCCGTAACCTCATGCGCGTGGCGGCCCATCTGAGCCGCTGGCTTGGTGAGGGACAGCGGTCCCCATCGGATCTGACAGCCGAGCGCATCGAAGCGTTCCTTCGGCACCGCCGGGCTTGTGGGTACACATGCTGGCGGACACCGAAGGGGCTTGCTCCGATCCTGGACGCTTTGAGGATTTTCGGCGCGGTGCCTGCGGCCGAGCCGGCCCCCGTGGACAGTTCCGCCAGCGGCCAGCTCCTGCGGGACTTCGAGCGCTACTTGCTTGAGGAGCGAGGCATCCGATCGAACACGGCGGCTGGATACCTCCGCCTGGTCCAACCATTCGTCGAGGGACTTCGTCTC
Organism: Desulfuromonadales bacterium; assembly: GCA_032251295.1. Lineage (GTDB taxonomy): Bacteria > Desulfobacterota > Desulfuromonadia > Desulfuromonadales > BM103 > BM103. The sequence continues at coordinate 2,756 of JAVVDS010000097.1, read as the reverse complement.
TCGCACCTCTCGGAGCTGGAGCAGCTCTCGGCCGAAGTCGTTTCCCGCTTCATCCTGCACGAAGCCCGCTCCTCGAGCGTCGGCTATCTGAAGCTCAAGGTCACGGCTCTCCGCTCCTTTCTGCGCTACCTCCATATCCGCGGCTTGTGCCGCGATCTGGCCGCCGCTGTGCCCGCCGTGGCCGGGTATCGGCTCTCGGGGCTTCCCAAGTCGATTCTCGAGGAAGACGTGCGACGGATCGAGAAGACCTGTGATCGGGCAACCGCAAAAGGTCGAAGGGACTACGCGATCCTGCTCCTGCTGTCGCGGCTCGGTCTGCGCGCCCGCGAAGTCGCGGCGCTGACGCTGGAGGACGTGCACTGGGCCCGCGGCGAAGTCCTGGTCCGGGGCAAGGGATCCGAAGGAGCTCTCCCGCTTCCTCACGAGGTGGGCGAGGCTCTCGCGGACTACCTGAGGGAGGGCCGGCCGGACTCGACTTCCCGCAGGATCTTCCTCCAGGTCCCGGCGCCCCATCGGGCGCTGTCGACGGCGGGCGTGAAGATGGTCGTTCGTCAGGCCTCCCGGCGAGCAGGCCTCCGTCCCATCGGCTCTCACCGCCTGCGCCACACCGCGGCCACCTCGATGCTTCGGCGGGGCGTGTCGCTGCCCGACATCGCTCAGGTGCTGCGCCACCGGAGCCTGGCGACCACCGCGATCTACGCCAAAGTCGACCAGCAGACCCTGCGTACTCTCGCTCGACCGTGGCCGGGAGGTGCAGCATGAGCGAGCTCCACCAGATCCTGCAGGACTACCTCTCGATCCGCCGATCCCTCGGCTTCAAGCTGGAGCGCTACGGGGCCCTGCTTCCGGAATTCCTCGCCTTTCTCGAAGAGGCAGGTAGCCCCGTCATCACCAACGCCCTCGCGCTTGCCTGGGCGAAACAACCCACGACGGCGACCCCGAAGTGGTGGGCGACGCGCCTGAGCATGGTCCGCCTCTTCGCCCGCTACGTGTGCACACTCGACCCGAGGACGGAAATCCCACCCCACGATCTGCTGCCACCGGCCAGCGGCAGACCGCAGCCCTACATCTACTCCGATCATGAGGTGTCAGCCCTGATGGCCGCCGCCGGCCGGATCCAGAGCCCTCTCCGGGCCCACACCTACCGGACCCTGATCGGTCTGCTCGCCGCGAGCGGCCTGCGCGTAGGGGAAGCCATCGCCTTGGACCGCGCGGATCTGGACCTCGAGCATGAGATCCTTACGGTCCGCATGGGGAAGTTTGGTAAGTCCCGCCAGGTGCCGCTGCACCCGACGAGCGTCCGGGCCCTCGAGAGCTATGCCAGGGAGCGGGATCGACGCTTTCGCCGCCGATCCTCGGTACCGGCCTTCTTCCTGTCCCTGGCCGGCACCCGCCTCTTCTACAGCAATGCCCACCTGACCTTCTTCCGGCTCGTCGAGCGCGCCGGCCTGGCGAATCGGAGACCGCGGCGACCGCGAATCCATGACCTGCGCCACACCTTCGCCGTCCGCACGCTCACCGACTGGTACTACGCGGGCCTCGACGTGGACCGTCAGCTCCCCGTTCTCTCCACCTACCTCGGACACGTCCACCCATCCAGCACCTACTGGTATCTCTCGGCCGTGCCCGAACTGCTCAGCGTCGCAGCCAGGCGGCTCGAGGAGAGCCTGGGAGCGCTGCCATGACCACCCTGGCCCCCCTTCTCCAAGCTTTCTTCATCGAGCGCCTTCAGAGCCAGCGGCAGGCAAGCCCGCATACCGTTCGCGCTTACAAGCTCACCTTCTCGCTCCTCTTGCGCTTCGCCCGGGAGCGCATCGGCAAACCACCCTCCCGGCTCTGCCTCGAAGAGCTGGATGTCTCCCTCGTTACTTCCTTCCTCCGCCACCTCGAGGTGGATCGGAACAACAGCGTCCGCACCCGAAATGCCCGCCTCGCCGCGATCCACTCCTTCTTCCACTACATCGCCCCGCTCGCACCCGAGCACGCCGACCTCATCCGGCGCGTCCTGAGCATCCCCCAGAAGCGCTTCGAGCGCCGGTTCATCGACTTCCTCTCACGCCAGGAACTCGAAGCGCTCCTGGCCGCCCCCGACCGCGAGACTCGCCTCGGACGCCGCGATCACGCCCTCCTCCTGCTCGCCAGTCAGACCGGGCTGCGCGCCTCCGAACTCATCAGCCTGCGCATCGAGCAGATCGTGCCCGGCAAGCACGCCCACATCCGCTGTTTGGGCAAGGGCCGCAAGGAGCGCGGTGTCCCGCTTACGCGCCAGACGATCCACTGCATCCAGGCCTGGCTCATCGAGCGCGGTGGGATCCCGGAGGATCCCGTCTTCCTCTCGGCCCGGAGGGGGGCGCTGAGCCTGGACGCCCTGGAAAAGATCGTCACCAGGCATGCCGCAACCGCTGCACAGACCTGCCCCTCCCTGCGCGAGAAACGCGTCACACCCCATGTGCTGCGGCACACCGCCGCCATGCAGCTTCGCCACGCCGGGGTCGATCTCTCGGTCGTCGCTCTCTGGCTCGGCCACGAGTCCATCGAGACCACTCAGATCTATCTCCACGCCGATCTGGCCAGCAGAGAAGCCGCCCTCGCTCGCCTCGCTCCCGTGGAGACCGGCTACCGGCGATTCAAGGCCGGCGACGCCCTGCTCGACTTCCTCGACGGGGCTGGATTATCCCGAATCCATTCCTACTCCACCTATTCCCATCAACCGGCTCTCGCCCGAGTCGGGATAATCCGGGAGTCGGGATAATGCG
>JAVVDS010000096.1:3307-3467 GCA_032251295.1 Desulfuromonadales bacterium | reverse complement strand
CACTCCTGAGGCGTTCAATCACCTGTCTGACGGCGAGACGCTGACCCTTGAGTACCGCGTGATTGCGACCGACAGCCAGGGTGCAGTCAGTGCTCCGCAGGTTGTGACGATTACGATCAGCGGGGCGAACGACGGTCCTGTTGCTGTCGATGTCGCAGCG
>JAVVDS010000096.1:0-3207 GCA_032251295.1 Desulfuromonadales bacterium | reverse complement strand
TGGGACCGAGAAGGTTGCGAACACGGCGACGATTACGATCAGCGGGGCGAACGACGGTCCTGTTGCTGTCGATGTCGCAGCGACGGCTTCGGAAGATGGTCCGGTAGTGACGATTTCCGCGGACTACTCTGACATCGACGTTTCAGACACGCACAGTTTTAGCGTTGATACCACCGGGACGGTTGGGCTGGTCACCAACAACGGTGACGGGACGTTTGACTACGATCCGAACGGGCAGTTCGAGTCTCTGTCTGTTGGAGACGAGGCGACCGACACCTTCCAGTACACAGTTACGGACGTTAATGGTCTAAGCGACACCAAGACGGTAACGGTGACGATCACCGGAGACAACGACGCTCCGACAGTGGCGGCGATAGTGAGCGGGCCGGTTTCAGAAGATGCCGCGTCGTATGTGATCGATCTTCTGTCGGACGCCAGCGCATCAGATGTGGACCTCAACGATACATTGTCGGTCACAGACTACAGTGAGTCGATTGATGTCGGCACAATTCCAGTTGGAGCGCTGAGCCTGGATGCCGACGGCAAGACGTTGACGATTGATCCCGATGCGTTTGGGTTCCTGGCGTTTGGCGAGACGCGTGTTGTGACCGTCAGCTACAACGTTTTTGATGGGACCGAGAAGGTTGCGAACACGGCGACGATTACGATCAGCGGGGCGAACGACACCCCCTCCGACATCTCCCTGATCGGCCGTTCTGTCGACGAGAACGATCCCGGTGCGATTATCGGCTTTGTGAGCGTGACCGATCTCGATGCCAATGACAGCCATGTCTACACCCTGAGTGACGACCGTTTCGAGATTGTCGGCAATCAGCTGAAACTCGTGGATGGTGCCTCCCTCGACTACGATATGGCATCAAGAATCGATCTGGTCATCACTGCAACTGACTCACAGTTGGCGTCCTACAGCGAAACCTTCACCATCAACGTCATCGATGTCGATGATTCCGTTCCGACGGTTGTCGTTTTCACGCTGACTGACCAGAGTGGTGACGGAATCGTCGCTATTGATGAGCCGGCGCTGGTGAGAATCGTCTTCAGTGAGCCGGTCAGGCCGTTTGACGCGGCCACTGCCTTCGACCTGACGAACGCTGCCGGGACCCTCGGCCCGTTCAGTTCGATGGACGGCGGTGTCACCTGGACGGCCAGTTTCATTCCCGCTGCCGATACCGACCAGACCGATCGGACGATCACACTGAAGGAGGGGAGCGTCAGCGACCAGCATGGCAATAGCAATGTTGGTGACTCGGTATCGACGTCTTATGCCGTCGATACGGTTGCGCCGATGCCGGAGATCAGTCTCGCTGCGGTCGAGACGGCCAATGACGATAGCATCGTCAATATTGCCGAAGCCGCGGGCAATGTCACGATCACCGGCACGGTCACGGGCGAGTTCAATGAGGGCGATACGGTCACGCTGACTCTGCGGGGCGCCTATTCACAGGCAATGTTCACCGGAATCGTCGCTGCCGACGGAACCTTCAGTGTCGACGTGGCCGGGTCGGCGCTGGTGGACGATCTCGACAGAAAGATTGAGGCCAGTATCACCACTGATGACGCCGCCGGTAATCGCAACACAGTCGATCGTGTTCTGCCGACTGACGCCGACTATGACGTCGATGTAACTGCGCCGGTGCCGACCATCACCCTCGATGCGAATATCACCGATGACGATATCATCAACAGTGTCGAAGCGGCTGGTGATGTGCAGGTTACCGGTTCGGTGGGGGGAGAGTTCGACTCGACCAATGCTCTTGTGACACTCACGGTTAACAACAGCAGCTATACGGGAACGGTCGATGCTTCTGGCCTGTTCAGTATCGCCGTCTCCGGCGCCGATCTGGCTGCCGATGCCGAACGGCTGGTGCGGGCCAGTGTCACAACCTATGACGATGCCGAAAACCCGGGGACGGCGAGCGATTTCGAAGGCTACTCCGTCGATCTGCTGGCGCCGCCGAGTCCGATTCTGTTGTCGTTGAGCGAGGATACCGGCGACAGCGCCACGGATCGCTACACCAGCGACCGGACGCCGACGCTTTCCGGGATCGCCGAGCAGGGGAGCCGGATCACCGTCTATCGTGACGGCGAAGCGGTCGATGACACGATCGTTACCGACTCGCAGGGCTACTGGACCTATACTCCGACGGCCGATCTTGATAACGGCGACTATCTCTTTACCGCGACCGCTACCGATGCCGCCGGCAATGTCAGCACGACATCGGCCGGTTTTGCCGTGACCATCGACGGCACGGCGCCGGACAAGCCGACCATCGTTCGCGCTCTGGACAATGTCGAACCTTACATCGGTGAGGTTCTCGCCAACGGCGAGAGCAACGACCGCACCCCGACTCTGGAAGGTTCCGCCGAAGCGCTGAGTACCGTCAAAATCTATAACGGCGAGACGTTGCTCGGCACAGTGCAGGCCGATGGTGAAGGCAGCTGGCAGTTCACCACAGCGGAACTGGCCGAGGACGTGAGCCACAGTTTCACAGTCAAGGCGATCGACAAGGCCGGCAACGAGAGTGTAAGTTCCGACGCATTTGTTCTGCATATCGTTACCGACGTGGCGCCGCCGGTGATTACTCATTACTTTGATGATGTCGGTGAAAAAACCGGCGATTTCGGTAGCGGCAGCTATACCGATGACCTGCGCCCCGAGTTGGCCGGTACCGCCAAGCCGGGGACGACAATCCGAATCTATGAAGGGACTTTGCCGGATCCGGTGGCAAGTACCATGGCCGATGGAAACGGGGATTGGCAATGGACTCCCGCGACGGATCTTAGCAACAACACCAGCTACAGCTATACGGCCACCGCTGAAGACGGCGCCGGCAATGTCAGTGTCAAGTCCGAGCCGTTCGTGCTGCATATCAAGGATTCCGTGGCAGCGCCGGCGATTACCTCGGTGGTCGACGATTATGGGCCGGGCACCGGGCCGTTAATGAATGGGGCGCATACCGACGACGCCACGCCGACGATCTCCGGTCTTGCCGAAGCGAACAGCACCGTCAAGATCTTTAACGGTACGACTCAGATCGGCGCCACCCAGGCCTCTGGCAGTGGCGTCTGGTCGTTTGCCCCGTCGAGTGACCTGGAAGATGCCCCCTACGTTCTGACCGCCACGGCCACCGACCTGGCCGGTAATGTCAGCGCGTCGTCCTCGGCTTTCCATCTGACAATCGACAC
>JAVVDS010000095.1:1483-3493 GCA_032251295.1 Desulfuromonadales bacterium | reverse complement strand
GAAGAGGATGCGGGTGATGGTCTGGTTCATGGTTTTGCTCCGATTCGGTGTTGTGTGGCGAATTTCGTAGGGGCGCACAGACGTGCGCCCTTGGGTGATTGACCGCCACGTCATTGGGCGCACGTCGGTGCGCCCCTACGGGGTTGTTTCCGGCCGGTTTTCATCATTGTGCCATTGCGCCGGGTTAGCGGCGATGTATTGGCGGGTCTCGGCCAATTCCCGATCGTTACGGATAATGCGTTCGTAATAATTGCGTTGCCACACCGGTGCGCCGGGGGTTTGGCGGTGGTGGTTGATTGTATGGGTGCAACGGGCCTTGAATGCCCTTACAATTTCACCTACCGTAGGGGCGCGATTCATCGCGCCCTTGGTTTTGTCCGTCATTGCGCCGGCACACGCGGGCGCGATAAATCGCGCCCCTACGATTTGGATGATGCCGTGGAAATGGTTGGGCATGACGACGAATTCATCCAATGCGCATTGGCCGAAATGACCCGGTACCGCCGTCCAACAATCCCGCACCATTCCACCCATCTCATTCAACCCCACCACCCCGTCAACAATGTCGCCGAACGTGCATTGCCGTTCGTGGGCACAGACGGTGATGAAATACGCCCCGGCGGTGGCGTAATCGAAATCGCGCAGACGGATCGACCGTCGGTGATGGATTTCGGGATTGAACGCCATTCACCCGCCCCCTACTTCTTGTGACAATTCCCGCACAACGCCATGCGGCTGGTGACGCCGAAGGCGAGGTAGGCGCTGGTGTCGGCGGCGTGGGGGTTGTGGCAGCTGGCGCAGGTCAGCTCGCCCCCCTGCTCGATCAGGTTGTTGTCGCCATCCAGCGGATGCCCCTTGCCTTGGGCGGTACGCACGACGTGGGTGCTTTTGGCGACCTTTTCGTGGCAGCCGAGACAGAGTTCGTTGACCGGCCTGATCACCTGGGCGCCAAACTCGCTGGCGTGGGCATCGTGGCAGAGCAGGCAGGAGCCGGCTTCGAGGGGGCCGTGGATGAACTTGCTGGCGGCCATGGCGTCGCCGATGTCGTCGTGACATTCGAGGCAGAGTGCGGCGTCGCCGGGGCGCGGCGCGTAGGCGACCGGTCGGCTGTCGGCCTGGTGGCAGAAGTTACATTCGTAGACGCCGGCGGGGCCGTGGACATGCTTTTTGTGGAGCATGCGCTCGTGGCAGGAGGCGCAGGGGTTCTCTGCACGGTTGTGGCTGTTCAGTTCGGTCGGGGTCGGGTTGACGTTGTGGCATTCGCCGCAGGCGGTGGCCCGACCGATGCGGTGATAACGATCCTGCGGCAGCGTCGCCGGCGGGTCGGCCTCCGGGTCGTTGTGGTAGAAGACCGTGGCGCGCACCGTGGCGATGCGCTCGTTGCCGATATAGCCTTCGATGACAATGCGATTCTCGCCGGCATCGAAGATCGGCTCGACCTTGAGGGTGTCGCCGAACAGGTCCTGATATTCCGGGCTGGAGATGTCGATGATGTCGCTTTTGATGCCGTTGATCTCGATGGTGAGGCCATCGAGCCACGGCGCGCGGCCGCCCTGTATAATCAGGTAGCGCGAGTTGGTGACATAGCTGCCGTCCTGCGGGTAGACCAGTTCCAGCGCCAGCGCCGGGGCGGCGCAGAAAAGAAGCAGCAGCGGAACAGTTAGCAAGCGCATCATCTGTCTGGCCTCGCGGGTTAGCCCGTAGGGGCACGGCGTGCCGTGCCCGGTCCATGTCCGGTTTTATCGCTCGCAGTCGGGATCGGGATCGTTAACCACAAGCAGATTCTCAAAAACCGATTTCGATCCCGATAGCGATTTCGATGGCGATATGGGCCGAAAACGCCCCCCCTCACCCGCCCTGCGGGCACCCTCTCCCTCCAGGGAGAGGGGTTTTGACTCCCTTCTCCCTCGGGGAGAAGGTGGCCGAAGGCCGGATGGGGGCCATAAACGATTCAACGATTCAACGATTCAACGATTCAACAAATCAACCGCCCCTAATAAGCCGTCGCCG
>JAVVDS010000095.1:0-1383 GCA_032251295.1 Desulfuromonadales bacterium | reverse complement strand
TCGTAGTCCGACAGGTAGGGCCGGATATATTCGATGCGCGGCGTCTCCGGCGGCGGCGGGAAGAAGAAGCGCGGCGTCTCCTCCTCGACCACAATCTTGCCGCTGCAGCCGTGCAGCGCCAGGACGATCAGACCAGGCAGGAGCAGGCGGAGTATGATGGTTGCCGTGTGGGGCATTACGGTTCCTTCTTAAAGGCGGTTGATTCGGTGAATCGTTGATTCGTTTAAGTTCGCTATCGAAATCGCTATCGGGACCGGGATCGCAATCGGTTGTTCGGAATCTGATTGTGGTTAACGACCCCGATACCGATACCGATACCGATACCGATCCGGAGTAAGAGCATCCCTAACCGATTCAACGATTCAACGCATCACCCGCCTCTAAGGCACAAACTGCTCCAGCCCGTAGCTCTTCGGGCTGTGACAGCCGACATAACAGGTGGCGACCGGGCCGTTGCGCACCCATTCCAGCGGGATGTCCCAGTCGCCGAAATCGGGGACGCGCTTCATCAGCAGGTGCGGCTGGTCGGCGCCGTGCACGCCGTGGCAGTTGCGGCAGACCCGCGCCTTGCCGGGGCGCTGCAGGTGAAACCAGTGCAGGTTGCGCGAGCCGTTGCGGAAGCGGGTCTCGCTGACCGTGTATTCGGTTTCGAAGGCCGCGGCGCTGTGGCACTCGAAGCAGAGGGCGAAATCTGCGGCCCGATACTTCACGTACGATGCTTGCGGATAGGCGGCCTGCAGCAGCGGCCGGTGCTCGGCGGCGTGCGGCGCGTGGCAGTTCCAGCAGCGGCCGCTGGCGACCGGCTCATGCTGCGAGACGGCACGGGCGATGGTCTGGCGGATGCCGCCGTGGCAGCTGAAGCAGATGTCGTTGCCCGGCAGGGCGATCAGGCCGGGCTGGTCGCTGCCGTGGGGCGCGTGGCAGAGATCGCAGCGGCCGGTTCGCACCGGGCCGTGCACATAGGTGGCGTTCGGCTGCTCGTGGCACTGGGCACAGAGCAAGGCGCCGCTGGCGACCAGGCGCAGCGAGCCGGGGCCGGGGTGCTGCCGGCCGGCGGCTTCGTGGCAGGTGTCGCACTCACCGGCGGCCACCGGCGCGTGCGGCCGCTGGATGGCGCCAATTTGCGCATGGCACTCCGCGGTCACACAGGCTGTCGCCGACCAGGCCGGTGAGACGGCCAGGCCGCTAAGCAGCAGCAAAAGCGAAAAAAAAACGAAGCGCATGGCCGGAAACGGTACCTATCCATCGGGTCGATTGCAGACAACAGTCGTCTTAATGCACGTTGCGAGCCAGTTGAAATCAGTTGAATCGTTGGTTCGTTACAATCCAAATCGGGATCGGGATCGGGATCGGGATCGGGATCGGGATCGGGATCGGGATCGG
>JAVVDS010000094.1:0-3646 GCA_032251295.1 Desulfuromonadales bacterium | reverse complement strand
CCTCTCACTGAAGAAGGCTGGAATCAGCAGCCCTGGATGTGCTGAACAGTTACAACAAATCAACGGTTCAACGAAACAGCATAGCCCCCGGCCTCAACCCCTAGCGGCGATGCAAGCCGCACTCCTTGTGCGCGGGGTCTTCCCACCACCAGCGGCCGGCGCGTTCGTCCTCGTCCGGTTCGATGGCGCGGGTGCAGGGCGCGCAGCCGATGGAGGGGTAGCCCTGGCGATGCAGCGGGTTGACCGGCAGCCGTCGCTCCTCGGCATGGGCGAGCACCTGCTGCCGGGTCCAGAAGACGAGGGGGTTGATTTTGAGCAGGCCGCCGTTGGCGCTGTCGATCTCGACGGCGTCGCAGTCCTGGCGGGTCACCCCCTGGCCTCGGCGCAGGCCGGTGATCCAGCCGGCCCGTCCGCGCAGGGCACGCTGCAGCGGTTCGACCTTGCGGATCCGGCAGCATTCGCGGCGGTTGGCGACGTTTTCGCGGAATGAGAACAGCCCCTTGTCCCTGACCAGCTGCTCAAGTGCTTCACTGCGCGGCGCATACCAGGCGATCCGCAGATCGAATCGCTCAGCCACCGACTCGGCGGTCCGGTAGGTCTCTTCCGGCAGCCGGCCGGTGTCGATGGCGAAAACCTCGATGTCGGCGAGATGCGCGCGCAACAGGTCGAGCAGGACCACATCGTCGATGCTGAAGGAACAGGCCAAAGCCAGAGGCCCGTCTGCCAGGTCGCGACCGATCCGGTAGATGTCCTCCGGGCTGGTCTCCACACCGATGACCGGGATGGTCGCCAGGTTCGGGGCGGTGTTCATGTCGGCTCCTCGGGCTTGAGAGGTGAGGTGAGACGGACCGTCGGGCGCATGTAGCGGCCTGCGTATCAAGCTTACTCAGTTTATGGTGTTTATATCAATACTAAATTGCACCGCTAAAGTCAACAAATAAAAACGTTAGTTGGTAGAAACCTTACCATTTTGCTGTAGTATTGTGGTTGCACCAGGGAGATTGTCAGGAAAGTGGCCGGGGACGGACGATGTGGGGCGGGATCAGGCGGAGAGGCCGTGTTCCAGGTCGAACCAGAGGTCTTCGATATCCTCGATGCCGACCGACAGGCGCAACAGGTCCGGGCCGATGCCGAGGGCTTGTTTGACCTCGGCCGGGATGGCGGCATGGGACATCGACCAGCAGTGGGTGAGGATCGTCTCGACGCCGCCCAAGCTGGGGGCGATGATCGGCAGCTTGACCCGTTGCAGCAGGGCCGGCACCCGGTCGGCGTCGCGCAGGGCGAAGCTGAGGACGGCACCGGCGCCGCTCGCCTGGGCGAAATGGGCGGCGCGGTCAACGAAATCGGCTCGGCCCGGGTAGTGGACCGTCGCGATTGCCGGGTGCCCGGCCAGGCGGTCGGCGAGGATCTGCGCACTCTGCTGGGCGGCATCCAGACGCAGTTTCAGGGTCTTCAGGCCGCGGGAGAGGAGAAAGCAGTCGAACGGGGCGAGGACCGCGCCGAACGCATTCTGGAACTGCTTGAGGCGCCGCGCCAGCGCCGGGTCGGCCGTGGTCACCAGGCCGGCCAGCAGGTCGGAGTGGCCGCCGAGAAATTTGGTGGCGCTGTGGATCACCACATCAATCCCCAAATCGAGCGGACGTTGCAAGAGCGGTGTCATGAAGGTGTTGTCGACCAGGGTCAGCAGCCCATGCTCCTTGGCCAGAGCGGCCACGGCGCGCAGATCGGTGATGCGGAACAACGGGTTGGAGGGGGTTTCGACAAAGATCGCCCGGGTCCGCGGGGTGATGGCGGCAGCCACCTGGTCGAGGTCGCGCAGATCGACCCGGCTGACACCGATCCCCTGGTTGGGCAGGATCATGTTCAGATAGCGCCAGGTGCCGCCGTACAGATCTTCCGGGGCGATCAGGTGGTCGCCGCTCTGCAGCAGGGCCAGGGCGCTGCCGACCGCAGCCATCCCCGACGCGTAGGCAAACCCCTGAACGCCGCCTTCGAGGAGGGCGATGGCATCCTCGACCTGCTGGCGGCTCGGGTTGCCGCTGCGGGCATAGTCGTACTCGCCCGGCACGCCGTCGCGATGGTGGTAGGTCGAAGCCTGGTAGATCGGGATCGCAGAAGCGCCGGTGGCGGGATCACGGTCGGCCCCCTGATGGACCAGTAGAGTGGCGGGGCGGTAGTGCGGTGCAGACATGGCAGGCTCTTTCTGTCGATCCCGGTTCAGGCCAGAGCCTGCTGGAGGTCGGCGATGATATCGTCAGCATGTTCGATGCCGACCGACAGACGCAGCAGTTTCGGGCAGATGCCGAGCCGCAGGCGATCGGCCTCGGGGATGTCGGCGTGGGTCTGCACGGCCGGCAGGGTCATCAGCGATTCGACGCCGCCGAGGCTTTCGGCGAACGAAATCAGATTGAGGCGTTTGAGGACAGTGGCCGCTCTCTCCTCGCTGTCGACCCGGAAGGAGAGCATGCCGCCGAAGCCGCGGGCCTGCCGCTGCGACAGGGCATGGCCGGGGTGATCTTCCAGCCCGGGGTAGTAGACGGCGGTGACGTGCGGCTGGGTCCGCAGCCAGCGGGCGACGGTCAGGGCGTTATGACAGTGTTTCTCCAGGCGCAGGGCCAGAGTCTTCAGGCTGCGCAGCAGCAGCCAGCAGTCCTGGGGTGGCAGGATGGCGCCGGTGGAGTTCTGCAGAAAATAGAGGCGCTCGCCGAGTTCGCGATCACGGGCGATGAGCACCCCGGCACACAGGTCGTTGTGGCCGCCGAAATACTTGGTCGCCGAATAGACGGTGATGTCGGCACCGTAGTCGAAGGGGCGCTGCAGCACCGGCGTCAGAAAGGTGTTGTCGACGATATAGAGCAGACCGTGTTGGCGACAGAGTTCACCAAGGGCGGCGAGGTCAGCGACGCCGAGCAGCGGGTTCCCCGGTGTCTCGACCAGCAGCGCCTTGCTGTTCGGCCGGATGGCGGCGGCAACGGCGGCGTTGTCGGTGGTGTCGACATAGCTGACACTCAGGCCGAACTTGACGAAGATCTGATCGAGCACCCGGTAGGTGCCGCCGTACAGATCTTCTGAAACGACCAGGTGGTCGCCGGAGGAAAAATGGAGAAACAGGGTGGTCAGCGCCGCCATCCCCGAGGCAAAGGCGAGACCGCGGGCGCCCCCCTCCAGTTCGGCCAGGGCCTCTTCCAGCATGCTGCGGGTCGGGTTGCCGGAACGGGTATAGTCGTAGCCGGTGCTCTCGCCAAGGGCCGGGTGGCGATAGGTGGCGCTCGGATAGACCGGGAAGCTGATGCCGCCGGTCGCCCGGTCGCGGCCGACGCCGATCTGCACCAGCTGGCTCTCGGCATGCAGGGTCTGTCTGGTGTTGCTCATCTGGCCTCTTCTCTCGGTGTCTGATGGAAGCGGTTTTTCTCCTGCTCTATCGGTTGGCTGAATTAATCATATATTACGCAATTGGTCAAGTAAAAATCAATTTTAAACTTAAGCTGTTAGGTGTGGAATGGCCAGAGACTGATGACCGTCGTCCCCACGTCGAGATTTTGCCTTGCCGCATGCCGCAATCTTTGTCACCATGAATTCAACGATTCAACGATTCAACGATTCAACGATTCAACGATTCAACGATTCAACGGCTTCAATGCACCGG
>JAVVDS010000093.1:0-3687 GCA_032251295.1 Desulfuromonadales bacterium | reverse complement strand
CGGTTGAAATTCTTGCTGAGATCACCCATTGCCGCCTCCTTGTGTGACCGCGCCGGAATCCGCGTCGATGGTCACCATGGCTGGCGGCTCGTTTTGCGGCGTGGGCGGGGCCTCCTTGTCGTTGGGTTTGCCCTGGGACTCGGCGGACTTGTCGCCCGCGCCCTTGCCGAGGGCGTTCTTCTTGAGTTTGAGTTCGCAGAGATAGCCAGCGCCGCTGATGCTGTGGCGCACCGAGTGGCAGTAATAGATGCCGGAAAACTTCCGTCCCACGCCCTTGATCTCGACGTTCTTCTTGGCGCGTAGCTGGGGAATGCCGATGGTGGCGGCGTCCGCCTCGACCTGGCGCAGCTCGGCCTCGCGGAATTTGCCTTCGGCGCTGTCCTGGGCGGGCTCCTGGCGCGGCTCTTCGTGAAAACCTTCGGAACGGTCGTAGCTGGGCACGATCTGCCCCGTCTCCTGTTCCTTGAAGCTGCCTTCGCCGGTGTTGCCGTCGACCAGATAGGTCTGCTTGCCCAGGGCCGTTCGCTCGGGCGTGGTGGCGTTGTTGGCCTTGTGCTCGACCACATCCTTCTTGCGCGGGTCGATGCCGACCGTTTTGGTCTCGACACCCGCGCCCTTGGCTCCCTGGGATTGGGTGCTGGGGCGGAACGAGCGCAACAGGCCCTTGGTGTCGGTGAAATATTCGAGGGTCAGAAGCGGCGTCTGGTCGAGCTCGCGGGGATGGAAATGGAGTTCGTCGTCCTGGACGTAGAAGACATAGCCGCTCACACCGTCGCCATCGCGGTCGCGGGCCTTTTCCGCCAGCTCCTTGAGGAACTGGGCGTCCGAGATGTTGCTCTGGGTGACGCGGAGATGGGTCCCCTTGGTGGCCGTGACCACTGGCGTGAGGCCGTTGGCGGCGGCGATCTGTTCGGCGATTTCCGAATAGAGGATGCCGGGAGCGGGTTTCTGCCAGACCTTCTGGTTCTCCTTGCCCGCCAGTTTGAAGCCCTTGTCGTAGGCCTTGATGCGGATGGTTGGATCGCCGTTTTCCGGGAAGTCGTAATCGATGTCCTTGATGACCGCCTTCTTGCGCGGAGAGAGGTTCCCCACGTAGCCGAAGCGGGCCACGATCTCGTTGCCTTCCTGGAACAGCGGATCGTCGACGAACTGCAGGTTGCGGTCGGTCACCGACAGTTCGAGGATATCCAGCTCCTCCTCGTTGTCGGTGAAGACGAACGAGGTGATCTCCTGGGTGATGTCCTTCGAGAGGGCTTGCCCCTCGATCTGAATCAGAAATGTCGGTTTGAAGGTATCCAGATCCATGCGTCTCTCCGGCGGTTCGCAGTTCCCTGCTTACTTACCGGAAGGCATGGCGAGGTGTCGGAGGTCTCAGTCGAGCAGGCGCATCTGAACGTGTTCGCGGGAGGGAATTCGCAGCGCCAAGCCGGGCTCGAGCGCCAACGGGAAAAAGATGTCGTTGTAGTCGCAGATGATCCACCAGAGCCGGGCGTCACCCAGATAGCGGTGCGCGAGCAGATCCAGACGGTCGCCCTCAACCACGGTGTGCAGGCGGTCGTCGTATCTGGGGGTGGTGTCGATGCGCTGGCGCATGCCGAGGGAGGTGCCGTCGCTGTCCCGGTAGAGAACGCAGCGGGCGTAGCGGGAATCACGGCCGATCATGAACGTACCTCCGACCAGTTGATGGAACGGTCCACGTATTCCTCGAGGACGATGTCCACCTCGGCACGTTGCGGCAGCAGGTTGTCCCGGTCGAACAGGCCGAAGAACCGCGCCTTCACCTGCCGGACGATGCAGGTCACGCCGGGGTAGAGATCGCCGAAGATGAGCAGCACGCGGTGCGGCGCGTTCTTGAGCATGGTTCCGGCGTGTTCCGGATATTGCAGCGAGCGGAGCCAGTCGACCTTCTGTTTGACCGGCCCCTTGAACAGCTCGACCTTGAAGGCGATCCGGCGCGGTTCCCCGGCGACGTACTGGTAGCGCGGGTGGCTCATGCCGGGGATCTTGATCGTCGCGTAGTCGGTCGACTTCTCGTCGCTGATGGAGTTGGGGTTGTACTGGAATTCGAGCCGCTCCCCCGTGTCGGCGTCCACCAGATATCCCTTGATGGGCTGTTGATCCCAGGCCATTGCTTACACCTCGGCGATCTCGATGATCGGCTTGCCCAGTTGTCCGGCCCGGTCGAGTTCCCGCCGCATGCCGCTGGAAATACCATTGCCGGTGAACGCCCACACCTCGTCGCAGCACTCCATAAAGGCCAGGCCGCAGGCGATACCCGTCTCCCGCTGCTCGGGAACGCTGTCGTCGGTGAAGGTCGGATACAGCAAGTGCGGCGCGAACGGCGCGTGACCGCTTCTCATGACCTGGCGGCAAAGTGCCTCGGCGACCTTGACGTTTCGGGTTATGTCGCCCGCGAACGGGCTGCAGACAAAGATGCGTTTCATCGGTCCTCTCACAGGGTTTCGTAGTTTCTGATCTTCCGCTCCCGCAGGTCCTTGTAGACGGCCTCGGCCACCTTCCGGCCATCGATGTTGGTGGTCACGCTCAATTCCACCGGGCGGTCGGCCAGGCCATCGAGGCGCGAGAGCAGGGATTCCAGCAGTTCGCGCACTCCCGGACCGGCTTCCTCTCCGCGCATGGGTGTCGCGGGAGCGGTGCGGGCCGGAGCGATCAACCGTTCGGAAGGCACCGTCTCGGTGAGTCCGGATTGCAGGGGCTTCGCTATCGGAGTCGGCGCGGTTGTCTTGGGCCGCTCGATCCCGGCCGGAGCCAGAGAGGCATCTCCGTTTTCCAGTGCCGGTTCCACCGCGAACGGCTGGATATAGCTCTTACTTACCGGCTCGACGGCCGCTGCGACGGTCTGCACGATGCCGTTCATCGGTTGCGGAGGCGGCGCGGCAGTGGCCATGACCGGCTGGAGCATCAGCATGGCGCTCAGGGCCTTGGGCACCAGGCGCTCGTCCAGACGCGGCACGAGACTCAGCACGCTTTCGATGATGCGTTGCCCAATCGATTCGGCGGGCTGCGCAGCTCCGAGTGTTTGCTTCTGCTCGGCCACCTGCGGAATCGGGGTCTGGACTCCCAGCATGGCGCGAGCGGAGGAGAGCAAACCGTTGGCGATCCCGGCGCTTCTATCCTTGATCGCCTGAATGCCCGCGCTCGCGCCAGTGGAAAGCCTCTGCCAGAGGGTTTGCCCCTCGGCACCGGCGTTGGTAAAGATTCGACCGACAGCGCCGGGCACGGCCGACAGTGTGGCAACGATCCGGTCGCGGAGATTGACGGCTCCCGTGGCCAGCGCGTCCCAGGCATTGACCTGGGGCGGTTTGAGCGCCAGTACGGGCGTGTCGCCAAACAGGGATTGTTTGAGACCGCCGAAGATGGCACCGGCCTTGGCCGCGACGGTTTGAGCCCCGGAGGTCAACCCATCCCAGAGTTTTCCAGCCATCCGGAAGGGAGCCGAGGCGGCGTCCATGAGGTTGCCGCCCGCCGTCTTGATCTGCTGCCAGGCTCCCGCAGCGGCCGAGAGAATCCCGCGAGCGGCGAAGCCGAACACTTTCGCGGGCAGCGACTGGGTAAGGCTCATGCCGTCGGCGAGGGTCTTGAGCAGCGCGGAACCGGAGGCGGTCAGGCTGGCGAGTGGTCCCTCGCGGGCATCGGAGAACGGCAGCAGATTGCGCAGCTTGCCCA
>JAVVDS010000092.1:0-3698 GCA_032251295.1 Desulfuromonadales bacterium | reverse complement strand
GCATCACCGGGTTGGCAAACTCGGCGACCACTTCGCGGATGATGTGGATGCTCTCCGCCTCCAGCTGGCGGAGATGGGTCATGGCGATTTTCATGGCAGAAAGCCTTGCGGGACAGAGGTAATCGGGAACAATCCGCTCAAGATAGTTGTTTTCCCGACTGTCTTCAAGTAAAACATCGGCATGGGTGGTCGTGTTCCATGCCGCCTTAACGCCGGCAGCCTCGCCCTGCCCTGCACAGCGATGGCGTGTGGCAATTCTCAACGTTCCCCAACGAGGAGTCGCGAGTGAATCTCTCTGAGCTCGGTGAGTTCGGCCTGATCGAACGCATCCGCCAACGCATCAAGGCGCCGGCAGGAGTCGTGCGCGGCATCGGCGATGATGCGGCCGAACTGACCCTGCCGGACGGCCATACCCTGCTCACCTCGACCGACCTGCTCATCGAACAGATCCATTTTCGCTTCGACTGGACCGACCCGTACCGCCTCGGCCGCAAGGCCGTCGCCGTCAATCTCAGCGACCTGGCGGCCATGGGTGCAACCCCCCGCTACCTCTACCTCGGCCTGGCCTGCCCGACCGGCAGTGAACTCGACCGCCTCGACGCCTTCCTCGACGGCGTGCTCGATGAAACCGCTGCCTATGGCGTGACCCTGGTCGGCGGCGACACCTGCCGCAGCCCCGGTCCCTGGATGATCTCGGTGGTCGTCGAGGGGAGTGCTCCGGCCGGAGAGAGTCTCGGCCGCGCCGGCGCCCGCCCGGGCGACCTGCTGCTGGTCTCCGGCACCCTGGGAGACAGCGCCCTCGCTTTGAGCCTGTTGCAGCGCGACCTCGCCGTCGACGAGGCCCTGCTGGAGCAGCATTTGACCCCGCGGGCCAAGGTCGCCCTCGGTCAGGCCCTGGCAGCGAGCGGTCAGGTCACGGCGATGATCGATGTCTCCGACGGCCTGACCGCCGACATCAGGCATCTGCTGCGGGCGAGCCGGGTCGGCGCCGAACTGGAGATGACGGCGATCCCGCTGTCGGCCGAGTTTCGCCGCCACTGCGCGCGCAACCCGCGGACAATCGATCTCGCCCTGAGCGGCGGCGAGGACTACCAGCTGCTGTTCACGGCCGGCGCCGACGCTGAAGGGCGAATCCTGGAGATTGCCGCCCGCTGCGGCGAGACGGTCAGCCGCATCGGCCGGATCACCCGCGGCGACGGCTCGCTGCTGCTGCGCGACCGGCAGGGCGAGTGGCTCCCCCTGACCGGCCAGGGCTTCGACCACTTCGCCGCGGCCTCTGAGCCGTCACGGGAGGTCGTGGCATGACCCTCGCCCCGCCCCCCCCCTGGAGCAACGACAACCTGGCCGATGCCGAGTTCGCCGCCATCGCCCGACTGCTGGCCGACCAGCGCGGCTTCGACCTGCACGGCTACAAGGACAGCTGTGTGCGTCGGCGCATTGTCAAGCGCCTGCGCGACAGTGGGGCGAGCAGTGCCGACGCCTATCTGCAGCGACTGCACCGCGATCCGGAAGAGCTTGACGCCCTGCTGGCGAGCATTTCGATTCATGTCTCCCGGTTCTTTCGCGACCCGGAGACCTTCCGGGCCCTGGAGCGCGACATCCTCCCCGATCTCTGCGAACGGGTCCGCGCCACCGGCCGCAACCGGCTGCGCCTCTGGAGTATCGGCTGCGCCGGCGGTGAGGAACCCTACTCCCTGGCCATGCTCGTCGACGAACTGCAGCCGGCCGGACTGGAGATCGACATCCTCGGCAGCGACCTCAGCGCCGACGTACTGCAAGTCGCCACAGAGGCCCGCTACGATGCCGAACGGCTCCGCGAGGTTCCGGGGCCGGTCCGCGACCGCTACTTTCGCGCCGCAGCCGGCCAGTTCCGGCTGATCGACAGGGTTCGCGCCATGGTGCGCTTCCAGCAGCACGACATCCTGCGCGACACGCATCTGCCGACAGCCGATCTGATCCTCTGTCGCTACCTGCTGATCTACTTTTCCCGCACCGAGCAGGAACGGATTCTGACCCGACTGGCCCAGTCCCTGTCGCCGTTCGGCGTGCTGGTTCTCGGTCACTCCGAAGTGCCGGGCGGCCAGGCGGCAAGCCTGTACCATGCGGAATTCCCCAGAGAAAGGATCTTCCGCCGCCATATCCCGCCCCCGCAAGCTGCACCGGGGTCACCACGACTGACTGACGACTGATGGATTGATCGATAAGCGCAACCGCGCTATGATAAGGCGTTTCGGCTCGCGCGCGCGGGCCACCCGACTGCAAAGGAGTTCACAGATGCGCACATTCCTGCTCGGTTTCGCTCTCTGCCTGCTGCCCCTCACCGGGCTGGCGTCCACTGCCGGCGCGGTCGGCCTGAACGATGTCGTCCAGACCCTGCAGACCCCCTTCCGCGCCGAGACCCCACCGGAGCAGCGGATCTTCGACTACTCGGCCGACTTCTTCCAGGAGTCGCGCATCGCCTCCCTCGACCGCCTGCAGCGGGCACGCGGCTCGGTGCTGGTCGCCTTCGACTACCAACGCGCTGACCGTGTGCCGAAAGTCCGCTTCCGCTGGGAGTACGATCAGCCGACCAACCAGGAGATCGTCTCCGACGGCAAGACCATGTGGGTCTACCTGCCGGAGAACAACCAGGTGATCCAGTCGGACATCGAAATGGTCAACGAAGCGCGGCAGAGCAATCCGATGACCTTCCTGACCGGACTCGGCAACCTGTCGCGCGACTTCTCCATCAGCTGGGGCGAGCCGAACTACGATGTCGACGGCAACTATGTCCTCGACATGCGCCCCTACAAAACCTCGGCGCTCCTCAACCGCCTGGTGATCGTCGTCGACCGCCTTGCAGTCGACAACTACCTGCAGAGCAGAGAGACTGGCAAGCAGGACATTCCGGGATCGCCGGCACCGATCCCCCCCGGCTTCGGCAACTTCGGCCAGCCCGTCGCCGGCGGCGCCTGGTTTCCGATTCTCTCCACCACGGTCTACGACCCGAACGGCAACAGCACCATCATCGAATTCAGCGATCTGCGCGTCAACCGGGGCGTCTCGACCACACGCTTCAGCTTCATTCTCCCGGCCGGCGTCCAGGTCGTCCGGCCGACCGGGCAGGAGATGGGGTTCTAAAAGGAGGCGGAACCTTTGAGAAGTGATGAGCGAGAGTGATTCGTTACGACGCCATGCTGGCGTAGCAGGGTGACGGCACCGTTGGATACGCCCGGAACACATGCACGAAAACCGCCTCTGTCTTGTCCCGCACATCCTTCTCTGAGTAGGTTTCCGGCAACCCGGTTTGCTCGCTCCAGAGATAATCCTGAATCGTCAGACGAACCGCGTCCCGGGTGGCTCCTTTGTCGCGCCAGTGATCGATGGTCTTCTCGATGGTCACCCGATCCTTTTCGCGGTTGGTGGCGGCCATGGTCTGCGAGGCCGAAACCGTGGCAATCTAGCGAACGGCATCATCATAGGCCATGGCGGGCAGCCCGGGATTCAGTTCCTCGATCTTAGCCCGCAGGTTGCGGGTCAACACCACTTCGCGATCCGATTCCCGGCCCAGCAGGCTGTCCGGCCCAAAATCCTCGTTGTTGTAGGCGTACACCGACTGCCCGCCCAGTTCCTGTTCCAGGTACTCGGCGGTGGTCTGCTGAAAAGGGTGTCTTCGGTGTAGACACTCATCGCTGTAGCTCCCATGCCCCCAGAACCGC
>JAVVDS010000091.1:0-3969 GCA_032251295.1 Desulfuromonadales bacterium | reverse complement strand
CAGGTACAGATCGAGCCGGAGCCCGATTTTTATCCCTTTGTCGAACTGCCTGTGGGCACCGAACCCCGGGATCTGCCGGATGGCAACCGGCTCTTCACCTTGCCCGACGGCATGATCCTGCGGACCACGGACGACCAGCGAATCTGCGTTATCGACGGAGGAGAACAGCAGGTCATCACCCCCGGACCCGGCACGGCCATCGAGGTCGCCCCGGGACGCCTTTACACCCTGGTCGAGTCCTATCTGCGTTCGACCCAGGAGGCAGCCGGTATCAGCGGACTGCCTGCCGGGATCGAGCCGACCGCCATGGGCGCGGAACGCTTCGCGGTGGTTCTGCCCGAGGGCATCCGCCTCGACGTCGATCACCGGGAGCGGTTCATCACCCTGATCAACCCGGCCGGACCTATCGACATCATCGGCATCGGCCGCATCGAGGGCATCGGCGAAACCATCGCTGTCCGTCTGCTCTCCGGCGGAGCCAAGGGATTCCAGTGCGGCCAGTCCGGCCACGGCGGGCTGATCGAGGCGGACGGAACCATCCACCTGGGTCTGAAAAATGGTCTGGATCTGGTGGTCCGGTTCCAGGGAGAAGCCATTGACGACGGCACTTCGGAAAATGGCTGCGCCGGTCAGTGCGGCCTCGACTGCGAGGAGCGTACCTGATGAGCTACGACTTTCTCGGCAAGGGGCTGCGTTACCCGTTCCGGTTTCAGTCGCTATCCGGCGGCACCCAGGTCTCGACCGCCACCTCGCGGGAGCACGAGCATATCCGCGAAAGCATCCTGCAGATCCTCGGCACCCGGATCGGCGAACGGTTCATGAATCCGGAGTTCGGCTCCCGGCTGAAGGATCTGGTGTTCGAACAGAACGACGAGGTGCTCAAGGGCCTGCTGCGCCATTACGTGATCGACGCCATCAAACGCTGGGAAAAGCGGGTGATCATCACGGAGGTGCGCTTCGACGACCGGCCGTTGAACATCGACGGCAACCTGCTGCTGGTGCATATCGCCTACCGGGTGATCCAAAGCCAGGTGGAAGGCAACCTGGTCTATCCCTTCTACAGAGAAGACCCGAACAATCCCGCGCCCAGCTATCCCCAGCCGGAACCCGAGCCGGAACCGCCGCCGGTGCGTAGCGTGCGCCTGTCGCCGGACGTGCGCTCGCTGTTCAATCTGCTCTGGTTCGACGCGGCCGAGATGAGCCCCGATCCGGCTGATTCCTTCATCTGGCCAGCCGGGGAATACGAAGTCGCCTACATCGAGGGAGCCTTTCAGGACCGCAACGGCAAGTGGATCGTCAGCGATCCGGGTGACAACCACGGCCATTACCTGACGTTCGAGGGAGCGCCAGAAACGGAAGCGCCCCAGGCCGAGCACGCCCTCTATCTGGCCGCGAGCGGTCTGGGCTTCGACACCCAGAGCCAGGCGGAAGACAACGCCGCTGGCACCGTTCACCGGATCACCACCCTGGAGCCGGGCCGCATCGGTCTGTTCTATTTCGAGGGCAAAAAGGAATCCCACTACCTCAACAACACCTCCGGGCAGCCCAATCCCGTCTGGCAACTGCGCGGCCCGCTCTGAGGCATCCCGCCTCCGACACATCCAGGTCCCTTCCGGTAAGTAACCGGCGTGGCGAGAGCATCAGGCGCTCTCGCATAACCGCCGAAAACCGGAGAGACCATGGGCCGCGCAAGCATCGGATACATCAACAAGGATTACGAATCGATCCGCCAGGAGCTGCTGGCGAAGATCCCGCAGCTCACTGACCGCTGGACCGATTTTAACCACTCCGATCTCGGCGTCGTCATGCTCGATCTGTTCTGCGGCGTGGGCGACATGCTGGCCTACTACCTGGATGCCCAGGCGGCGGAGGCCTTTCTGCCCACGGCCCGCCAGCGCCAGAACGTCATCAACCTCTGCAAGCTCATCGGCTACCGGCTGGACTCGCCGGTGGCCTCCACCACCACGCTGCGCTTCCGGCTTTCCGCCCCGCTCGGCAAGGATCTGACCATTCCGGCGGGGACGGCCTGCCGCGCCTTGCTGAGTGACGGCGAGGCGGATTTCGAGACGGTCGAGGACGGCCTGATCCCGCGAGGCGTGCTCTCGGTGGACATCCCGGCCCGGCAAGGCGTGCGCCGCACCGAGACCTTCACTTCGACGGGGCTGCCATTCCAGCGCATCCGCCTGACCGGCGACGTCATCGCCCAGGGCACCATCACCGTTACGGTGGGGGACGACGCCTGGAGCGAGGTCGATCACTTCCAGGACAGCCTGGCCGACAGCCGTCATTTCATGGCCGACCTGGACGCCCTCGACATCTCCACCCTGATTTTCGGCGACGGGCAAAGCGGCGCTGTACCCGCTCAGGGAAGCGCCATCACCGTCAGCTATCTGCAGACCATCGGAGACCAGGGCAATCTCGGTCCGAACCGGATCACCCAACTGCTGAGCCCGGTCTACCTCGACGGAGGCCAGGTCTCCCTGACCGTCACCAATCCGGTGCCCGCCACCGGCGGCGCTTCGCGGGAAGCCCTCGAACACGCCCGCCGACAGGCACCGGCGGAGCTGCGCAGTCTCTGGAAGGCCGTCACCCTGGAGGATTACCAGGCGCTCGCCGAAGGTTACCCCGGCGTCGCCAAGGCCAAGGTGCTCGACACCAATGCCTGCCAGAACATCCGCTATTACAACGTCCAACTGGCCATCGCCCCCAACGGCGGCGGAATGCCCTCGGCGCTGCTCAAGCGGGACCTCGCCGAGTTTCTCGAACGCCGCAAGGTCATCACGGTCGAGATCAACCTGTTCGACCCGATCTACCGGCCCGTTTCCATCGACGCCGAGGTCTACATCTGGCCCGGTGAACCGCTGGAAAACGTGCGCAGCCGCATCGAAGCCGCGCTCTCCGATTTCTTTTCCTTCGACCAAGTCTCCTTCGGTCAGACCATTCACTTCTCCGACCTGGTGGCGCTGATCGATGGCGTGCGCGGCGTCAGCCACATGCATCTCTACGCGCCCCAGCAGGACATCGAGCTGCGCCACGGCGAAATTCCGGTTCTCGGCAGCGTCAACCTCGATCTGCGGAGGGCCGGTTGATGTCGGATTGGTTCAAGGACAATCTGCTCGGCCTGCTGCCGCCGCTTTACGAGCACAACGACGAGGCCGGTGACCTGCGCACCTTTCTGAGCCTTCCCGCCGGAACGCTCGACGAGCTCAAGCAGGCCATCGACGACTTCCCGACTATCTTCGATGTGGATCATTGCGACGAGCGCTTCCTGCCGCTGCTGGCGAGACTCGTCGGCCTCGAAGTGGACGGCACCTGTTCGCCGGACTGCCAGCGCCGCCGCGTGCGGGAGGCGGTCGAAATCTATCGCCGCAAGGGCACCATTCCGGCCATCGAACGCGACTTCGACGCGCTCGGTTGGCAGGGGGAACTGCAGGAGACCTTCCGCTCGGCTCTGCGTCTCAATGCCCGTTCCAGACTCAGCAGCGCCAAGCTGCCCGGGCTGGTGTTCAGCCTCGGCGTGTTTCGCGTGCTGTGTCTCAACCAGACCGAGGGGCTGCGCGACGCCCTGGTGTTTCACCACCCGGCGGGCACGCGCTGTTTCTGGCTCCAGTTCCTGCTCGAATGGATCGAAGGCGGCGCGATGCTCGACTTCGGGCACGCCAACGCCGTGCGCCGGATCGTGCTGGCGTTTCTCGACGAGACCTTCGTCCTTGGCCGTTCCTCGCTCGGTTCCTGCCGCCACCTGACCAACAAGCAGAGGGCCTGGGAGCTGCTGCAGCTCACCAGCACCACGGAGATGCTCCCGGAGATCGACCGGGCCGCCGTGAAGGTCTCCCGTTTTCACGGCCGCCAGAACCGGATGCGCCTGAACCACAAGGCCCTCAACGACTGGCGGCTTCCGTACACCCGCGTCGGCGAGGACCGGGTTTCCTTCTGCACGCCCATCTACACCGGCCGCGATTTCGAAGG
>JAVVDS010000090.1:0-4278 GCA_032251295.1 Desulfuromonadales bacterium | reverse complement strand
CCACACACCTTCGGAGTTATCCCCCATGGTAAGCAGAACGCCACCGACCGTCACCGAAACATCCTGACCACCCCCCGTACCACCCTGACTCAGGGCCTCGACCCCGCGCGACATCGTCCCGCGTGTCCGCACAAAACCGAGGTTGGTGACATTGACCGTGCCAGCACCCAGACTGCCCGTACTTTGGGCAATAATACCGGCCGATTCAGTGTCGCCATCGGTAAAGGTGTCACCATTGACCGTCACATCAATAGTGCCGCTCATCCCCTGGGCAGCATCGCTCTGGGCAAAGATACCAACAGATTGGTCGTCCAAGGTCGCCACGTTGTATCCGAATGTCAGGTTGAGGCTGCCGGCATCTCCGCCCCCCCCGGCACTGCCGGTAAACATCCGGTCGACAGTACCACCCCCCCCGCCGATACTTTGCACCAGGGCCCCAAAGGCCCCAACACCGCCGGTCTGAATAGAGCCATTCTGCACCAGGCGTACGGAACCGCCATCACCGGACCCCTGATCACTTAGTGTCAGAGCGATATCAGCTTCATCCAGGTCGGTGAACACCGCGCCACCACCGCCACCGATCGTCTGCAGGAAGACCCCGTGACTCAGGAACCCCTGGGTCGTGATCGCACCGGTATTATCTACATTGATGATCCCGCCGTTCCCGGTGGCACCTTGCTGGCCGCCCAGCAGGACATCGGCAGACCCGGTCCCGCTCAAGCGCGCTTCGCCGCCGCCGGCTCCGATACTCTGAACCATCAACCCCTGGGCCCGGTCACCGGCCGTGGAAATATCACCTTCCATATCGAGGGTCAAATTGCCGCCATGGTTGGCGGCACCACCGATCGCACCAAGTGTTACCGAGGTCCCGCTACCGGTTCCAGTTCCGCCAGTCAGAGTCAGGTTAAGACTCCCCCCACCGCCGCCGATGCTCTGCACACTGACGCCTTTCCCCTGGGAGCCCAGGGTGACGATCTCACCCTTACGCGACAGAGTGACATCACCACCGACCACGTTGTCGCTGGTAATGGCCCCCAGAGCGACATCAAGACCGACCGCATCGTTGGTCCGGGCCAGCAGTTCGACATGGG
Organism: Desulfuromonadales bacterium; assembly: GCA_032251295.1. Taxonomy (GTDB): domain Bacteria; phylum Desulfobacterota; class Desulfuromonadia; order Desulfuromonadales; family BM103; genus BM103. Next base: position 3,187 of record JAVVDS010000090.1, on the reverse strand, counting down.
CGCTACCGCCCCCGCCGCCGATGCTCTGCAGAACCAGCCCTGACGAGTGGTCGCCGACTGCCATGACGTCTCCCTCATGGGAACTGATAATCGATCCGCCGGCGTTGTCCTGATTGTTTTCACCACCCAGCCCGACCCCCCCCTTGAATGAGGCCACCAGGTTTTCCGTCACCGAATTCACCTGCGCGATGTCGACAAGTTCCTGGTCGAGGCTGCTGGCATCCTGGCTGATATCCAGGTAAAGCCGCAGATCACCACCGCCACTGCTGACGGCCTGGTTGTTGATAGCCGAGCTGTTGTCGCCGTAGGTGACAATCGTCCCGGTGGAGTTAATATCAACATTACCGCCGATACCGCTGCTGCTGTCCTTGGCGCCCAGCAGGGAAGTGAGTCCAAAGTCCACCGCCGTCCAGAAGGGACTGGAGTAGGCGAGTGCTGACGTCCCGCCACCGCCGCCGACACTCTGGGCATAGATTCCGTAGGTATTATCGCCATGAGTGACAATGCGGCCGCTGTGGTTGACAGTCACATCACCGGCCAGGGCTCCGTCGCCACCCGAACCGCCGACACCAACGCTCAGGAAGGTTGACTCCAGCAGCCCCGCTGGGCTGGTCGGAACAAAAGATCCTGCAACCGCGGTAGCACCATTGCCGCCTCCACCGCCAATACTCTGGGCAAGGATGCCATAAGAACTGTTACCGAAGGTCTCGATGCTGCCACTATTGTCGACCAGAACATCGTTGCCGGTATTTCCGGTGCCGCCGCTGCCGCCAATGGCAATGGCGCTTTCGATGCCGACCGTGGTCTTTTTGCCTACTAACAGATTGCCGGCGAAACTCATACCGCCGTTGCCGCCGCCGCCACCGATGCTCTCAGCGACGATCCCGTGGGCTTCTGCCCCGCGCGTCACGATCGAACCGTCATTACTCACCGTAACCGTGCCGGCCGCACCCCCGCTGCCGCCAGCGCCGCCGATGCTCAGTGCCAGGGCATGAGAAGAAGCTTTTTCATCGGGTTTCAGGGCAACCGTCGCAGACACTACCGTGCTGCCGGTCCCACCCCCCCCGCCGATACTGAGAGCCATGATGCCGTGGGCGCCGTCGCCCGTGGTATGGATTTCCCCAGTCGAGGGCACACCGTCCTGAATCAGGTTGCTGACGGTGACGTTGCCGCCGGTGCCGCCGGTGCCGCCGGTGCCGCCGATCCCCAGACCGACCGTGCTGCCGCTGCCACCCTTCGACACGGAACCGGTGATCACCGTACTACCCGAACCGCCACCACCACCGATGCTCTGGGCAAGGATGCCGACGGCTTCCTTGCCCGTGGTGGCGATACGGCCCGTGTTCGCGACGTCGACAGCGTTGCCGACGCCACCAGTGCCACCGTCACCGCCCACGGAAACAAACAGGCGTTGCGTAGCATTTGGATTGGTATTGATCAGGCCGTTGATCACCAGCCCACCGTCCCCACCGCCACCCCCCAGACTCTGGGCAACGATGCCGTGGCCACGTTCGCCTGCAGTGGTGACCAGCGCGGAGTTGTCGACACCCACCCGACCGCCATCGGCGCCCGTACCACCGACACCACCGACCGTCACCTGAACACCGCTGCCGGGCGCTTTCAACCCGCCACTGTAAGCCGCTCCACCAGTGCCTCCGCCGCCACCGATGCTCTGCGCAAGGATGCCAACAGCTCCCTTGCCGCGGGTGTCGATGGTTGCCAGGTTGTCCACCGTAACGCTCTGGCCGATGGCACCCTGACCACCGGTTCCGCCGACACTCACCCCCACGGACGGAGCTGAGATACCGACCGTGGCCGCAGTGCCGCCGTTGCCACCGCCACCACCGATGCTCTGGGCAAAGATGGCATGGGCCTTCTCGCCGCTGGTAGCAATGGACCCTCGGGCATCCAGAGCGACATTGCCGCCGACCCCGCCGACCCCCCCCTCAAGACCAACCGCAACCGCAGCGCCAGGACTCCCCTGACCATTATCGTTCGCGCTGAAGCCGCCACTGACGGACGAACTGTTTCCTCCGCCATTACCGACACTCTGGGCGAGCAGACCGTAGGAGTTTCTTCCGGTCGTCGTAATCGTGCCGACAGTGGAGAGGGAGACATTCCCGCCGCTTCCACCCGTGCCGCCCTCCCGCCCGAGGGAGAGTGAAACGCCGGCAGCGTCGGTCTTATTGAAAACCATGTCCAACCCAGCGTTGCCACCACCACCGCCGATACTCTGGGCGATAATGCCGGCAGCATCATTGCCATCAGTTGAGATAGCACCTTGATGCGTTACGCTGACAGCTCCGCCCGTGCCCCCGTCGCCGGTGGCGCCACCAAGAACGATTCTGGCAGCCTTGGTGTTGGGCGCATAGCCGAGGCCGACATTGAAGCTGGCGTTGCCGCCGCCCCCGCCAATGCTCTGCGCCAGGATGCCGTGACTCTGGGATCCCCGGGCCTGAATATCGCTGTAATTGGTGACTGAAACCGTATCGCCGTTGCCCGCCACGCCACCGGCACCACCAATCGCCAGCTGTACGGCATAAGGGTTACTGGTTCCGGAACTGCTGCCACCATTGGAAACGGTGAACATCAGGTTCATCCCGGCATCTCCGCCGCCGCCGCCAATACTGGAGGCTTCGATGCCGATGGCGCTGGTACCAGAGGTCCGGATTGATCCGGCTGGCGTGCTTATACCGCCACGCGTGACGGTGACTGACCCGGCATGACCGCCGCCACTGCCACTGCCACCGACACCAACGACAATCGGTGATCCCTTGTCCTCCACTACTGTGGAGATGTTCATGCCGCCGTTACCACCACCCCCGCCGATGCTCTGCGCAAAAATGCCGCGGGCATAATCACCTTGGGTCTCAATGTTGCCAGTACTGACGACGTTAACGTTGCCGGCGTCAGCACCAGCGCCACCATTGCCACCAATACCGATGACCATTGTCAGATCGGTTGGTTTGGCCGTCGCCCCCGATGAAGTGTGGTTGATGCTGCCAGCGATATTCAGCCCGCCGTTGCCACCGCCGCCGGCAATCGACTGTGCCAGCAAACCGTGGGCCGACTCGCCGCTGGTGCTGATCAGACCCTCCTGGTTTACCGCAACATCACCGCTGACCGCCCCGTCCCCGCCGAAACCACCGATACCGAAGGTCAGCGAGGGGAGCGTCCCCTTCTTGCT
>JAVVDS010000089.1:0-4472 GCA_032251295.1 Desulfuromonadales bacterium | reverse complement strand
ACCACGCCGCCAAGGCGATCATCGAGAACAACTCGGTTCGCCTGAGCGAGGACGAGATCGAGGCACTCCTGGCCGACAACGCCAAGGCGGGCAGCTTCGTTCAGGACAACTTCAAGGGCATCTTCTTCGCCAAGGGCGTCCATGCGCTGATCGACACCATCCGCGCCAACTGCGACAAGCTCTCCGGCTTCAAGAAAGACATCGCCCTGTTCGGCCTCGGCAAAACCTGCATGAGCGGCAAGGGCGGTTTCGGCCACTTCTCGTCGTCCACCGACTATGGCCGCCGCCAGGACACCCCCGACGAGTTCAAGGATCGTCTGCGCAAGAATCTGCAGCGTATCAACGCCCTGGTCTTCGACAACGACAAGGAGAACAAGGCATACCGGCATGACATCAACGACCTGCTGCCGAAAGCCAAGGCGGATCTGGCCTACTTCGATCCGCCCTACGCCACCGAGTTTTCGACTACCAACTACGAGCGGGCCTACCACTTCGTGGAGGGGCTCATGACCTATTGGGAAGGGCTCGAAATCAAGGCCGACACCAAGGTCAAGTATTACGAGACCGACCACAAGACCGTCACCAAGGCCAACGCCAGCGAGTTCTTCCAGACCTTTCTCGGCAATGCCAAGCACATTCCGCACTGGCTGATTTCCTACCGCGATCACGCCTATCCCAACGAGCAGGAGATGAAGCGGATCATCGGCTCCTTCGGCAAACAGAGCCGGATGAAGTCCAAGGATCACCACTACGCCATCACCTCCAAGCACGGCGAGGCTTCCAACGCCAAGGAGCGTCTGTTCGTCTGCGCTCCCGGGGCCAAGGCCAGCGCCGAGCGGGAGGAGAAACCCGTTCCGATGGCCGCCGCAGCGAACTTCCACACCAGCATTCCCGTGGACATCCGGCTGGGTGAAGGCGAACGCCTCGCGACCGAGGCCATGGATGTCGGTTCGGCGGGCGACCCCCAGTTCAGCTTCGTGCTCTGCCGCACCGGGACCAACAAGAACGGCGACCACTTCACCGCCGAGGAGTTGTCCGGTCGGCATATGACGGCCGTGAACAAGAAGGTCGATCTGCAGCATTCGCAGGAGTTCAACGACATCGTCGGTGGCATCGTCGCCGCCGACTACCTGGAGGACGACAACGGCGGCCGCGTGGAATGCGTCGGCGAGCTGTACGTCCACGACACCCCGGCCGCCCGGCTGGCCTACAAGCTGATGAAGCGCGGGATCATCTCCCAGGTCTCCATGGAGTGCGACTACCAGGAAGGCGAATGCTCGGTCTGCCACAAGCGCTTCCAGAACAAGGCCGACTACTGCACCCACCTGCGCAAATTCAAGGGCCGTGATTTCAACGGCCAACCCGTTTTCGAGATTCTGCACGGCGTCACTTTCACCGGACTGGGGCTGCTCGACCGCAAAGGCGCGGACGAGAACGCCAGGATTCTGCAGGTGGCGTCCCTTCAGAGCCAGCCCGACCAATCCCAACCCGAAGGAGATTCCACGATGGAAGACAAAACCAAACCTACAGATGAACCGGCCGTCGAAGCGGCCAAGAAGAAACCGGCCCAGCAGGAAGGCGATCCTGCCCGCGTTACCGACCTGGAAAAGGAAAACCGGCAGCTCAAGGCCCAGGTCGCCGAGCTGCAGAAACGCGTCCAGGAACTGGAAGCCGAACAAAAGGCGGCCGCCTGCCGCTCCCGCGCCAAGAAGCTGCTCACCCGACTGGAGAAGCAAGGGCTCTCCTTCGCTTCCGAGGAGGACCGGGAAGCCGAGCTGAAACGCCTGGCCGAACTCTCCGACGAAGCCTTCGCCGCCACCGAGGCCGCTTACGAGCGCCTGCCCAAGTCGGCCAAGGCGGACAAGGACAAGGAAGAGAAACCCGCCGACAGCGACCAGGGCGGCAAGCCCGCCGCCAAGGCATCGACGGAAACCCCGCTACGCAGCGACGCCGGTGTCCGGCCCCACGATGTGGACGACCGCAAGGTGTCGCTCGAGGACCGTCTGCGCGACGGGTTCATGGCCGCTTACCGCAACCGTGTCGGCGAGGACTCTCCCGAACACTCGGAAATCAACGCATAAGGAGGAAACACCATGTCATTCATCAATCCGTGTCACCGCAGCCTCGCCTATGGCGACGGCCACATCCAGGGCGACGGCCAGCTCGGCCAGGTGGTCCGCGTGGTCGGCGACGACCTGTTCGCCGTCAACACCGATCCCACCAAGCGCTCCTTCGGCATCCTGATCAAGGACTACGCCGGTGGCGAAATGCCCGGCATCTACTGCGATGGCGGCGTCTACGAGACCGACGCCTTCGAAGGGACTATCGCCGCCGGAGACGACCTGAAAGTTTCAGCGGACGGTCGCCTGACCAACGGCGTCGCGGCCGGAGAGCACGTCGTCGCCCACGCCATTTCCGTACAGAGCGGCGTCCTCAAATTTCGCCTGCTCGTCTAACCCAAGGAGCCAACGCACATGAAAACCAATCAGTTGAAGATCCACTCCCAGGAGTACATGGAAACCATGGCGCGGCTCATGAGCGAGGCTCTCGAGTCGCCCGAAGGCATGCGGGCATTGGCCGCCGCCATTGCCGCGCCTATCGAACAGGAAATCAAGCGCAAGGAGATCTCCTCGCTGCTGCTCACCAAGCACACGCTGCCCAAGGGCGAACGCCCGGTCTACCAGAAGAAACCGACCGTCAAGGCCCACTGGATCAGCAAGGACGGCGACGCCCAGGAGCAGGAGGTGGGCAAGGACGAAGTCGAGTTCCCCACCAACCGCATCCACTCCAATCCGATGGTGGATGTTTCCGTCCTCAAAAATGGCAACATCGGCACGCTGATGGACATCCAGACCAGCGCCGCCGACGCCATCCGCAAGGAGATGGACCGCCGCACCATCTCGGTGCTCTCCTCGGCCATCCCGGCGACCAACACCATCGAGGTCACCGGCGACCTGCTCACCGAAGAGGCGCTGAACGAGGCCATCTCGATCATCGAGGACCTGGAGCTGTCGGTGAAGTACATCGTCATGCGCGGCCGCCGGTTCAACGACATGCGCGGCTGGAACCTCGATCCCCAGACCAAGCTCGAGCTGCGCCAGAAGGGTGTCATCAAGAACTACGGCACCGGCGGCATTCTGCTGACCGCCTCCATGCCGCTGGACGAGATCATCATCGTCCCGGATGAAGAGGTCGGAAAGATGCCGGTGCGCGAAAACCTGAAGACGGAGTCCATCGATCAGAAGACCCGCTTCAAGACCGGCTGGCTGGTGTGGTCCGAAATCGGCCAGGGCATTACCCGCCCTGACATCATGGCCAAGGTCAAACTGGTTCCGTAATCCGGGAGGTGACGTGAGATGAATCGAATCAAGAACATCCGTCCCGGCGTTCTGGTGATCCCCGACGCCGGGCTGAAACTCAAGCCCGGCCAGGTGGTCGAGGTGGAACGCCTCACCAAGCAGATCCAGGCGGCGCTCAAGAACGGCCGCCTGGCCATGGCCGACAAACCGAAGCAGGAACCGCTCGCCCCTCCAGAGCCAGACCAGGACGCGGAACCGGTGGACCTGAGCAAGCTCTCCGCCACCGACGCGATTTCCAAGGTCAACGAGGAGGCCAATCCGGAGACCCTCAAGGGCTACATGGAAACCGAAAAACGCCGCACGGTGATCGACGCGCTCAAGAGCCGTCTGGAGGGCCTGCAAGGTGCTGCTGAGTGACCTGATCGCCGACCTGCGGCTCGACCTGTCCGATCCGGGCGCATCTCTCTTCGAGGACCAGACTCTGGAGAGATGCGTCCGGAAGGCCGTTTTCCGGGTCGGCCGTGACCTCGACCAATCGCTGACGGTCACGGTCGGAGAGATCACCCCCGATCCCACCGGCGAGGTCCGCGAGCTCCTGGTGATCATGGCGCAGATCCACGCCTGCCAGGTCATGCGTTCGGCCACCGCCAACGCCTTCTCCTTTTCCAGCGGCGACAAGAGGGTGGACAAAACCGGACAGCCCGGCCACTGGGCCAAGCTCGAGGCCGATCTGCTCGCCGACTACCGGCAGCGGCTCACCGAGCTGCGTCCGGCCACCCAGCTCGATCAGGAAGCCTACATCCTGACCCCGAGCGGCCTTACGCCGGTCATCTACGAACAAGGGATCGATCTCGATGTTGTTGAATGACCGGGAACGCGCCGAAGCCGTGGCCGATGTCGCCCGGCTGATCCTCTCCTCGGGCCAGACCGCACGCATCCTGCGCGTGGTTCCCGGCGAGCGGCTCTACGGCACCGACGATGCCGAATACACGGAAATCTCCGTCATCCCCCTCGAACTGAACGAAACCCCGCCGGAGGAGCTGAGCGGCAAGATCGACGCGCTCGCCTGTGTCCTTCCGGATGCCGATGTCCGGGGTGAAGACCGCCTGGCCTCAGACAGGGAAACCTATCGCATACAGAGTGTGGAAGAAGAACACTTCTTCGGCACCGTCA
>JAVVDS010000088.1:0-4592 GCA_032251295.1 Desulfuromonadales bacterium | reverse complement strand
ACGGCTCTCAACCCTGACCGGACAGCTTGCCGGTCACCGCGGCAACTTTCCCCTGCATATCGTGACTGGCGCGATCGCGCCGATCGTCGATCTTGATCAGGGTCGAGACCCGCTGTGCCCCCTGGGCGAAGGGCGCTTCGTGCATCTGGCGCAGCACGGCAAAGATGCGATCGAGATCCCCTTCGATAATCGTCCCCATCGGCGTCAACTGATAGTTCAGACCCGACTCGGCGAGGATCCGGACAGCACCGGCGACAAAATCCGAGATGCCGGGCGTCGCCGTCCCGAGGGGCGCGATACTGACTTCAACAACAGCCATGGCGTTGCTCCTTTCCGGTGCACTTATAGGGTGGACACAGCACATCGTTATCCCCCTCACCCGCCCTGCGGGCACCCTCTCCCTCAAGGGAGAAGGACGTGCAAATACCACCACAAAACAGCTGATCACCACAACAGTGGTTCCCTTCTCCCCTTGGGAGAAGGTGGCCGCAGGCCGGATGAGGGGATGCGACAGCTCCCCCCGTTACCGTTTCACCGGCAGATCGTGCACATCGAGATGGCAGGTCAGGCAGTTGGGGAACCTGGCCAGCTGATTCGGATCGTGCGGCTGGGCATGACAGCTCCGACAGTCCGGAATGTCACCGTGGCGGGCGTGACAACTGCCACAGTTGACCTGACCGTGCCGGCTCGGCGTCCGCTGCCACTTGCCGAAGGCCGACTCGTGGCAGACACCGCAGGTGCGGGCATCGGTCTCTGCTGTCAACGGTACATCCAGGGGGCGGTGGACCTGACGATGGCAATCGGCACAGGTGACGACCGTCTGCTCCGGATAGTGCCCGGTGTGGCATTCGAAACAGTCCGGAACATAGCCGTGCTGCCCGGCGTGACACCCTTGACACCCCACCCCACTGTGTTTGCTCGGCGCGACCTTGAGATCCTCGTCCGGCCCGGCATGGCAGTCGGCGCAGGCACGGGTCAGCCGCTCGACGACCGGAATCCGGCGCGGCGCGTGCGGGTTGCTGTGACATGCAAGACAATCGGTGACCACGGGGCCGTGCGGCAGCTCATGGCAGCTCGCACATTTCGGCATCAGGTCGTCATAATTTCCCTTGCGCGGGTCGTAGGCGTGAAACTGTTCATGACAACCCTGACAAGGGAAACGGTGCTTGCCACCTTCGGCCTTCAGGCTGCCGAACGGCCCCGGATGGCAGCGGCCGCATTCGGCCGGCTGCAGCGGTGCCGGTTCCATTGCATACAGAGCCGGGTCGACCGCCGGCAGGGTCCCCTGCCCGGCGGCGCCCGCATCGACGATTCCGGTCACGGCCAGTAGAAGCAGGCCGAGAAACAAGTATTTACAGGACATCTTTATCTGCCTTCCCGAACTCTACTTCTTCGACCTTTTGTCCTGAGCCGGCCAGTTGTTCAGGTCATGGGCCGTGCTGTGGCACTCGCCGCATTTCGGGAAGCGGGTGTGCATGCCGGCGGCGTGCGGCTCGCCATGGCAGTCACTGCACTGCGGCATGGCCTTGTGCTGGTCGGCATGGCAGGCGACACAGGCGACCTGGCTGTGCTTCGACTTGCTCGCCGTCAGCTGCTTGAAGGGCGTTTCGTGACAGGAGGCGCAGAGCGGCGAGGCGGTGTTGGCCGCATAGGTCAGCAGCGTCGGCTGGTGGGCTTGGTGGCAGGCGGCGCAGTTGGCGGCGGTCATGCTGGCCGAATGCGGGTCATGGCAGTCGGTGCAGGACGGGATCATGCCGTGGCTATCAGCGTGGCAGAAGTTGCAGGCGACGGCTTCATGCTTGCTCGGGTTGGCCGCCATCTCGTTGGCCGGTCCGGCATGGCAGGAGACGCAGACCGCCTTGTGGTCGCCACTGAGCTTGACGTTGAGCGGCTCGTGCGGATTGTGGCAGCTGACGCAATTGCCGACGGCGTAGTGATCGGTGCCGGCGTGGCAGTTGCTGCACTCGGGGATGTTGTCGGCCACCTTCGGCCGGTGCCCTTCGTGGCAGGCCTGGCAATCGATCTCCGACTTGTGCGCGGCGCCGTTGTTCATGATCAGCGCCGATTCCTGCTCGTGGCATTTAACGCAGTCGGCCGCGGTCAGCGTACTCGACAGCGCCACGGAACTCAGCGTCAGAGTGAGGACCAGAGCGGTCCCGGTAAGAGCGACAAACAGCGTGAACTTCTTCATAATCTACCTCCCGGAAATGTGGATGAACATCAATGACATCGAGTTGGAACAAGATACAAGCAGGATTCAGGATTCAGGAGAGAAACGATTCAACGCTGAGGCGCTGAGACTATCTCCTATATTTCAGCATTTATCTCCGCGACTCCGCGTTAAATTTCGTTTTTTGTTTTAGCCAGTCCCGGATTCACGCCTTTGACTCCTGAATCCTGACTTCTGAATCCTGCCATCCTAAAAAGTTCTTATTTTCTATCGTCAGGCCGGCGGGCTGTCAACCGGAAAATCGCTGTTTGCCGAGAGATTTACGCGGTTTACCGTCAAGTGACATCGATCCGCCGGATGCCGTCAGGCCGCCAGGCCGGCGAGATGACGCGGGAGCCCTTCTCGGCCGTCGTCAGCAGGCTGCCGAACGTGACCGTGAACTCGCCGAAGCGGTCGTTGGCTTCGTCCATGGCGGCAGCCATCGCGGCGGCACGGCGCTCTTCCGGAAACAGCGGCAGCTGCTCGTGCTGGTGTACCAGTCCGGTGAGGCGCACGCCGAGGAGACGGACTGGCCGGCTCAGATCGAAGCTGTCGAGGATCGTCATGGCATCGTGATAGATCGCCTCGCTCTGGCTGGTTGCTGTCAGCCGGCTCCGCTGTCGGCCGACGGTGGTGAAGTCGTCGTAGCGCACGACCAGGTGGACGGTCCGGCCGGCGACCCGGTGGCGCCGCGCCCGCCGGCCGACCATCTCGGCAAGCTGCAGAAGATAGCGGGCCAGGGCGTCGCGGCCACAGAGATCCTCACGGAGCGTCATGCTGTGGCCGACACTCTTCACCGGCCCGGCGTCCTGGGACGGCACCACCGGCGACGCGTCGAGCCCCCGCCCCATGCGGCTGAGCTGCTCGCCGACGATGCCGAAGTGCTGCCGGAGGATCGCCAGCGGGTAGCGGCCGAGCTGGCCGCAGGTGAAAATATTCAGATCGGCGAGCTTGCGCACTGTCTTGCCGCCGATACCGCACAGTTCGCCGACCGGCAGCCGCTCCATGAGGGATGCCACCTCGTCGGCGTCAATGACGGTCAGACCGTCCGGTTTCTGCATGTCGCTGGCCAGCTTGGCGAGCAGCTTGTTGGGGGCGATACCGATGGAGCAGGTCAGGCCGAGTTCGTGGCGGATGCGGGCTTTGAGCCGGTAGGCGATGGTGGTTGCGCTGCCGAACAGACCGAGACTGCCGGTCACATCGAGGAACGCCTCATCGATGGAGAAGACCTCGACCAGCGGGGTGTAGTCGCGCATCATGGCGATGATGCGGGTCGAGGTGTCGACATACTTGCGGTTGTTGCCGACGACAAAGAGGATCTGCGGGCAGGCCTGGCGCGCCTCCCAGGTGTTCATACCGGTCTTGACGCCGCAGGCCCGCGCCTCGTAGCTGGCGGTGGTGACCACGGTGCGGCCGCTGCCGATGACCGCGAGCGGTTGACCGCGCAGCGCCGGATTGCACTGCTGCTCGACCGATGCGAAAAACGCATTCATGTCAAGATGCATGATGATGCGCGGCCCGCCGCTCATGAACCGGCCTGCTGATCAAGGAGTGTCCAGCTCCCCTCCAGGGGGCTGTAGACCAGCTCGTAGAGCGCCTCGCCGTCGGTCACGGCAAAGTGCAGCAGCGGTTTGTCGCCGACTCGATCCTGCCAACGGTAGGTGGTCTCCTTCACCAGGTACTGCCGCCGCTGGCGATCGAACCAGACCGGGCGCACCCCCCTGCCCGGCTCGAAAATCGCGGCGACCCTTACCTTCTCCGGCTTCGCCATCGCTCACTCCAGACGACGGTAGATACCGATCACCCGGCCGACGAGGGTCACCTCACCCTCACCGGCACGGACAATGATCGGCGCCATGGCGGCGTTGGCCGGCTGCAGGCGGATCGTAGCAGCTTCGCGGTAAAAGCGTTTCAAGGTCGCCTCGCCGTCGACCATGGCGACGACGATGTCGCCATCATCGGCTGTCGGTTGCGGCCGGATCAGCGCCAGATCGCCATCGAGGATACCGGCGTCGATCATCGAATCGCCGGCCACCTTGAGGAAGAAGCTGTCGTCTCCCCCCCCGGATTGTCGGTCGATGGCGAAAGCGCCCTGCAGATCTTCGATGGCGGGAGTCAGATGTCCGGCGCGCACGGTGCCGGCAACCGGCAGAGAGAGGGGACGGGTGGAAGGTCGGGACAGGGAGATCCCCCGGCTGACCGGGTCGCGGCGGAGATAGCCCTTCTTCTCCAGGGCATCGAGATGCTTGCTGACTGGCAGTGGACCGCTGACCTGCAGGTGGCTGGCGATCTCCCGCAGAGTCGGCGGATAGCCGCTGCGCTCGATAAAGGCGGCGATAAAATCGAGCACCTGGCGCTGGCGGGGTGTCGGCGGGATCGGCTG
>JAVVDS010000087.1:0-4976 GCA_032251295.1 Desulfuromonadales bacterium | reverse complement strand
TTCCAGGCGTGCAAGGACCGCTTCGGTCTCCTGGCGGAGCAGCGTCAGGAAGTCCAGGCGGCGGACGGCGGGGCCGAGCTGGAGTGTCAGTATATTGTCCAGCTCCCGGTTCCCCACGAGCATTGCAGGGTGGTTGTCGAAGGGTGATGGCGAAATCAAGTCCTGCGCAGACCCGTAATGCTCAGCCATGGCGCCGAGACTGAGCTGCTCCACGACAAATGGCGCGAAGACCAGATTGCGCAGGGCGATCGTGTCGCCTTCCAGGCGTCGAAGTGCCACATAGGTCTCTTCCCAGGCCACAAGCGGTTGGCGCAGTCCCATGTCGCGCAATTGAATCAACTTGCCGCCATCCTTCAGCTCATCGAGTGTCGTCCGGTCGACGCTGAAAACCGGGACGCCGAAGACATTCATCAGCATTCTGTCCAGCTCACCTTCCTTCACGTCGAACGGCTTGTCCGCGATGATGCGCCGCAGCGTCGAAATATCCTCGATTTGCTCTTGCAGCCGCGCTTGATACGCGTCGAAGCGGTTCAGGTTCTCAGTGAACTCGGCATTCAGGCTGGCGAGCTGAACATCCAGTCTCCGCCGCTCGGCCTGGGCCTCATTCCAGTTCGCCACCTGGATGCCGATGAATACGCCGACGACCACGATGACGAAGTCGATGCCGACCGCGAACCAGTTCTGGTCCTTGACGTGTTCAATGACGCGGCGGAGGATCACTGAGCCTCGCCCCCGATCTCGAGCGGGCACGCCCTCGCAAGTTCGGCACCGGTGGCGAGATCCGAGTTGAACACGTCCTGCGCCACGAGCCAGCGTCCATCGGGCTGGCGACGCCTTACCTCCAGAAACTTGCCAATATCGACGCCGATAGCGCCGTCTTCAAGCGGAATGAATACACATGACCGGCCGTGGATGATCGCGCGGTCGCCGACGATCGAAATATCGTCGGGCCTGAGAGCAATCCGGAAGCCAGCTTCGTTCTCCGCCTCCCACGCCGCGATGGCCGCGCGCCCGTTCACCGCCGGCGCATTCGGCGGCATCATCACGGCGTCTTCCGTGAACTGATTGCCAAGCGCCAACCAGTCATTGCGGTTGTAGATCGCAACCCATTCGGCAATCGCGGCGCGGATTTCGTGCTCTTCCCCGGCAGCGGCGCTCCAGTCCTGTCGCGCGGGCGCAAAGAAATCGACGGCGATGGTGTCCTCCAGAATGGTGAACGCGTGCTCGACGTTTGGAGCAAAAACCATGATCTCGCCTGCTCGAAGGTCATGCGTCTGCCCTCCGGAAAGCACTTCGGCTCGCCCCGAAAAGATCCAGGTGATCTGTTCATTGACGTGATGGTGCAGCGGAACCGAGCTACCGGCGCTGAGCTTCCAGCGTGAAAAGGTGGTCTGCGTTCCATGCACGACCTGGCGTGTAATGCCGGGCGCGAGAACTTCCACGGGGATGGAGTCCAGCGATCGCTTCTCTGCCTTGATCACTCTGCTGTCCGGGGGTCGAGGCTGCACCGCCTGGGCCGGAATCTCCGGATTTGACCGGGCAGACGCGACCGCCACACATTCAACCTCAACACGTGCACCGAGCGCAAGTCCCTCCGCCCCGAATGCGCTTCGGGCGGGATACGGCGCCACAAAGAACTTTGCATAGACCGAGTTGAACGCGCCCCACTCGGCAATGTCCTCGATCATCACGGTGCACTTGACGACATCGGCAAGCGTGAGTCCGTGAGCATCGAGGGTTGCGGCGATGTTCTCCATGGTTTGCCGCGCCTCGGCCTCGATCCCACCCGGGACCAGCTCCATCGTCCCCGGCCTGATCCCGATCATCCCTGAGAGGAAGACGATGTTGCCCACTCGGACACCGTCGGAGAACGGAAGCGCAGGCTCGGCCGGGAGCACGCCCGCACCGGTAAGGTGTTCCACCTGTGGACTGTCGCTGCGCTGTGAGAAGCTGTTTGTGCTCACCAGAAAGAGCGCGAGGGCCAGAACGATTCGGGTCATGGTGTCGGCGCCTGCTTGAGCTCGATACGGATGAGCCGGATTTCGGTGTCTTCGCTGAGATTGACCGGCGAGTGCGGTGCTTCCGGGCCCTTCCACATGGTCAGCGGCAGCTCGAGCGGCGGGGCCTCGCGGGAGTCGAAGATCACGTTGTCCTCGGCGTCACGGTCAAGGAAGTGGCCCGCCTGCTGGATGTGGAGCACGCTGGGCCAGCGGTGCGAATGGAGCGGCTCGACCTCGCCCAGCCCCAGGGTGACCTTGAGCTCGTAGGGGTTGAGATCGGCGTAGGGATTGCCCTCGGCCTCGTTCCAGACGATGTCGGGCGCCATGAGACCGGCGAACCGGTCCATGTCGCCCTGGGCGAGGGCCTCGTAGGCGGCTTCGACGACGGCCCGTGGCTCGTCCGCCGCTGCGGCGTGGGTGGGCAGGTGTGCGGCGACGGTCGCGAGTGCAAAGCAAAGGGTTTTCATGGGGGCTACTCCAGGTTGTCCGGCGCGCTCGGGCGGCGGGAAGAACGACGGAGCCAGGGGCGACCGGCGGGCGCCGGGGGATTCAGGCGAGAAAGACGGACGTCGGACACGCCCTGTCACGATTGCTCCAGTCCGTCCAAGGGGGAACAGGAAACCGCGTATTCATCCGCGTAGGGGCCGGCCAGCCGATCCAGTTCTTCGACATAGGGCGGTGGCAGCTCGCTGCGAATGCGCGCCCACGCCTTGGCACCGCCGGGTGTGCAGAGCAGGCGCAGGAAATCCGGCCCGGCACCGTCACTGAAATGGACGCTCGGCAACAACCCCTTTTCAGCCCGGTCCCAGACGTTGTAGGTTGCCCAGGCATGCTCGCGCAGGAGGTAGTCGAAACGCATCTGGTCGACTGTGTCCGCCAGGTCGCCGGCGAGTCCCGCCGCCAGCAGGCCCGCGACGTCTGCGTCGCCGTAGATCGAGCTGCGAAAGTCCGACCATTGGCTCATGGTCGCATTGGCCTCCGCGCGAATCGCGATCCTGTTGCCCCGCTCAAGCTCGACCCAGACGAAGACCAGCGAGCCGATCACGGCGACCGCAGTCACGATCTGGGCGATGAAGGACCATACCTCCAGCCGGTCGCGGGTGGCAGTCGCAGCACCGGACGCTGCTTTTTCGGGCCGCATACTCACCGGCTTGCAGTCATCGGCGTTCGAATCGGTTTGGCCCAAGCTGCACTCATCTTCCGATTTGATCATGGCCGGGCACCCTTGACGCTCAGCGCGTGATCGATTCGATCCCGAAGCTCGGCTGCGGCAGCCAGGATGACGCCGCCGATGATGTAGGTCGAGGTGTTCATGACCGACAGGGCGTAGACCAGGTCGCGGCGCAGGATCATGGCGCCGCCTCCAGATCGGAAACCAATGAAGCGGCCTGGCGCTGAAGATATTCCAGCAGTGAGCGCAGCCCGGATAGTTTGTTCAGACGCGCATTCAGGACGCCGCGGACGGTCTCGGACTGGTAGAGGCCGCTGGTAGAATCGGCGATCAGGTCGGTGTTGTCTGGCGACGGGCAGTCCTTGAAAAAAAATTCGGGGTTGGTGCCTGGCTGGCTCGGCTCGAGACTCGCCGCAGACAGACAGCCCGTCATTGCGATACCGATACGGCTGTCGATCAACTGGTGCGCCAAATCGGCATAGCTGGATTTGAATGTGAGCGAGATTTCGATTTCCCGTGCGGAATCTTCGTAATAGTCGCGCAGTCGGCGTTGCATCGCTCCGCTGGCGATCAGGTCCAGATCACCGGCGTTCTGAAGTTCCTTGTAGATCTGCGCCGAGGGTGCGAACGGCCATTCACCGCCGGCAATCCATGCATCTCGCACAAACCGCCACATCGCATCGACATTTTCCGGCTGCTCGGTCCGGAGCGCATCGTCAACGCGCCATGCGGCGTCAATTACTTCTTCGTACCATTGCCAACGAACCGCAAAGGCGTCGAGATCCGCGCGCAGATCGGAGATCAGTCGTTCGCGTGCCACCGTTGCATCCATCTGCTTCGTCCGCGCCTCGTTCCAGTTCGCGACCTGGATGCCGATGAACACGCCGACCACGACAATGCAGAAATCAAGTGCGACGGCTGTCCAGTTCTGATCCTTGACGTGTTCGATGAGGCGGCGCAGGATCATCCGCCGCGACCCCGTTGCATGTCGGTATGCCGCATCCGTTCGACGCAGGATGCGTGCTGCTGCTGGGGAACAGTCGTCATTCCTTGTCCTCGGTCATGGTTGTTGTTTCGCCCGGGCGGCATCGTCGATCCAGTCCTGTCGCGCGGGCGAAAAGATATCGATGGCGACGGTATCCTCCAGAATGTTGAATGCGTGCTCGACGTTGGGCGCGAACACCATGATCTCACCCGCTAGAAGTTCATATTTGATCCCGCCGGATAGAACTTCGGCGCGGCCTGAAATGATCCAGGTAATCTGCTCATTGACATGATGATGCAACGGAACAGAACTGCCGGCGCTGAGCTGCCAGCGTGAAAAGGTGGTCTGCGTTCCATGCACGACCTGGCGTGTAATGCCGGGCGCGAGAACTTCCACGGGGATGGAGTCCAGCGATCGTTTCTCTGCCTTGATCACCCTGCCGTCCAGCGGTGCGGCCTGCCCATCCCGTGCCAGTGTCTCCGAATTCGATTGCGCAAACCCGCTCATCGCCAGGGTGACGAGCGCGGCGAGTGAAAGTACGGCAGAGATCGTTCTCATGATGGCTACTCGATTCTTGTGGCATTCAATGACGATTCAATCAACGAAGCGGCAGCTGGATGCTTCGGATCACTCCGGATGCAGATAGAACACCTTGCTCATGATCTGCCATTGGCCTTCGATCCGAACCAGCGTGAAGAAGTCGGTGAAGCGGTGCCCGGTCCAGTTGTCGAGCTCGATTCGAACACTGGCGGCTGTACCTTCGACGTCGATCCGTATGTCCCCCGCCGTCAGCCCGGCGGCCGGGCCGTTATCGGCATGC
>JAVVDS010000086.1:3437-4994 GCA_032251295.1 Desulfuromonadales bacterium | reverse complement strand
GGACGGAGAGGCGCCGGAAGCTGGACATTGCGAATCGGTGGGAATTGGATACGGGCCACCCATCTGCCGTGCCTTGCAGGTATGGCAGAACACGAGCGGCCAGAAAGACCGATGATTGCGGCTGTCAGCTTCTCGATTACAGGCCCGTGATGTAATCGGCCGCGGCTGAAGCCACGCGCGTTCGGTTGACGCGCACATCATCCCTGTCGGCTGGCACGGACCCGGCTCCAGGGGAGATGGTCCCGGGATTTGGTATGAGCCGCAAGGGATTCATCCCGCTGGATTGCCCGCCGCGTCTGGTTCTGGGCGAGCGCCGGAGCGGTGTCAGGACCGGCGAATCTCTGTCTGTTCGTATGGACATTGTCTCTCCTGCTTCGCACAATATCCGTGCCTGCCTACCGGACGCAAGGCCCCGGTCGGAAGCGCCCGCTTGCCCGAAGCTGGACATTGCCTTGACGCCGAGCGCACGGCGCATGTACATTGCGGGTACAGGTCTCCCCCCGGGTCGGGCGTGGCGTTTCTCCTGCTATCTCCACCGCGCCCGGCCCCTCCCCCCGCCATAGTCCGGCATGGGTCACAGCGCACCACGTGATTGCAGGATCCCGTTATCGTCGATCACAACGCCCGGATCGTCCACGAACACGAGCTCCAGGGCGCAGCGGCAATGCGGGTGGATCGGTGGCGTGGACGCGAATACCGCGCGGCCCGTACCGGACGCAGACGGCGTCGTGCTGCCGAACGTGCCGGCCAGTGGCCGCGTCTGGCCCGCCAGCGGTGCGCAGATCGGGCACAGGCGATCGTCCGGCGTGACGATCCACGCCTCCAGCGTGACGCTACGGTCGATGAGCCCGCGGTCTGCCGCGCGTTCCCAGATGGAGAGCTGCCCGCGGTTCGCCGCACGGATCGTCTCCGTACGCGCGATCTTGATTGCCCGCCGCCTGCGTGACAGGGCGGCATAGCGCGTGCCCGCCTTACGGGCTTCTGTGGCTGTTGCGCCCGCCTCTATCAGCCGCGCCTCGAACGCGACAGCCGCACGCGTCTGGAGCTTGTCCAGCCCCACGAACCGCTCGATCTGTCGTGACATCTCCAGAGGCGGCACGCCCTCGCGGAACCCGCGATCGAGCACGAACCGGAGCGCGAGCTTCTGCTCCGTGGTGATGGCCTGTACCATCTCGCCGCCGTGCTGCGCGATCCATGCGAGCGATGCCGGATTGACACGTGTGAGCGTACCGAACAGCGCAATGGACTGGTCTGGCACGCCGCGCGCGCGCAGCACGGTCTGGAATGCCGGCAGGGACGCAGCCGCCGCACTCGCATGGACGCGTTCCAGCCGGTCGAGTACGGGCGCGATCAGGACCCCTACACGTTCCGCCTCGATGATCCGTATCACGCCATCGATATCGCGGCGGCGCAGTGCAGCACGCAGCCGCTTCAGATCGTCCGGCGACAGGATCCCCTTCAGGGCCTGTACGAGGCTGCGCTGTATCGGGATCGCCGCGCTGTCCGCGATCCGGTGCAGGAGCAGATATTCGGGTGGCTGGCGCTTGACCTGCATCG
>JAVVDS010000086.1:0-3337 GCA_032251295.1 Desulfuromonadales bacterium | reverse complement strand
AGTGATGCCGCAACGTCTACGAGCGGGACACGCGTTGCGTCCACGAGCCCGACATCGCCGCCGTCCACGTCCGCAAGGTCGAACTCCAGCAGGCGCAGTGCGGCGTTCAGCGGTACGCCGCTGCCCGTCAGTTCGACGAGTGTCGCCGTCTTCTCGGCGATGTCGTCGCGCATCGCCTCGATACCGGAAATGTCGTATGTGATGCCGATCCGGTCCGGGTCGCCGAACTCCGGCACGATCGCCATCGACCACGCCGACTCCAGCAGGCGCAGTACGGGGATCACCGTCTGGCTCCAGAACATCCGCTGTGCGGCGCGCAGGTTCTCCTGCGACAGCGGCGCATCGGTGAACACGCCGACAACGGGGCCGGGCACGCGGAACGCCGACAGGATCGCGCCGCGTGTGAGCTCCAGGCCGGCGATGAAGTCCATCTCTACCTGCGAGCGTGACGCCGTCTCGACGCGGGTCGATTCCCCGGCGATCACTATCGGGAGGTGCGCCTTGTCCGTGCCCGTGTACCGATCGTGGATCACCTGACGCGCGCGGTCGAACTCCGACTGGTCCACATCGCCGAGGTGGAACACGGTGTCCGGTGCACCGCGGTTCGCCATCGACAGGCGGTTCCAGTCGATCGCCGCTATGTCGGTGTCGACGTGGCGTGCCGCGGCCTTGAGCGGTGCAATGCCCCAGTACGGATCGTCGGGCGACTCGTACATGAGGTGGATCACGTCCTCGGGCCGCAGCGTGAATGACACGTCGCCGCGCTGGTAGCGGTAGCCCGCGATCCATTCCACACGTGACGGGATCGGCGTCACGTAGCGCGGGTCGATGGGCCACATCTCGCGCGTACGGCCGCCGGCCTTGATCTGCGTCAGCAGTGCGTTGCCCGTGAGCGACAGATGCTGCACGGCGCGGTGGACGACACGTGCCCGGCTCATCGCCGGGTTCGGCCGCTCGATCACCGTTGCGACGGGGCTGGCCCTGTCCGGCTCGTATTCGCCGTCCGCGTTCAGCCTGGTGCCGATCCACGGCACGCTCGCCGCTGCGGACGCGATCGCCTCCACTGCGGCGTAGACCCACGTGCTGGCCTCGTAGCCGTCGCGGATCGCGCGGTTCGCGTCCCACCGCTTCGTGACCGGCCGGCCACTCGCATAGGTCGGCAGCATGAGATTGCCCGGTACGCTCTTACCGCCGCGTGCGAGTCGTGCAGCCCTGTCCAGTACGCTCGCCATTCTAGTCCTCCGTCTCGCGTGTCAGCGGCACGATACCGCGCATGATGAGGATACCGGCGACGCGGTACCCGCCGACCGGCATCAGTACGAGCACACCGAACGATATCGGCCACAGCCACGGCGTCGTGAGTGAGGCTGCGCCCCAGGTCACGCACGCCCACGCACCGAGGTAGCACGACCACTGCACGAGGTCGCGCCGCCTGTCGGCAGTGATGCGGATACGGCGCTTCCGGCGACGCCGACGTGTCGTCCTGCCGCGCCTGATGAGAGGTTGCGCGAGCCCGACCGCCAGCGCCGTCATGAGCGCACCGGTAAGCGCGTACAGGCCGGCACCGATCAGATCCACGCCCTGCAACATAGCACCCTCGCTATCCGTCACGCCACGAGCACGGCACGCCGTGCGATCACCAGTTCGTGCAGCGCCCATACGAGCGCGTCCATCCTGTCGGGGCTCACCGCACGCTTGCCCGGCTCGGGCTGCACGTACGAGCACATCTGGTCCTCCAGCTTCGCGAGCGTGCCTACGTGGTGGACGATGCCCTGCTCGTAGAGCGCGGCTACCGGCTCCGCACGCGTGCGCTTGCCCTGCGTAGCGTGGACGGACCGGTAGCTGATGCCCGGCTCGTGCTGCCGGATCAGCGTCTCCACCATATCGCCGCCCTGATTGACTTCCGCGACTACCCTGTCCGCGCCGTGCAGGCGATAGGCGCGTACGACCGCCTGCGCCCACGTGTCGGGACTACCGCGCAGGGACATATCGTCGAGCACGTAGACGTGCCGTTCCGGCGACCCGCGGCACCAGCAGTCCGCCAGACACCCGACGACGATGCCCGTCTCGTCGGCCGCTGCGCCGCCGGTAACTGCTGGATCGACGCCCACAACGATCCGGTGTACGGCGTCGGCCGGCGGCGCCTGACGTACACGGGCCGCCTCGATCCATGCACGCCGCCATAGCGCGCCCTCGATCTCGCGCAGCACTTCCGCGTAGATCTCCTGCCGGCCGAGCTGCGTGCCTTCGTACCGCTTGCGCAGCTCGTCGAGGAATGACGGCGCAAGGTTCGCGGCATTCTCGAACGTGGACCATGACGCGACGGCCACATCGTCACGCTCGAGCAGATCGAGGATCAGGGGTACGGGGCGCGGCGTCGTCGTAACCGCGGTGCGCGGGTGCGACCCGAGCCGGACGCCGAACCGGAGCTGGTCCCATGCGTCAGGATAGCGCCATGCAGCAAGCTCGTCAGCCCAGGCTGCGTCATGCTGCGGGCCGCGCAGCCGGTTCGGCTCGTCGGCGCTATAGGCATGCGCGATTGCGCCGGTCTTCCAGACCACGCGCCGTTTCGACGGCTGATAGTCCGGCCGCAGGTCGGGCGGTGCAATGGCCAGCAGACCGGACTCGCCCTCGATCATCACATCGCGCACGTCGGCGGCCGTGGCGCCCACGAGCGCGATACGTGCCGCCTGCCCGGTCTCGGCCAGGTCACGCACCCATTCCGCACCCGCGCGCGTCTTGCCGCCGCCGCGCCCGGCCATCATGAGCCAGATACGCCAGTCGCCGGCAGGCGCGATCTGCTTCGGTCGTGCCCACCATTGCCAATCCAATTCCAGTGCTGCGGCCTCGCCGTCGGTGATATCGTCCAGCAGCGCCGCACGCTCGTCGGGCGCTAACGCGGCGCACCGCTGCGCGAGACTGGCGGTCATGGTACGAGCGGCTGGCGGTCGTCGTCCGGCGTCACGCGCGTCAGAACGGGGATCAGGCGTGCACGGCCATCACCACGCAGCACGATGATGCCGCCGGGCACACGCACGCGCACCCTCCGTCGCGCGGGGCCCGCCGACTGTACGATGCCCGTGCCCGACACAACGGGCGGCTGCAACGTCCACGCGCCCGTAGCTGTTATGGCACCGCCAGCGAAGCCCGCCGCCTGTAGCACGAGGCCCGGCACGACCAGCGCTGCCGTACCCGATATGGCGACATCGACGCCCGCCGTGACGCTTGGCAGCGGCAAGACCCACGCACCAGCGCCCGTGACGGATACATCCGCCGTAGCGGTCAGAACGGGCGCCGTAAGAGGGATAGATCCTGCGCCCGATACCGCAACGTCGGC
>JAVVDS010000085.1:0-5132 GCA_032251295.1 Desulfuromonadales bacterium | reverse complement strand
AGCCACCAAAGCGGTTGACGCTCTCATCTCAATTCGCTATCATTTTACGGTTTCCGGAACTGGCCTGTCCATTTGCCGCACCCCGGCATAACTGGATATTGTCCCCTCTTAATGACCTACGTCACCCCAAACCTACCAAGGAGAGTTCCATGGCTGCAAAGGTCGCCATCAATGGCTTTGGTCGCATCGGCAGAAACGTGTTTCGCGCGGCACTCGGCAATCCCGGTTTCGAAATCGTCGCGATCAACGACCTGACCAACCCGCAGACTCTGGCCCACCTGCTCAAGTACGACTCGGTGCATGGCAAGTTCGCTGCGGAGGTTGCTATCACCGACAACGCCATCGTCGTTAACGGCAAGTCGATCCGGGTCTGCAGCGAACGCGATCCGGCGGCCCTGCCGTGGCAAGAACTCGGTGTCGATATCGTCATCGAGTCGACCGGATTTTTTACCAAGGGCGCCGACGCCGGCAAGCACCTGCAGGCGGGGGCCCGCAAGGTGCTGATCAGCGCGCCGGGGACCGATGTCGATCTGACTGTCTGCATCGGCGTCAATGAAAAACTCTACGACCCGGCCAGCCACCACATCGTCTCCAACGCCTCCTGCACCACCAACTGCCTGGCGCCGGTTGCCAAGGTTCTGCTGGAGAACTTCGGCATCGTCAAGGGCTTGATGACCACGGTGCATGCCTACACCAACGACCAGAGCATCCTCGATCTGCCGCACAAGGATCTGCGCCGGGCACGAGCCGCCGGCCTGTCGATGATCCCGACCACCACCGGCGCCGCCAAAGCGGTCTCTCTGGTGCTGCCGGAGCTGAAAGGCAAGCTCGACGGCCTGGCCGTCCGGGTGCCGACGCCGAACGTCTCCCTGGTCGATCTGGTGGTCGAGACCGAGAAGGCAACGACCGTTGAGGCGGTGAACGCCGCTCTGAAAGCCGCGGCCGACGGCGCCCTCAAGGGGATTCTCGACTATATCGACGCGCCGCTGGTCTCCTGCGATTTCAACGGCAGCCCGGTCTCCTCGTCCGTTGACGCGGCCAACACCAGCGTCATCGGCGGCAACATGGTCAAGGTAATGAGCTGGTATGACAACGAGTGGGGCTACTCCAACCGCATTGTCGACCTGACCGCTCTGGTCGCCGGCAAGCTCTGATCCGCGCATCGCAATCGCACAAAGGGCAGGTTACGACCTGCCCTTTTTACGTCTTTCGGAGAGAGTGCCATGCTGCAGAAAATGAGTATCCGGGACGTCGACTTTCAGGGGAAGCGTGTGCTCTGCCGGGTCGACTTCAATGTCCCCCTTGACAGTACCGGACAGATCGTCGACGACACACGTATCGTCGCCGCCCTGCCGACCATCCGCCATATCATCAACAACGGCGGCCGGCTGATCCTCGCTTCCCACCTCGGCCGGCCGAAAGGGGGTGCGGAGCCGAAGTACAGCCTGGCGCCAACCGCCCCGTGCCTCGCCGCGCATCTGGGCCAGCCGGTGCAGATGGCGCCGGACTGTGTCGGCCCGGAAGTCGTCGGCCTGGTCAGCGAGATGGCCGACGGCGATGTGCTGATCCTTGAAAATGTCCGTTTCCACGCCGGTGAGACCAAAAACGATCCGGAATTTGCCCGACAGCTGGCCGACCTCGCTGATCTCTATGTGAACGACGCCTTCGGCACGGCTCACCGGGCACACGCCTCCACTGAAGGTGTGGCTCACCTGCTGCAACCGGCCGTGGCCGGCTTTCTCCTGGAGAAGGAGCTCAAGTACCTCGGCCAGGCCCTCGCCTACCCCGACCATCCGTTTGTCGCCGTGCTCGGTGGTGCCAAGGTCAGCGACAAGATCGCGGTGATCGACAATCTGCTCGACAAGGTCGATACCCTGATCATCGGTGGCGGCATGGCCTACACCTTCCTCAAGGCCCAGGGGCGGCCGGTCGGCAAATCCCTGGTCGAGGAGGATCGCCTGGAGATGGCGCACCAGATTCTTCTGCAGGCCGAGGCCAAGGGCGTCAAGCTGCTGCTCCCGAAAGATCATATCGTCGCCGCGACCTTCAAGGCCGATAGTGCACACAAGGTCGCCTGTGACGCCGACTTCCCGGACGACTGGATGGCCCTCGATATCGGCCCGGAAACGTCGGCGACCTATAACCGGGAGCTGCGCGGGGCGCGCATGGTGATCTGGAACGGCCCGATGGGCGTCTTCGAATTCGACGCCTTCGCCCGCGGCACCATGGCCGTCGCGCACACCATTGCAGAGAGCCAGGCGCGCTCCATTATCGGCGGCGGCGATTCGGTGGCGGCAGTCAAAAAAGCCGGCGTCGAAACAAAAATGACCCACATTTCGACCGGCGGCGGTGCCTCCCTCGAATTCCTCGAAGGCAAAACCCTCCCCGGGGTTGCGGCCCTGACGGATAAATAAGCGGGGGCTGGAGATCAGGGGCTGGGGACTGGCAAAACTTTCAGCCCCTGACTCTTGACCTCCAACCTCTAGCCCTTACCCTCCGCATTAAAGGACTTAACCATGCGCACTCCGATGATTGCCGGCAACTGGAAGCTGCACAAAACCCGCGATGAAGCAGTCGCCCTGGTCAACGAACTCAAGGCGCTGCTGGCTGACAGCGCGGGGGTCGACATTGTCGTCGCGCCGGTCTTCACCGCCCTCGACGCCGTTGGTCAGGCCCTCGCCGGCAGCCCGATCCGGCTCGCCGCGCAGAACTGTTACCCGGAGCCCCAAGGCGCCTTCACCGGCGAAGTTTCGCCGCAGCTTCTCAAGGATGTCGGTTGCCGGTACGTGATTATCGGCCACTCGGAACGGCGCCAGTTGTTCGGCGAAACCGACGAATTCATCAACCGCAAGGCTCACGCCGTGGCGGATGCCGCTCTCGGCGTCATCCTCTGTATTGGCGAGACCCTCGCAGAGCGCGAATCGGGCCGGATGTTCGACGTGCTGCGCCGTCAGCTCACTGAGGGTCTGCGCAACCTGCCGGCCGCGACGATGCCCCGGCTGGTGATCGCCTACGAACCGGTCTGGGCGATCGGCACTGGCAAGACCGCCAGCAACGAACAGGCCCAGGAGGTTCATGCCTTTCTCCGCGACCTGCTCGGCGAGCTTTACGACCGACCGATCGCCGCAGCGACCCGTATCCTGTACGGCGGCAGCGTCAAGCCGGACAATATCGACGGCCTGATGGCCCAGGCCGATGTCGACGGCGCCCTGGTCGGCGGTGCCAGCCTCAAGGCCACCGACTTCGCCCGGATCGTCCATTTCGAAAAGTGACCGCAGAGGCGCAACCGTTCTGAGAATTTGTTTTGGTTTTATCCGGCGCTTGTGCTAAATTTCACAACTTGATTATCGACAAAAAAGACCCCATATCAACGAAGGTGAATCCGGTATGACCTACTTTCTACTGACCATCCATGTCTTCGTCTGCCTTGCCCTGATCGGTGTGGTGCTGATCCAGGGGGGCAAGGGGGCGGAAGTCGGCGCGGCGTTCGGTGCCGGCGCCAGCAACACGGTTTTCGGTGCCAGCGGCGGCCAGTCTTTCCTTGGCAAGATGACCACCGGCGCAGCCATCATTTTCATGCTGACCAGCTTGGCCCTGGCAATCTTCTGGGGGCAACCCGGTGCATCGAGCGTCATGCCGACCAGTGTCGCCCCGATCTCCCAACCAGCCTCACCGCTGCCGACCGCCACATTACCGGCAACCAGTCCGACCCCTGCGGAAAGCACTGCGGTTGCCCCGATCGAGAGTGCAGCTCCGGCACCCGCAGAGGCTGTTCCGGCAGAGGCGAAGTAGCTGTCAAAAGCTGTTGACAGCAGCAAAACATCACAGTATATATACGATCCCTTGCCGAAGTGGTGGAACTGGTAGACACGCCATCTTGAGGGGGTGGTGGGCGACAGCCCGTGCGAGTTCGAGTCTCGCCTTCGGCACCAACTGACAATCCAAAGCAGTCCAGATAAATCTAAGGAACCCGCCAAGTAGGCGGGTTTTTTAGTATCCAGCGTCCTTTCCCGTCCATTTCCATGCGTTGACAGCCAGAGTTTTTCGGGGTATTTTTTGGGCTATACTCCATACCCTCAAAACAGGATACCCCAAAAAGAGGTTGTCATGCCGAAACGAGTCCCACCATTAACCGACATCCAGATCAACAAAGAGAGGCCCAAAGAAAAAGACTCCAAACTGGCTGATGGCGGAGGCCTCTATCTGCTTGTCACGACAGCCGGCAGCAAGCTCTGGCGCTTCAAGTACCGGTTTGCTGACAGGGAAAAACTGCTTGCACTTGGCTCCTACCCCGAAATCAGCCTGAGTGAGGCGCGAAAACAGCGTGAAGAAGCACGGCGACTGCTCGCCAACGGAACGGACCCGGGGGAAGCCAAAAAAGCGACCAGGGAAGCGGAGAAGGAACGACGCGCCAACACATTCAAGAAACTGGCCCTGGAATGGCACGAGCGCCAGGTTGACCACCTTGCCGAACGCACCCGCAAGATGATCATGCGACGCTTGCGGCGCGATGTCTTTCCGGTGATTGGGGACACACCCCTGTCCGACCTCACCTCCCGATTGATTCTCGAAAAGGTGCTGCGCCCCATTGAAGACCGGACCGCCATCGACTTATCGCACCGTATCCGCAGTGTCATGTCGCAGATCCTGCGCTACGGAGTTGCCTGCGGACTGTGCGACCGGGATCTGACCGCTGATCTGCGCGGCGCGCTGAAGCCGATCCCCCGCAAACACCATGCGGCCCTCGATGCCGGCGGCACCACCGATCCCGTCAAGGTCGGGGCTCTGCTGCGGGCCATCGACGGTTTCGACGGGTCGGTTGTGGTGAAGTGCGCCCTGCGCCTGCACCCGCTGGTGGCGACCCGTCCCGGCGAGCTGCGCCATGCGGAATGGTCGGAAATTGATTTTGACACGGCAACCTGGTCGATTCCGGCCGGGCGCATGAAGATGAAGAACCCGCACATCGTGCCGCTCTCGCCGCAGGCATTGGCTGTCCTGCGTGAACTGCATAAAGTCTCCGGCCAGGGAACCTATCTTTTCCCTTCGGTCCGATCTACGGCCAAACCGATCAGCGACAACACCATGAATGCCGGCCTGCGGCGTTTGGGGTATTCCAAGGAAGAAATCGTCAG
>JAVVDS010000084.1:0-5452 GCA_032251295.1 Desulfuromonadales bacterium | reverse complement strand
GTGTCGCAACGCCGGGAGACCCGGCAGAACTCAGGAACGCTCCCCGCTGTCGACGAACAGTGCCTGGACAAACTCATCGGCATCGAAGGGGCGCAGGTCGGCAACACCTTCGCCGACGCCGATCAGACGCACCGGCAGGCCGAGTTGACTGTTGATAGCGACCACGATCCCGCCTTTGGCCGTGCCGTCGAGCTTGGTGAGGGCCAGCGCCGAAACATCGACCGCTTCCTGAAACATCTTCGCCTGGATCAGGGCGTTCTGTCCCGTGGTCGCGTCAAGGACCAGCAACGTCTCGTGTGGCGCGCCGGAAATTTCACGATCGAGGACGCGGCGTACCTTCTTCAACTCCTCCATCAGATTGACCTTGGTATGCAGACGGCCAGCGGTATCGAGAATCAGCACGTCAGCCTTGCGGGCGACTGCGGCACGCGCCGCATCGAAAGCGACCGCCGCCGGATCGGAACCTTCGGACTGACAGATGACTTCTGCGCCGGCGCGCTCGCCCCAGACCTTGAGCTGTTCGACCGCCGCAGCACGGAAGGTATCGCCGGCTCCGAGCACCACCTTTTTCCCTTGAACGGCAAACTGCCTGGCGAGCTTGCCGATGGTCGTGGTCTTGCCCACGCCGTTGACACCGACCACCATGATGACCAGTGGTCCTTCGGCCGGCTGCGCCCATTCTTCGGGCGCCGCCAGCAGACGGGCGCGAATCTCCTCCTGCAACACCCGACGTACTGCGGCCGGATCCGTTCCGGTCATGGTACGTAACCGTGCCTGTAGAGCATCGACCAGTTCGCCGGTTGCCTGCATGCCGAAGTCGGCAGTGACCAGAATTTCTTCAAGCTCTTCAACAAACTCCTCGTCGAGACGGCTGCTGCCGGCCAGCAGGGCATCGATGCGGCCGAGCAGGGAGCCGCGCGTTTTCGCCAGGCCCTGCCGCAGCCGCTGAAACAGGCCGGCACGGTCCGTCGGTTCGACCGGTTCCGCCGGCGGCAGAGGGGCGACGTCAGTCACAGCGGCCACCACGGCTACGTCATCGGCCCGTGGCGCTTCGGCTGCCCCCGGTGTTTCGGCTGCACCCGGTGTTTTGGCTGCCTCCGGCGTTTCGGCAGGCACTTCGGTCGGCGGCTCTTCATCAACAGGCAGAGCACCTTCCGGAGGCGTCTCGGTGGCCACTGCAGGCACCTGCTCCGACGCCTCTGCCGTTGGTGGCTCTGCCGGCAGCTCTTTCTGCCGTTTCCTTGCCGGCACGCCGGCACGCTGGCGTCGACAGCGCAGCAACAGGACGACCAGCAGCAGAACCAGCAGGGTCAGCCCGATGTAAATTGCCACAAACGCGGCGAACATGCTCTGTCCGACGGGCACCCCCAGTTCCGCAAGCAGGTTGGCCAACAGAGCAAGGTATTGGTCGAGGTAGTGGCTATAGTTCATGATATCCTTCCGCTCGGCAGCTTTTCAGGCGATCTCTTCGTAGAGCGCACGGAGGCAGCGACGCGCCTCGAACAGGGCCTTACCGAGCATGTCGTTGCGATGCAGGGCCAGAACGAGAAAATAGTCGCGAGTCACGGGGAGAATCAGGATCTGTCCGCGCTCGGTCGTGATAACAACTTCTTTGAGCTGGTCGTCTTCTCCGAGACGCTCGACCACCTGCTGCAGGTTATTCAGGATCACACACTGGTGGGCACCGAGGATCTTCAGGTCATATTCGTCGAGGGTGCCGGCCTGGTCGACCGCTTCACCTTCCCAGTCGGCGATGATCGCCCCCTGGGCCCCCGGGATGCGTGCAAGCATGGCAGCAAGCATCTGTTTGAACGGCATCAGGCGACCTCCCGCATCTGGACCGAGACCATTTTCGAGACCCCGGGTTCTTCCATGGTGACCCCATACAGGTTGTCGGCAATCTCCATCGTCCGCTTGTTGTGCGTGATGATAATAAACTGCGCCGCGTCGGCCATCTCCCGGACCATGTCGTTGAACCGGCCGATATTGGCGTCATCCAGAGGGGCATCGACTTCGTCGAGCAGGCAGAATGGTGACGGCTTGATCAGGAAGATCGAAAAAATCAGCGCTACAGCGGTCAACGCTTTTTCGCCTCCGGAGAGCAGGGTCACATTCTGCAGCTTCTTGCCGGGGGGCTGAGCGACAATCTCGATCCCGGTCTCCAGCAGGTCATTCTCATCGGTCAGGCGCAGTTCCGCCTGGCCACCGTTGAACAGCCGCGGGAAAACCCGGCGGAACTGTTCGTTCACCTGGTCGAAGGTCTGAGCAAAACGCTTGCGCGTCGTCCGGTTGATCTTGCCGATGGCCGCCCGCAAACCGTCGAGCGATTGCTGGAGATCTTCCTGCTGACCGGTCAGGAAACCGTAACGCTCTTCCAGCTCTTGAAACTCTTCGATCGCCATCAGGTTGACTTCGCCGATCTCATCGATGCGATTGCGCAGATAAGCGCGACGCTGCTGGCTGCCGCTCTCATCAAACCCGATATCGTAAAGGGCCTGGACCGTATCATCGGCGAGGTCGACACGCTGCCGCTCAAGAAACGCCTGCCGCAGATGCTCGGACTCCAACTCCAGTTCCCGGCTCTGCATCTCCGCCCGGGTCAATTGTTCGCGCTGATTGCCGACTCGTTGACGTAGCTGGCGGATCGCCTGTTCATCTTCGTCGATGCAACGGCGACTCTCCTCGAAAGCATCCCGTTGCCGGTCGAGCTTTTCCTGAGCTTCGCGACGCCGGCTATACAACACATCGAGGCGCATCCGCAGCTCCCGTGTCTCGGTCGCCAGCCCTTCAGTACGGGTGACCGCCTCGAGCCGCTGCCGGGCTAAAGCCTCCCGGCGAGCTCCCAACTCTTCGCGCAGCCGCTCGGCCCGCTCCAGAGCGTTGCGTGCACTCTCTTCCCGCTCGAGCAGGCCGGCCAGGGAGACTTTCAGGGTCGTCACCTGCTGCTGGAGGCGTTCGACCTGTGAGCGGAGATCCCGACTCTCGCCGGTCAATCTGGCGACCAGCTGTTCCTGCGCTTCCTTGCGCTGTTCGCCATCGGCCCGGCCGGTCGCGGTCTGCTCGAGAACCTCGCCCAGCGACTGATGTTCCGCGTGCAGTTGCTCCTCTTCGAGGCTGAGAACCTCCAGTCGTTCGTGCAGGCGTGCCTTTTCACGGTCGAGTCCGTCGATATCCTTGCGACTTTCCGCCACTTGCAGTTCCATCCGGTAGAGCTGCTCCTGCACGGTGCGTAAACCGTTCTCGCCATCGGCCCGTTGCCGGCTCAGGTCGTCGCGCCGCCGGTTCAGCTCGGCGACAACGCTTTCCAGAGTTTTGACCGAGCTGCCGAGTTCACGGATCTCCCGCTTCTTATGCAGGAGGCCCCGATCGAGCAGCTGTCGTCCGCCACCGGTCAACTCGCCACGGTCGTTGAGCGTGGTTCCATCCTCACTGACCAGAACAACGCCGGCCGGTAGCGATCGACCGGCAAACGCGGTCACCTCGGTGACCAGAAACACCCCGGCGAACAGCCGCCCAGCCAGCGTCGGCTGACGAGGTGAAGCGACCAGCTCGGCCAGAGGCGTCCCTTCACTGAATTGCGGCTCCGGTGGCGCCGGCGTCTCAGAGAGCAGGAACGTGCAGCGGCCCTCCCGCTCCCGGAGAAAAGCGAGGGCAGCCAGAGCTGCCGGGCTCTCTTTGGGGAGCAACGCCTGAACCCGTTCGCCAAGAGCCGCCTCGACAGCGGCTTCGTAGTGCGGCGGCACCTCGAGAAAGTCGGCGACCAGGCCCTGCATCCCGGCCTGCAAGGACGCCTCGGCCAGCACCGCCTTGACGCCGCGACCATAGCCGGCCAGACTCTTTTCCAGCTGCTGCAGCGACTCGAGCCGGGAGGACTGACGGCTGAGTTCGGCACGTTGACCGAGCAGGTCAGCTTCAAGCTGTTCGATCTCCTGTTGAAGTTGCTGGCGACGCTTCTCGAAAGCGTCGCGGCGCCCGACCAACTGATCCCGTTCACTCTCGGCACCGGCGAGCTGGCCGTGCAAACGATCCCGATCGGCCGCCAGCCGGTCGCATTGCGCCTGAACGGTCAGCGCCTCCTGGCGATTGCGTGCAGTCGTTTCAGCCAGCGACTGCACACGGCGTTCCGCCTCCTCCTGGCGGCTGTTCAGCCGCGACAGGTCAGAAAGCAGATGATACAACTGAGTGCGGGCCTGCTCGAGAGATTCGGCCCGGCCCGCTTCTTCAGCCAGCAGCCTTTGCAAGCGGTCTTCAGCCTCGGCCAGCCGCGCCTTTTCCGCTTCGGCGGCCTGCGCCTGCTCACTGCGCAGACGTTCCAGGTCGACACCCTCCTGCCCGGAATCGGCCAGGCGCCGTTCGATGTCAGCCCGCTCTTCGGCAATCCGCCCCTGTTGCTGAGCCAGATTTTCAGTCTCACGACCGGCAAATTCGAGACGACTTTCCACCTTCTGGATGTCACCCGTCAGGGCATGAACCTGCTCCTGTGCGGTCGTCGTCGCTTTCTCGTGGTCGAGATGAGCTAGCCGTTTCCGCTCGAGTTCGAGATCTGCCTGTTCCAGCTGACGCTGGGCAATTTCGAGTCGTTCCGCCTGGGAGGCGGTCGCCGCACCGGTCTCCTCGATCCGTGCGGTCAGGGCCCGAAATTCGCGCAGAGCGAGCTGCAAGTCGATCGCCCGAAGTTCTTCGCGAAACTCCCGGAACTTCTCGGCCCGCTGCGCCTGGCGTTTCAGGCTGTTCATCTGCCGCCGCACCTCGCCGACGATGTCGTTGAGGCGCAGCAGATTCTGTTCAGTCGCCTCGATCTTGCGCAGGGCGCTCTTCTTGCGGGATTTGAACTTGGTCACCCCGGCAGCCTCTTCGATCAGGCTGCGCCGCTCCTCGGGCCTGGCATTGACAATCATGCCGATCTTGCCCTGCTCGATAATCGAATAGGCGCGGTTGCCAACACCGGTATCCATGAACAGTTCGCTGATATCGAGCAGGCGACAGGGAGTCTTGTTGATCAGGTATTCGCTGTCGCCGTTGCGATAGAGCCGGCGGCAGATCTGGATTTCCGCATAATCGCGGTAAGCGGTCGGACAGGCTCCGTCGGCGTTGTCCATGATGAGGGCAACTTCGGCCATGCCGAACGGTTTGCGGTTTTCGCTGCCGCCGAAGATCACATCTTCCATGGTCTTGCCGCGCAGGTGCCGGGCGCTCTGTTCACCCATCACCCAGCGAATCGCATCGACAATATTGCTTTTGCCGCAGCCGTTCGGCCCGACAATAGACGTAATCCCGGCGTCGAAATCGAGAATGGTCCGCTCGACAAACGATTTGAACCCGGTGATTTCGAGGCGTTTGATCTTCATCGACACGTTACAGGACGCCCGTCTGACGGCAGGCTGAACCTTCCGGGAGAAGTAGCCGGCGATTTTAGCAAGCACCAAAAGATGTGTAAAGGAGAGATTTCTCC
>JAVVDS010000083.1:0-5645 GCA_032251295.1 Desulfuromonadales bacterium | reverse complement strand
GTTGGTGAGTTTTTGCGACGCCATCAAACTGTAATGAGCAGAAACTAACATAACCTCAACCTACGCCGCCTGTCGAGCCTAAAAGGCACAGAAAAAAAGGTACTCTTCACCTGTTGCCTGAGGTCGTCATCCCCGAACGGTCTTGTCGGGGATCCAGCTTTTAGGCACGGCAACGTCTGGAGTCCGGCCAAAATCAGGCCAGGTTTGCCGATGGCGAGCTAAGCGGCATTAACACAAGAAGGACAGGAAGTCGTGAGCGCCGGCTACGTGCAAACCTCGCGGAATTGTGCTAGAAGAATAACCGTGTACACCGTGGCCGCGCCGCTTCGGCAAGAGTCTTTTGGTTTCGACCCTGCAGGCGCTGTTCGAGGGGCGCCGGGAGCTGTTTACCGGACTGGCGGCTCGGCATCGAGTGCCCGCTGCCGGACGACATCGGCGGCTGTTTCAAGTTTCTGATCATGGCGGCGCGGGAAAAGTTTGGCCAGAAAGTGGTGGTCCTGGTCGACGAATACGACAAACTGATCGTCGACAACCTCGATCAGGTGGAGGTCGCCATGCAGGGACAAGAGGTGCTGCGCGATCCCCTATCACAACGATGTGAAGAACACCATTTCAAGCTATGAAGGGTATTACGCCAGCGTCGTCTACGCCTACCTGGCGAGCCTCGGTGTCGATCTGACCTGCGAGGACACTACCAGCAAGGGGCGCATCGATCTGACCATCCGCATGCCGGAGCGGGTCTATATCATCGAGTTCAAGGTCGATGGCGACGGCAAAGCGCTGGAGCAGATCAAGGCGCGCGGCTACCAGCAGAAGTATCTCGGCAGCGGCAAAGAGATCCTGCTGCTCGGCATCGACTTTGACTCCGAGGCCAAAAATCTCAGCCGGTTTGCCTGGGAAAGGGTGGGGGAGGCGTTGATTCGTTAAAATCGCGATCGGGATCGCGATCGGGATCGGTCGTTGATGGTTGATGAATCGCTGCTATCCCCTCATCCGGCCTTCGGCCACCTTCTCCCCGGGGGAGAAGGAAATCTTATTCAGCTCAAGGTGTCATGCCGCCCACCGCCCCCTGTCAACCCCATTCGAACTCCTGCACAAACACCCGGAGACTCTCTGTGCATCCGCGCAAATCGGTGGCTGGTGCCGGCGGATGATCTTGACAGTAGCAGAGCGCCCATACTATCTTTACGAATGAATTATCCGCACGTTGTCACGTGCCGAACAGTCCGCCGGGGCGGGGCCTTTTGCTCCCTGCTCCTTATTTTTGGGAGAGAGCGCATTGAGCCAGCCACAAACCTTTTCTGATCGCGTCTGGGATTTTTTCTGCTCCCTGAAACTGGCGATCGTCACCCTGATCATTTTAGCCCTCACCTCGATCATCGGTACCGTGATCGAGCAGAACAAGCCGCCGCAGCACTACCTGCAGAACTACGGCATGAGCGAGTCGACCTACCAGTTGCTCGACACGCTGCAGTTCTTCGACATGTACCGCTCCTGGTGGTTTCTCGGCCTGATGGGGCTGTTCGCCGTCAACCTGATCTGCTGCTCCATCAAGCGCTTCCCCGGCATCTGGAAGATCGTCTCCCAGCCGAGGCTGGTCGCCGATGACGGCCTGTTCCGCACCTTCTCCAACCGCGATGAGCTGCTCATCGCCGGCAGCGTCGAGTCGGTGCGTGACAAGCTGACCGGTCTGCTCGGCGCCCGCTTCGCCGCGCCGACGGTGACCGAACAGGACGGCAAAATCCATCTGTTCGCCCAGAAGGGGAAATACGCCCGTCTCGGCGTCTATGTGACCCACGCCTCGATCCTGATCATCTTCATCGGCGCCATGATCGGCAACGTCTTCGGTTACAAAGCCTACGTCAACATTGTCGAAGGCTCGTCCATCGACAAGGTCTGGCCGCGCGCCGGTCAGGAGCCGATCGATATCGGCTTTGAAGTGCGCTGCGACAACTTCGAGGTCGAATTTTACGAGGGCGGCCGGCCGAAGCTCTTCTCCAGCGATCTGGTGGTCCTCGAAGGCGGCCAGGAAGTGCTCAAGAAGACGATCATCGTCAACGACCCGCTCACTTACAAAGGACTCACCTTCTACCAGTCGAGCTACGGACCGGCCGGCGATCCGACCTTCCGCTTCCGGGTCACAGCGCGTGACAGCGGCGAAACCGTCGAGGTCAATGCCCGCCAGGGGCAGCGGGTCGCCCTCCCCGGCGGCGGCTCGTTCGTCGTCAACCGCTTCGCCCAGAACTACGACAACTTCGGCCCGGCGGTACAGATGCAGACCACCGGCGCCGACGGTCGCCAGGGCAACCCGTTCATCGTCCTGCAGAACTTCGCCGATTTCGACGTCCGCCGCGGTGGCGCCTACAGCTTCAGTCTGCTCGAATCCGACCAGCGCTACTACACCGGCCTGCAGGTTGCCAAAGACCCCGGCGTCTGGGTCGTCTGGCTCGGCTGCTTCCTGATGGTGTTCGGCTCCCTGACCGCCTTCTTCTGGTCGCACCGCCGTCTCTGGGCGGTCATCGAACCGCTCGACAAGGGGGTCGGCGTCAAGATCGGCGGCAGCGCCCACCGCAACCAGCCGGCCTTCACCCTCTTTTTCGACGAGCTGAAAAAAGACGTTCACGAAACCCTGAAATCCTGACGACAACCCGACGGTCCGTTCAAGGAGACCCCGCATGACCAGTTCACTCTTTTTCAACCTGACAACCGGCGCCTATTTTGTCGCCATGGTAGTGTTCATCCTCTATATCGCCGCGAAAAGCGACCAGGTCGGCTTCGCCGCCACCGTGATCGGCTGGCTCGGTTTTGCTGCCAATACCGTCGCCATCGGCCTGCGCTGGCGCGAAGCCTACGCCATGGGCTTTCAGCAGGCGCCGCTCTCCAACCTCTACGAGTCGGTGGTCTTCTTCGCCTGGTCGATTCTGCTGGTCTACCTGCTGTTCGACCTCAAGTACAAGCAACGGGCGGTCGGTGCCTTCGTCATGCCGTTCGCCTTCGCCGGGATGATCTGGGCGCAGTGGGGTCTCGACGACACCATCGCGCCGCTGGTGCCGGCTCTGCAGAGCAACTGGCTCACCTACCACGTCATCACCTGCTTCATCGGCTACGCCGCCTTCGCCGTCGCCTGCGGCGTCTCCATCATGTACCTCATCAAGGTCGGCAAGGAAGAAGCGGCCGGCAACAATCCGATCGGCGGCGTTCTCGGCATGTTCCCGAGCACCAAAATCCTTGACGACATCAACTACAAGGCGATCATGGTCGGCTTCCCGATGCTGACCCTCGGTATCATCACCGGCGCCGCCTGGGCCAACTACGCCTGGGGAACCTACTGGAGCTGGGACCCGAAAGAGACCTGGAGCCTCATCGTCTGGTTCATCTACGCCGCCTTCCTGCACGCCCGCTTCACCCGCGGCTGGGTCGGCCGGCGCGCCGCCTGGCTGTCGATCTTCGGTTTCGCCGCCACCATCTTCTGCTACCTCGGCGTCAACCTGGTCCTCTCCGGCCTGCACTCCTATGGTGGGGGCTAGGAAGAGGCGAGGGGACTGTCCCGGTCTTTTTCACGGGGCTGTCCCAGGATCGTGACATTGTGAATCGTTACTGTCCCCTCATCCGGCCTGCGGCCACCTTCTCCCCGGGGGAGAAGGGAGGCTGCTTCGCCGGATCTGACAAGGGGGGCGTGGCGATTTGGCCGTTCCCTCTCCCTCGAGGGAGAGGGTGCCCGCAGGGCGGGTGAGGGGGAGAAGGCATGCTTTCACAAGAAACCGAACACCAAATTGTTGAGGCTTTGCGGCCCCTGGCTCCGGAGCGGGTCATTCTGTTCGGTAGTCACGCCTGGGGTGAGCCGGACTGTGACAGCGACCTTGATCTCTATGTGGTCACCAGTGATGACGAGATCCCGCAAAACTTCAGAGAACGGAGTGCCCTGTATCAGCGCTATGCTTTTGCTCTCGAAAAACTCTATGGAAAAATCGCCATCGATCTGATTGTGCACACCAGGGTCATGCACCGCCAGTTCGTACAGCAGGATAGTCTTTTCTGCAGGAAAATCATGACGGCGGGAATTCCTTTGATATGAAGGCCTCGACTGCAGAGTGGGTGCGTGCGGCAGAACTCGACCTTCTTGCTGTCGAGCGGTTGCTTGGCGATTTTCGCTTGAGTGCGATCCTTGCTTTTCACGTACAGCAAGTCGCCGAAAAGCTGTTCAAGGCCTTGCTTGAAGAACACGACACAGAACCGCCGAAAACCCACTCGCTGCTTGCATTGTACAAACGGGTGATTGCGGTTACTCCGGGTTTCGAACTCGATGACACTGCCGTTCTGGTCATGCTGGATCAGCTCTACATTGATGCGCGTTACCCGGGAGAGCACGGGCTGCTGCCGCACGGCATGCCGGACAATGAAGATGCCCGGATGTTTTGTCAGTTTGCGAATGGTCTGTTAAAACAGGTTGTTGAGAGACTTGTGTAGGCGGGCGCTTCGTTGCCGCCCCTATCGGGACCGAAAGGCTGTTGATCGTTGATGGTTTATGGTTGATGAAACGTAACTATTCAGCTTGGCACCTCTGGAAACACCGCAACGGAAAGCCAGAGCACGTCCTTGCAGCTTGGTTCGCGTTTCCGTTCATTCCCTCCCCCAGCGGGGGAGGGCCAGGGAGGGGGCATTGAACCACTCAATCGCCCCCCTCCCAGCCTCCCCCCGCTGGGGGGAGGAGCAAGGCAGGAGAGATGGCCTCTCACTGAAGAAGGCTCGAATCAGCAGCCCAGGATGTGCTGAACAGTTACGATGAAACAAAACCGGACACGGAACGCACGGACTTATGATGCCGCAAAATGTCATCGTGGAAATCGTTCACCGGCTGGTGACAACGGCGCGGCCTGAACAGATTGTTCTGTTTGGGTCTCATGCAAGGGATGAAGCGCGGCAAGACTCCGACCTCGACCTGCTGGTGATCGAAAAAGAGCCATTCGGGGCTGCGCGAAGCCGATTGCGCGAGATCAGCCGTCTGGAGGCGGCCATCGGCCGTATACCGGTCTCAACCGATATCCTGGTCTACAGTCTCGACGAGGTCGAACGTTGGAAAGATTCAGCTCATCACCTGATCGGTCGCGCATTGCGTGAAGGGCGGGTTCTGTATGTCCGACACTGATCTGGCCGCGGTCTATCTCGCTGCGGCAAAACGGGATGCCCTCGCCCTTGCCAACATGTAGGATGAAGAGAAATTTCCCCTGGAGGTCTTCGGCTTCCACGCTCAGCAGGCGGTTGAGAAATGTCTGAAAG
This sequence comes from Desulfuromonadales bacterium, assembly GCA_032251295.1. Lineage (GTDB taxonomy): Bacteria > Desulfobacterota > Desulfuromonadia > Desulfuromonadales > BM103 > BM103. Next base: position 368 of record JAVVDS010000083.1, on the reverse strand, counting down.
GCTGGCTCTGTTTTCTGCGAGACAGCCCGCCACAAACGCATAATTTGCGGCATTTGCTGGTTCTCCTGCATGGTAAGGGAGTTTCGATCGACAGCCTCTGGGACCTGGTTGGACTCACGGCTTTTGCCGTTCAGTTTCGGTATGAAGCCTACGAGCACATCGATGAGAGTTTCGATCGCCAGGTCTGGGTAGATAAGATCGCTGCATTGATCGCCGAAGTTCAAAAAGAAATGAAAGACTGAAGGCCGATTATTCGTTGAATCGTTTAAATTCGCTATCGAAATCGGTTTCTTTCGGAGCTGATTGTGGTTAACGATCCCGATCCCGATCCCGATCCCGATCCCGATCCCGATCCCGATCCCGATCCC
>JAVVDS010000082.1:0-5704 GCA_032251295.1 Desulfuromonadales bacterium | reverse complement strand
ATTCTCCTCGGGAGTCAATAATGTTTTATCGCTATCGCTATCGCTATCGCTATCGCTATCGCTATCGCTATCGGGATCGACGCCTTACCGTTACCGGATGAAGAAGTTCGGATTTCTCAACTGACGGCCTCTCCCCCCCTCACCCGCCCTGCGGGCACCCTCTCCCTCCAGGGAGAGGGAACGGCATAACACCTTCAGCGGACAGAGATTTCCTTCTCCCCCGGGGAGAAGGTGGCCGAAGGCCGGATGAGGGGCATGAACGATTAACCGATTCAACCATCAACGCATCAACCAACCAGCCCCCAGCCCCTCAGGCAAGCCGATCGGCCGTCGCCCGCACTTCGCTGCGCAGCTCTGCGGAGAGATCAGCGCGGCTCAGCAGGATGTCGATCTGGGCAGCGGCTTCCTTCTTCCAGCCTTTGGCCAGGTAGGTCTGGGCGATGCGCAGCGGCCAGCGCGGGTTGTCGCGCTCCTGGCGCAGCGCCCCCTTGAACGACTCCAGCACCTTGTTGAGATCACGACCGCGCCGCAGCAGGAACTCGGCGTGCAGCGGATGGATGCCGCCGCCGCAGCCGCCGGCCGGCAGCTGGCGCAGCAGACCTTCGGCTTCGGCAAAGCGCTGTTCGCGCTCTAAAAGTTGGGCGCAGAGCAGTTTCAGGTCGGCGCTGCTTTCGCCGAGTTCGATCGCCTGCAGCCCGGCGGCCAGCGCCGCCGGCAGTTCCCCCTGGCGGGTGTGCAGTTCGGCCAGGCGGGCCCAGCAGTAGGGGACGAAGCGCTGCTCAGCGATCGTCTGAGTCAGTAACTGTTTGAGCGGTGCGAGCAGATTGGCCTGCGCCATGACCGCCACCAGAGTGTCGAAGGCCGGAAACAGGGTCGGGTCGAGGGCCAGCGCCTGCTGCAGGTCGCGCATGGCGGCGCGCTGATCGCCGCGGCGGGCCAGCAGGGCGCCGCGCTCGGCATGAAACAGGGCGGTCCGTTCGCCTGGGGCGACCTGGTCGAGGAGAGTGCCGGCCCGGTCGTCATCGCCGTCCTGGGCGGCCAGCCACGCCTGACGCAGGGTCGGGTCGGCCTGGCGGTACATGGTCGCCAGTTCCGGCGGCAGCGTCGCCAGCAGCAGGTCCAGACGCTCCTCTTCGTCGAGATCGGCAGGGCTGTCGGCCAGAGGCGCCAGCGGCTGCGGGCCGCAGGTCGGTCCGCAACTGCTGCCGCAGCCGAGTCCGGCCGTTGCCTCCGCTGCGTCGGTCGCGCCGGACGCACCGCTTGCCAGGCGGAGCTGCGCCGCTTCGATCTGGGCGCGCAGTTCCGTCGAGCGGACCTGCTCCCCCGCCAGACTGTAATGCTCCCGTGCCTTGAGGCGTTCGCCGTTGCGCGCCGCCCAGTCACCTTCATCCAGGTTCAGCCGGGCCAGTTGATCGCCGGCCTCATCCGCCAGCCGGTCAACGTCCGCCAACACCTCGGCGCTCAGGCCGCTGCGGTCGAGATTCCGCAGAGCGCCGAGCAGTTCGGCCCACTCCTGGCGCGCCGCCAGCTGGCGTATCCTGGCGACCGGATCCTTGCCGCCGAACAACTGTTTCAGAAAGCCCATTTCGCACCTCGTTTTTTTTGCAGGACACCATACTGGAAGACGCCTGGAGTGGGAAGGGGGTAAATGATGGCAGGCCGGCAAACATCCCGCCAGGTTAGGCGATTGCAATCACCGGTTGTCCACAAGCTGTTCACCGGTTTTTGCACAATATGTTGTGGTCGGACGAATTTTATTGCGCCAAATATTGTGTTTTTTTGATTGCCTGGCGGTTTGTATGGTGTTAAATTCGCCGGCATTGAAGTTTCTGTGCAGAGGGGGAGGAGAGCATGCTCGAATTTATCCGCAAACGGGACGGTCGGCTGGCCGCGTTTGAAGAACCGAAGATCGCCGAGGCCATCCGCAAGGCGGTGCGCGCTGTCGGCGGCAGCGACATGGAGCAGGCCAACGGCATCGCCCGGCAGGTGGTCGGCATCCTCGATGTCCTCTACAAGGATGGCCGGATTCCGACCGTGGAGAACGTCCAGGATCTGGTCGAAAAAATTCTCATCGAGAACGGCCACGCCAAGACCGCCAAGGCCTATATCCTCTACCGGCAGCAGCACGCCCGCCTGCGCGAGACCCGCACCTTTATCAAGGAAGCCATCGAATCGATGGACTCCTATCTCAGTCAGGAGGATTGGCGGGTCAACGAGAACGCCAACATGGGCTACTCCCTGCAGGGGCTGAACAACCATATCGCCGCGCACATCACCAGCAACTACTGGCTGAACAAGGTCTACCCCGACAGCATCGCCGACGCCCACCGGAACGGCGATTTCCACCTGCACGATCTCGGCATGCTCTCGGTCTACTGCTGCGGCTGGGATCTCAAGGACCTGCTGCTCAAAGGCTTCTGCGGGGCCTACGGCAAGGTGCAGAGTGCGCCGCCCAAGCGGTTCCGCACTGCCCTCGGCCAGGTGGTCAACTTCTTCTACACCCTGCAGGGCGAGGCCGCCGGCGCCCAGGCCTTCGCCAACTTCGACACGCTGCTGGCGCCTTTCATCCGTTACGACGGCCTCGCCTACCACGACGTGCGCCAGGCGATGCAGGAGTTCATCTTCAACATGAACGTGCCGACCCGGGTCGGCTTCCAGACGCCGTTCACCAACATTACTCTCGATCTGACCCCGCCACGCGGCATGGCCAGCGAAGCAGTGATTATCGGCGGCCAGCTGATGGATGCCGTCTACGGCGACTTCCAGGAGGAGATGGACCTGTTCAACCGCGCCTTCTGCGAGGTGATGATGGCTGGCGACGCCTCCGGACGGATCTTCTCCTTTCCAATTCCGACCGTCAACATCACCCGCGATCTCGACTGGGAGAGCCCGCGTTTCCGGCCGGTCTGGGAGATGACCGCCAAGTACGGCATCCCCTATTTCAGCAACTTCATCAATTCCGACATGGACCCGGAAGACGCCCGTTCCATGTGCTGCCGGCTGCGCCTCGACAACCGCGAACTGCGCCGGCGCGGCGGCGGTCTGTTCGGTTCCAATCCGCTGACCGGTTCCATCGGCGTGGTCACCCTGAACCTGCCGCGGGCGGCCTACCTCGCCGACAGCGCCGACGCATTCTTCGCCAAAATCGACGAACTGATGCGCCTCGCTTATGAGTCCCTCGAAATCAAGCGCAAGCAGCTGGAGCGCTTCACCGCAGGCGGGCTCTATCCGTACAGCCGCTTCTACCTGCAGGGGATTTTCGAGCGCAGCGGCCGCTACTGGGACAACCATTTCTCGACCATCGGCCTGATCGGCATGAACGAGGCGATGCTCAACCTGGTCGGCCAGGGGATCGACGCGCCGGACGGGAAGAGCCTGGCGGTGCGCACCCTGCAGTTCATGCGCAGCCAGCTGGAAGCCTTCCAGGAGGAGAGCGGCCACCTCTACAACCTGGAGGCGACGCCGGCCGAGGGGACCAGCTTCCGCCTGGCGCGTGCCGACCGCACACGCTATCCGGAGATTATCGCCGCCGGCGATCGTGAGCCGTACTACACCAATTCGACCCAGCTGCCGGTCGGCACCACCGACGACATCTTCGCCGCGCTCTCCCACCAGGACAGTCTGCAGACCCTCTATACCGGCGGCACCGTCTTTCACGGCTTCCTCGGCGAGCGTCTCGACGACTGGCGCAGCGCCCGGCTGATGGTGCGGCGCATCGCCGAGAACTTCCATCTCCCTTACTTCACCATCAGCCCGACCTTCACCATCTGCCCGGAACACGGTTACATTGCCGGTGAGCATTTTTCCTGCCCGCATCACCATTCGGACCAGGCGGCTTGATGAATCGTGAGGTGTGAGGAGTAAGGAGTGAGGCGTGTAAGCCTTGTCCTCCTCACCCCTCGCGCCTCACCCCTCACGAAAAGGAGACGTTTCTATGTCCACCAAATGCAGTGCGAAAACTGAAGTCTACTCGCGTGTCTGTGGTTTCTTCCGCCCGGTTCAGCAGTGGAACAAAGGGAAGAAGGAAGAGTTCAAGGACCGCCGCGAGTACGTCGTCGAGAATCGGTAGCAGGCGAGGCTTTGCCCCTCTGGGTTCGGGGGCGGAAAACCAGGGACTGGAGACTGGCGTAGTTGGCTTTGCCAGCCCCGACCCACCAGCCCCCAACCCACCCTCTAGCCCCAAAAACCTTATGATCAAAGGCTTCCAGGGGACCAGTCTCCTCGATTTCCCCGGGCGGGTGGCGTCGCTGCTCTTTTTCGGCGGCTGCAACCTGACCTGTCCGTTCTGTCATAACCCGCTGCTGGTTCTGGAGCCGGAGACCTGTGCCGATCTCGACCCCGCCGAGATCCTTGCCGAACTGCAGGCGCGCCAGCCGTTCATCGACGGCGTGGTGATCTCCGGCGGCGAGCCGACCATTGCCCCCAATCTTTCCGACGTCCTCCACCGGGTCAAAGATCTCGGCCTCGCCATCAAGCTCGACAGCAACGGCCTGGCGCCGCAGGTGCTGCAGCGACTGCTGGAGCAACAGCTGATCGACGCCCTCGCCATCGACCTGAAGACGTCCCTGGTCCGCTATCCGCAACTGCATCCGCACCCGGTCGACGTCGACGCCCTGGTGGCGAGCGTCGAGCTGGCGTGTGCCGCGCCGATCGTCGTTGAGTTTCGCACCACCTGCGTACCCGGTTGGGTCGATGCCGCCATGATCCGCGAGTGGGGCGAGCGCCTGCACGGCGCGCCGCTCTGGGCTCTGCAGCAGTATCACCCCGGTCATGCCCTCGACGAGCGGCACCGACACCTCGAACCCTTTGCCGTGGCGAAGGTCGAAGCACTGGCCCGCCTCGCCGCAGAGTATGTCGAACAGGTTGTGGTGCGTGGTCTCTGACAACAAAAAACGCCCGGGCGCTGGCCCGGGCGTTCAGTTTTTTGGCGGATGGTCGGCTGGAGGTCAGAAACGCAGCCAGAGCAGGAAAGAGATGCTGAGGATGGTCATGGCACTGCCGGCCAGGATATAGAGCACGATATCGATGAAACCGGGACCTGAGTCCGGCTTGAACTCCGTTGAAGTCTTGACCATGGTCTGCTGCATCGAAACCCTCCCAACACGCGTAGTGATCAGCGCCTGAATGTTTGCGGCGCGTACCGAAACTTTTAGCAACGCTTGTGCCAACAATACAAAAATTGTCGCTGCTTCAGAGAATGTCTTTGCAGATCAGAAGGTTAAAGAAGGTTTTAAATATCCCGAGCGACGCTGTCGCTTGTGCCTTCTGGCCAGAGTTCCGTCAAATCACCGTGCCGGTTTTGGTGCCAGGAGTACCTAGTCTTTTTCCATCTTGTGACAGAACAGACAACGGGCCTTGGGCGGGTGGCCGTCGGGGAAGGGGACGCCGTTCTCATTGTGGCACTCCTCGCAGTACTTCTCGGCCGCCTTCTTGCCGTCGGCGCGGACGATGTCGTAGAAGCGCTGGTGAGTGTCGTCATACGGCACCCGGCTGGTCGATTCCGGCGGTGCCTGCAGCAGAAACGCCAGGATGATCACCGCAAGGCCCAGGAGGGCAAAATCACGTTTTTTCAGCTTGATAGCCATGGTACCATTATCCTGAAGGGGTCAGAGGACGAGTCAAAAGCGGTCGAGGAAAAAACAAAAAACGATCGTAACTATTCAGCTTGACACCTCTGGAAACACCGCAACGGAAAGCCAGAGCA
>JAVVDS010000081.1:0-5706 GCA_032251295.1 Desulfuromonadales bacterium | reverse complement strand
ATGTGTTAAGCATACCGCCAGCGTTCGTTCTGAGCCAGGATCAAACTCTCCAGTTAAAAACTGCAAAAGTTGATTCTGTTTTTTCGGTTTGACTTTGTCCCGCAAACCATCTCAAGCGTCTGCTATTTAGTTTTCAAAGACCCGCTTTTTGACCGCCCGCCCAATCAGCGGCGCGGACTTTTAGAAATATCAAAATCGAACTTCTATGTCAAACTTTTTTTTCATTCCGTTCGATTTTTTTTTGCGCCGCCGCCACGTTTCATCTGCTTCGTTTTGCGGCGCGAGGTGGGTTTATAACCAAATCGTTTGCGGCTGTCAAGCCATAAGTTTGATTATTTTTGCCACCCGGTAAAACCGTGCTGCGTCAAGCAGCGAAGCGGGAAGATAATCGAGTTCGTCCCTGGAGTCAACCGTTTTTTTTGGGTCTGCTGCAGAAAAAAATCAGTCGCGCAAAAACAGCCGGTTAGCCGGCAAAAACGATCCGGGCAAAACGGCGCTTGCCTGCCTGCAGGACAACTTCGCCGGCTGGCGTGATCTCCAGGTCGGCACTGCCGACTTTGTCGCCGTCGAGTTTGACGCCCCCCTGCTGGATCAGACGCCGCGCCTCCCCGTTCGAAGCGACCAGACCGGCCTCGCTGAGCAGTCGGCAGATCCAGACCGGTTCCGCGATCGACAGATGAACCACCGGGATATCATCGGGGGTCTCCTTCTCGCGAAACTGCTGCACAAAATCGCGTTCGGCCTGATCGGCGGCAGCCGCCCCATGGAAGCGTGCCACCAGTTCGCGCGCCAGAGCCTTTTTTGCCGTCATGGGGTGCATCCCCCCCGACCGGCCGGCAACACCGTCCTGAACCGCCTGCAGGCCGCCCTGGTCGATATCGGAGAGCAGTTCGTAGTAGCGCAGCATCAGGTCATCGGAGATGCTCATCACCTTGCCGTAGATCTCTTTAGGCGGTTCGGTGATACCGATATAGTTATTGAGCGACTTGCTCATCTTCTGCACGCCGTCCAAACCCTCCAGAAGCGGCATGGTCAGGACCGACTGTGGCCGCTGGCCATACTGTTTCTGCAGCTCCCGACCAACCAGCAGATTGAATTTCTGGTCGGTCCCGCCCAGTTCGATGTCCGACTGCAACGCCACCGAATCATACCCCTGCACCAGCGGATAAAGAAATTCATGGATGGCGATCGGCTGCTGACCGGTATAGCGTTTGTGGAAATCGTCGCGTTCCAGCATGCGCGCCACGGTATGCCGTGCGGCCAGACTGATCAGGTCGGCGGCCGACATCGGCCCCATCCATTCGCTGTTGAAGACAATCCGGGTCCGCTCGGGATCGAGGATCTTGTAGACCTGCTCCTTGTAGGTTTCGGCATTTTCCAGAACCTGATCGCGGGTCAACGGCTTGCGGGTTTCGTTCTTGCCGGTCGGATCGCCGATCATGCCGGTAAAGTCGCCGATCAGAAAACAGATCTCGTGGCCGAGATCCTGAAACTGCTTCAGTTTCTGGATCAGGACGGTATGGCCGACATGCAGGTCGGGCGCGGTCGGGTCGAAGCCGGCCTTGACTCTCAAGGGGCGGCCGGTCCGACAGCACTCGGCGAGCTTTTCCTGCAATTCATTCTCCACCAGGATTTCCACGGCACCGCGCCGGATCACATTCATCTGTTCGGCCACTGGCTTCATCTACATCTCCTTCAAAAACAGCATCAACGATGCACCATCAAAAATCCCCGACCGACTCACCCGCCTGGACACGGACGATCTCCGTGGCGTGGCCCGTGGCGGCATCGACGGTCACGACCACGGCGCAGAGCAGCGGATCGTTTTTCGCCACTTCGTATTTAACCGGCAGCTGGGTCAGGAACCGGCTGATCGACAGCTCCTTGCGGATACCGATCACCGAGTCGCGCGCGCCGGTCATGCCGGCATCGGTAATAAAGGCGGTCCCGCCGGGGAGAATCCGCTCGTCGGCGGTCGGCACATGAGTGTGCGTACCGAGGACGGCGCTGACCCGACCGTCGAGATAGGCGCCGAGCGCCCACTTCTCACTGGTCGCTTCAGCGTGGAAATCGACCAGAATCGTCGTGCAGCGCCCTGCCAGCTCCTTGAGAATTTCGTCAGCCTTGCGAAACGGGCAGTCAAGAGCGCGCATAAAGACTCGCCCTTCCAGATTGATCACCGCCACCGCTTCCCCGCCGGCTGTCCGGAACAGACCGTAGCCACGCCCGGCGGCCCCCGGCGGGTAGTTGGCCGGGCGCAGCAGGGCGGGCTCCTGCTCGATGCAGACCAGGCCGTCCTTTTTGTCCCAGACATGATTGCCGCTGGTCAGCACATCGATGCCGAGATCAAGCAGCTCGCTGACGACATCACGCGTCAAACCAAAACCGGCGGCGGCGTTCTCGCCGTTGGCCACCACCAGGTCGATCCGGTGCCGATCGACCAGGCGTGGCAGACAGCGCTGCACCAGTTGCCGCCCGGGACGGCCGATAATGTCGCCGACAAAAAGGATCTTCAAATTCTCACTCCCAAAGGGGTTATTGATTCGTTGAATCGTTGAATCGTTGATTCAGTTTAGCCAGGCATCTTCATCCCCAAACGGTTTCATCGGGGACTTAGTCCTTTTACTGAACCTGACTCTCTCAGCGCGCGTACTCGACGGCCCGGGTCTCGCGGATCACATTGACCTTGATCTGACCAGGGTAGGTCATCTCGCTTTCGATCTGCTTGGCAATGTCGCGCGCCAGAATATGCGACTGGTCATCGGAGACCTCGTCGCTGGAGACCATGACCCTGATCTCGCGGCCGGCCTGGATGGCGTAACAGGAGGTCACGCCACCGAACGCCGTGCCGATCCGTTCCAGATCGGCGAGACGCTTGACATAGGTCTCCAGCATCTCACGACGGGCACCGGGGCGCGCGCCGGAGAGGGCGTCGCCGGCCTGCACCAGCACGGCGAGGATGGTGTCCGGCTTTTCGTCCTCGTGATGTGCCGCCAAGGCATGTACGATCTCCGCCGGCTCCCCGTACTTGCGGGCCAGGTCGGCACCGATCACGGCATGGGACCCCTCGATCTCATGGTCGACCGCCTTGCCGATGTCGTGCAACAGGCCGGCTCGCTTGGCCTGCTTGACGTTAATGCCGAGTTCGGCCGCCATGATGCCGCACAAAAACGCGACTTCCAGCGAGTGCTGCAGCACGTTCTGGCCGTAAGAGGTGCGATATTTGAGTCGGCCGATCAGCTTGATAATCTCCGGATGGATGCCGTGTACGCCGACATCGAAGGTCGCCTGCTCACCCGCCTCGCGGATCGAGGTCTCCACATCCTGCTCGGCCTTTTTCACCACTTCCTCAATCCGTGACGGATGGATCCGGCCATCGGCGATCAGCTTCTCCAGGGAGAGGCGGGCGACCTCGCGCCGCACCGGATTGAATCCGGAGATAATCACCGCCTCGGGAGTGTCGTCGATGATCAGGTCGATACCGGTTGCCGCCTCGATCGCCCGGATGTTGCGACCCTCCCGGCCGATGATCCGCCCCTTCATTTCATCACTGGGGAGAACCACCGAGTTGATGGTCTTCTCGGCTACATAGTCACCGGCATAGCGCTGGATCGCCAGGGAGATGATCTTCTTCGCCTTCTTGTCGGCGGTCTCGCGGGCTTCATCTTCAATCTGCTTGATCCGCTTGGCGGCATCGTGCCGGGCTTCGCTCTCCATGCTCGTCATCAACTGCTGCTTGGCATCATCAGCCGTCATCCCCGAGATGCGCTCCAGGGCGATACGCTGCTCCTCGACCAGCTGCTCAACCCGCTCGGTCTTCTCCTGTACATTTTTTTCGCGGTCTCGCAGCGACTGCTCACGACGGGTCTGTTCCTCGTCCCGTTCGTCGAGCTGCAACGTCTTGCGATCGAGGTTCTCTTCCTTCTGTACCAGACGTTTTTCCTGGGACTGCAGTTCGCTGCGGATCTCCCGGGACTCTTCCTCCCATTCGGCCTTGGCCTTGAAGACCGCATCCTTGGCCTCGACACTCGCTTCCTTGCGCAGCGTCTCGGCCTCCTTTTTCGCGGCCTCCACGATCCTGGCCGCGTCCTGCTCGGCAACGACCAGCTTCGATCCGGCGGCACGCCCGCGCAGAAATGCGCCGATCACCCAGCCACAGGCCAATGCGGCCGCGGCCAACAACAGTGCGAGTTCTATCTTCAACGCTCTCTCCTCCTATAACGGGGCTGACGGTCTCCAGGTTTCGGCACACAGCGATTCGTGCAAGGCCGAAGGGGAGAACCACACGGTTTTTGTCTCGGTCATGACCGCACAGACAGCGCGGTCATGCGCATCAATCGGGAGTTCGGTCACCAGTTGAAAATCGTAAGCGAGGCCGACGGCAACGGTTCGACCGGTACAGGCGGCCAGCGCCCGATCATAGAACCCCTTGCCATAACCGAGGCGATGCCCACGGGCATCGAAGGCGACGGCAGGCACAACCAGCAGGTCGATAGCAGCATGATCAACCGCTGCCCCCTGTGTCGGTTCCGCCACCCCGAAAGCACCGGGACGCAGCTCAGTCAAGGCGTTCACTGACTCGAACACCAAGGTCGCACCGGCCACTCGCGGGTAGACCAGGCGTTTACCGGCGACGATGGCCTGCCGCGCGATCTCCTCGGTCTGTACCTCGTTCTGCACGGCGCTGTACAGGGCGATGCAGTCAGCCGCCGCATACACGGCAGAGAGCAGCAGGCGCTCCTGAATTTTCAGGCTGCGCGCCAGGCAGTCGTGCTGTGAGCTGTGCCGGCGCCGGGCAAGCAGGGTTTGGCGAAGCGAGCGTTTCGGCATGGGCAGAGATCCACGTCAAGGATCTCCGGAGGGGAGGTCGTTCCGACAGAGGAAGAAAAAATGGCGTGGTCGCGACGTCAGTCGGTCAGTTCTGCCACAGAGTACGCGGCAGCGGCGACAACCGGCCCGGGGCGAGCGCAAACGGTTGTTGCCCGACAAGAGTACATAATGTCCTGATACGGCTAAACATGGCCAATCGTCATTTTTCCTGAACACCCGATATGCACACCGGGTGGTAAGTCCGTCTCGTTCATCTATCGGAAAGATCTCCGTGCGGAGATCGGATCGTTCTCGCCTGCACCTGCAGGCTGTCTGCAAGAAAGTCAGCTGTCGAGAGCCGCCTCGATCCGGGCAATCAACTGCTTGAGTGCGGCGTCGGTATCAGTCGGCTCATCCGGGTTAGCCACCCCCGCCGCCAGATGTTTTGCGGACAGGTTCAGCAGGGCCAGGAGTGCCGCCTGCAAACTGTCGACCGCCATGCCGCTGGCGGTAACTTCGTCGATCTGTGCCTCGGCAAACCGGACGATGCGTTCGACCTGCTCCGGCGGTGTATCGCTTTTCAGATGAAACTGTCTGCCGAGGATCGAGACCTGCACCGACTGCTTCATAATTATCCGCGACCGAGATCGTCGAGTTTGCCTACCAGCCGACCGAGCTCAGCGTCGATCCGCACCCGGTCGGCCAAAAGGTCGTCCCGCTCGGCAGTCAGCGTGGCATTCTGTTCACTCAGTTGCGCCAGGCGCTGCAGAAGCGCTGACCGCTCGTCGAGCAGGCGATCGACCAGAGTTTCCAGATGCGCACACAGATTGGCCACCACGGCTACACCTTTCACTACACTGCGAGATTAGGCGAAAAGGCTGAAACAAGTCAAGTGTC
>JAVVDS010000080.1:0-5748 GCA_032251295.1 Desulfuromonadales bacterium | reverse complement strand
AGCTTCCGCCACCAGTGCCGCAGGGCCTCAAGCTGCTTGACAACCAGCGTCTGAATCTTTTCATCGACCAGATTGCCATCCCCGTCGAAGCTGTCACTGAAGGCATTGCAGAAGATCTCCGGTTTGTTGAGCGGGTGCAGGTCGAGGTACACGCAGACCTGACGCAGATGGTACTGGGCGCGCGCGGTCCCCACGCCGCCGCCGGCGCCGAGAATGGCGGCCGGTTTGCCGGCGAGCAGCCGGTTCTCTTCAGCTCTTGAGGCCCAGTCGAGGGCGTTTTTCAGGGCCGGCGCCAGGGAGTAGTTGTACTCCGGGCAGGCGAGCAGCAGGGCATCGGCCGGCTCCAGCTGGCGATAGAGAATGTCGACGGCGGCCGGCCGCTCTGCCAGATCGGCATTGTACAGCGGCACTTCGCGCAGATCGGCAATCTCGATCTCGATTCCGTCCGGAGCATTTGCCTTCGCGTAGCGGGCCAGCCCCATGTTGGTCGACGCGCGGCGCAGGCTGCCGCAGATGGCAAGGATATGACATGTCTGCATGGGATTGCTCCTGACGAAAAAGTTCCTGCAATTCTACCAGCCATTCAGAGTTCGACAACACCAGCTGCTGCGTGATTTGCCATAAATCGACAGGTGTGTTACGGTGGGCTCGTTCTTGGCGACATCCGGCCCGGATGTTTCGACCACAGACCCGCTCTTGAGGTGGACCGGTTATGCCCCCGGCGTGACCGGGTCGAACCCTCAATCTTTTGGGGCAGCACCGGTTTGTTGCGTTCCGTGACAACCCCGGGTGCGGGCGGCCCCGCCCTTTAAAAATCGCTTACATTCTTCCCGCAGGCAGACTGACGTCTGACCTTTTCGCTCCTCCCCGGTTCGCGGAGTCCGTCTCCGTTTCCTTCGATCCGTTCTGTGTCAGCCGTGATTGCCTGTGGCGCCATTCCTGTCTGCCGGACAAAAGTCCGCTCGACCGGACGGCGTTTGCCGACAAAAACCGACCATAGCCGAGGAGCACGAGGAAGCCGATATGACCGCTGAAAATCCGGCCCGATTAACGACAGCCCCGACCCGGGGGCTCGACTGGCAGCAGGAACTGCGAGGCAACGTCTGTTCCGTCGCCGAACTTGCCGAGTCTCTGCCCCTCTCCGCCGAAGAGCGGCGTGACCTGGAAAAGGTCACCGCCCGGCATCCGATGAATATTCCGCGCTACTACCTCGAACTGATCGATCCGGACGACCCCGACGATCCGATCCGCAAGCTGGCGGTCCCGTCGACCGATGAGCTGATTCTGGCCGGTTCCATGGGCGAGACGACCGGCGATCCCTACGGCGACGACAAACACGACAAGGGGAACGGCGTCCTGCACAAATACCCGTACACTGCGCTGGTGGTCGCCACCGAATACTGCTCGATGTACTGCCGCCACTGCTTCCGCAAGCGGATGGTCGGTCTGCCCAACGAGCAGACTGTGCAGAATTTCGAAAAGGCTGCCGAATACATCGCCGCGCATCCAGAGATCAAGAATGTGGTGATTTCCGGCGGCGATCCGCTGTTGTTGCCGACTGCCGCCTTGCGTCGCATGCTCGACGCCCTGCGCGGCATCGAGCATCTCAACTACGTGCGGATCGGGTCGCGGGCGCCGGTGGTCTTCCCGGTGCGCCTGTTCGAAGATGAACTGATCGAACTGCTGGCCGATTTCAATCGCGACAAGCCGCTGTTTGTCCCGACCCACTTCAATCACCCCCGCGAACTGACCCCGCAAGCCGCCGAGGCGGTGGCGAGGCTGCGGGAGGCCGGCGTGACGGTCAACAATCAGGCGGTCTTTCTGCGCGGTGTCAACGACGATGTTACGACCCTGGTCGAGCTGATGGACGGCCTGCTGCAGATCGGTGTCAATCCCTACTACCTCTACCAGTGCATGCCGGTCTCACGGGTGCGTCACCATTTTCAGGTGCCGCTGCGCGAGGGGGTCGATCTGGTCGATGCGGCGCGGCGCCGGATGGACGGCTACGCCAAGCGTTTCAAATTCATCATCGGCCACGATATCGGCAAACTGGAGATCTGTGGCCGGATCGGCGACAAGCTGATTCTCAAGCAGCTGCACGCCCGCCCCGGTCACCAGGAAGAGTCTTCCCGCCTGCTGGTGCGCCGCCTGACCGACAACGGCGGCTGGCTCGACGACCTGCCGGAAGTAAACCTGGAAAACTGACGAACAGAGGAGATAACCGGAAAAATGCCGATTTACAGCAGTAAACAGCAGGACTTGGCTGAGAGAATTGCCGATGAGCAGGTCACCCTTTCGCATTGGAAGGACTGGCGCTGGCAGCTGCAACACTCAATCCAGGACATCGACACCGTCGAAACTCTTCTCAATACCCGTTTCGATGCCGATGAGCGCCGTCAACTCGAAGCGACCCTCGACAAATTTCCGCTCTCGATCACGCCGTATTATCTCTCTCTGATCGACAGCGGCGACTATCGTAATGACCCGGTCTTCCGGCAGTCGTTTCCGTCGCCGGCCGAACTCGAGATCGACCGCTGCGAGATGAGCGATCCCTTGAGCGAGGACCAGGACAGCCCGCTGCCAGGCATCACCCATCGCTATCCAGACCGGGTGCTGCTGCAGGTCAGCAATGTCTGTTCGATGTACTGCCGGCACTGCACTCGCAAGCGCAAGGTCGGCGATATCGATTCAATCCCCGGCCAGGAGCAGATCCGCGCCGGGATCGACTATATCCGCGACAACCCGGTGGTGCGCGATGTCCTCCTTTCGGGCGGCGATCCGCTGATGCTCTCTGACGCCTATCTCGACTGGATTCTCACCGAGCTGCACAGCATCGAGCATGTGCAGGTGATCCGCATCGGCACCAGGATGCCGGTGGTGCTCCCCTACCGGATAACCCCCGAGCTGGTCGAAATGCTGCGACGCCACCATCCGGTCTGGGTCAATACTCATTTCAATCATCCCCGCGAAGTGACCGCTTCCTCCCGTGAGGCGTTGCGGCTGCTGGCCGATGCCGGTATCCCCCTGGGCAATCAGTCGGTGCTGCTGGCCGGGGTCAACGACTGCCCGCGCATCATGAAATCATTGGTGCAGAAACTGGTGCAGAACCGGGTGCGACCCTATTACATGTATCAGTGCGATCTCTCCGAGGGGCTCTCGCATTTCCGTACGCCGGTCGGCAAGGGGATCGAAATCATGGAGAGTCTGATCGGTCATACCAGCGGGTTCGCCGTGCCGACCTACGTCATCGATGCCCCCGGTGGCGGTGGCAAGATTCCCCTCAACCCCAACTACCTGATCTCCCTGTCGACCAACAAGGTGGTGCTGCGCAACTACGAAGGGGTCATCACCACGTATCGCGAGCCGGACAGCTACGAGGCGAACTTCTGTGACCGCAACTGCGACAGCTGTCGCCTGCATCTTAAACTGGAGGATGCCGAAGAAGTGGCAGCGACCGGTATCGAAATGCTGCTCGCCGATGTCGACAGCACGATCTCTCTGACTCCGGAAGGCAACGACCGCATGGAGCGCCGTGACCATGGTTGATCGTATCGAAACCTTTGGGCAATCGCTGATCCAGCACGGTCCGCATAACGATCGTGTCTACCTGATGAAGTTGGCCGATGCCGACATGCCGACGATTGTCGACCGACTGCGTCACTTTGCTGAGCAACAGGGCTACGGCAAGATTTTCGCGAAAATCCCCGAACGTCACAGCGCGCCTTTTTTGCAGGCCGGTTTTGTTCGGGAGGGGGTTATCCCCGGCTTCTATCGGGGCGAACAGGCGGCGGTTTTTCTCGGCTTTTTTCTCGAAGCAGAACGTCAGCAGGAGCAGCAGGCGTCACTCCTGTCAGAAATCCTGCAAAAAGCCGCACAAAAAACCGGTCGACCGGCGCCGACCCCCCTGCCGGAGCGTCTCTCCTCCCGGGTCGCCGGCGAAGCCGATGCGGACGTCATGGCCGAGCTCTATCGCCAGGTGTTCGCCTCCTACCCCTTCCCGATTGAAGACCCGGCCTATCTGCGCCAGACCATGCGGGAGAATCTCGTCTATTTCGGGGTCTGGGATGAGAGGCGGTTGATCGCGCTCTCTTCGGCGGAGATCGATGTTGCCGCCGACAACGCCGAAATGACCGACTTCGCGACACTCCCTGAATGTCGCGGCCGCGGCATCGCCCAGCATCTGCTGCAGGAGATGGAAGAGGAGATGACGCGTCGCACCATCCGGACCCTCTACACCATTGCCCGCGCCTGTTCTCCGGGGATGAATATCACCTTCGCCAAGAACGGCTACACCTACAGCGGCACGCTGACCAACAACACCAATATTTCTGGTCACCTGGAGAGTATGAACCTCTGGTACAAGCCTCTGCTGCCGTAGAGTTCACTGGACACTGGATTCACTCAACGCCTTGTTTTGTTAAACCTTCCCCCCCCCCCGCAATGCTGTTTCCTCCCATATCGGTGAATCACTCCCTCTGCACACCCCTGAAGATTGAATCGGGGCTGCTGTCTCATTTTGTAACCTGATGATTTTTAGTTGTTTAATCGTCTCCTTGCCTGCCTGAGTGCTTGCTCTCTAAGAGTTTTCCAATTTGTTGGTATTAAGGTTGCATCAATATTGAAATAATTTAATTGACGAACTTTAGTTGAAAAAAATTATTTAACATGTATTAAATTTAGAGCCTGTTGAAATCAGGGGAAGAAATGGCACGTTCACCCGTCTTCTGGGAGGAATTGAGATGAAACGGACAGCTGTGCGGTTCAGCCTGCTCGCGGTGTTTTTTGCGTGTTTCTACGTCATCTGGCCCGGTCAGGTTGCTGCAGCACCGGTTTTCGAATCGTTGGGGCGCCTGATGCCGCCCGGGTTGCGGGCTCCAGGCATGATCGACCTGGACGATGCCGGCAATCTCTATGCGACCAACTGCCGTGGAGGTGAGGTCTTCAAGATCGATCCATACGGTAATCTGACAGCGGTCTTCAGCGTGTCGGCCTCCGGTGCCGGCGTGGCGGTAACGCCAGACGGCACAACCCTTTATGTCGCTCGCAAAGGTGCCGTGGTGATCGTCGATGCCCTCACCGGCGCCGAACGTGGCCTGCTTGCCGGCAGTGCCGCTCCTGGAGAGCCCGAATTTCAGGGGGTTGGTGAAATCGCGCTTGACCGCTTCGGTAATGTGTTTGTCATCGACAATGTGACCAGGCAGATCAAGGTTTACTCGGCTAACGGGCAATATATCACCCTGTTCGGCGGCCCGGGACCGGGAGCTGGTGAATTCATGCGCATGGGCGGACTGGCGATCGATCCGCTCGGTCGTGTCATCGTCACCGATTGCTCCTCGTCGACAACCGACAACGGCAAAACCCACATTTTTACTCTGAATCCGGATTTGAGTGTGGCCAGTGTGGTCGCCTACTCGAACATCAGCGCCACCAACTTCGGTTTGCCAGCGATGGTGTCGCCACGCGGGGTGACATTCGACAACCAGAATCGTGCCTATTTTCTCGAATTCTTCCGGTCAATCATCAAAGTAACCGATGAGAATTACAGATACTTCGGTTCGAGCTACGGCACGATTCCGGTTGGCTATGCCGTAGGTGAATTAAATGTGGTCAAAGACCTGGTCTATGACCGGACCAACAACCGGCTGTTTGTCAGCTGCGACACCCTGCGCATCGAAGTGTTCGGCGTCGACGGCGGTAAAAATCCCGACCCGCCGCTGAGCAATCAGGCGCCGGAAGCCGTCACCGCTC
>JAVVDS010000079.1:0-5984 GCA_032251295.1 Desulfuromonadales bacterium | reverse complement strand
GGCGTCAAAGCCCAGAGCTGGTCGAGCGGTTTCAGTGAAAAGGGTACCCTGGCGGTCAAGACCGTTCCGGAGATCATTATCATCGACGACCATCCGGCCAGCGGCGAACTGCTGCAGCGCATCCGCACCATCAAGAACAACTTTCCACAGATTGCTCTGCTGGTCGTCTCCGAGAACAAGGATCCACAGCATATTATCGACGCCATGAAGTCGGGCGCCGCCGAATATCTGGTGGCACCAGTCAAGGAGCAGACGCTGCTCAACGCCGTCGAGGATGTCCGGGCCCGCCTGGTCAGCTCCGGGCAGATCGCCCGGGGCAGCGTCTACAGTTTCATCAGCGCCAAGGGCGGTGTCGGCGCCACAGTGCTTGCGGTGAATACCGCCACTGCCCTGGCCCTCGACAAGAATTCCTCGGCGGCTCTCATCGACATGTCGTTCCAGTCGGGCGACGCTTCGGTCCTGCTCGACCTGACGCCGCAGAATACCATCACCGATATCTGCAGCAACTTTCACCGCCTCGACTTCTCTTTTCTGCGCGGTGTCATGGTCCGGCACGCATCCGGTCTCGATTTTCTGGCCGCACCCTTCGATCCCGAAGACAGCGAAGGGATCTGTGTCGAGCATATTGAAAAGATTATCGGCATCGCCCGCAAGCTGTACGACCATACCGTACTCGACTGCACCTCCATGCATATCAACGACTGCAGTGTCGAGGCGTTTCGCGCCTCCGACAAAGTCTTCGTGGTCACCGACATGTCGGTGCCGTCGATCCGCAACACGGTGCGTCTCTGCAAGCTGATTGTCAAACTCGGCGTGCCGCGTGAAAAGATCGAAATCGTCATCAACCGCTACATCAAGGGAGGTGCCCTCTCTCTCGGCGAGATCGAGAAGAACTTCGACAAGACGGTCTACTGGCTCGTCCCCAACGATTTTGCCGACATCGTCTCCTCGATCAATCGTGGCGTGCCGCTGGCAAAAATGTCGCCCGGCGCCCCTTTTTCCAAAAACATCACCCAGTTTACGAAAAAGATCCGCAACACCCTCGATGACCCCGATTTTCGCGGGATTCGCGGCACATTCGGCAAATCGCTCTGACCAGGAGGCACCATGGCCCTCAAGGACATGCTCAATAATTCCCGGCCGGCAGAGGCGACTTACCAGCCGGCCACCGACAAATCGAATTTCTTCCAGGAGATCAAGCGCAAGATCCATGGGCGGCTGGTGGAAGATGCCAACCTGGCGGTCCTCGACACCCTCAGCGCCGACGAACTCCGGAAAGAAATTGCCGACGTTGTCGCCTACTACCTGAAGGAAGAGCAGGCGCTGCTCAACGAGAGCGAGAAGAACGATCTGGTCAACGAGATTGTCGACGAACTGATGGGCCTCGGCCCCCTCGAACCGTTCTTCAAGGATCCGTCGATCAGTGACGTGCTGGTCAATACTTACAAGGATATCTACGTCGAGCGTTTCGGCCTGCTGGAAAGGACCAAGTCGCGCTTCGTCGACGACAACCACCTGCGCAACATCATCGACCGGATCATCTCCCGGGTCGGGCGCAGAATCGATGAATCGTCGCCGATGGTCGACGCCCGCCTTCCGGACGGCTCCCGTGTCAACGCCATCATCCCGCCCCTGGCCATCGACGGGCCGATGCTGTCGATCCGCCGCTTCTCCGTCGACCCGCTGAAAACCGAAGACCTGATCAACTACAAGACCCTGACGCCGGAGATTGCGCAACTGCTCGCCGGCTGCGTCAAGGCGAAGCTCAATATCATGATCTCCGGCGGCACCGGCGCCGGCAAGACGACCCTGTTGAACATTCTCTCCGCCTACATTCCGGTCAACGAGCGGATCATCACCATCGAGGATTCCGCCGAACTGCAGCTGCAGCAGCCCCACGTGATCCGCCTGGAGACCCGACCGCCGAATATCGAGGGGAGCGGCGAAGTCACCTCGCGCGACCTGGTGCGCAACAGTCTGCGCATGCGCCCGGACCGGATCATCGTCGGCGAGGTGCGTGGCGCCGAGTCCTTCGACATGCTGCAGGCGATGAACACCGGTCATGAAGGCTCGCTGACCACGATTCACGCCAACGCGCCGCGCGACTCCCTGACCCGCCTCGAATCGATGATCCTGATGACCGGCATCAGCCTCCCCGAACAGGCGATGCGCTTCATGGTCTCTTCGGCCCTCGACCTGGTGATTCAGGTGTCGCGCATGACCGACGGCAGCCGCAAGGTGACCTCCATCTCCGAGGTGGTCGGCATGGAAGGCGAAGTCATCACGCTGCAGGAGATTTTCGTCTTCAAAAAGCAGGGGATCGACGCCGAGGGCCGGGTTCTCGGCCGCCACCAGTCGACCGGCATCCGGCCGAAGTTCTCTGAACGACTGGAAATGGCCGGCATCGATGTCCCGGAAAGCTTGTTCACGAGCTATCAGGGCTAGGCCTGGAGAGATATTGCCATGGATCTGATCAACATCCTGCTCTACGCCGCCGTCTTCGTCTTCGCGTTTGCGATTGTCGAGATGATCTATCTCGCCTGGATTGAAAGCCGCTTTGTCGAAAAGCGGACCGTGAAGAAGCGGCTGATGTACATCTCGGCTGGCGGCAAGCACGGCCAGGAAAAGCTTCTCAGATACCGGCAGAGCGTTCTGAAGGATGTCGGCACTTATGAGCGGTTCATTCTGTCGATGCCGCGCCTCAGCCGTCTCGACAGCCTGCTGATCAAGGTCCACGTGCCACTGAACGCCACCCTGTTCATTGTCATGAGCGTCTCCCTCGGCGTCTTGGGCGCCCTGGTCGGCTACCGCTACCTGCCGCAGCCGCTGGCCGGCGTCGGCATCGGTCTGGTTTTGCTGCTGCTCCCCTATTTTCTGCTGAAACTGGCCGAACGCGACTATTACCAGAAGTTCAACGATCAACTCCCGGAAGCCCTCGACCTGCTGGCGCGCGCCGTGCGCTCCGGCCATGCCCTCACCTCCGGCCTCGACATGATCGCCAAAGAGATGGAGGATCCGATCCGCGCCGAATTTTCGGCGACTGTCGATGAAATCAACCTTGGTCTGACCACCAAGGAAGCTCTCGATAATCTCTGCGAGCGGGTGCCGGTCACCGACCTGCGCTATTTTGCGGTCGCCATCCTGGTGCAGAAAGAGACCGGCGGCAATGTTGCCGAGATCCTCGACAATATCAGCCGGCTGATCCGCGAACGCATCCAGTTCAAGCGCCATGTCAAGGCGCTGACCGCCGAGGGGCGCTACTCCGCCGGAGTCCTGATTGCCCTGCCGATTCTGATGTTCATCTACATCTACCTGACCAATTACGACTACATTTCCGTGCTCTGGACAGAAGAGATCGGTCACTACATGATCTTCGGCGCCATTGTGATGCAGATTGTCGGTGCGTTCGTAATCAAGCGAATCATTACTATCGAGATCTAGTACAGGCAACGGGGAGCCTTTGATATGCACGTCCTGAAAAACGCCTACTATGTTCTGCTCGGCAATCTCGACTATTTCGGGATCCTGCTCCTGATATTCATCGCGGTTGTTGGCCTCTGTCTCGGTCTGATCCTGCTCCTGGGCAGACGGCAATCCGCGGAAGCCAGCCGTCTGTCGAAACTGGTGCGCCCCGGCAAAAGCACTGTCGACTCCCAGCAGAAGCCGAAGCTTCTCGACCGGGAGCAGGAAGGCCTGGCGGCGCGCATCTCCAGACCGCTGCACAAGTCCATCGATGAACGCTCGACCCGTCAGAAGCTGCGCCTCAAGCTGATCCAGGCCGGCTACCGCTCCGACTATGCCGCCTACAACTACCTGGCCGCCAAGATCGTACTGCCGCTGCTGCTGGTCGGCATCTACCTGGCGACCCGGTTCTTCTACAAGTTGGACGCGAATATCCTCGGTTATGTACTGCTGCTTGGCCTGATGGGCTTTTTCCTGCCGACGGTCTGGGTGTTCCTGATGGGGCTGGCGCGCAAGGAGCTGATCTTCAAGGGGCTGCCCGACGCCCTCGACCTGATGGTGGTCTGTGTCGAATCCGGACTCGGTCTTGATATGACCTTCAAGCGGGTCGGCGAGGAGATCCGGCCGATGTGCAAGGATCTGAGCGACGAGTTCGAGCAGACCAACCTCGAGATTCGCGCCGGTGTCCCCCGCGACGACGCCTTTCGCGCCATGGCGCTGCGCACCGGCGTTTCCGAGGTCAGTATTTTAATGACCGTTTTGACCCAGACCAGCCGCTTCGGCACCAGCCTGGCCAAGGCGCTGCGGGTGCATGCCGACGCCATGCGCATCAAACGCCGGCAGATCGCCGAAGAGACCGCCGCCAAATCGACGGTCAAGCTGATCTTCCCTCTGGTACTGTTTATCTTCCCGGCTATCTTTGTCGTCCTGATCGGCCCCGGCGCCATCAAGATCGTCCAGGTGCTGTTCCCGGCGCTTGGAGGGTAGAGCTTGCCGGTTCGCAAAAAACCGACTCGACGCGGAGACGCTGAGGCGCGGAGAAAACCTTGATTCATTGTGGTTCCTTTCTCCGCATCTCTGCGTCTCCGCGTTAAATATTCGATTCTTGATTGTAACGCACAGTCACAGGAGGATCGTTTGAACTGTTGTCTCCCCTTGCGTATTCTGCTGTTCTGCCTTTTTCTGGCTATGCTGACCGGTTTGACCGGCTGTTCCAAGTCGGTGCGCAAGGTCAGCAGCGCCAGTGTCGATGAAGCCTCTCTCTACGCCCTCCAGGATCAAGAGTCCGGTCGCAACCAGTTGGCGAAGCTGTCTCCTGAAGAGTTGGTGACCACGGGCTTTGTCTACCTGGCGCGCCGCGATTTCAACCTGGCCAGCCTGCATTTTGTCACGGCCCTGCAGAAAAACTCGCGCATGGCGAGTGCCAAAATCGGCCTGGCGCGCATCGAGCAGTTGCAGGGCAATTACGCCGGAGCCGCCATGCACTATGAGCAGGCTCTGCAGATCGAGCCGGACAGCCTGCCGGCTCTGATCGGCTGGACGCAGTCTCTGCGCCTCGACGGCAAGCTCGGCGAAGCGGCCGAGGCGATCAGCCGGGCCATGAATATCGATCCGAACAACGTGCAGGTTCTCGCCGAGCTGGCAACCATCTATGATCTGACCGGCAAGGAAACCCTGGCCGAACCGCTCTACCGCGAGATCATCGAACGGTCACCACGCCAGGCGATGGCCTACAATAACCTCGGCACCAGCTACCTGCTGCGCAAGGAGTACGCCGCGGCGATCGTCCAGTTCGAGCAGGCCTTTCAGCTTAAACCGGACGACAAGCAGATTCGCAACAATCTGGCGACAGCCTATCTGCTGCACGGTGACAGCGAAACCGCCCTGGAGATTTTCAAAGAGACGGTTGGTGAAGCCGCTGCCTACAACAATGTCGGCTATCTCCTGCTCACCCGGGGGCGCCTCGATGAAGCCGAACAAGCACTGAACAAAGCGCTGCAGATCCATCCCAAGTTCTACACCCGCGCCAAAGAGAACCTCGACACGGTCAACCGTCTGCGCCGCCAGGCTGCCAGCAAGAGCCAGTAACCGGCAAGCAGACTCATGCGCGAACGGTTCGTCATCCCCCTGCTGCTGGCTGCCGGACTCCTGCTCTACCTGCCCGGGCTACAGGCCGGCACCTTTTTCATGGATGACAAGGTCGTCATCGAGGTCGCCCGCCACCGAGCCTCGCTCCCTTTCGGCGAACTGTTCAATTATCACGGACAGAACACGTATTTCCGGCCGATTCTGTCGGCGTCCTTTCTCATCGATGTCTGGCTGTGGGACCTGAAGCCGGCCGGCCTGCACCTGTTCAACATTCTGCTGCATGTCGCCAATGCTCTGCTCATCTATCTCGGCCTGCGGCACCTCTATCCAGCACACAACGGCAGCATCCGCCCGCAGCCGCTTTTGGCCGCCCTGCTCTTTCTGGTCCACCCGCTCGCGACCGAGTCGGTCAACTGGATTTCCGGGCGCAGCGA
>JAVVDS010000078.1:0-6580 GCA_032251295.1 Desulfuromonadales bacterium | reverse complement strand
CCTCTACAGCTACGTCGGGAATGACCCGGTCTCGTATATTGATCCGTTCGGGCTGCAGGAGTGCGATCCGCCGGGATCGTGCGCCCTTCAGGGCACCCTTGCCGGCGGAGCCATTGGCGCGACGGCCGGCGCGGCAGTTGCTGCTGGTTGCGTGGTTGGTACC
Organism: Desulfuromonadales bacterium; assembly: GCA_032251295.1. Lineage (GTDB taxonomy): Bacteria > Desulfobacterota > Desulfuromonadia > Desulfuromonadales > BM103 > BM103. The sequence continues at coordinate 6,417 of JAVVDS010000078.1, read as the reverse complement.
GGAGGCATTTGCGCCTTCGGTGCGCCCGCAATCATCACAGGTGGTACGGCTGTCGCTGGGACAATCGGGCTTGCGCTTGGCTTGGCGGAGGATCTCTCAGCAAGTGTAAACTTCGACCTGCGAGACATCCGCAGGAAGCTTGGGCCGATAGTGACTGGCATCCTCACTGGCCTAGGCGGAGGGCGGCCACCCACAAGGGAGGATGAGATACTCGAGGAGGATTCGCGACGCCCCCGCGCCGAAGTGATCGAGGAGAAGGGGAGACAAAGCAAAGAGAAAGAGCCACCGGAATGAGGATGTCGCACCGCTGTCACAACCTGCCAATGCCTATTGCCTGGATCGGGAGGGTGGTAAGCTACGCAGGATTCCGGGCAGGCAACTTTCTGTCCCCGAGCGAGATACTGGAAGGGATCGAAGTCGTGGACTTCTTGGCCGACGCGGAAGCCGCGGAATCACGCCTTTTGAAGGTGAAGCGAACACTTGAACTAATCGGCAGTACCGATCGATCGCAGCTCGCGCGAACAAAACGAGACATCAGACGAATCATGATCATGCACTCATTGGACGGGTCACACGGTTGGTATTGGCATGACTTACATGCATGCTTCTTGGACCGCGGTTTCGTTACAGATGCTACCCCCGAACGGATAGCGCTGACGATCGTCCATGAGGCGGCACATGCACGTATTCGTCGTGCGGGAATTCAAACGGAACCAGCGAATCGAGCTCAAGTAGAAGCTACCTGCAGCAGATCAGCACTCCAATGGGCGAGGAAACTTCAACACGCACCACAGATCTTGGGCGAAGCTCGGATGAGGCTGGAGTACTGGGAGTCTAAGTGTCGAAATGACGGCGATCTATGAGCCTGTCCCCCAAATCTCCTCACGAGCAGGGTGAGGAGTTCCGCGGGCGCAGGTGGTCGGTGTTCCCCGAACCCGGGACGGCGGCCGGGGCGGGGAAGCGGCCCGATGCCCTCTCCCTCATCCGGCTGCGCACGCCGGACGCCCCCCCGAGCGCCACAGCTTGAGCAGGTTGTGCGTCGTGGTGAACAGCGACCACTCGCCCCGTGCCTTGCCCGCTCCGCGGAGCAGGAACTCGTCCAGGCCGCGCTCGTGCATCTGGCCGAACACCGGCTCTACGGTGCTGCTGCGCTCGCGGTAGATCTGCTGCCCTCGCTTCGTTCGCAGCTTGCGTTCCATGCGGTCTCGCCTTGACGCACCCTTCGGAATCCGACCTCGGGGGGGTCCCTGCTCGCGCAGTGCCTTGCGCCGTTTCCACTCCTTTGCCCGGGCCCCCGCCGTGCTCGCCGCCGTGCGCACGGTCCACGACGGCTCGCGGATCGACGTACAGGACACGACGCGGTTTCTCATCGACCGGTGGGGCGCGCCCACCCGGATCACCGATCCGCTGGGCAAGCAGACGGTCTTCACGCGCGGGGACCCGGCCGTGCCGGCCCTGGTCACGCAAGTCCGCTACCCGTCCCAGCGCCTGGTGACGCTGAGCTGGGATGCCCGGGGGAACCTGCGCGAGCAGCGCGACAGCACGGCGCACCTGGCCTACCCGCTGCCCACGGGCTGGACGAAGTGGCGCTACCTGGATCCGGCGGCCCTGGACAGCCCGAGCGAGATCGCCGCCGGCCCCGATTCGGTCGTCACGCGGTATCGTTATCATTCCGTGTTCGGCACCCCGGACACGGTCCATGCGCCGGGCGGCGCGACGACGATCTTCCACTACGAGGTGGCCGGCGCGTCGCGCGGCCTGCCTGGCGTGGTTGAAGAGCCGGGTGTGCCGGTATTCGATCCCGTCACGAACGTGGTGAGTCCACAGACCCGCATGACGACGCTGCGCTACAACGCATTGGGCAACGTCGAGGCCGTGACGGGGCCGCGCGGCGGCACCGACAGCTTGGTCTACGACATCGCGCAGCAGGTCGTTGAGCGCCGGGACGTGCTCGGGCACCGGAGCACGACCGGCTACGACGGGCTCGGCCGGCCGGAGCGGTCCACGGTCTACATCGAAGGCGACGTGCCGCTGGAGACCGTCCTGTACCGGACGATCGACCGCGTGGACTCCATCCACGATCCCCGCGGCGTGACGCGCCGCTACCGCTACGACGAGGCGGGCCGGACGGTGGAGGAGACCGACGAGGCCGGACGCACGGACTACCGGGGCTACGATCCCGCGGGCAACCTTGTCTGGTCGGTGCCCCGCCATCTGGCCGGCACGGGCGACACGATCCGCATGACGTACGACGTGCTGGGCCGCCTCACCCAGCGGACCTGGCCGCCGCGGGACCGGCCGCACAAGGAGTTCCCCTACGAGTCCGTCACGTGGGGCTTCGCGATCGAGGGAGGGAGCGAGACGTTCGTCTACCATCCCGACCGCGGCGGCCTGATCGAGGCCACGACCCCGCACTGGCGCATCACGAGGACGCTGCATGCGAACGGGCTCGTGCGCAGCGAGGCCCAGACCGACCTGTCCAATCAGAACACGCTGACCCAGCAGTACGGCTACGACGGCGCGGGCCGGCGCACGAAGCACATCATCGGGTCCTCGCCGCGTGACAGCGTGTGGTACGGCTACGATCCGGTCACGGGCTCGCTGGCGAAGATCGGCGTGCTGTGGCGGACGGGCCGGCGCGACTCGGTGCGCTTCGAGTACGACGCGCTCGGCCGGCGCACGGCCCAGCGCTTCTCGGGCCTCAGCACGGACGAGACGTGGGGCGAGCCCCTGTCGGTCCACTTCGCCTACAACGCCGACGATGCGCTCCAGCGGCTCTGCGCCCTCCACAGCTCCTCGGCCGGCGCCGAGGACCGCTTCCTCTTCCGCATGGAGCACCAGGTCATGGACCTGGCGGGCCGGATCCACGAGACCCTCTACCGGCCGACCTTCACCAGCGCCGACCCCGTCTGCGCGCAGAGCCACGTGCCGGGCGCGGCCGACAGCGTCCGCAACACCTACGACGTGCGCGGCCAGCTCACACGTCAGGTCGCCGCCGATTCGGCCGAGTACACCTACGACCACTCCGGCAACCGGCTCACCACCAGGCGCTGGACCTACTCCGGCACGCCCCTCCAGTGGGACTCGCTCGTCTACCTGCCCGGCCGCAACCGGGAGAGCGCGCGCGTCCACAGGTACGCCGACACCGGCGACACGCACTACGAGGTCTGGATCCACCACACCGGCGAGGGGCACATCTACCAGGAGGAGATCCCGCCGGGCTACGTCGATCCCGCGGCCTGCAAGGCCCGCTTCTACTGGTACGACGCGCTCGGCCGCTTCGAGGGCATGTCCTTCTACACGATCTGCGGGGAGGAGATGCTCGAGAACTTCCTGCGCGAGTCGCCCGACGCCTGCCGCTACGACGCGCTCGGCCGCTCGGTCCGCCCCTGCGACGACCTCGATGCCGCCGCGATCACCCTGTTCTACGACGGCGCGAACGTCGTGCGCACGGGCGGCGATGCGGACCTCGACGCGTGGACCTTCGTCCACGGGCCCGGCACCGACGCGCCGCTTCTGGGCCTGTTCCAGGGCAGCCAGAGCTCCGACACCACCCACCTGTTCTGGGTCACCGACGGCGCCGGCCGCCAGTACGCCGCCGGCGAGGCCGACGGCCGCCCGTTCGACGGTGCCCAGATCCGCCACAAGGGCTACCGCTACGCCGGCGCGATCCGCGATCCGGGCACCTTCGCCAACCAGCGCTTCTCCGGGCCCGACCAGCCCGACCTGTCCTTCTTCCGCAACCGACACTACGACCAGCGCACCGGCCGCTGGCTCCAGGAGGACCCCCTCGGGCTCGCCGCCGGTACCAACCTCTATTCCTACGTCGGGAATGATCCGGTATCGTATATTGATCCGTTCGGGCTGCAGGCCTGCGATCCGCCGGGAAGCTGCGCGGTGCAGTTCGCCGCAGCCGGCGGAGCCATCGGAGCAACGACCGGCGCGGTGCTGGCAAGTCCCGGCGGCCCAACAATACTGGTCGGGGCAGGCACAGGATTCGTACTCGGAAGTGCTGTCGGCGGACTTGCAGGTGCGGTAGCAGACAATGCCGATCAGATCACGAGTAGCATTGAACACACAGTCCAATCCATCAAGCTTCCGCCCAGGATACGCCAGCTCATTGAAGTGATTGGTGGCGTCATCGGAATTGCAACGGGTAATCCGCCACCGAGGCGGATTGAACCCGAGCGGACGAGAGAGGAGCAGGTAATCGAAGGAGGTGAGCCTCCTCCCCCACCGCCTGACGAAACGGAACGCAAACCGTAGGTGACGTATGGGTCTTCTAAGGGCTCTACTGCGGCCAATTGATCTTGCACTTTGCTATTTGGCCGTGAATGGCGCCCCGCAACGTAACATCTCAGGCCTTGTCGTCTCGTGTTCGAGTGTCAGAGTTGACTGCGAGGAGTACTTTCAGCAGTGTGCGACTGCCATCGAGCTCATTCGGAGGTTTGATCGGCGTCGCTTTGAGCGGCTACGGCGCTACGTAAGGGTCGTTGCACTTACAACTCGCGGGCTTTCCTACTACGAACCAAGATCCCGTACAGTATTCCTCGATATTTCTGTGATTGGGCGAGTCCCCGCATACCTTGCGACTACACTCGTCCATGAGGCTACACATGCGCGCTTGTTTCACATGGGTCTTCGGAACTACGCGAAGGAAAAGGCTCGCCACGAGCGGCTTTGTGTGTCTGAGGAGATGGCATTTCTGTCTCGACTGCCCTACTCCGAGCAACTCCTGGAGGAGGTTAGACGGTCGTTAGATCGTCCATGGTGGGATGAGGCGAGCCGACGTCAGAGAATCAAGTGCTTCGCCGAGCGTCATCACCTCCCGGATTGGCTGGAGCGTCTTCTCGTACGATTCGGTGCTCGTTGATGGGATTTACAAGTACGGTACTCCGCTGACACAGATCGTCGAACGTCAGAGCATGAACCGCCCCGGGTAAACCGGAGCGGTGTCAACGCCGGTTTGGAAGTGGACAGAAGCAGCGGTTTAGAATTGGACACTTTCGACGGTCGGGGGCTCAAGGCGGCATAGGGCATCTCCGGTCTCAGGTGGTAGCGGCGGTGGCCGGGGTGAGCCAGGCATGGAGATATTGTCAATAGTTGTGGATCGAGCATGAATCAGGCGGCGGCCTTCCGGTCTTCGGTGTCCTCGCGCTCGCTGTACAAGTACGGTAATCACCTGACAGTCGCCCTCACCGGGGTCGACGTTCAGGCGGCTGCTTGTTCCTCCTCTCCGCCGGCCGCCTTCTTCACCCGCTTCGTCTTCGGCTTCCCGGCATTGAAGACAGCATACGGGGTCCGGCCCTCCAAGCCCTGCCACGGACCCCGTCGTTGTATGAGCCCGGATCCTGCAGTCGGAGTGTGAGGGGGGGATGAAGAACACCGCCTGAGGCCATACGTTGCGGGGACATTCTGCCAAGAAGAATCCCTGGAACGGAGGCACCCAGACGGTGCGCACCCATCGTATCGATTCCCGGCCTCACGTTCAAGGCACTGCCGCCCCGCTTCGCCTGCGCCACAGCGCCCGTGACCTGACCGACGGGGGCGGGCTGATCCTGGTTCGCCGCCTGTGGGACGCGCTGGAGCTCGGCGGCTGGATCGACCGGCGGGCCCGCGGGATCGGCGGCTTCTTCCGTCCCAGCCTGATGGTCGAGGTCCGGGTCGTGCTCCTGCTCTACGGGGGCCGGGTGCTGGACGATCTGCCGCTGCTGGAGCGCCGGGGCATCGGGCGTCTGTTCGGCTGGGTGCGGGTACCCGATCCGACGAGCTTCGGCCGCTGGCTGCGCCGGGCGGGGCGCGTGCTCGTGCCCCTGCTGGACGAGTTGCTCTGGCAGGTGGTGCGGCGCCGGTGGGCGGCCACCGGGGGGACGCCCGAGGCGCTCACGCTGGTCCTGGATTCCACGGTCAGCGTCCGCTATGGACGCGAGCAGGCCGGAGCCGAGCGGGGCTATAACCCGAAGAAGCCCGGGCGCCCGTCGCATCATCCTACGATCCCGCGGGCAACCTTGTCTGGTCGGTACCCCGCCATCTGGCCGGCACGGGCGACACGATCCGCATGACGTACGACGTGCTGGGCCGCCTCACCCAGCGGACCTGGCCGCCGCGGGACCGGCCGCACAAGGAGTTCCCCTACGAGTCCGTCACGTGGGGCTTCGCGATCGAGGGAGGGAGCGAGACGTTCGTCTACCATCCCGACCGCGGCGGCCTGATCGAGGCCACGACCCCGCACTGGCGCATCACGAGGACGCTGCATGCGAACGGGCTCGTGCGCAGCGAGGCCCAGACCGACCTGTCCAATCAGAACACGCTGACCCAGCAGTACGGCTACGACGGCGCGGGCCGGCGCACGAAGCACATCATCGGGTCCTCGCCGCGTGACAGCGTGTGGTACGGCTACGATCCGGTCACGGGCTC
>JAVVDS010000077.1:0-6882 GCA_032251295.1 Desulfuromonadales bacterium | reverse complement strand
ACCCTGACCTTCGGGTTCCTGGATCTGAAAGCTGGCGGAACAGAGATCAGTTTTTCAATTTTCTATCTGCTCCCGATCAGCCTTGCAACCTGGTATCTGAGTCCCGGCTTCGGCTATGGAGTCGCAGCCTTTTCCCTGCTCTTTCGAGGATGGATCGACTTCTCCCGACTCGATCTCTATTCCCATCCTTTCATTCCCCTTGAAAATACAGCTCTGCGCGCTGTTTTTTTCATTGGCGCCGTCTGGGCTATCGGCAGGATTCGACTGCTGATGGAAAGAGAACGTCGGTTCGGGACCACGGATTTCCTGACTGGGTTGCCCAACAGCCGGGCCTTATATGAAATGCTGGCTGGGGCGCAAAATCGATGTATAAGAGCCGGCAGCCCCCTCACCATCGCCTTCATGGACTGCGACAACTTCAAACGTATCAATGACCTCGAAGGTCACCGAGCTGGCGATAAGGTCCTGGCGCTAATCGGTGAAACCTTGCAGCAGAACATCCGCAGGGGGGACTTTGCCGCTCGCTTGGGCGGCGACGAATTCGCCCTGCTTTTGCCAGACACGGATGAGGAGGCGGGACTTCAGGTCTTGACACGTTTGCATACCTCTCTCCTTAAAGCGATGGAGACCGGGGGGCACCCGGTGACGTTCAGTGTCGGAGCGGTGACCTACGCTGACCCTCCGGAATCGGTGGATGATATGCTTCATCGGGCGGACACTCTTATGTACTCGGTGAAGGCTCAGACCAAGAACCGGGTGGTCATCGAACAAGTCAAAAGCTGAGCCAACCCGACATTGGTTCTGCCCCTTCTAAGGACAGGGCCGTTCCGGCGCATACCCTTTCAGTGAATTTTTATCTTGCCTTTTACCTCTGTTCTCTATAGCATCACTCCCTTAACTCACGGGTCTTTGTCCCAGCATTTCGGATTCCCCATGTAAACTTGAAAGTTCTTTTTTGCTCAGTCATTATCCCAAGGAATTTTTCCATTTATCATCGATCTGCAGCCCTTTACTTCGACGCCTGCCTGTTTTTTCGACTGACTCCGTTCTGATCGGTTAAACCGCCTCATATCGTCTGTTTCCACTAAGGCAAATTTTTCTTCAGGCTGTGTATCCGGCACGCCCGATGCGGCTTGGGAGCTTTTGTCCAAATTTTTTCTTCGTGTAAGGTTCTTTATCCCATGATTCACGCTTTTCGTACAATCCGCAATACCTGGTTCTCCAACCTGCGCGGTGATGCCCTCGCCGGCATCGTCGTTGCCCTCGCCCTGATCCCCGAGGCGATTGCCTTTTCGATTATCGCCGGGGTCGACCCCAAGGTCGGCCTTTATGCTTCGTTCTGTATCGCCGTGGTCAGTGCTTTTGTCGGCGGTCGGCCGGGGATGATCTCGGCGGCCACCGGCGCCATGGCTCTGCTGATGGTAACCCTGGTGAAGACACATGGCTTGGAGTATCTGCTCGCCGCGACCCTGCTCACCGGGGTTCTGCAGATGCTGGCCGGCGGCCTGCGCCTCGGTTCGCTGATGCGTTTCGTCTCACGTTCGGTGGTGATTGGCTTCGTCAATGCTCTGGCCATCCTCATTTTTCTGGCGCAGATTCCCGAGCTCACCGCTGTTGCTTGGCCGGTCTATGCCCTGGTCGCGGCCGGCCTCGGCCTGATCTATCTTTTCCCCTACATCACCCGGGCCGTCCCCTCGCCGCTGGTGTGCATCGTGGCGCTGACCGCCTTCACCATGCTGTTCGGGGTAGATGTGCGCACCGTCGGCGATATGGGCGCGCTACCCGACAATCTGCCGATCTTTCTGCTCCCCGACCTGCCGCTGACCTTCGAAACCCTGGCGATCATCTTCCCCTATGCCGTGACCCTGGCCGTTGTCGGCCTGCTCGAATCGATGATGACGGCGACCATCGTCGACGACCTGACCGATTCATCCAGCAATAAAAACCGTGAATGTGTCGGCCAGGGGGTGGCCAATATCGCTTCCGGTTTTCTCGGCGGCATGGCCGGCTGTGCCATGATCGGCCAGTCGATCATCAACATCAAATCGGGCGGTCGCGGCCGCCTCTCAACCCTGCTATCCGGGGTTTATCTGCTGCTGATGGTGGTCTTTCTCGGCGACTGGGTGGCGCGCATTCCCATGGCGGCGCTGGTGGCGGTGATGATCATGGTGGCGATCGGCACCTTCAGCTGGGAGTCGATCCGCAACCTGCGCAAAAACCCGGCGAGTTCGAGCATCGTCATGACCTCCACCGTGGTCGTGGTGGTGGCGACCCACAATCTGGCTCTGGGGGTCATGGTCGGCGTACTGCTCAGTGCCTTGTTCTTCGCGCACAAGATCGGTAGAGTGCTGCATATCGGTTCGAGTCTCTCGGCGGACGGCCTGACCCGCCACTACCAGGTGACCGGTCAGGTCTTCTTTCCCTCGGCCGAGCGCTTCATCGCTTCCTTCGATCTGAAAGAGGCGATCGAGAGAGTGCAGATCGATGTCAGCCGCGCCCATTTCTGGGACATCACCGCCATTGGCGCCCTCGACAAGGTCATCATCAAGTTTCGCCGCGAAGGGACCGAGGTGGAGATTGTCGGCCTCAACAAGGCCAGCGAGACAATGGTCGACCGCTTCGCGGTCCACGACAAGCCCGAGGCCATCGAAGCCTTGATGGGGCATTAAGGGGAACTGACATGAAAAATCGCGTTTTGGCCTGTATTGACGGTTCGACTTATTCCCCCGCTGTGTGTGATGCCGCCGCCTGGGCGGCCCTACGACTCGAAGCACCACTGACCTTCCTGCACGTGCTGCACAAGGAGCAGGCTGCTCCCCCGGTCGATCTGAGCGGCAGCATCGGCCTCGGTGCCCGTGAATCACTGTTGGAGGAGCTGGCGGCGCTTGATGAAAAGCGCGGCAAACTGGCCCGGGAACAGGGACAGCAGCTGCTTGGTGCGGCCAGATTGCGGGCTCGCACTGCAGGTGTCACCGATCCCGAGGGGCTGCTACGCCTTGGTGGCCTGGTGGAAACCTTGACCGGACAGGAGGAGAGCACTCGGCTGTTGGTCTTGGGCAAACGGGGCGAAGCTGCGCAGGTGGCCTCCGAACATCTGGGCAGTCATCTGGAACGGGTCATCCGCTCTTTGCAGCGTCCCATCCTGGTGACCCCTTCCGAGTTTCGCCCACCGCAGCGGGTGATGCTCGCCTTTGACGCTAGCCCCACCGCGCGCAAGGCGCTCGATATGGTGGCGGTAAGCCCTTTGTTTCGCGGCCTGCCCTGTCATCTGGTAATGGTTGGAGCCGATACCGCCACTGCCAGCGCCGACTTGGCCCGCGCCCGGCAGATTCTGGAAATGGCGCGATTTGAAACAGTCGCAGTTATCCTCCCCGGAGAACCGGAAGCCGCGCTTAGTCGCTATCAGCAGGAGCAGGGCATCGACCTGATGATCATGGGTGCTTACGGTCACTCGCGTATCCGCCATCTACTGGTCGGCAGCACCACGACCGCCATGCTGCGCAAATCGACCATCCCTTTGCTCCTTTTACGTTAGTTTGACATCTCCTCTCCTCTGCTCTCGTCAGCTTTTTCGGAGCAGTGCAGAGCAGAGGAACCCCAAGTTGAACTTTTTAGCTGGTTGTGCTACTTTTTGTGGCATTCAATTTCTAGGAAGAGTCATGCTCAAGTTATTCGCTACACCATCATTTACTCTGGTCACCAGTGTAAAACTCCCGCCGCCTTAATTCCCCGGTCTATCCGTACCCACAGCGCACAATCCTGAGGCCTTTTAGTTTTGTAGCTTTACTGCAGATGCTGACGGGCACCTAAATATTCATTATTGTCGCCACCGCTTTTAGCCGTGGCGACGAATCAGCCCAGATCCCAACCCCCTTTGCCCGTGTTCTTATCGCCCCAGATGAGCGCAGGGGCCACGAGGTTCAGGATGTTCCGGCATCAACGAAGGAAGGATATGGAAAGTCAACCATTAACAGAAATTCAACGTCGCCGTACCTTCGGCATCATCAGCCACCCTGACGCCGGCAAGACAACGCTGACTGAAAAGCTGCTGCTGTTCGGGGGCGCCATCAAAATGGCGGGCGCCATCAAGGCCCGCAAGGCCGATCGACATGCCACCAGCGACTGGATGGCCATCGAGCAGGAGCGCGGCATTTCGGTGACCAGCTCGGTGATGAAGTTCAACTACCGCGATTTCGAGATCAATCTGCTCGATACGCCGGGTCATCAGGATTTCTCAGAGGACACCTACCGCGTGCTTACGGCGGTGGACAGCGCGGTCATGGTCATCGACAGCGTCAAGGGGGTCGAGACCCAGACCCGCAAGCTGATGGAGGTCTGTCGGATGCGCAACACGCCGATTCTGACCTTCATCAATAAGCTCGACCGTGAGGGGATGTTCCCCCTCGACATCCTGGCCGACATCGAGGAGACCCTGCAGATCGAGTGTGCGCCGCTGTCGTGGCCCATCGGCATGGGCAAGCGCTTCAAGGGGACCTACAACCTCTACCGCAAGGAGCTTAATATTTTTCTTCCAGGCCGCAATCGACTGGTCGATGAAGTGCTGACCATCCAGGATCTGACCGATCCACTGCTCGACGAGCTGTTGGGGAGTCAGGCCGACGAACTGCGCGGGGACGTGGAGTTGCTGGAGGGGGCGGCCAACCCCTTCGTGCTGGAGGAGTATCTCAAGGGGAACCAGACGCCGGTCTTCTTCGGCAGCGCGGTCAACAACTTCGGCGTGCGCGAGATGCTCGACGCTTTTGTCGAAATATCCCCTGCCCCGATGCCGCGGGCAACCACCACCCGCTTGGTCTCGCCGGAGGAAGAAGCCTTTTCCGGCTTCATCTTCAAAATCCAGGCGAACATGGACCCGGCACACCGCGACCGCATCGCCTTTCTGCGCATCTGCTCGGGCCGCTTCCAGCGGGGAATGAAGGTGCGTCACCACCGCATTGGCAAGGATGTGCTTCTGGCCAACCCGATCATCTTTATGGCCCAGGATCGGGCGCTGGTGGAGGAGGCCTGGCCGGGGGATATCATCGGTTTGCACAACCACGGCACCATCAAGATTGGCGATACTTTCTCCGACAAGGAGCCGCTCAAGTTCACCGGTATCCCCAGTTTCGCCCCCGAGAATTTCCGGCGGGTGCGCCTGAAATCGCCGCTGCGGGCCAAACAGCTCCAGAAAGGCCTCACCCAGCTCGCCGAGGAGGGGGCGGTGCAGCTGTTTCGTCCCCTGCTGGGAAACGACTTCATTCTGGGTGCGGTCGGCGTGTTGCAGTTCGATGTGACCATGGCGCGGCTCAAGGCCGAATACAACGTCGACGCTATCTACGAGGGGGTCGACTACGCCACCGCCCGCTGGGTGAGCTGCCCCGACCCGAAACGGCTGGCCGCCTTCGAGAAGGCCAACCAGGCCAATCTGGCGCATGACGCGGAAGGGAATCTGACCTATCTGGCGTCCAGCGAATGGCGGCTGGGTTTCGTGACCGAACAGTGGCCGGAAATCACTTTCCTGAAAACCCGCGAGCACGACTAAGTGACGCATTCATGCTGAGAAAAAATACTCTCTGCTGGCAGCCCGAGCAGACGACAGACCTGCATGAGGAACGTTTGAACAAGGTGGTACAAACCCTGTTGGCGTGCAATGTTCTAAGCGTGCTCGATCTCGGTTGCGGGCCAGGCGAATTACTGATGCGCCTGGCCGGAGAAAGACAGTTCACGACCATTGTCGGTATCGACACCTCGCATGAGGCTCTGGCCGAGGCAAGGGCGCGACTCTCCTTCCATGACAAAGGGTTCGTCGGCCGCAAGATGTCTTTGTGTCTTGCGTCCTACACCTCTTTGGACGAGAATTTTTGCGGGTTTGACGCAGCGGTCCTGGTCGAGACCATCGAACATGTTGCGCCGCAACGCCTGTCGGCGGTCGAGACGGCGGTTTTCGCCGGGTGTCGGCCGAAGACGGTCATCGTCACCACGCCCAATCGCGAGTACAATGTGCTGCACGGCATCCCGGACGGCGTTCTCCGCCACCCGGACCATCGTTTTGAATGGACTCGGGATAAATTCAGACGTTGGGCCGCTGGCGTGGCACGGCGCAATGGATACCAGGTCGTGTTCGAGGATATCGGCGCATTCGACCCCCGCCATGGGAGTTCGACACAGATGGCAACCTTTTCGTTGACGCAAAACTGAATTTCTCGGGCGGTAAGGTAGACATGATTATTTACAGGAACTACACACTTGATTGATCAAGAGAGAACCTTCTGAAGATGAAAGATTGGTCTGGTAAAAAACTTTGCTTTGAATGCATAAAGACTTTGGGCGCCAACATCAATATTGGCCTGAAGATGAATGGCCGCTGCCAGAGATGCCATCGTGAGCAAACAGTATTTAAGGTAACGAATGTTCCTGTTATTGTTGCAGGACAAGTCAATGTCTGCCCTGCATGTGCCCACTCCGATGGAGTTCATGCCAATGACTGCCCGTACTCTGAAAGACTTGAAAAATTGACACAGGAGCGAGATGAGATCGTCCGTCTGTTACAGCTTTTTGACTTATACGAAGCGGATACACCGCTGGCGGAACAAATTGAAAATGTCCTTCGGCAGTTCTCCCAAAAGAGCCGGGTAGAAAGCCCTTTATGATTGAATTGATGAAAGTTTTAATCTGGTGCGGATAGAAAGAAATGGCAGATGGACCCTTTGATTTCTTGGCTCGATGCCGTCATTCTCGGCACGGTTGAAGGCCTCACCGAGTTTCTGCCGGTTTCCTCGACCGGCCATTTGATCCTGGTTTCAGAATGGCTGAACTTGTATCGGAACCCTGCCACTAAAGCTGGCGTCGATGCTTTTGAAATTGTCATCCAGTCCGGGGCACTGC
>JAVVDS010000076.1:0-6889 GCA_032251295.1 Desulfuromonadales bacterium | reverse complement strand
CAGAGTCGACGGTCACCTGTTCAACCCTGAGAATCGCCGACAGGAGCAGTCCGTTTTCAAGCAGCCTGTCCATCGTTTTTCGCCTCTGAATTCTGGTGGCAGTAGCCGTGAAACGAGCACCGGTAAGGGGTGACGCACTGCTGACCGGCCTCAACCGGCGGTGGTCCCGATTGGCTGAGCATCGCCTGCATTCCCGCAATCTGCAGGCCGACAAAGGCTTGCAGGTCATCGACGTCCCGGGTCAGGTCGTGGATGGCAAACTGTCTTGCCAGATCGGTTGGGTCGGGCAGTTGGTAGCATTTCAAGGTGATCAGCCCTGCCGTTGAGACCGTTAGACCGACCTGGCGCAGCACCCAGGCCTGCAGGGCAAGGTCCTGAACGAACACCGGCTTGACCCGGGTGGCACTTTTGACCTCAAAGATTTCCCAGCCCGCAGTCCCCCGGTGCAGGATATCGACCCGGGCAAACACCCCCTGGGCCGAGAAGGCCGCCTCGTAGATGGTCGTAGCCCCCTCCGCGATCCAGCGTTGAGTGGTGGCAACCTGTTCGGCCTGGGACAGATCGTCGCAGCAAAGCATGCGGCCGCCCGGGAACAGCCGGGTGGCCAGCTCGCCGATTTCGTGGCCGAACCGAAAGACCGCATCGAGCTGCGGGCTGACCGGGTCACGCTGGTCGTAGCAGTTCTTATAGAACCAGAGCTGCTTGGGGCATTGCAGCCCCTTGATAAATGACGACTTGCTCAAGGATGTTTTACTCATCGTGATCTCCAAACAGCAGGACGGTTTTCTCAACGCCAAAGTGCTGACTGAGAACCTGCTGCAGATAGCTGTACTCGATGCCGTCTCGCCCGCTGGCCAGGCTGTTGCGCACTCGGGCCCGCTGGATCATCCGCCCGATTTTGGCCGGGGGCAGAGGGTACTGCTCCACCAGGGCGAGCAGCTGCCCGTCGTCCAGGACGTCTTTCGGCAGGATCTTTCGCCAGATCTCGACCTGCCTGCCTGTATCGAGGGGGAGCAGTTCAATGGTTGCGTCAAAAAGAGACAAATCCGCTTCATTCAGCTTTTCGGCGGTAACCAGGCAGCAGAGGCCCGGATCTCTCTCCAGTCGGCGTTTAAGGTCTGACTCAAGGTACTTTTTGTCGACCTGTTCGGACTTGAAAACCAGCGGGGCCACTCCGTGCGGATCGTGCAGGATCAGCAGGGAACCGTCGCGGCCGGCCTGGTCGAAAACCAGATCGAGGGGATCGACCTCCTTTTGCGAAGCACGGTCTTTGATCTTTTCCCGGCTTTCCTGCAGTCGCATCAGCGAAGAGAGATCGACCAGGGTGGCTTTAAGTCGAGCCTGGCTGGCCAGGGCGATGGCGGCGTCGAGCCCGCAACCGGCCTGGTCGTGAAGGTTGATGAGCAGCGGCAGCCTTTCATCACGGGCCTGTTGGCAAACACTACCAAGGCGAAGCAGCTGCTGCCGGGTCTGTTCGGCGACTCCAAGCTCCTCAACGGCAACCGCCTTGTCGACTGTTGCGCAGAGGGGGTTGTCGATGGTGGCCTGCTGCAACTGCAATCGGGCAGCGGCCTGTAAATGGGCCTGGCTCAGGCGTGGATGGTCGAGGGACTCCTGGTATGCCCTGGAGATTGCCATGACCAGAGCGTTTTTGATCAGCCCCCCGGAGAACGGAAACTCCTGGGCCAGGGCGGTGAGATCGATATCCGGTTCATGATCGATAAAGCTCGGCAACAGCGACTGCCAGATCTGGCGTCGCATGGAGACATCAGGGGTTGTAAAGGCGACCTTCATACCCAACCGACGCTCCATGGCCGGATCGAGCTCGACGGGCTTGTTGGTGGCCAGAATGGTCACGCAGTGGGATTTTTCCAGGGCGACCAGCAGCTCCCGGCTGATGTGGCTCCCCTCCTGGAACAGATCGTCGGCCTCATCGAAGAAGACGAGACCGCCATGCAGGTTGGCTTCCCGGAAGATAATCTGGAAGGCTTCTTCGTAGCTGGACGGCATATCCTGCAGGTTCTGCTCGGTCATGTAGAACAGCGGTCTTTGAAAGTGGTGGGAAAGAGCCTGGGCCAGCATGGTTTTGCCGGTGCCGGAGGGTCCATGAAAGATCATGGCCAAGCCCGTGCCATAGCCGTAAAAGGCATCGAGTTGCGCGGCATGGTCGCTGGCGCGCACGGCAAAGAAGGTCCCGATGTGGCCGACAACCTCCTCCTTGATCTGCTCGGGGAGGACCACCTGTTCCAGCCGGGTCTTCCCCATTTCCCGCCGGACAAAGCGGAAGGTGGCGTTATAGAGGTTGTGATCGTTCAGGCAGAAGCGCACACAACTGTTTTGCAGGCTGACCCGCAGACTGAGAATGTTGGTCTCTTCGGTGACCTGGCTCTCGAACTCGATCAGGTCGTTGCGAACCAGGGCGCCATCGACGCTGAAGTAGCGCCGGTCAGCCAGCTGCTGCCGGTAGTCCTGACAGGTCAGCTCCAGTAAAAGGCCGACGGTCAGCCCTTCGCGATTGCGAAAACTCGACTCAACCAGGCCATGGTCCTCCATCCGCTTGCGAAAGCCGGGGGCGGTGGCATGGAGCAGCAACAACTGAACGTAGAGCCGTTCCGTGGGATCGAGCTGGTAATTGTTGCAGAGGTCCAGGAACTTGAGGGTTTGGCCGGCCTGAAGGGTCAGCTCTTCCCGTCGCCTGTTCTCCTTGCCGACTTTTTGCAGTTCTTCACGCAGCTCGGAGGGAGTTCCACAAAAGGCTGGTGAACTGCGTTCGGCTTGCCGGGGGACTTCTTCGACCTCAGGTCCGAGTCCATGCCGGCTACGAACCACGTGAACAAGAAGTCGCAGGGTCGCCTCCTGCTCCAGGGCCTGCAGGTGCTCGAGGTCGTCGGCAAAGGGGCCATCGGGGGCCACCGGCTTGACGGGCATTGAAATCAGACGACCGGAATCCCTGGGCGGGTCAACCCGTCTGCCCAACTGTTCGGTCTGCTCTTCGACAACGTGAGACATATCAAAGCTCCTTCCCCACTTGATCCGGTCGAGTTCCATCCGTTCTCTGCGGCTCAGTTTTCTCGGCATGGTTCTCTCCTCAGGCGGCTTGTTTCTGCAACGGCTCGACAATATCGATCAGGCCGAAATCGAGGGCTTCCTGCGGGCTCATCCAGTAATCGACATCGCCAAGGAGCGTCTTCTCAAGGGTCTCCCGATCCCTGACCCGACTGTGGGACAGGTAGTGGGTGATAATCCTTTCGTGCAGCTGATCCTCGATCTTGCGACTGGCAAGGAGTTGACTGTGATTGCCGAAGCTGAAGCCGGAAAAGCGATGGGAGAGCAGCGAGGTGTTCGGTGTCACGACCCGGCGCCCTTTTTGCCCGGCCATCAAAATCAGCAATCCCATGGATGCGACCATGCCGACACCGATGGTGTAGACCGGGATCTTCGACCATTCCATCAGGTCGATGACGGCAAAACCGTCGGCGCAGGATCCGCCCGGCGAGTTGACAATCAGCTGAATCCGTTCGACTTTCCCTTCGAGGTTGTACTGAATGATCTCCTTGCAGAGGGTTTCGGCGCTCCCCCCATCGACAGGGCCGGACAGAAAAATAATGCCGTGTTCATCGAGTCCTTTTTTCTCTGCGTCTTTGCTCTCTTTCATCGCGATCTCCTTGAGGCATTGCAGGTGAGTGTGCTGTGGCTGGTTGGTTGATTTGTTGATTCGCTCAGAGTTATTCTGGTCCTCCCTATGACGGAACGGCCGGGGTGTTGTTCCGTCTGTTACCAATAGAAGTACTCCTGCCGAGTGCAGTTTTTGGTACAACCGGTCAAAAAAAATCAAGGGGGAGCTATGCGGGCGAAAAAACTGGCAAAGTTTTTACGAGCGATGGATGTGCTGGGGCAGCCGACAGGGGCAACTGTCGCCGAAATGGAGGAGCGTCTCGACTTGAGCCGCAAGGGGGTTTATGACCTGCTGAACTTCATTCGCGACGACATGCGCTTTCACATTCACGAGGATGCCTCGATCCTTGGTGGCGGCAAACGCTTTTCGCTGTCGCGGGAGGATGTGGTCAGAGCCGGCAAGCTCAAGGTGCCAAACATCAATCTCTCACTGAGCGAGATTGCCGCCCTCTACTTTCTGAAGAGCAGCACCGGCCTGTACCAGGGGACGGAAATTCAGGAGGAGATCGAACGCGCCTTCGTCAAGCTCGACCATTTCATGCCTGACGAGTTCGGCGCCAAGCTGGCGAGCATCGCCGGCGCTTTTGTCGGTAGCCGGCACTTTGCCAAGGATTACAGTGCCAAGGAGGAGATCCTTGAAACCCTGGTCAGCGCCATCGCCAATCGCAAGATCTGCGCGGTCACCTATCACACCTTCAGCGAGGATCAGATCAAGACCTACCGGATTGCGCCGCTGCAGATCTTCGAGCACCAGGGCGGGCTCTACCTCTTCTCCCTCATCGTCAAATATGGCGATATCCGGATGCAGGCCGTCGAGCGAATACAGCAGATTGAAGAGCTCCACGAGACCTTTGAGCGGCCGGAGGATTTCGATGCCAACGCCCTGCTCGAAACCGCCTTCGGCCTGACCTACGATGATCCGATCGAGGTAAAAATCCGGTTTGCCCCAAATCAGGCGCGCTACATCAAGGAACGCCGCTGGGCGAAAATTCAGACCCTCAGCGATCAACCGGACGGCTCATTGATCCTGGAGATGCAGACTTCGGGTTGGTATGAGGTGAAACGGTGGCTTTTATCGTTTGGAGCCGAGGCGGAATTGCTGTCGCCTCAGCATTTGGTCGATGACCTCACCCGGGCGATTGATGCGATGCATCGCCTGTATAGCTGCGATCGGCAGAGTTGACTTAAAGCTCTGGCGTCTGCGCCTCCCAGAGCCTGGCGATCCGTTTGCTCAGGGAGTAGATGCGCTTGAGCTTGTCGGTCAGTTCGAACTCCGAACTCAGGGTCTGCAGATGGGTGACACCGCTTGCGGCGAGACTCTGCGCCTGGCGGCTGAAGGCGGCATCGACATGGCGATTGACCTCGTCCTTCATGGCGAGCACTTCCAGCGCGGCGGCGGCATCGTTGTCGCGCACCGCCTGCACCGCCTTGTCAAGAGCGACGTAGACACATTCGAACAGATCGTTGATCAGCCCCATCATGGTTTCGCTGGCCCGCAGATCCTGAGCGACCCATTTGCGGCCGAGCCCGGCCAGGTCGGTTTCGAGCAGATCGCCGACACTCTCCAGAACCGCATTGGCCTGACTGATCCGGAAATATTCGCGGCTCTCCGTCTCACTCAGGGTCTGCTTGCCGACCCGGCTCAAATATTCGTTGATCGTCACATACAGCTGATCGACGGCGTCGTCCTGTCGCACCAGTTCTCGCAGCAGACCGATCTCCCGCCTGTGCAGCGCATCCTGCGCCAAAAGCAGCATCGCCAAAACCCGCTCGCCGAGATGGCTGACCTCCAGCCGGGCGACATTCAGCGCCAGCGACGGCGAATCGATCAGCTGGTTGTCGAGGAATTTCGGCTGAACCAGCTCCTCCCGTTCCGGCCGGTCGGGCAGCAGCCAGGTGACCAGACGGGCCAGCGGCCCGGTCAGACCGATGAACAGCAGGGTATTGACCAGATTGAACAGGGTGTTGGCATTGGCGATCTGCCGCGGCGTCTCGGCCGCCAGTCGATCGAGACCGGCAAGTTGCGGCACCTGCGGCGAAATCAACCGGGCCAGCTCAGCCAACTGATCGATAAAGCCGAGCCAGAGCAACACGCCAACGACGTTGAACAGGACATGGACCGCGGCTGCCCGCATGGCCGGACGCGGCTTGCCGGTGGCGGCGATCACCGCCTTGATGCAGGTGCCGATATTGGCGCCGAGGGCCAGAGCGATGCCGACTGGCAGGGAGATAAAGCCCTGCCCGGCCATCACCACAACAATAGCGGTGGTCGCAGACGATGACTGGATCAGGGCGGTGAACAGGGCGCCGACCAGGATGCCGACGCCGGGGCCGGCCATATTCGTCATCAGATCGAGAAAAGGCGGATAGCTGCGCAGCGGGGCCATCGCCTCACCCATGATATGCATCCCGAAAAAGAGCAGCCCCAGGCCGAAAATGACCCGGCCGTAATTGCGGGTCGCCTCGTGCCGGACGAAGAAGTCGGCGACGAAACCGACAGCGATGAACAGCAGCGCCAGATTGGTCACCTTGAAGGCAATCACCTGAGCGGTGAGCGTGGTGCCGACGTTGGCGCCGATAATGACACCGATCGACTGGCCGAAGGTCATCAACCCGGCCGAAACGAAACCGACCACCAGCACCGTCGTCACCGATGACGACTGGATCACCGCCGTCACCAGCGCGCCGGTCAGGGCGCCGGCAAAACGGTTGCCGGTGAGTCGCGCCAGCAGCTGCTTCATGCGCGCCCCGGCCACCGCCTTGAGCGCCTCGCCCATCCGGTCCATGCCGAACAGAAACAGAGCCAGCCCGCCGATCAGGGAGATCAGCATCTGCATAATATCGAGTGACACACCGTCCATTAAACCTATGCTCCTCGGCAAATCCTTTGGCAACTGCTCAACATTATAACGGCCAGTGGCACCCTCGGCAGACCTGAGCTGAATTTTCGTAAACGCTCAAGGAACTGTTGGGCATGCAGCAGGGCAGGCTGTCCTTTCTCACGCCCGTTCGCTGCGCTCACTCGTGGCACAGAGGCGCTGAGGAGGGCAAAGTTCGTTGTCGTGATCGCCTTACACATGCACGTCATTCCAGCGTGATTTTAGCCGGGATCCAGAGGTGCAGGGTCGCAAGGCTGAATCCCCGACCAAAACCGTTCGGGGATGACGACCTTTGGACGGCAGGCGATTCGTGACCCGTTCAGAAGGACACGACC
>JAVVDS010000075.1:0-7124 GCA_032251295.1 Desulfuromonadales bacterium | reverse complement strand
CCGCTCGTCACGAGCGCGGAGCCCGTCTGGCCCGCACCGCTCACGACGGGCGTGCCGAGCCCGGAGCCGAGCGGGCCCGCGTAATCGGGATGCTGCACGTCCCATATCGTGCCCGCGGCGAGTGACCGCCGGACACGCGACATGAAACCACGCCCGGTCGGCGTGCGCGTGTCGATCGCACCGTACCGTTCCGTCCAGCGGCGGCCGCGTGCGCCCGTGCCGCGCGTCGTGACCCGGCCGGACTCCGCACGGCCGATCAGTGCCGACTTGTGCTCCGGCCATTTGGCGTCGCTCGGCATGATGGTGCGTGGCCACGTAGCCATACGCTATCTCCCCGTCACGACGCCGCGATGAAGCGCAGCGCTCGACTTGATGCCGTCCGACATGATCTTCAGGATGGCACCCGCGTTCTGGCGCAGGCCGCGTTCCACGTCGGCGGAATCGAGCGCCTGAATCTCGAACCTGTTCAGGACCTGCACGCCGCCTGCGCCGCCTCCGCCTGCGCCCGCCAGTGCCGCCTGCGGCGACAGCGCGAGCGACCGCGCACCACCGGCGACCAGCGGCTCCGATGCCGCGAGCCCGATCGCGTAGCCGCGGCCCGTGTCCATGCCCCAGCCCATCGCGACACGCGACGGCGAGCCGATGCCGAGCGACTGCGTGAACTGCGCGACGACGAACTTCGAGACGAACCCGGCAATGAACCGCCGGAGGATATCGCCGAAATTGTTCAGCCCGAGAATCATGCCCTCTACGAGCGACTCCGCTGCATTGATGCCGGACGCCTTGAGTATGCGCGACATGTCGTCGCCCATCTCCTTCGCGCGCGGCTCGAACTCGCGGATGAACTTCGGGATGTCGGGCTGCGGGATCTCGGGCGGCTCCACGCGCGGCGGGCGCGTGAGGTCCAGACCCTGGAACTCGTCGCCGAACAGACCACGCTGGATCGTACCAGCACGCAGGCCGGGCGACAGTATATCGTCCAATGCACCGCCACCCGCGGGGCGCGCAGGCACCGTGACCGGCGACCCACCGCCGGCCGCACCAGCGAATGCGGCACCGGCGGCGACCGCACCAGCTACGCTGAGATCGGGTCCTAGCCGGATGCCCGCCATAGCGGCGGCCGTTCGGATGCTCTGCGTCTCCACGTCGCGGATGGCGTCGCCGATATCGCGGAAGTCCTGTACGATCAGGCCCTTCGCGGTATCGATTTTACGCTGGGTCTCCTCAAGCGCCACAACGAGACCAGCAATGCCCTCGGTCGGCAGGCGCTTCGTCGTGATATTGAACAGGAAGCGCGCGCCGATCGCGGCCTCAAGGAACGAAGCCTTCGCCGCAAGCGTCGCTGTGACCAACGCGAACATGACGGCCGTGCCGACATTGCCGAGTATGCGCAGTGGCGCTGTCACACCGATAGCGATCTGGCGGCCCCACGCCGCTGTCTGGAGCGCCGCGCGGTCAATGGAGTCCGTCATGTCCTCGACGACACCGCGCAGACCGCGCGCCCTGTTCGTTGCGTCCAGCATGTCCGCGATGAGACTGCCGACGGATTCCTGAAGGTCGCCGATCGCGTTCTTGAGCTGGACGGCACGACCCGCCAGTGTGTCCGCCTGCGCCTGCGCCACGCGGAAGAACCGGCCGGCACTCTTCATGAGCCGGCCGAGCCGCTCCGTGGCGTCGCCGGCCGTGCCCACCGCAACGCCCCACCGGGCCAACAGGTCCACGGTACCGCCGAGCGTTTTACCGATCGCCACGGCAGCGGACTCGATGTCGCCGCCCGTGAACGTCGCGGCAAGCCCGATCATGGCCTTCTGCGCCTGCTCAAGCTCGTCCACCTTGAGTGCTGGCGCGAGCAGAGACAGGGTGGCCGTGGCCTGGATCAGCGCCTCATCGGCCGCCCTCGTCTGGCGCTGAAGTTTCGAGGCGCTGCGTGACAGGCGTTCCAGTGCGTTCTCGCCCGCATTGCCCGTCTGGATCAGCGCCGAGCGCAGCGATGCGACGGCATCTTCCTGCGTTGCGAATGCCTTGATCGACGCTTTGAGGAACTTGCCGCCAGCTATCGCCGCACCGATCCCGATGAATGCCGTGGCGAGTTTGGCGGCTGTGGCGGCGAGTGAGTTCAGCCGGCCGCGCAGCCGGGAGGCGGCCGACACCGACTGATTGACGCCACGCTTGAACTGCGTCGCATCGAGTCTGATCCGGCCCTCGATATCACCGATCCGCGCCACGCTGTGCCTCCCGCATCTGCTCGCGCCGCTCGGCCTCGCGCATCAGTGCGCGGAACCGTGCCCGTCTGTCTGCCGCACCCGTGGGCGCATCGTCGCGCGCCTCGCCCATCAGTTGCTCTACCGTCAGACGCTTGCCGGTAAGCGCACCGACAAGCCACGAGATGAGCGTCGCCGTCCTGCGCCATTCCCGATTCTCACGCTCATCGACGCCTTCGATCAGCCAGCGCGATTCGGCCGGGGTCATAGCCCAGTAGTCGGCAGGCAGCACGCCGCACGCCCGCATGACCGTCTCCAGCCCCGACCGCGCAAGCTGCGCGAGGTCGGGGTCGCTCAGTTTCCCGGGTCGCCGGCCTCACCGTCGCCGAGCACGCCGGACTCCTCCAGCGCGGTCATGAGCGATTCCATTACCATCTGGAGCGGCACGTCGTGCTCGTCCAGCAGGTCGGATACCTGCTTGCGTGACAGACCGGCCGACTTGTCCGCGGCGTCCAGTGCAGCCCACAGCGCGGTCTCCAGCAGGTCGAGGTTCGGGTCGCCGTCAGCCGACGCGATCAGTGACCGGATCAGGCCGTGCCCCGTCAGTTGGCGGCACACGGGATCGACTCGCGAGACCACACGCCAGGTGAAGCGGAGGTCGCGCTCGATGTCGAGTGTGATGCTAGCCACGGATCAGGCCCGCGTCATGGAGCCGGCCGCGTCGATCGTCACGGATACCGTGGCGGCCTCGCGGTTCGGGCCCGATTCGGTGATGTCGGCGATCACGCCGTCGCCCGTCTCCGTTGTCGTGCCACGGTCGATCTGGACCTGTACGACATCCTTCGCGTTGTAGGCGGTCTCCAGCGCCACGAACCCGACATCGTCCTCGACGAGCAGTGCATCGAACTGGAGCTGCCAGTCCGAGCCGACCATGATCCGGGACGGATTGCCGCCGTCGTCCTTGTTGGCCGTGTCCGCGTTGATGCCTGTACGCGTGTACGTGGCGTCTGTCTGTACGCCGACCACCGTCCAGACGGGGACCGCAGGTGTGCCGGTGTTGACCGAAACCTTGTAGAGCGTGCCCGATGCGACTGCCATGTCAGCTCTCCTCCGATATGGCCGTGAGATTGACTGTCATCTCGGGCCGGCCGGCCTCGTCAAACCCGAGCCAGATCATATCGCCTTCCATCGCCACGTCGATCAGCGTGCGGCCCGTCCCGGCCACCTGCGCCCGGCCGTGCAGCGTACCGATCACGTCTTCCGCCTTCGATTCCGTCACGCTGTGCGTCGTACCACGCACGCGAATCTGCACTCCGGGCCGCCGCACATGGTCCGCGAGCCCGCCGCCGGTGCGGAACAGGGCCACCACCTGGTCCGGCGTGTCCGGCATGACACCGAACCGCAGCGTCCAGCCCGTCGCGCCACCGACTACACCAGCAGCCGTCAGCATGGCGGCGAGATCCTCCAGCAGCCCGGCAGTCACCGGCCACCACCACGCCGCGCGGCACGGTCCAGCGCGCGCCTGATATCGGCCGCAATGCGCCGGCCCATCGTCGCCGCCGCAGTTCGCATCGGGCGTTCCAGGTACTTGCTTGCTGTGCGGTGTTTCTCATGCACTACCGCCGCGTATTGTGCTGACGGCCCGCCATACGCCAGCGTGACTTCCGCCGCGAGGCCGCGCTTGGCCGGCCCTTCCACGTGGCCGCTCGAGCGCAGTGTGCCGGTATCGACAGGCACCTCGTTCTTCGATCGGGCCATGATCCGCTCGCCTTCCCGCAGCAGCGCGCCGGGCACCTCATCAATGGCCGCCTGACCCATGCGCCGGATCTCGCGCACGGCATCGTCGAGACCGCGGAACTCGACCTCCACCTGACGCGCCATCAGAGCGATACCTTCACGGCCTCGATGCTCCCGTTCGGGCGACGCGCCAGATCGACCGACCTGATCTCGCGCTGGTCGCCATCCGGCAGCGTGAGCCGATCGCCGGGCGCCGTCGCGATGGCGGCCGGCTCAAGATACACGACCTGCATGGGCACCATGATGCGGTCCTGCGCAGAGAACCGCATCTCGCGCTTGCCGCTTACGCGCGCCTTGTACTGGGCGCCTGCGCCCCATGCGGGATCGCCGTATGCGTCCTCCACGCCGCGCGGCTCGACAGTCACCAACTCGCCCATCAGGCCGACCGCGCTCATACGAGCACACGCCGCCACTTGCGGATTACGGGCTGGACCGAGCTATCAGCCGCAGCCGTCGCCACTCCGCCGTACGTGACGCTGTAGTCGCCGAGCGATTCCGCGGACACCGTGGCGCCACTCTGCTGCGCCGTGCGCAGCATATCGCCGACGATCGCGACGATCGCGTTCTCTACATCGCCGGGACCCGCGTCTACCGCGTAGCCCGCACTGTACTCCAGCCGGACGGTGCGCGGACCCGCCGGCCACGCCGACGTATGGACGATCTTCCGGCCGTCCACCTCGAAGTCCGCTGCATCGACGGCGACCCACGTGGAGCCCACGCCCGCGCGGGTCGAGACCGTCACTGCGCCGACCGGGTCATGCAGCAGCCAGACTGTGGCGCCGCCGTGCCCGCTCGTCGTCTCGTCGAACGCCGTGACCGCACCGAAGTGGCGGTCCGTCTGACGCTCCAGCCAGTCCACGGCCTGCGCCTCCAGGATCGGCAGGAGCGCGTCGTGGTCCGTGCTCGTGATACCGAGCAGAGTCTTCAGCCGCGCAAGCGAGATCACGCGCCTGTCTCCTCGTCGTCTTCGTCATAGGTGTCCGCCGGCTTCGCGGGCGGCACGTGTACCCACTCCGCCTTGCCGGCCGCTACCTGCTGACGCGCTGCGTGCAGGGGCATCGCCACCAGGATCCGCAGCGGCAGGATCTTCACCTTCACCAGTTCTAATTCCATGCGCCCCCCATCAAAGGGAAAGCGGGCCGGCCGAAGCCGACCCGCTACCCGTTACCCGGTCAGATCGCCGGGACATTGAGGACCTTGGCCGCCGTGGCATCCCAGATGCCGCCGCCGACCCGGAAGTGCAGAAGGAAGCCGACCAGACCCGACTCGGCATACAGCTCGTCGAGCCGCTGGATCGTGATTCCGGTCCGATCGTAGACCCGGTACAGCCGGGCCAGATCGCCGAAGATCGCCACGTCGCCGGCTGTGCCGGAGGCGGGGATCGCGGGCACGTCGCCCTGCGTGACGACGGGCACACCGTTGAAGCTCGCGGGCGCACCCACCTGCAGGGACGGCTGCCACAGGAACTGGCCCTGCGTGTCCTTCAGCTTACGCAGCGCGAGTTCCGTGCTGCGGTTGATGAGCAGTGTGCCTGACCGGGCGAACGCCTCGTCGACCGAATAGATCAGGTCGAGCACGTCCTCCGCGACCAGTGCGCCGGGACCGGCTGCCGATACGCGCGTCAGGGTCGCGCCGTCGAGCATGCCCTTCGGCTGCTCGTTCGCATGACCCGTACCCGCGATGAAGCCCGTCTCCTCGGTCGTGCGCACTGCACGGCCGAAGCTGTCAGCCAGATAGGCCGACAGGCCGAAATCGCTGTCCGCGAGCTCGTCCTTACCGACCTTCGCCAGCCCGTTCAGGTCCTCGACGTAGATGAACGCCTCGGTCGGCACGGGCGTGCTCTCCGTCACCACAGTGCCCGTTTCGAGGGCACCCCACCCGACCGACACCTCGTCGATCGCGCGGTTACGGATCCGGTTGCTGGCCGTCGGGAGCACACGGATGAGCGACCGCAGAGGGAACGTACCCTCGGGCGCGCGCCGGATCGCCGACTCCAGCTCCTCGGGCACCAGGATCTCGCCGGCCGTGTTCTCGATGAGCGCCTTCTGCTCCATCGAGAGCACCTGCTTGCCGTGCCGCACGAACTCGAAGAACGCTTTCGCGCGCTTCTCGGTCTCTGTCGGCTCGGCAGGGTCCTGCTCGCCGCGCTGCGCGTCGAGCTTGGCGACCCGCTCCAGCTTGACCTCGATCTCGGTCATGCGATCGTCGATCTTCGCGATCGCGGCTTTCGTCTCGGCGCTCTCGCGCTCGTCGACCGCCTTGGCCTTCTCGGCCTCGGCTTCCGCGAGCTTGGCCTTCAGGGCCTCGAACTCGCGGTGCAGCTCCTCGTGGAGCTTCTGGACATCCTCGCTCACGCCGTCCTCCTCATAGTCTCGCGTGATACTCTTTGACTTCCGCGAGCAGCGAGTGGAGCGCGCGTACGTCGGCGTCCGGCTCGGACTGCGTGTCGATGTGCGGCTCGCCGGCATCATGAGTGGACAGGTCCGGCTCATGCTGCGGGGCGAGTGCGGCGGCGACCTTCTGGAGCTGCTCTGCCAGTTCGGTCACCGCGTCCTGCTCTATGTCGCCAGCCCTTACGGCAGCGACCAGATCCGTCAGGCGGCCCGCCAGCGCCTTCACGCCGGCGATCCGCGCACTTTCGTTTGCTGGGAACGTCACGGGACTGAACTCGTACAGCTTGACCTCCTTCAGCAGCGTGACGCCCTTGCGATCCGGGTCGGGATCGGACTTGAGCGGCGCATAGCCGATCGACATCGAGTCGACCACGCCATCGCGCATCAGCTCCAGCGCCTCATCGCCCAGCCGGGTCTTCGAGACCTTGCCCTTGACCCACAGGCCCTCGGAGTCCTCGTGCATCTCCGTCGGCTTGCCGAGCGGCGCGTCGTGCTGCCAGAGCACCTTCACGCGGTCGCCGCGTTCCTTCAGCGTCTTCGAGAAGGCGCCGCGGACCACGACATCGCCCACGAGATCGACGTTGCCAAACGTTGAGGCGTAGCCCTCGAACGTCCTGCGGTCCAGGTCCGCCTTGATCTCGCCAACGTTCACGGCCTTGTAGAACACCCCGCGCCTCCGGGTTCGGGTCCCGCTGAATGTAATGTTCTGGTCCCGCAATCTGCAAGACCGGCG
>JAVVDS010000074.1:0-7163 GCA_032251295.1 Desulfuromonadales bacterium | reverse complement strand
TACCTTATATTATTCAAGAAGTCAAACTTGACTGTTAGCTTTTATTTTGAAAGTTAAAAAACTTAGCGTTAGCGACCTAAACGCTGAAGTTGTTGGATAGCTAAACGACCGATATTAAATAAAGCCCATGAGGCTGCGACTAATACTGGTGCAGCAATTACTAGTAAACGAGTATCCATAAGTGATAATCCTTTAAAATATTTTAATTAAATACACTATATATTATACTATAATACAATCGAATAAAAAATTAAACTAAAAATCAAAGCAAAACACTCGGCAATCATTATTATAAAACATATAATTTGATAGGGTAAAATTAAGTTAAAAACTTTGGCATTGAACTATTTTCCCAGGAGGTCCCCCTCCAAGTATTTTCGTCGATTTATAGCGTTTCACAACTGAGTTCGGTATGGATCAGTGTGGTTCCGCTTAGTACACTTGAAACACCAAAGCAGAAAAAGAGTACCCTCTAAGAGGTACTCTTTTGTTATAAAAATTCAAGTCTTCGGTCTGTTAGTACATCTCAGCTCATCTATTACTAGATTTACACTTAATGCCTATCAAACGGTTAGTCTTACCGTGACCTTATTCACTTACGTGATGAGAATACTTATCTTGAGGTGGGCTTCCCACTTAGATGCTTTCAGCGGTTATCCACTCCATACATAGCTACCCAGCGTTTACCGTTGGCACGATAACTGGTACACCAGAGGTATGTCCTTCTCGGTCCTCTCGTACTAAAGAAGGCTCCTCTCAATATTCTAACGCCTACACCGGATATGGACCGAACTGTCTCACGACGTTCTGAACCCAGCTCGCGTACCGCTTTCATGGGCGAACAGCCCAACCCTTGGGACGTACTACCGCCCCAGGATGCGATGAGCCGACATCGAGGTGCCAAACCTCCCCGTCGATGTGAACTCTTGGGGGAGATCAGCCTGTTATCCCTAGAGTAACTTTTATCCGTTGAGTGACGGCCTTTCCACTCAGCACCGTCAGATCACTAAGACCGACTTTCGTCCCTGCTCGACTTGTAGGTCTCACAGTCAAGCTTCCTTATGCCTTTACACTCTAGATACGATTTCTACCCGTTCAGAGGAAACCTTTGTGCGCCTCCGTTACCGTTTAGGAGGCGACCGCCCCAGTCAAACTGCCCGCCTGAAACTGTTCTTTGACCAGATAATGATACAAAGTTAGAAATCTAACATTAGAAGAGTGGTATCTCACTGATGGCTCAAATATTCCCGCAAGATTATTTTCAACGCCTCCCACCTATACTGCGCGACTAAAGTCCAATTCCAATTTCAAGTTACAGTAAAGCTTCATAGGGTCTTTCTGTCCTGGTGCAGGTAGTCCGCATCTTCACAGACAAGTCTATTTCACCGAGTCCCTCTCCGAGACAGAATCCAAATCATTACGCCTTTCGTGCGGGTCGGAACTTACCCGACAAGGAATTTCGCTACCTTAGGACCGTTATAGTTACGGCCGCCGTTCACCAGGGCTTCAGTTATCAGCTTCGCGAATGCTAACCAACTTCTTTAACCTTCTGGCACTGGGCAGGCGTCAGCCCCCATACATCGTCTTACGACTTAGCGGAGACCTGTGTTTTTGATAAACAGTTGCTTGGATCTTGTTATTGCAACCTTATAAATAAGGCACTCCTTCTCCCGAAGTTACGGAGTCATTTTGCCGAGTTCCTTAGAGAGAGTTATCTCGCGCCCCTTAGTATACTCTACCTACCCACCTGTGTCGGTTATGGTACAGGCATTATTTGCTTATGGCAGTGCAAGCTTTTCTTGGAAGTATGACATCGACTGCTTCAATGCCGTAGCATCTCGTATTCACGTCTCAACTCAAAACGTTTTCACCGTTTCTCAACATCTTGAACGCTTAAACCGGTAACCAACATCCGGCCAGCTTAGCCTTCTCCGTCCCTCGTTGCCAACAAATAATGGTACGGGAATATTAACCCGTTGTCCATCGACTACGCTTTTCAGCCTCGCCTTAGGTCCTGACTTACCCTCCGCGGACGAGCCTTCCGGAGGAAACCTTGGGTTTTCGGGGTATAGGATTCTCACCTATATTTTCGTTACTCAAGCCGACATTCTCACTTCTGCTTCGTCCATACCCGCTTACGCTAATACTTCGACCTACAACAGAACGCTCCCCTACCGATATATTATATATATCGCACAGTTTCGGCAAATTACTTAGTCCCGTTCATTTTCGGCGCAGGTTTACTCGATCAGTGAGCTATTACGCACTCTTTAAAGGATTGCTGCTTCTAAGCAAACCTCCTGATTGTCTATGCACTCCCACCTCCTTTATCACTTAGCAATTATTTAAGGGCCTTAACTGGTGCTCTGGGCTGTTTCCCTCTTGACAATGGAGCTTATCCCCCACAGTCTCACTGGTAAATTATTCACTTAGTATTCTTAGTTTGCAACGATTTGGTACCGAATTACCAGCCCGCATACGTAACAGTGCTTTACCCCTAAGTTATAACATTTACCGCTGCGCCTAAACGCATTTCGGGGAGAACCAGCTAGCTCCGGATTCGATTGGCATTTCACCCCTAACCACAATTCATCCGCTGATTTTTCAACATCAGTCGGTTCGGTCCTCCACTTAGTATTACCTAAGCTTCAACCTGACCATGGTTAGATCATCCGGGTTCGGGTCTATAACCAATGACATACGCCCTATTCAGGCTCGCTTTCACTATGGCTACGGCATTCTCTGCCTTAACCTGCCATTACCTATAAGTCGCCGGCTCATTCTTCAACAGGCACGCAGTCAGACGATTTAGTCGTCCTCCTACTGATTGTAAGTTTATGGTTTCATGTTCTTTTCACTCCCCTCCCGGGGTTCTTTTCACCTTTCCCTCGCGGTACTATTTCACTATCGGTCATTCAGGAATATTTAGCCTTACGAGGTGGTCCTCGCAGATTCACACGGGATTTCACGTGCCCCATGCTACTTGGGATACAGTTTGATTGTTTCAATTTTCGGCTACAAGACTATCACTTTCTATGGATCAGTATTCCACCTGATTCGCCTAATTGTCACATTTAATCATGTATAACTGTCCCACTACCCTTCAATTGAAGTTTAGGCTGTTCCCGTTTCGCTCGCCGCTACTAAGGGAATCGTTTTTACTTTCTTTTCCTCTAGGTACTAAGATGTTTCAGTTCCCTAGGTTCGCTCTTACTTATTTATGTATTCAATAAGTAGTATAAAGAGTTTCCTCATTCGGACACCTCCGGATCATAGCTTGTTTCCAGCTCCCCGAAGCGTTTCGTCGGTAACCACGTCCTTCATCGCTTCTGAATGCCAAGGTATCCCCCATAAACTCTTAATTCCTTGAATTTAAGACTTTATGTAATCTTACTTGTATAATTTATTTGAAAAAATCATATAGATTTTTCGTGTGGAGGTAAGCGGATTCGAACCGCTGACAACCGCCGTGCAAAGGCGATGCTCTACCAACTGAGCTATACCCCCGTTGGGCCATTCTGGATTTGAACCAGAGACCTCACCCTTATCAGGGGTGCGCTCTAACCAACTGAGCTAATAGCCCTTTTAACTTTTCTTTTAACAGTTTTAAGAACCGACCTATTTTTTAAAATGTTTAATTTTTAAAGGAGGTGATCCAACCGCACCTTCCAGTACGGTTACCTTGTTACGACTTCACCCCAGTCACTAATTCTACCTTAGGCGTCCTCCTCCAAAAGGTTAGAGTAACGACTTCGGGCATAACCAGCTTCCATGGTGTGACGGGCGGTGTGTACAAGGCCCGGGAACGAATTCACCGCTGTATAGCTGACCAGCGATTACTAGCGATTCCAACTTCATGCAGGCGAGTTGCAGCCTACAATCCGAACTTAGAGTGAGTTTATAGATTAGCTAACCTTCGCAGGCTTGCATCTCATTGTCTCACCCATTGTAGCACGTGTGTAGCCCAGGGTGTAAGGGGCATGCTGACTTGACGTCATCCCCGCCTTCCTCCGGTTTATGACCGGCAGTCTTTTTAGAGTTCCTTAAAGGCAACTAAAAATGAGGGTTGCGCTCGTTGCGGGACTTAACCCAACATCTCACGACACGAGCTGACGACAGCCATGCACCACCTGTGTATACGCTCCAAACGGCACTTTCTCCTTTCAAAGAAATTCGTATCATGTCAAACCCTGGTAAGGTTCTTCGCGTTGCATCGAATTAAACCACATGCTCCACCGCTTGTGCGGGCCCCCGTCAATTCCTTTGAGTTTCACTCTTGCGAGCATACTTCCCAGGCGGGATACTTAACGCGTTAGCTTTGATACTGCACAGGTCGATCTGTTCAACATCTAGTATCCATTGTTTACGGCTAGGACTACTGGGGTATCTAATCCCATTTGCTACCCTAGCTTTCGTCTCTCAGTGTCAGTAATAGCCCAGTAAAGTGCCTTCGCCATTGGTGTTCTTTCCAATCTCTACGCATTTCACCGCTCCACTGGAAATTCCCTTTACCCCTACTATACTCTAGTTTAACAGTTTCGACTGCGATTTTGAAGTTGAGCTTCAAGATTTAACAGTTGACTTATTAAACCACCTACAGACGCTTTACGCCCAGTGATTCCGGATAACACTTGCATCTTCCGTCTTACCGCGGCTGCTGGCACGGAATTAGCCGATGCTTATTCTTCAGGTACACGTCATTTATTCCTCCCTGAAAAAAGAGGTTTACAACCCATAGGCATTCATCCCTCACGCGGTATTGCTCCGTCAGGCTTTCGCCCATTGCGGAAAATTCCCCACTGCTGCCTCCCGTAGGAGTCTGGACCGTGTCTCAGTTCCAGTGTGTCTGATCGTCCTCTCAAACCAGATACTGATCGTCGCCTTGGTGAGCCATTACCTCACCAACAAGCTAATCAGCCGCAAGCTCCTCTTTAGGCGGAAAAATCCGTTTCACTCGAAAGCATATGGGGTATTAGCAACCGTTTCCAGTTGTTGTCCCCCTCCTAAAGGCAGATTCTTACGTGTTACTCACCCGTCCGCCACTTGAGTTAAAAACTCTCGTACGACTTGCATGTGTAAGGCATACCGCCAGCGTTCATCCTGAGCCAGGATCAAACTCTCGTAAAATTTCCATGAATTTGTTTATTGCTTGTTGTTAAAAGCTTTTCATAAAGTTTGATTATAGATTACCGATTAAATCGAAGAACAAATAGTTATATTTTCAATAATTTAATTAACTTTAAAAAATATTTATTACTAATTAACTAAGGTCCTTGCTTTTATTAGAATTACTCTAGAAATAAGAAATTGATTAGCGTCTCATTTTAATTTATAATTATTAAGTTTATTAATTATAAATTAAAAATAGTACTATAATTTTCATTCACAAGAGTTGCAAATCTCGTCACAAGTGGTAAATTATATTCAAAATCTACGACTTCTAGATAAGATAATGTGTGTGTTGTTAGAAGACTATGATTATTGCTGATTGAAGCGTCTATCAAATGGAAGTGGTCCAAAGCAACATTTGTACGGTTTAATTGCTCAATTACATGATTTGGCAAGAATTGAATATCCAATTCCTTATAAGCTTTTTGCATATATTCTAAGATATCAGGTCGTTCATTATACCAAAATTCACGGACTTGATTTGGGATTGGATAACGATACCATAATATAGGCAAATAATGAAAAACTAAGACATCTTTCATTTGTTCATTAATTAATAGTTTAGTCTCTTCACCTTCACTAGGTAAAAATGGCATTGTAAATACAAGATGATTTAAACTATCTGCAAGAACCCCTAAAATTCCTAAAAATACACTTCCAGTAATATTTACGCCAAGAATGGCTGGAACAATACCTTGTAAGACATCTTCCGTCCAATCAACAGCTGCTGCAATATAACACCAAGGAACAGTATAAGGATTAATATAAATAAACCATGACAAAGCAATCCTTAAAATAACAATTTGTGAATAAACCATTAACCCTACAAACAAAACCTCTCGAATGGTTTCTAAAATTGTAATGTCCAAACAAATATTTAATCGAACTTGAATAAATTCTGAAAGCCAATCAGGCAAAAAATAAATATTTTTATAATTTTCAATATAAAAGTTGTAAAAACCCTCATCTTTACTTTCATATATATAGCGAGGAACAGCATCTACTTTTGGAGTAGGACCAAAGATCATTTCAAACCATGTTTCTGGTCGTTGAATAGGAGGCCAAAATGTACGATGAACAGGTAAATTATCTAAAAATTCTGATCTGGTATATGCATCATTTGGTAAATCTAACATAGTTGGCATACCCGGATTCTCTGGATATCCGAATAAGCTGGCAAATTTTTTAAAAAAATTTCCGACCATTTGATAAATAACAGCTCGAATTGGAATAAATTTTTCGTCTAAACTCATTAGGAAATTTTAATTTTTGAATTAATATTACATATTTATAATAAAACTATAATGGAGCAATAATTGCAATTTATAAGTAACTAATAGTTTAAAATAAATTTTCATAAATCTAAACAATTTTTAAATGTTTCAAAAGAAAACAAATTTTTAAACTTTTTCCATTTTCGGGATAGTAGGATTTGAACCTACGACACCCTGCTCCCAAAGCAGGTGCTCTACCAAGCTGAGCTATATCCCGAATCTCAAAACTAATCCTCACCAATCTAAGTTATATTGATATCATTATAATAAATTTTTTTAAATTTGACAAGTTACATCGACTTAACTGAAATTCCTAGCAGAAAATTTAACTTTAAATTTTTGAATCTTTAACTAACTGAACAAGATCTTTTAAAGTATTTAACTGCCCATTTTTTAATAAGTAATCAATTCTGTTGGAATCAAGTTTGATATTAAAAGTATCTTCTAAATCTTCTAAAAGTTCAAAAAAATCTCGGGAATCAAATGCTAAATCTTTTTCTAAATTTGTTTCAAATTCTAATAAATCTAATTTACAACTAAACTTTTGCCACAGTAATTTACAAAGTCTAGGGAAAAAATCATTATCTAAAGTTTTTTCCATTTTTTTATTCATAGATTTTTCACTTATCAAAAAATATTCTGACTAAAAAACAGATAAATTTTGAATTAACAAATAACTTATTAAAACATCTAAAATCCATTACAGTCAAAACTTAAATC
>JAVVDS010000073.1:0-7513 GCA_032251295.1 Desulfuromonadales bacterium | reverse complement strand
ACCTGAGTGTCTGATGCGGGCTTGTTTGTCACAGGAAAGGATCGGACCATGAGCAAGTGTGATTACATGTCGATCGCCGAAGCGGCAGAGAGTCTCCAGTCCACCGGTCTGAACGTGCTGATGCACGTCAAACGCGGGCTCCTCAAAGGCAAAGAGTCCGACGGAGAGTGGTGGGTCGAGCGTGCCAGTCTGGACGCCCTGATGCAACAGGCCGGCGGCGGCAAGGCTGAAGGTGTCTGCACCAGGGGGTGCGCGAAAAAGTCGGCCTGTGGCGGGTGTCACTAAGGAGAGGAAAGACCATGGGCATTGAGATCAAACCTTCGGATCTTTATTTCAAATACCGGCGCAACAAAGAGGAGCGCCATGACCCCAAGTTCAGCGGCAAACCCGACCCGCGTCCTTACGACCGGGACGATCTCTACGATGTGATCCCGATGCTCACCGCGGTGATGGATCACTACAGCTGCCGCGACGCCGACGTCCTGCATCGCCTGGAGGAACTGGCCGGCGACGAGATGCCGCGCTTCATCCGAACCCGCGAGGAGGTGTTCGACTTTCTGGTGGCGGTGGTCGGCGATTGTCGCCAACCCATCGCAACACCCCACCTGACGGCCGGAGCGACCTCTCCCGGTCGGTCACCCTCCCGGCTCCAGCCGGATCAGCCGCCCGTCCCGCTCATCCGTGAGCAGGGAGAGGTGGCCGTTCGGGCCCTGGCGGACATCGCGGATGCGGCCGAGGCGGTCTTGCAGCAGCCGCTCTTCGTGGAGCACCTGTCCGCCGTCGAGTTCCAGGCGCACCAGCATCCGCTCCCGGAGGGCGCCGACGAACAGGCTGCCCTGCCAGCGGGGAAACCGCTCGCCGGTGTAGAAGGCCATTCCGGAGGGGGCGATCGACGGAGTCCAGAGGTAGAGGGGCTGGGCCATCCCCGGCTTGTGAGTCCCTTTGCCGATTTTGGTGCCGATCACGTAATTGACTCCATAGGTGATCACCGGCCAGCCCGGGGGCGACATAGGAGACGTAGACCAGCCCGTTGTCGCGGAAGTTCGGATGGATGGCAACGTCGAGCAGCCCGCCCTGGCCTCTGGCGGCGATGGTCGGCAGCCCCTGCACCGGCTGCGGCTCGAGCCGGCCGTCGCGGACGATCCGCAGCCGTCCCGGGCGCTCGGTCACCAAGACCCGGCCGTCCGGTAAAAACGCCAGACCCCAGGGGTGTTCGAGGCCGGCGACGACGGTGACGGCGCGGATCGGGTGCTTTTCCGAAGGGATGGTTTCCGGCAGGGCGGTGGTTGCGCCAAGCAACAGGGCGGCGACGGTCAGCAGCAGGCAGCGCAGCAGGGGAGCGGGGCGTGGCATGATTATTTCTCCAGGAGGTTCAGGGGAGACGTGTCTTCAATTGACTGTGAAGAATTTGATGACGGCTGGGGTCGGAACAATGCTCAGGACGTCACATTGCATTGAGATGGGGGGATGTGCAGGGGGCAGTCTGTGCAAAACCTGGCAGAAATGAGTGATTTTAAGGGGTTGATGTGTTTTCCTAGCCAGGGTTTTGGGTTTGACATGGTTTTCGGCATGCTGTAGAAGTGAGAAACGGTCAATTTTGGCGGAACGGGCCTCTGCGGCAGGGAGATTCGGACGGTGTCGGCGCAAAGCACGAAAAGCAAATTCCTATCACTCACTTCCTGCTACGAACCGCATCGACACCACTCAGCACAGTAATGTGTCGCCTGCTGACAGGTTATGCCGTAGTCTTCAATCATCGGCACAGCCGTTTTGGTACCTGTTCCAGAATCGATTCAAATCCATCATTTGTCAGGATGATCTCTCCCTGCTGGAGTTGGTACGTTACATCCATCTGAACCCGCTACCTCACTCAGCCGCGGTCCTGCAGGCAGCCGCGAACATCCAGACAGGTACGATGTCCTCAACCGACAAGATCTATATGACCCCGGCCTGCGCCGAGCAGATGCGTAAAGAGCTCAAGGAGCTGCTGTACGTCAAGCGCCCCGACACCGTGCAGCGGGTTGCCGATGCCGCCGCCGAGGGAGACCGCTCGGAGAATGCCGAATACATTTACGGCAAGCGCTATTTACGCAAGATCGATTCCCGGATTCACTTTTTGACCAGGCGGATCGAGAGCGCCAGTATCGTCGATCCGGTCGCCCAGGGGAGAACCGCCGCCGGCCGGGTACTGTTCGGGGCGACCGTCACCGTGGCAGACGAGGAGGGAGAAGAAAAGATCTACTGCATCGTCGGCATTGACGAATACAACGGCGCCAAAGGCCTGGTGAGCTGGAAGTCGCCCATCGGCAGCGCGCTGCTGCGCAAGGAGGTGGGCGACGTGGTGACCGTCAAAACACCCGCCGGGATCAAGGAGTTCGAGATCCTGGAGATCGAATACAAGCCGATCGAAGGGGTGGAGATCATCAGCCGGATTTAACCGGCCGGGCTTGTTTCTGCAGCCGTGAGGAGTGTGGGGTCAGGCCGCCGCCAACCCGACAGAGTAGCACTGTTCACGCAGTCTGGCGATGTCGGCGTTCGCCAGGTAGTCCTCGAAACCGGTGGCACGGTCGATCGCCCCGCCGGGGGTCAGTTCGATGATCCGGTTGGCCAGGGTGGCGACGAACTTGTGATCGTGCGAGGTAAAGATCAACACCTCGGAGAAATCGATCAGGGCATTGTTGAGAGCGGTGATCGATTCCAGGTCGAGATGGTTGGTCGGTTCGTCGAACATCAGCACATTGGCGTTGGTCAGCATCATGCGCGCCAGCATGCAACGGACCTTCTCGCCACCGCTGAGGACGCTGGTCTGCTTGGTAGCCTCGTCGCCGGAAAAAAGCATGCGCCCGAGAAAGCCGCGGGCGAAACTCTCCCCTTCGTGGGGCGGGAACTGGCATAGCCACTCGATGAGGTTGAGGTCGTTGGCAAAGTAGGCCCGGTTTTCCTTGGGGAAATAGGAGCTGCTGATGGTCACCCCCCAGCGGAAGCTGCCGCTGTCGGGGGCTAACTCGCCGGCGAGGATCTGCAGCAGGGTCGTGTTGGCGACGCTGTTGCCGCCGACCAGGGCGATCTTGTCCCCCTTGTTGACGAACAGGTCGAGATTGTCGAGGACCTTGACGCCGTCGACGCTCTTGCTCAGCCCCTTGACTTCGAGGATGATGTCGCCGCAGGGGCGTTCGGGCCTGAAAACCACGAATGGGTACTTGCGCGAGGAGACCGGCAGTTCGCCGACATCCAGCTTGTCGAGCAGCTTCTTGCGCGAGGTGGCCTGCCTGGCCTTGGAGGCGTTGGAGCTGAAGCGGGCGATGAACTCTTTGAGCTCGGCGGCCTTGTCGGTGGTTCTCTTGTTGGCGTCCTGCTTCTGTTTCAGGACCAGCTGGCTGGCCTCGTACCAGAAATCGTAGTTGCCGACGTAGGTGCGGATAGTGCCGAAATCGATGTCGGCGATGTGCGTGCAGGCCTGGTTGAGGAAATGACGGTCGTGGGAGACCACGATCACCGTGTTCTGGAAGCGGCCGAGAAACTCCACCAGCCACTCGATGGTTTTCATGTCCAGATGGTTAGTCGGCTCATCGAGCAGTAAAACGTCGGGGTTGCCGAACAGCGCCTGGGCCAGCAGCACACGCACCTTGTCACGGCCTTCCAGTTCATGCATCTTCTTCTGCAAAAGTTCTTCGGCGATCCCCAGGCCGTTGAGAAGCACCGCAGCTTCGGCCTCTGCTTCGTAACCGTTCATCTCGGCGAATTCCGCTTCCAGTTCGCCGGAGCGCACACCATCCTCTTCGCTGAATTCCCCCTTGGCATAAATCGCCTCGCGCTCGGTCATCACGGCGTAAAGGCGTGCGTGGCCCATAATCACCGTGTTGAAAACGGTCTCTCCGTCGAAGGCGAATTGGTCCTGGCGCAGCACCGCCAGGCGCAGCCCTTTGCCGATGGAAACCTCCCCCTTGTCCGGGTCGAGGTCGCCGGCCAGGATTTTGAGAAAAGTCGACTTGCCGGCGCCATTGGCGCCGATCAGCCCGTAGCAGTTGCCGGGGGTGAACTTGATGTTGACGTTGTTGAAAATCGTCCGCTTGCCATAAGCAAGGCAGATATTCGAGGCGCTGATCATGGTCGAGGTTATTCCTTGTGGGTTGCCGGTTTTTGTAATAGCAAAGACCACGGGGCCAACCACCGTGGTCTTTACGGAGCGCAGCTATAGCACTGTTTGCCTGCCCAGGCAATGAATATTCGCGCATGGCCGGTACGTCGAAAGTGCCGGTGGCAAAGAAAAATCTGTTCATGCCGGCCATTCGGTGCGAGTATGCGGCCGAAGAAAACAACCTGCAACTGTCGTCGCCAGGAGATGCTGCGGCGACGCGAACGATCGGGAAAGACCGCTGCACATGAAGGAAAAGTCGACCGCTAAAAACCTGTATGTCGCCAATCTTCCCTTCGAAGTCGAAGAAGAGGAACTCCGGAAACTGTTTGCCCTGTGCGGCACGGTACGGTCGATTCATATGGTCACCGATCCGCAATCGGGCCACTTCAAGGGCTGCGCCTTTGTGCAGATGAGCGACGCCGCTGAGGCGCGCGATGCCATCGTCACCCTCGACGGGCTCGCCCTGCACAAGCGCATGATCCGGGTCAGCGCGGCACTGCCCAAAAAAAAGGCAGCACCCGCTGGGAAGGCCGGTGAAAGTAACAAGCCCCGGGCAAAACGCCCCGGCGCCGGGCGCAGGTAGTTTGTCGACCATGCAGATCTGGGTCGATGCCGATGCCTGCCCCAGGGTGATCAAGGAGATTCTGTTCCGGGCCGCCGACAGGAAAAAGGTGAACCTTACCCTGGTGGCCAACAAACCAATACCTGCCCCGCCCTCGCCCTACATCAGGTCGATCGTCGTCAACGCCGGCTTCGATGTTGCCGACGACCGGATCGTCGAGCTGATGCAGTCCGGCGACCTGGTCATCACCGCCGACATCCCGCTGGCCGCGGCGGCAATCAAAAAATCCGGCCACGCTCTCAACCCGCGCGGGGAGTTCTACTCGGAAGACAACATCCAGGAACGCCTCAGCGTACGCAACATGCTCGACGAACTGCGCGGATGCGGTGTCGAAACCGGCGGGCCGACGGCGTTCAGTCAGCGCGACCGGCAGGCATTTTCGAATCAGCTCGACCGGTTTCTCGCCAGATACGCCGGATAAAAGTCATCAGCATGAACTGGATCTATCTGATTCTTGCCGGCCTCTTCGAGATCGGCTGGCCTGTCGGCCTCAAGATGGCTCAAGAGCCTGCCTCCCGTTGGAGCGGCATCGCGGTCGCCGTGATCTTTATGGGGCTGAGCGGCTCCCTGCTGTGGCTGGCCCAGCGCCAGATCCCGATCGGCACCGCATATGCCGTCTGGACGGGCATTGGCGCTGCAGGCACGTTTTTCGTGGGCGTGTGGTATTACGGCGACCCGGCCTCATTGGCCAAATACCTGGGCGTTGCACTGATCGTCGCCGGGGTTGCCACCTTGAAACTGGCGCATTGAGCGCATCGAAGCCAGGCTTGACCCAGAGAACAGAACCGTATCGACTTACCGCGCGTCTCCCTGCACAACTCACCGCTAGCCGCCTGACTCGTCACTGTCTGTTTCATCGACAGCACCCCCCGAAATCTGCCCAAGGGTTGTGCATTAAACATTGGCCGGGGAAGACAGTGTCTGAATAACCTTCTGTAAATAAATGAAAAACAGCTTTTGGCACGGCTGATGCTCCTTGTGGATGTCGAACGCAAGGTACATTGCGGTACCTCCTGCAGGCAAAGACGCCCACCAGGTTGCTCAGGTTGAGCACCGGTGGGCTTTTCTATTTGGTCCACACAAAGATATCTTGCAGCATTGCGGCACAACGATTGCGCCGCCGGGCATTGGCGCCCTGTTCGGATTGGCCGGACAGGGCGTCTCGTATTTTGGGCCAGATGAATTCTTCCGGACGTGTCAAAGGCAATAATGCCGCCGCGGAAGGGTTTTGCAGGCCGGACACCAAACGCTCCTTGACAGCTATGGGGCAAACGGAAAGGAAGAGAACCATGGAGAAGTCAAAGACCATGCGGCAGATCGCGATCTACGGCAAGGGCGGCATCGGCAAATCCACCACCACCCAGAACACCGTGGCCGGCCTGGCCGCCATCGGCAAGAAAGTCCTCATCATCGGCTGCGACCCCAAGGCCGACTCGACCCGCCTGATCCTGCACGCCAAGGCCCAGGCCACGGTCATGGACAAGGTTCGCGAGCTCGGCACCGTCGAGGATCTGGAACTGGATGACGTGCTCAAGGTCGGTTACGGTGGCGTCAAGTGCGTCGAGTCGGGCGGTCCCGAGCCGGGGGTCGGCTGCGCCGGCCGCGGCGTCATCACGGCCATCAACTTCTGCGAAGAGGAAGGCGCCTACACCGACGATCTCGACTTCGTCTTCTACGACGTGCTCGGCGACGTGGTCTGCGGCGGCTTCGCCATGCCGATCCGCGAAAACAAGGCGCAGGAGATCTACATCGTCGTCTCCGGCGAGATGATGGCCATGTACGCCGCCAACAACATCTGCAAGGGGATCGTCAAGTACGCCTCCAGCGGCAGCGTGCGCCTGGCCGGCCTGATCTGCAACAGCCGCAACACCGACCGCGAGGCCGACCTCATCGAAGCCCTGGCCAAGCGCCTCGGCACGCAGATGATCCACTTCGTCCCGCGCGACAACCAGGTGCAGCGCGCCGAGCTGCGGCGCATGACGGTGATCGAGTACTCCCCCGAGCACAAGCAGGCCGAAGAGTACCGCACCCTGGCGCAGAAAATCGCCGACAACAAGATGTTCGTCGTGCCGACCCCGCTGGAGATGGAGGAACTCGAAGACCTGCTCATGGAGTTCGGCATCATGGAGGCCGAGGACGAGAGTATTGTCGGCGTGGCGGAAAACGCTTAAGGATCGTAAGGGGTGAGGAGTAAGGAGTGAGGCGAAGAAAAGCTTTAACTCCTCACCCCTCACCCCTCACCCCTCACGAGGAGTTATATATGTCTGAAAGAAAACCCATCAAGGGTATTACCAAGGAAAAAACCGAGCAGCTGATTGCCGAGACCCTGGCCGAGATGCCGGAAAAAGCGGCCAAGAAACGCGCGCCGCACCTCGGCGCCAACGAACCGACCGCGTCGAGCTGCGCGGTCAAGTCCAACAAGAAGGTCGTCCCCGGGGTGATGAGCCAGCGCGGCTGCGCCTACGCCGGCGCCAAGG
Source organism: Desulfuromonadales bacterium (assembly GCA_032251295.1). GTDB lineage: Bacteria > Desulfobacterota > Desulfuromonadia > Desulfuromonadales > BM103 > BM103. Next base: position 276 of record JAVVDS010000073.1, on the reverse strand, counting down.
GGGTGGTCTGGGGGCCGATCCGCGACATGGTGCACGTCTCCCACGGGCCCATCGGCTGCGGCGTCTACAGCTGGGGGACGCGGCGCAACCTGATGCAGGGGATTCCGGGCGTCACCTCCTTCCCCATGGACTTCACCAGCGACTTCCAGGAGCGCGACATCGTCTACGGCGGCGACAAGAAGCTCGAAATCCTGCTGCGCGAAGCCGACGAGCTGTTCCCCCTCAACAAGGGGATGTCGATCCTCTCCGAGTGCCCGGTCGGCCTGATCGGCGACG
>JAVVDS010000072.1:0-8324 GCA_032251295.1 Desulfuromonadales bacterium | reverse complement strand
GTGAGGTGTGAGGTGTGAGGTGTGAGGTGTGAGGTGTGAGGTGTGAGGTGTGAGGAGATTGTCGGTTCAACAATTAACCGGATCAACGTATCAACGTATGATGCTTTCGCAGAAAGTCCGAAATCGGATGGCTAAGCAAAAAACACCAAATGCAAGGCGCGCAATTGTCGAGCAATGAGGCGTAGTTCCATACGTCGAAGCAGCGAGATGATTGTGGCAACGCAGCAGTTGGTGAGTTTTTGCGACGCCATCAACGTATCAACGCATCAACGAATCAACGATTCAACGGCCCCACCGCCCACCGCCGTCAATTGAGAAATCCGAACTTTTTCATCCGGTAACGGAAGGCGTCGATACCGAGACTCAGTTTGCGGGCGGCTTTGGACTGGTTACCTTCGGAGATTTCGAGGGCCTGACGGATCAGTTCGCGTTCGATATCCTCGATGTCGACTCCTTCCGGCGGCAGCCGGAAACTGACCGGGCCGGTGGTCCCCTCGCCGGCTTTGGAGATCAGTTCGCGCGGCAGGTGTTCGAGCATCAGCGTCTCCTGGTTTTCGAGGATGATCGCCCGTTCAATAATATTGCGCAGTTCGCGGACATTGCCCGGCCAGTCGTACTCTTCGAGGAACTTCTGGGCCATCTTCGAAACGCCCTTGACACTCTTGCCGAACTCGCGGTTGTAGTGGGTGATGAAGGTGTCGACCAGCGGCATGATATCCTCGCGCCGTTCGCGCAACGGCGGCAGGTAGATCGGGATCACCTGCAGCCGGTAGTAGAGATCGTTGCGGAAGGTCTTGCTCTCGATCTTCTCCAGCAGTTCCTGGTTGGTCGCCGAGACGACCCGCACATCGACCGGAATCTCCTTGGTGCCGCCGACCCGGCGGAAGGTCCGTTCCTCGAGAACCCGTAACAGCTTGGCCTGCATGCCGATATCCATGTCGCCGATTTCGTCGAGGAAAATCGTGCCGCCGTCGGCGACCTCGAAAATCCCCTTTTTCTGGGTCTTGGCATCGGTGAAGGCGCCCCGCTCGTGCCCCATCAGTTCGCTCTCCAGCAGATGCTCGGGCATGGCTGCGCAGTTGATCGCCATGAACGGCTTGTCGCAGCGCGCGCTTTCGTAATGGATGGCCCGGGCGATCAACTCCTTGCCGGTGCCGCTCTCCCCCTGGATCAGCACGGTGCTGGCATCGCTTTTGGCGACCTTGCGCACCATCTCCAGCACCTGCTGCATGTGCCGGCTCTTGCCGACAATATTGTCGATGCCGTACTTGCCGGCCTGGGTCGAACGCAGGTGGGCGACCTCTTTGCGCAGGTCGCGGGTCTCGAGCGCTTTCTTGATGATGATCGACAGTTCATCGAGATTGAACGGTTTGTTGATGTAGTCGTAGGCACCGAGGCGCATCGCCTTGACCGCGGTTTCGAGAACACCGAGGGCGGTGACCATGATGACGATGATCTCCTCGTCGGTCGACTTGAGTTTGCCGAGAACCTCGAGGCCGTCCATGCCGGGGAGCTGGATATCGAGCAGCACCAGTTCCGGCGGCTCGTCCTGCACCTGTTTGAGAGCCTCCTCGCCGGACGCGGCGGTGGCCACGTCGTAGCCCTGTTTGAGCAGGGACTGTTCCAGCGACCAGCGGATCAGATGTTCGTCGTCGACAACCAGAATTCTCGGTTTACGCACTGTGCTCCCCGTTCTTGTCAGCACCGGGCAGGGAACTGGCCGGCACGGTAATGATCACCCGGGACCCTTCGCCCTTGCGGCTTTTCACCTCGATCGTCCCCCCCTGCTGCTCGATCAGCTGGCGGCAGATGGGGAGGCCGAGGCCGGTGCCCTGGGTTTTGGTGGTATAAAACGGCGTGAAGATCCGCTGCAGATCGGCCTCTTCGATCCCGGGGCCGCTGTCACCGATCAGAATCCGGACGAAGGACCGACCGCCATCACGCTCGATCAGATCGGTCTGAATCAGCAGGGTGCCGCCGTCGGTCATCGCCTGTATGGCGTTGATAATAACATTGAACAAGACCTGCTGCATCTGCTTTTCGTCAACCCAGAGCGGCGGCAGATCGCGGGTAAACTCCTGGACCTGGTGGACATTGTTCGCTTCAGGGTGCTGCCCGATAAAAAACAGTGTCTTTTTCAGCAGTTCGTTGGCGTCGACATAATCGAAGCTCGGCTGGCCCGGCTTGCCGAAGAAGAGCAGGTCGCGGGCAGCTTTGTCGAGTCGGTCGATCTGTTCGAGGATCTTGGCGATCACTTCGCGGCGTGGATCGTCCTCGGCGAAATCGAAGGCGAGGACATTGATGGCGCCGCTGATCGCCGCCAGCGGATTCTTGATTTCATGGGCGATGCCGGCCGACATTTCGCCGACCGAGGCGAGGCGGTCGGCGCGCTCCATCTGCCGGTAATGATAGTTCTGCAGTTCCGCCTGGGCTTCACGCAGGCGGTCGACCATGGAGTTGAAACTGAGCATCAGGTCACCGACTTCGTCATCGAAGCGCGGTTCGAGGCGAGCCGTCAGGTCGCCGGTCTCGACGGTCGCCATTTTCTCGGCAATCCCGCGCAGGGGACGACGGACAAAGCGCTGGAAGATCAGCAGGACACCGCCGGTCAACAGGACGATCATCACCAGCATCGAGACGCCAAAAAACCGTGAGGATTCAAGCAGCTGCTGATCGAGATCGGCGAGGGAAAGTTCCAGGTTGAGGACGCCGAGCACCCGGCGACCGGGGCCGTGACAGTGAAAGCAGCTCGGGTCGGAATAGATCGGCCGGACGATGCCGAGGACGTCGTGCCCCATCCGCCCACGGAAGACGCCATGCCCCTGGTCGTTGAGAAACAGCGCCAGGTCGTGCGGGTTGACCCGATGGCCGATCTCGTGGGGGTCGGACGACTTGAGGATCCGGCCGTTGGCATGGAAGATCCGCACTCCTTCGAGGCGCGGGTCGCTGCCGACCATCTCGATAATGGTCTGCACATCGCGGGAGTTGCCGGTGCGCATCGAGCTGAAAATCGCCCGTTCGACCACGGAGATGATCAGTTCGCCGGTGCGCTGGCCGTTTTCGGTCAGATGGGAATGTTCCCGCTGAATATGCACCAGAGTCACCGCGCCGAGGGCGATGGTGAACAGCAGCAGCGAGAGGATGAGGATCCGGCCGATCAGGCTGTTGAAAAACACGGCAACGACCTGCTAACGACCGGGCGACCGGGTGAAAGGATTGACCGGCTGGCCGCGGTGCGGCACCGGTTGTGTCCGTTGGCCGGTCTGGCCCGGCGCGGCTTTCGGTGGCTTGAAGACGAACTCCCACTCACGGTATGTCGATTTGCTTTTCAAGTTATCGAGCTCTTTGGAGAAACCGTCCTTTTTGAACGGTTCGAGATCACTGGATGAACGCACCCCGATAATGCGTTCGGCCGGATCCTTGATCAGCTCCCAGTCGTCGCCGGTCATCGGATCGGTGTAGATCTGACGCAGATGGCGAACCGTGCCGGGGAAGCGCGGATCCTTGAGCAGATCGTCCAGGGAGGTGGGTAGCATCTGCTGGGCGCCGTGCCTGACGGCGTAGAAACTCGTGATGGCCCGCAGGTACTGTTCACCGCGCCAGAGGAGTTCGGCCTCGCGGGCCTGCTGCATGACCGCCTGCCAGGTCTGGCCCGCCTTGGCGGCCGCCAGACCGAGCAGCGAAACCGTGACCAGCAGCAGCAGCAGACTGGCGCCACGCTGACCATCACGCCGGGGAACAGCCATGGGCGGTCTAGCCGGCATCCGGCTTGTCTTCGCCGACCAGATAGGAGAGAACCATCTCGTCAAGGCTCCGGGCCCTCGCCGGCGCGGCGGGTTGCGCCGCCGACGGGGGGGGCGCCTGCGCGGCAGCAGCTGCGGCCGGCGGCGAGGGGGACGCGGCCGGTCCGGCTTCCGCCGGCTGGCGACTGTCGTGGGCCGCTTCGTAGCGGGCGATGATCTCGTCGAAGCGGCCGGCCTTCAGGCAACGCAGCATCTCCTTGTGCTGATCCTTCATCAGCTCCTCGACGACCTGTTCGAGCTGATCGACCCTGATGATGTCGGCGTAGGAGGTCTTCTTCGAGGCGAGAATCGTCCCGCCGCGATAGAGCAGCGTGACGATATGCGGGTTCTTCAGGCCGCTGTCTTCCGTCTGGACGTGGTAGACCTGCCCCTTGTAGCGGATATTGTGATTGAAGCCGACAACCATCGTGCACGCCCCGGAAAAGGCCAGAGTATTAAAAGGTTACCTTTAGCACAGCCGTAGATTTCACGCAAGATGCAGAGGGGCAGGGGCTAGCCCCCAGTCCCTAGCCCCCAGTCCCTGACTCTACCCCTCCAGCAACCGTTTCACCTTGGCGACGGCTTCGAGGGCGTCTTTGGCGTAGATATCGGCGCCGATGCGCTCGGCGTAGTCCTGGGTGACCACAGCGCCACCGACCATGGTGAACACCTTGATGCCGGCCTGGCGCAGCTGTTCCAGCACCCGGTCCATCTGCTGGATGGTGGTCGTCATCAGGGCCGACAGACCGACGGCGTCGACCTGATGGCGGCGCGCTTCAGCGAGGATCTTCGCCGCCGGCACGTTCTTGCCGAGGTCGATGACCTCGAAGCCATGGTTCTCGAGCAGGGTGCAGACGATGTTCTTGCCGATGTCGTGAATGTCGCCTTCCACCGTCGCCATCAGAATCTTGCCGCGGGGCGGTCCGGCGTCGCCGGCCAGGGTCTGCTTGAGGCGGGCGAAGGCGGCCTGCATGGCCTCCGCCGAGCGCATCACCTGGGGGAGAAAGATGCGGTTGTCGGCAAAGCGGCGGCCGACCTCCTCGAGACCGGGGAGCAGCCCCTGGTTGCTGATGGTGAGGCTGTCGAGCCCTTCACCAAGAGCCTGTTCGACCAGCGGCACGACGCCGTCGACATCGCCGGCGATGATCGCCGCCGCCAGTCGTTCGCGGATCGCGGCCGGCGCCGCCGGTTCACCGGCAGCGCCGGACGGGACCGCTGCCGTTGCGGCGTAATGGGCGATATAGCCCTCAGCGCGCACATCGTGCCCGAGCAGAACCTGGGCGGCCCGGTAGGCGTCCATCATCCGCTCGTCTTTCGGGTTGATGATCGCCGCCTTCAGCCCGGCTTCCAGGCACATGGCGAAGAAGGTTGCCGACAGGACCGGCCGTGCCGGCAGGCCGAAGGAGATGTTGCTGACGCCGAGCACCGTCGCCAGACCGAGCCGCTCACGCACCAGCCGCAGGGCGCGCAGGCTCTCCATGGCCCGCCCCTGTTCGGCGGAGACTGTCAGGGTCAGACAGTCGATCAGCAGATCCTGCTCCGGCAGCCCGGCGCAGAGGACGGCATCGCGGATCTTCGCGGCAATTTCGAGCCGGCCTTCGGCACGGGCGGGGATGCCGGCCTCATCGAGAGTCAGGCCGATCACTGCCGCGCCGTAGCGGCGTGCCAGGGGGAGGATCGTCGCCAGGCTCTTGGCCTCGCCGTTGACTGAATTGATCAGTACCTTGCCGTCCGCCGCTTGCAGGCCGCGCTCGAGGGCGGCCGGGTCGGAGCTGTCGAGCACCACCGGCGCCATGCAGGCGCCGGTGACGGCGAACACTGCCCGCTCCAGGACGGCAGCCTCGTCGACGCCGGGTGCACCGCAGTTGACATCGAGGAGGTGAGCGCCGGCGGCGACCTGCTCGACCGCCTCACGGCGGATATAGGCGGTCTTGCCGGTGCGCAACTCTTCGGTATAGCCTTTTTTCCCGGTCGGATTGATCCGTTCGCCGATCAGCCGGCAGGGGGCGTCGCCGCCGATGGCGAGCGCCTGGCTGCGACTGGAGAGCCAGCCTCTGGCCGGCGGTGGCGTCCAGGAGGTGTCGAAATCGTCGAGTGCCTGACCGATCGCACGGATATGCGCCGGGGTGGTGCCGCAGCAGCCGCCGATGACGCGCACGCCGAGGGCGATCAGCCGTTCATGGTAGGCGGTCATCTCTGCCGGCGTGCCGGGGAAGACCGTCACGTCATCGACCAGTTGTGGCAGGCCGGCATTGGCCTGGGCAATCAGCGGCCGGCTGGTGACCTGGCGCATGCGCTGCAGCACATCGTGGATGCCGTCGATACCGAGACCGCAGTTGGCACCGATGACATCGACCCGCAGGGCGTCAAGAGTGACCGCGGCGGCCTCCGGTGGCGTGCCGAGTACGGTTCGGCCGGCGTCGTCGTAGGTCATCTGGGCAATCATCGGCAGGTCGCAGACGTCGCGGCAGGCGATGATCGCCGCTTTCAGTTCACGGATATCGAGGAACGTCTCGAAGCTGATCAGATCAGCGCCGGCGGCGGCCAGAGCGCCGATCTGTTCGGCGAAGATCGCGACCATCTCGTTGAACGGGCAGTCGCCGACCGGTTCGACGAAGCGACCGGTCGGCCCGACCGATCCGGCGACCAGCCGGTCGCCAGCGGCGGCCCGGGCAATCTCCACGGCGCGCCGATTCAGTTCGAGAACCTGCTGTTCCAGGCCGTAGTGAGCGAGTTTCGGCCGGTTACCGCCGAAGCTGTTGGTCACCAGAATGTCGGCGCCAGTGGCAGCGTATGCGGCGTGGATCGACTGGACCGTCTCCGGGGCGAGCCGGTTCATCTCCTCAGGGCAACCGCCGGGCGGCAGGCCCCGCTCCTGCAGCAGGGTGCCCATGGCGCCATCGAGAACCAGCACCTCGCTGGCGATCCGCTCCAGAAACCGGCTCATTGCCCCTCTCCCTGCGGCTCAAGCCGCTGCAACTGCTCCAGCGGTGCCGACGATTCCTCGACCAGACTGAAATCGGCCATCACCGGCTGCCGCAGATCGACATGCCCCTTGAGGGTGTCGATCGGCTGACCATCGACCAGAAAGCGCACCTGACGGATATGTGGAAAGTTGACGGCTATCGTGTCGACCAGGCCGTGAATACTGAGCAGCTCCCCCTGGGTGCCGCCGGGATGGCCGGCAATGAAGGCCGCATCGAAATCGACGGTCAGCAGACTGTCGGTGACCGACAGGTCACGCAGCACGGCATGGGACGGCAAAATCGGCGCCAGATCGGTCACCGGCCCGTGCAGCAGAGCCTGGACGGTCGACCGGAGGCAGTCGAGTTCCTCCGTGCAGCCGGGGATTTCACGATTCTCGGCGACCAGGCGGGTCGCATCCGGCGTGGCGAAGTAGAGCAGCACCTCGCGCGCCGGCTCAGCCGACTGCTCGACCGCTGGCGCCAAGAGTGCCGGCTCGGTTTTCTGGTAGAGACGGACAAAGAGTCCGCCGAACACCAGCAGCAGAATCAGGAAGGCCGCGAAAACCAGGCGACGGTCGTGTTGCTTGCCGGAGATGCGCGTGCGGTTGGCGGGGCGTTGTTTCGGCATCGATTCAGTCCAGGGTGACGGTGCCGACCCCGCTCAGGGGGGCACCGAGGAAAGTCCCTCCGACCCGTTCGAAGCGGTCGGGGATGTCGGTCACAAAGTAGCGCGCTGCCGGCTGGTCGCTCTCGGGACGCCGCAGATCAAAGCGGCAGAGCTCGCCGGCCACGGCCTTGGCGGTCTCTTCAGCGGAGTCGATCAGCTGCACGGTCGGTCCGACCACCTGCTGCAGAGTCTCCTTGAGCAGCGGGTAGTGGGTACAACCGAGCACCAGGGTGTCGATACCGTGATCGAGCAGCGGGCCGAGGTAGTCGGTGGCGATCAGGGTCGCGGCCGGATGTGCCATCCAGCCCTCCTCGGCCAGGGGGACAAACAGCGGGCAGGCGGCCGAAAAAACGTCGACCCGGGGGTCGCCGGCTTTGAGCGCCGTCTCGTAGGCGCCGCTGCGGATCGTCCCCTCGGTGCCGATGACGCCGATCCTGCGGTTGCGGCTGACGTCCAGGGCGCGCCGGACGCCGGGGGCGATGACGCCGACCACTGGCAGCCGATGGGCCGACGCCAGGGTCGGCAGGGCGACGGCGGAGGCGGTATTGCAGGCGACCACCAGCAGCTTGACCCGCTGGGCGACCAGAAAGCGCGCCGCCTCGCCCGCATAGCGCAGCACCGTCTGCGGACTCTTGCTGCCGTAGGGAACCCTGGCGGTATCGCCAAGGTAGACCAGGGGCTCGTTCGGCAGCTGGCGCAGCAGTTCGCGCAGCACTGTCAGGCCACCGACCCCCGAATCAAAAACCCCTATCGCACGCTCCGGCACCCCGATCCTCACCTGTCGCTTTAAACAATAATGAATATGTGACTTTAGAGAGGCGTCTGCCGATTGTCAAGGTCTATACATTCGGCGATTTGTAACTGTTCAGCACATCCAGGGCTGCTGATTCCAGCCTTCTTCAGTGAGAG
>JAVVDS010000071.1:6303-8934 GCA_032251295.1 Desulfuromonadales bacterium | reverse complement strand
TTCGGCAAGAGCCTTTTGGTCTCGACCCTGCAGGCGCTGTTCGAGGGGCGCCGGGAGCTGTTTACCGGACTGGCGGCAGAACGTCGCTGGGACTGGTCGGTCAAACATCCGGTGATCAAGATCAGCTTCGGCGGCGTGGCCCGTGATCTGGCCGATATGAAACAGGATGTGGTCAACATCCTCGGCGAGAACCAGCGTCGGCTCGGCATCGAGTGCCCGCTGCCGGACGACATCGGCGGCTGTTTCAAGTTTCTGATCATGGCGGCGCGGGAAAAGTTTGGCCAGAAAGTGGTGGTCCTGGTCGACGAATACGACAAGCTGATCGTCGACAACCTCGATCAGGTGGAGGTCGCCATGCAGGGACGAGAGGTGCTGCGCGATCTCTATACCACCATCAAGGACAGCGACGAGCACGTCAAGTTCGCCTTTTTGACCGGGGTCAGCAAGTTCAGCAAGGTGTCGGTGTTCAGCGGTCTGAACAACCTGGAAGATATCAGTCTGAACTCCGACTATGCCACCCTGTGCGGCTACACCCAGAGCGATCTGGAGACGACGTTTGCCGCACATCTCGCCGGCGCCGACATGGCCAAGGTGCGCGACTGGTACAACGGCTACAACTTCCTCGGTGAGCGGGTCTACAACCCCTTCGACATTCTGCTGTTTATCAAAAACGAGCACACGTTCAAAAACTACTGGTTCGCCACCGGCACGCCGACTTTTCTGCTGAAACTGATCCAGAAGCACAACTACTACGTTCCAAGTCTCGACAATCTTAAAGCCAGCGACAGCCTGCTCGACAGTTTTGATATCGAGTCGATTGAGCTGGAGCCGATCCTGTTCCAGGCGGGCTACCTGACGATCAGGCAACGGCTACAGGCCGGAGCCATGACCATGTACCAGCTCTGTTTTCCCAATCTGGAAACACGCTACTCGTTCAATGATCATGTCCTTGGCTACCTGACCGGTCAGACCAGTGAGCGGGCCATGTTCCAATCGCGTATCTTCGAGGTTCTTACCGCTGGTGATCTGGCCGCCTTCGAGCAGACTCTGCATGCGTTGTTCGCCTCGATCCCCTACACCAACTATGTCAACAATACCATCGCCAGCTACGAGGGGTATTACGCCAGTGTCGTCTATGCCTACCTGGCGAGTCTCGGTCTGGATCTGACTGTTGAAGACGCCACCAGCAAGGGGCGCATCGACCTGACCGTCCGCATGCCGGAACGGATCTACGTCATCGAGTTCAAGGTCGATGGCGACGGCAAGGCGCTTGAACAGATCAAGGCCCGCGACTATCATCAGAAATATGTCGATAGCGGTAAAGCGATCGTTCTGCTCGGCATCGATTTCGACTCGGCGGCGAAGAATGTCAGCCGGTTCGAATGGGAAGAGCTGTAGGGGGGCCGGCATGATCGATTGTCCGACCTGCCACAACGACTACCCGATGGACGCCTCCTCCTGTCCGCAGTGCGGATTTGCGCCCGAGATTCTCGACGGCTTCCCGTGCTGGGCGCCGGAGCTGGCCTATGCCGGCGACGGTTTCGATCCGGCCGCCTTTGCCGGTCTGGCAAGGAATGAGGAGGGGCATTTCTGGTTTGAGGCGCGCAACCGGCTGATTCTCTGGGCGCTGCGTACCTACTTCCCGCAGATGGCGTCCTTTCTCGAAATTGGCTGCGGCACCGGTTTCGTGCTGCGCGGGGTGGCGCGGGCGTTCCCGATGGCGCGGCTGTGCGGCAGCGAGATTTTTGTCGACGGGCTGAAGTTTGCCGCGCAGCGGCTGCCGGGGGTCAGTCTGTTGCAGATGGATGCCCGCCGCATGCCGTTTCGCGACGAGTTCGATCTGGTCGGCGCTTTTGATGTGCTGGAACATATCGATGACGATGGCGCGGCGCTGGCCGGGATCTGCGCGGCGGTCAAGCCGGGGGGGGGCGTGATTCTGACCGTTCCCCAGCATCGCTGGTTGTGGAGTGCGGTCGATGAATACGCCTGCCACAAGCGGCGTTACTCCCGGGAGAGCCTGCACCGGCTGGTTGAAGGTGCCGGCTTGCGGATTGTGCGCAGCAGTTCGTTTGTCTCCCTGCTGCTGCCGGCGATGCTGGCCTCGCGCTGGCTTGGCGGCCAGCAGGGGAAAGAGGCGGCTGATGGCTCGAGTGAGTTCAATCTGCCGCCGCTGCTGAATACGCTGTTCGACCGGACTTTGGCCGGCGAAGCCCAGCTGATCCGTGCCGGGCTGAACTTGCCGCTCGGCGGTTCGCGGCTGGTGGTGGGGGTGAAGCAATAGGCGGTTGAAGCGGTTAATCGTTGAATCGGTTAATTGGTTAATCTGTTGATGAAGCCTGCTGCAACGACAAAGTGGTGCATGTCATTTATGGACTCATGCAATGATGGACTCGCAAAAAAGCTCAAACTGCCCTTGATCGTCATTCCCATGAAAACGGGAATCCAGTCTTTTCAGTCAGATAAAAACCCATGGATACCCGCCTTCACGGGTATGACGACTTTTCGCGAGGGCATCATGCAATGAATGGAAGGTGTTTTATGGGTTACTGTTTTTCTTTCGAAAGGCTTGGTGCATGGCAGGATGCCCGAAGTTTAGTCAAATCGATTTATGAGCAAACCAAAAGGTTTCCT
>JAVVDS010000071.1:0-6203 GCA_032251295.1 Desulfuromonadales bacterium | reverse complement strand
GCAGGATGCCCGAAGTTTAGTCAAATCGATTTATGAGCAAACCAAAAGGTTTCCTGCTGAGGAGAGATACTGCCTTGCCAATAAAATTAACACCCTCCGCATCTCTCAGCTCAAAAGGTGCAGCGCATAGAGTTATTCAAAGGCAAGCTGTCGATTGAATACAATGGTGTTCAACGATTAAACGCATCAACGATTAACCGATTCAACAGCGAGCGAAGCGAGCAACCGATGATCCCTTTCAACAAACCGTACATGACCGGCAAGGAGCTCTGGTACATCAGCCAGGCGCATCATCAGGGGGTGCTGGCCGGGGATGGTTCGTTCACCCGGCAATGCCACGCCTGGCTGGAGGCGCAGACCGGTTGCCACAAGGCGCTTTTGACCCACAGCTGCACGGCGGCCCTGGAGATGGCGGCGCTTCTGGCGGATATCGGCCCGGGTGACGAAGTGATCATGCCGTCGTACACCTTCGTCTCCACGGCCAACGCCTTCGTGCTGCGCGGCGGCGTGCCGGTCTTTGTCGATATCCGTCCGGATACTTTAAACCTTGACGAACGTCTGATCGAGGCGGCGATCACCGCGCGCACCCGGGCGATTGTGCCGGTGCACTACGCCGGGGTCGGCTGCGATATGGCGGCGATCATGGCGCTGGCCGATCAGCATGGCCTGCTGGTGATCGAAGACGCCGCCCAGGGGCTGATGGCCACACGTGACGGGCAGCCCCTCGGCGCCATCGGTCATCTCGGTGCGATCAGTTTCCACGAGACCAAAAACATCATTGCCGGCGAGGGGGGGGCGCTGCTGGTCAATGACCCGCGCTTTGCCGACCGGGCGGAGATCATCCGCGAGAAGGGGACCAACCGCAGTCAGTTCTTTCGCGGCGAGGTCGACAAATACACCTGGGTCGAGGTCGGCTCCTCCTATCTGCCCGGCGAGGTCATCGCCGCCTTCCTGCTCGCCCAGCTCGAAGAGGCGGACGCAATCACCGCCCGGCGTCTCCAGCACTGGCAGGTCTACCATGACGGTTTCGCCGACCTCGAAGCGCAGGGGAGGGTGCGCCGGCCTGTGATTCCGACGGCATGCCGACACAACGCCCACATGTACTACCTGCTGGTCGACAGCCTGCAGGAGCGCGGCGAGCTGATCGCGTTTCTCAAAAAGCGCGGCATCAACACCGTCTTTCACTATGTGCCGCTGCACGCCTCGCCCGCCGGCCGCCGCTATGGCCGCACCCACGGCGAGCTGCCGGTCACCGAAGCCGCCGGCGAGCGTCTGCTGCGTCTGCCGCTCTATGTCGAGCTGGCAGCAGGCGAACAGGTGGTCGATGCGGTGCGGGCGTTTTTTCAGGGACGGTGACGGGGAATAAACTTCGGGGTCAGGTCTTGAAAAGTCACTTTTTCTCTGCTAATCTTCGCCCATGGCTCGTCCGCTGCGTATAGAGTTTCCCGGCGCCGTCTATCATGTCACCAGCCGTGGCAATGCCAGCGCCGCTATTTTTAGCGATGACGGCGACCGCGCGCTGTTCCTCGCGACTCTCGGGCAGGTTGTCGAACGCTTCAACTGGCTCTGTCACGCCTACTGCCTGATGGATAACCACTACCACCTGCTGATCGAAACGCCGGAAGGCAACCTTTCTGCCGGGATGCGCCAGTTGAACGGTGTCTATACTCAGGCCTTCAACCGGGTCCATGAGCGTGATGGGCATATCTTCAAGGGACGGTTCAAGGCGGTTTTGGTCGAAAAACAGAGCCACCTGCTCGAACTTTGCCGTTATGTGGTTCTCAACCCCGTGCGCGCCGGCATGGTGGCGCAGGCGGAGGACTATTGCTGGAGCAGTTATCGGCCGACGGCGGGACAGTCGGCGCGGCCAGGGCTGTTGACCGTCGACTGGATTCTCGGCAACTTTGCGGCGACACTGGAACCGGCGCGTCGCCTGTACCGGCGCTTTGTGCGCGACGGGGTGGAGGAGACGTCGTCGCCGTGGCAGAAGTTGACGGGGCAGATATTCCTCGGCAGTGAGACATTTGTCGAGCAGATACAGGCGTTGATCGGCAGCCGGACCCGCATCCGGGAAATTCCGCGCCAGCAGCGCCATGTCGGCCGGCCGTCGTTGTCTGAGCTTTTTCCGCCGGAGGTGGTTACGGTGAAGTTGGAGAGGAACCGCAGGATTCTGCTGGCTCACCGGCAGCACGGTTACCGGCTCAAAGAGATTGCGGAAGCTCTCGGGCTGCATTACACGACGGTCAGCAAGGTGGTCAATCGTCAAGAAAAGTGATTTTTCAAGACCTGACCCCGGTTTTTCTTTGGCAAGGTGATTGATAGTGAATAAAAGTGATTTTTCAAGACCTGACCCCGGTGTTCTTCATGGTTTTCCGCCGTTCTTTGCCGGCGACAGCTACGTGTCACCGCCGCCGGCTCCTGGTTGGCTGGCCCGTTGCAATCCGAGCTTGGTGTTCTACCTGCAGGCGATCGGTACTGTCTGTCGTGCCAGCTGGCAGGCGCGTCATGGTCGCTACGACAGTCGTTGCTGGAGCGAAAGCAGTCTGGAGATTGTGCGTGCTCTGGAGTCGGTCGGCTGCCGGCTCGAGGTGCGTGGTGTCGAGCATTTGCGTGGTCTCGACGGGCCGTGTCTGTTGATCGGCAATCATATGAGCACGCTGGAGACTTTTGTTCTGCCGTCGCTGGTGATGCCGTGGCTTGCTGATCTGACTTTTGTGGTCAAGCGCAGTCTGACTGAGTATCCGGTTTTTGGCCATGTGATGCGCAGCCGTGATCCGGTGGTGGTCGACCGGGTCAATCCGCGTGACGATCTGAAGGCGGTTCTCGAGGAGGGGGCGAAGCGGTTGGCTGACGGCCGCTCGCTGGTGATCTTTCCGCAGCATACCCGCACCGTCGATTTCGACCCGGCGCAGTTCAACAGTATCGGTATCAAGCTGGCGGCGCGCACCGGTGTGCCGGTGGTGCCGCTGGCGCTTCTGACCTGGGCCTGGTCGCCGGGCAAGCTGCACAAGGATTACGGGCCGATCCTCCCCGAACGCACCATTCACTTCGAGTTCGGTGCGCCCCTCACCGTCAGTGGCCGCGGCAACGATGAGCACCAGCAGATTATCGACTTTATCGGTGGCCACCTTGCCCGCTGGCGCGGGGGTGATTAGATTGGTCGGGAAGATGTTGATGCGTTGATGCGTCGATTCGTTGATTCGTTTGTAGAGACGTAGCATGCTACGTCTCTACGTCTCTGCATTCAACGCCCCACGTTCCTGTTCACTGAAAAGGACTGCGCCGATGGCGAAAGATTATTACGCTGTGCTCGGGGTCGACAAGAGTGCCAGTGCCGAGCAGATCAAGAAGGCTTACCGCAAGCTGGCGGTCAAGTATCATCCGGACAAGAACCCCGGTGACCAGCAGGCCGAGGAGCGTTTCAAGGAGATCACCGAGGCGTATGCGGTCCTCTCCGACCCGGAGAAGAAGCGCCAGTACGACCAGTTCGGCGACAGCGGCTTCCATCAGCGCTTCAGCCAGGAAGATATTTTCCGCAATTTCGATTTCGGCAATATCTTCAGTGAGTTCGGTTTTGGCGGCCGGGAGGATGTCTTCAGCCATCTGTTCGGCGGTGCGGGGGCAGGCCGCGGTTTTCCCGGCGGGCGGCCGGCGCCGCGCGTGGTCAAGGGGCCGGACTACCTGATGCGTCTGACCATTCCGTTTCGCCAGGCGGTGCTTGGCGCCGAACGGCGCGTCGATCTGGAGCGTGACGGCAAGACGGAGCAGATTCAGGTGCGGATTCCGTCGGGGGTCGAGGCTGGTCAGAAGCTGCGCATCAGCGGCAAGGGGGGCGCCAGCCAGAGCGGCGGGCCGCCTGGCGATCTGCTGCTGGAGATCGGTGTCACGGCGGATCACCGGTTCCGCCGGGACGGCAACGATCTGCTGGTCGATCTGACGATTCCGTTCAGCGGGGCCTGCCTCGGTACCAGCGTCGAGGTGCCGACCATGGACGAGCCGAAGCGGGTCAAGGTCAAGGCCGGGACTAGAAGCGGCAGCAAGCTCCGTCTGAAAGGTTACGGCGTGCCGGGCCGGGCCGGGCGTGCCGCCGGTGACCTGTACGCGGTCATCGAGGTCGCGGTGCCGGGCGAGGTCGACGCCGAGACGCGCCGGCTGCTGGAAGAGTTGCGCGAGCGGGGGCTGTAGGCGTCTCTCAGGAGTTGTCCGGCTCCGTGCGCAGCTGGCGAATCTTTTCTTCCATGCGGGCGAACAGGCCGGTAAACCCTTCGTTGCGCACGATCTCGCCGTAGCTGCCGCGATAGTTCTTGATCAGGCTGACATCTTCCACAATCACATCGTAGACCAGCCACTCTCCCTTGACCAGCACCAGGCGGTAGTCGATGGGGATGTCGCCGCCGGTGTTGCGCACCAGGGTCGCCACTTCGGCCCGATCGCCGGCCAGCCGCTCGCCGACAAACAGCACCTGCTCATCGGAGTACGCTTCCACCCGGCCGATATAGCTCCCTTCCAGCAGGTCGGAGAAGAGGGCGACGAAGCGCTTCTGCTCGTCAGCGGAGGCGTCCTGCCAGTACTTGCCGAGGGTGCGCTGCGCCATGATGGAGAATTCAAAACGATGACGCACGGTCTGGCTCAATTGCTGTCGACGCTCTTCACCCTGCAGCGAATGATCGCGCAGAATCTCGAGCACCCGGTCGACGGTCTGCCGGACCTGCTCGGTCGCTGATGGTGGAGTCTCTTCGGCCAGGGCGGGACCGGCCGGCAGCAGGAGCAGAAGGCTGAACAGCAGAGGGATGAGTTTCATGGTGGGGCTCCTTCATCTGATGGCTATCGTTATCGGGATCGGGAGCAAAATCGCTATCGGGAGAATGCGCAGCCATTCACCAGTCGCCCGAGGGTCGTCATCCCCGAACGGTTTTGTCGGGGATCCAGTCTTCAGGCTCTGCAACATCGGGATTCCGGCTAAAATCATGCCGGAATGACGTCGATGTGTAAGGCGATTTCGATCCCGATTTCGATCCCGATTTGGACTCAACCGGCTCATTCCTAGCGTGCCACGGCGGCGGCGCGCCGCTGCAGGTAGCCGTTGCGGATGAACAGGTAGGGGTCGAGGGCCTGTTCCTTGATCGCTTCGTAGGTGTCGCGGTCGAGGGAGAGCCAGTTGATCCGTTCGGCGGCGCTGGCGGTCCAGGCTTCGTGGTCGTGCAGCTTCAGGTAGTAGGGGGACGGGATCGGATCGACCAGCCGGTCGACAAGCCGGCCGAGGCCGTCGCGCAGGGTGGTCGGGCCGAACACCGGCAGCACCAGGTAGGCGCCGTTGCCGATGCCGTAGTGGCCGAGGGTCTGGCCGAAATCCTCGACGGCCGGCTTCTCGTCGACGTTGGCGTACATGTCGAACAGTCCGCCGATGCCGAGGGTGCTGTTGATCAGGAAGCGCTCGGTATGTTCGAGGCTGGTGGCAAACTTCCCCTGCAGGCCGCTATTGACAATGCGCACCGGCGCCGACAGGTTGGTGAAGACGCGGCCGACGGCGCGGCGGCCCGGTTCCGGGACGACGAACCGGTAGCCGCGAGCGACCGGCTTGAACAGGTAAAAATAGAGTTTGTCGTTGACCCAGAACATCCCCCGGTTGAAGGTCTGCAGCGGGTCGGCGACGGCGAGCTCCTCTTCGTCGTCTTCGAACTCGTCGGACCAGTCGGTCCAGTCGGTGGCCGGAGCGGGCTCTGTGGCAGGGGCACCGTCTGTCGTGGCCGCCAGCGCATCGGTCAGGGACGGGCCGCAGAGCAACACGGCCAGCAGCAGCCAGCGGTTCAGGCAGGTGGTCAGCATAAATCCCTCCAGAAAGATGTGACTGTTATTATTCAGTATCTGAGTCGCTTTGGCAAGCGTCGGCAGACTTTTAAGCCGTCGGTCGAGGTGTCGCGTCTGTTCGGAAGTGCCGTGCAATCTCGCTGGGTCTGTGGTAAAAATGCGTTGATTCGTTGATTCGTTGAACCTGCGCGGCGCGGATGCCCCTCATCCGGCCTTCGGCCACCTTCTCTCCGGGGGAGAGGAAACCTCCGAGAGAACGGTTCCTCTTTCCCTCTCCCTGGAGGGAGAGGGTGCCCGAAGGGCGGGTGAGGGGGGCTGGCCCGCTGAATGCTTGTCGCATCGTAACTATTCAGCTTGACACCTCTGGAAACACCGCAACGGAAAGCCAGAGCACG
>JAVVDS010000070.1:0-9002 GCA_032251295.1 Desulfuromonadales bacterium | reverse complement strand
AAAGCCCCACACCATCCGGCGCGGGGCTTTGTCGTTCGTCACTTCAGGTTGTCCGCTCAGGACTCTTCCAGCACCGCCTGAGCCGCGGCCAGCCGGGCGATCGGCACCCGGAACGGCGAACAGGAGACGTAGTCGAGGCCGATGCGGTGGCAGAACTTGACGCTGGAAGCCTCGCCGCCATGTTCGCCGCAGATGCCGAGCTTGATCTCAGGGCGAGTCTTGCGGCCGAGCTCGCAGCCCATCTTCACCAGCTGGCCGACTCCTGCCTGGTCGAGGGCGACGAACGGGTCGCTCGGGTAGATCTCCTGCTCGACATACAGGGGGAGGAACTTGCCGGCGTCGTCTCTTGAGAGCCCGTAGGTGGTCTGGGTCAGATCGTTGGTGCCGAAGGAGAAGAACTCCGCTTCAGCGGCAATGGCGTCGGCGGTCAGGGCGGCGCGCGGCAGCTCGATCATGGTGCCGATCAGGTACTCGACCTTGACTCCGTAGTCAGCGATCACCTGGTCGGCCACCCGCACAGCGTTGGCCCGCAGGATGGCCAACTCCTTGACCTCGCCGACCAGAGGAATCATGATCTCGGGGACGATCTCGAAGCCTTCGTTCTTGATCAGCTCGCAGGCCGCTTCCATGATCGCCTGCACCTGCATGTCGTAGACTTCCGGGTAGGTCACCGCCAACCGGCAGCCGCGGTGGCCGAGCATCGGGTTGAACTCGTGCAGCGACTCGACCTTGGCCTTGAGGATCTGGGCCGCAACCCCCATCTCTTGCGCCAGCTCCTCGAGTTCCTTGTCGGTGTGCGGCAAAAACTCGTGCAGCGGCGGGTCGAGCAGGCGGATGGTCACCGGCAGCCCCTTCATCACCTTGAACAGGCCGAGGAAATCCCCTTTTTGCATCGGCAGGATCTTGGCCAGAGCCCGCTTGCGGCCCTCGAGATCGGCAGCGAGGATCATCTCGCGCACCGCCATGATCCGGTCCCCCTCGAAGAACATGTGTTCGGTGCGGCAGAGGCCGATCCCCTCGGCGCCGAAATCGCGGGCCACCTGGGAGTCGTGGGGGGTGTCGGCATTGGTGCGCACCTTGAGGCGACGGATGTCGTCGACCCACTCCATCAGCTGGCCGAACTCGCCGGTCAGCTCCGGCTGCACCGTCGGCACCTGGCCGGACATGACTTCGCCGGTGGAGCCGTCGAGGGTGATCACCTCACCCTTCTTGAAAACCTGACCGTTTCTGGTAGTGAACTTCTGGTTGGCATAGTCGACCTTGATGTCGCCACAGCCGGCCACGCAGCACTTGCCCATGCCGCGGGCGACCACCGCGGCGTGGGAGGTCATGCCGCCGCGGGCGGTGAGAATCCCCTGGGCGGCGTGCATGCCGTGGATATCTTCCGGACTGGTCTCAACCCGCACCAGAATGACTTTCAGACCGATCTTGGCGGCCTCCTCGGCGTCGTCAGCGGAGAAGACCACCTGGCCGCTGGCCGCACCCGGTGAGGCCGGCAGACCCTTGGCGACCACGGTCCTGGCGGCATGGGGGTCGAGGGAGGGGTGCAGCAGCTGGTCGAGCTGTTCCGGGGCGACCCGTTTGATCGCCTCTTCCTTGCTGATCAGCCCTTCGGCCACCATGTCGACGGCAATCTTGACCGCCGCCCTGGCGGTGCGCTTGCCGTTGCGGGTCTGCAGCATGTAGAGCTTGTGTTTCTCGATGGTGAACTCGATATCCTGCATATCCTTGTAGTGCTTCTCCAGGATCGCGCGGATTTTGACCAGCTGCTGGTAGCAGTCGGGCAGAACATCCTCCATGGCCGGCAGATCGCCCGGCTTGTGCTTGGCCTTGTTGATCGGCTGCGGGGTGCGGATGCCGGCGACCACGTCCTCGCCCTGGGCGTTGACCAGGTACTCGCCGTAGAAGTAGTCCTCACCGGTAGACGGGTCGCGGGTGAAGGCGACGCCGGTGGCGCAATCGTCGCCCATGTTACCGAACACCATCGACTGCACGTTAACCGCCGTCCCCCACTCGGCCGGGATATTGTTGAGACGCCGGTAGGTAATGGCCCGGGCGTTCATCCAGGAGCTGAACACCGCGCCGATCGCCCCCCAGAGCTGCTCTTTGGGGTCCATGGGGAAGTCGCGGCCGAGTTCCTCCTTGACCCTGGTCTTGAACAGACCGACCAGCTCTTGCAGGTCGTCGGCGGAGAGGTCGGTGTCGTTGTGGACGCCGCGCTCCGCCTTCATCTGCTCGAGGATATGCTCGAGAATGTCGCCGTCGAGGTTGAGGACGACGTTGGAGTACATCTGGATAAAGCGCCGGTAGGAGTCGTAGGCAAAGCGGGGATCGCCGCTCTGAGCGATCACCCCCTGCACCGTCTCGTCGTTCATGCCGAGATTGAGGACAGTGTCCATCATCCCCGGCATCGAGGCGCGGGCCCCGGAACGCACCGAGACCAGCAGCGGGTTTGTCTTGTCGCCGAAGGTTTTCCCCATCAGCTTCTCGACCCGCCCGAGGTGCTGGTTGACCTCCTCTTCCAGCCCGGCCGGGTAGTTGCGATCGTTCTTGTAGAACTCAGTGCAGACTTCGGTGGTAATGGTAAACCCGGCCGGCACCGGCAGGCCGATACTGGTCATCTCCGCCAGGTTGGCGCCCTTGCCGCCGAGCAGATTTTTCATGTCGCCGCGCCCCTCGGCGGTGCCATCGCCGAAGAAATAAACGTACTTCGCCATGTCTTGTCCTCCGCAGTCTGATTAATGTGGGTAAAGTTTTCGCCGCTTTGAAGCGACGCTTTTTAGGCAAAATAAAACCGCCGCTTAAGGTTCTAAGCGGCGATACGTGTGAAGTCGGCGATGTCGGCGAACAAGCTGGCCACCCGGGTGAGCAGGGCCAGCCGGTTGGTTCGAACCCGTTCATCCTCGGCCATGACCATGACCCCTTCGAAGAAGGCGTCGACCGGGGTGCGCAGGCCGGCAATCGCCTGCAGGGCGGCGGCGTAGTCGCCACGACCCACCTGTTCGCCGACCGTCTGGCTGACCGCGTCGACCGCACGCGACAGTTCGCCCTCGCAGTCAGTTTCGAACAGAGTCGGATCAACAGCGGCAGCGACACCGCCCTTGATGATGTTGCCGACCCGCTTGAAAGCGACCGCCAGCGGCTCGAAGTCGGCCGCTCCCTTCAGGCTGGCCAGGGCTTCGACCCGGGCAAGGGCATCGACGGGATCGTCAAACCGCGCCGCCAGGACCGCTTCGACCACATCAGTCGCGAACCCCTGGCCGGTCAGCATATGCAGCAGGCGCAGACGGATGAACTCGACGACCTCGGCCTCGACCTCGGCACGCGGCCGGGTCAGTTTGGCTGCAAGGAGATCGAGGCTGTGCGTCACCAGCTGCGGGATACTCTGGGCGTAGCGGCGGGCGAGCAGAATATTGAGGACACCGATAGCGCTGCGCCGCAGGGCGTAGGGATCGGCCGAGCCGGTCGGGATCAGGCCGACGCCGAAGCAGCCGCAGATGGTGTCGATCTTGTCGGCCAGGGAGACGAAGGCGCCGACGCTGTCCGACGGCAGCTGGCCGCCGGCCTCGGTCGGCAGATAGTGCTCGTGAACCGCCAAGGCTACTCGCTCATCTTCGCCCTCCAGCCGGGCGTACTCGCGCCCCATGATCCCCTGCAGTTCCGGAAATTCATAGACCATCTTGGTTTCGAGATCACACTTGGCGAGGCGGGCTGCACGGGCCGTCAGCTCCCTGGCCGCCGGCTCGAAACGTTCCGCTAGGGTCACAGCAATCGTCGTAAACCGCTCGACCTTCTCGAAGCTGGTGCCGAGTCGGGCCTGATAGATGACGTTCTTGAGATCGTCGAGATGGCTCGCGAGCTTGACCTTCTGATCCTCTTCCCAGAAGAACATGGCATCGGAGAGGCGGGCGCGGATCACCCGCTCGTTACCCCGAACCACCACGGCCGGATCTTCAGCGCGGGTATTGGAAATGGTGATGAAGCGGTTGAGCATCCGGCCGGCCGCGTCCTCGACGGTGAAGTAACGCTGGTGCTCGCGCATCGAGGTGACCAGCAGCTCACGCGGCAGCTGCAGGTATTTCTCCTCGAAACTGCCACACAGGGCGGTCGGATCCTCGACCAGGTAGGTGACTTCCTCAAGCAGCTTCTCGTCCATGCTGACCGTACCGCCGGCCGCCTCGGCCGCCGCGATCACCTGGGCGCGAATCGTCTCTTTGCGTTCGTCATGATCGGCGGTCACGAAGTGCTGACGGCAGCCGTCCTGCCAGTCAGCCAGCCCGGTCACGGCAAACTCTTGCGGCGCCATGAAGCGGTGGCCACGCGAACGGTTGCCGCTCTCCAGGTTGCCGAAGGCGAACGGCACCACCTCGCCGCCGAACAGGGCGACGATCCAGTGCATCGGCCGGGCAAAACGCACGTCGAGATCTTTCCAGCGCATCGATTTTTTGAACGGCAGTCCGCCGATCAGGCGCGGCAGGATGTCTGCAAGCAGTTCGGCCGTCGGCCGCCCCGGCTCTTCCTTCTCGGCAAACAGGTATTCGCCCTTGTCGGTGCTGACCAGTTTCAGCTCGCCGACCTCCAGTCCCTGCCCCCGGGCGAAACCGATGGCCGCCTTGGTCGGCTGGCCGTCGGCAGCGAAGGCGATCTTTTTTGCCGGCCCCATCGCCTCGATCTTCAGGGTCGGCTGCTGCTCGTCGACTGCCTGCACCGACAGCGACAGACGCCGCGGCGTCGCCATGGTGCGGATCACACCGAACCCAAGCCGCGCACTCTCCAGTTCCTTGCGGATCATCCGCTCCAGATCGGCCATCGCTTTGGGCAGAAAACCGGCGGGGATCTCTTCGGTGCCTATTTCAAGAAAAAGCTCTTTCGCCATGGATATCTCCAGTTATCTTAACGCCCGTTCGTGCAACGCCCGCTCGCTTAGCTCACTCAAGACGCAAAGAAAAAAAGTCGCAAAGATGTTCCAAGTGCAGAAAAATCTCCTTTAATTGCAGGCTCTTTTCTACAGACATCCGCCTCAAATTTCATTTTTTTGCGCCTTGCTCAAGGTTCGAGCTTTCATTTCAGGATCTGACTCTTTGCGCCTTGGTTTATCCTTTGCGTCTTTGCGTTATTCTGTCGTTTAGCCGTTTTTACCCGTGCCGCAAATCATGTCTTCAGCAAGGGATATCCCATCCTCTCACGCTGGGCGACGTAGGCTTCGGCGCAGAGCCGGGCCAGATTGCGCACCCGGCCGATGTAGTGGGCGCGTTCGGTGACCGAGATGGCACCGCGGGCATCGAGCAGATTGAAGGAGTGAGAACACTTCAGCACGAAATCGTAGGCGGGAAAGACCAGCGCCTTGCCGACCAACCGCTGGCACTCCTGCTCGTACATGTCGAACAGCTTAAGGAGCATGCCGGTGTCGGCCTCCTCGAAATTGTAGGTGGAGAACTCGACTTCAGTCTGGTGATGGACATCGCCGTACTTGATGCCACCGCCCCAGTCGAGGTCGTAGACATTATCGACCCCCTGCAGGTACATGGCGATCCGCTCGATGCCGTAGGTCAACTCCCCGGAGACCGGCTTCAGGTCGATGCCGCCGCATTGTTGAAAATAGGTGAACTGGGTGATCTCCATGCCGTCGAGCCAGACTTCCCAGCCGAGGCCCCAGGCACCGAGGGTCGGCGACTCCCAGTCGTCCTCGACGAAACGGATGTCGTGCTTCAAGGGATCGATACCGAAGCTGCGCAGGGAGTCGAGGTAGAGTTCCTGGATATTGAGTGGAGAGGGCTTGAGGATCACCTGAAACTGGTAGTAATGCTGCAGCCGGTTCGGATTTTCGCCGTAGCGGCCGTCGGTCGGCCGCCGCGACGGTTCGACATAGGCGACGTTCCACGGCTCGGGGCCTAAGGAACGGAGAAAGGTCGCCGGATGAAAGGTGCCGGCCCCCTTTTCCAGGTCGTACGGTTGCTGCAGAATGCAGCCCTGTTTGGCCCAGTAGGATTGCAGGGACAGGATCAGGTCTTGAAAAGTCACGATATCTCCGGAAAGTCAGGGTCTGGGGGCTCGGGACTCGGGACTGGTGGATCTAACGGGCACAACCACTCTCAAACCTCCAGTCCCGAGCTCCCTCCCGTATACTGTATACAAGCGACAGGTCCGGCATGTTAGCCTCGGGCCGCCGTTCTGTCAAGGGGGTTGACCGGCTGAAACCTTCGACTTAGCGGCCTTCTGCGGCCGCCTGCTCGGGCACCACCGACTGCAGGAAAGCGAGACTTTTCGGCGGGCGGCCGAGATGCGCGGCGAGAGCGTCGGCCAACAGCGGCAGCCCTTCGCGCAAGCTGGTCGGACTGAGCCGGAACCCGGCAAACAGGGTCCGCGGCGTCCGCAGAATCCGGCCGAGACTCCCCAGGGTCAGCCGGTCGACCTGGAGTGGCAGCCCCTCGCCGCCGCAGGCCGGGCAGAGGCTGCCGCCAGCAGCCGCCGAGAAACCGACCGGCCCGGCCGGCAGCACACCGAAGCAGGCGGCACAGTGCTGCAGATGCGGCACGTAACCGGCCAGTTCGAGCAGACGCAGCTCCAGCAGCAGGCGCACTTCCGTGGAGAACCCTTCGCCATCGAGATGACGCAGAAACGCCTGCAACAGGGCGAACAGCTCCGGTGCCGGCCCGGAATCAGCGAACAGCAACTCGACCAGTTCACAGCCGTAACCGGCCAGTGCCAAACTGGCCAGATCACGCCGCAGACCGTGGTGCAGGCTGACCAGTTCCGCTTCGCGCAGGCTCACCAGCTCGCGTCCGGGACTGGCTGTCCAGTGCATGAGCACCTCGGCAAACGGCTGCAGGGCTGGACCAAAGCGCTTGCGGCTGCGGCGCGCGGACTTGGCGAAGCCGCGCAGACGACCGTGCTCGGCAGTCAGAAACGAGACGATGCGGTCGGCCTCGCCGTAATCGCTATGCCGCAGGACAATCGCCGGGGCAATACTGATCAAGTGTCGCTCCCGTCACGCCGTCGGCATTATCGGAAATAGCGGCATCAACGCTCGCTGCCGTCGGGCAGGTTGCTGACCGCCTCCTCGCCGAGCACCGCGCGGACGATCTCCTCGGCCAACTCCTCGGCGGTCGCCTCGGCGGCATTGACGACGATCTCCGGCGCTTCCGGCACTTCGTAGGCGGAATCGATACCGGTAAAGTTCTTCAGCTCACCGGCACGGGCCTTCTTGTACAGCCCCTTGGGATCGCGCTCCTCGCAGACCGTCAGCGGCGTGTTCACGTAGACTTCCCAGAACTCGCCGGCGGCGACCATCTCCCGGGCCATGTCGCGCTCGCTGCGAAACGGCGAGATGAATGAGACCAGCACGATCAGGCCGGCATCGACGAACAGTCTGGCGGCTTCGGCAACCCGGCGGATGTTTTCCACCCGGTCGGCGTCGGTGAAGCCGAGATCGCGGTTCAGACCGTGGCGCACGTTGTCGCCGTCGAGGAGGTAGGTGTGCTTGCCGAGAGCATGCAGCTTTTTCTCGACCAGATTGGCGATGGTCGACTTGCCGGCACCGGACAGTCCGGTAAACCAGAGGATCCGCGGCTTCTGTTCTTTCATCGCCGCGCGGCTGGCCTTGTCGACATCGACAGCCTGCCAGTGGATGTTGGTGGCGCGCCGCAGCGCGAAGTCGATCATGCCGGCACCGACCGTGGCATGACTCATGCGGTCGATGAGAATGAAGCTGCCGGTGGTGCGATTGTCGCGATACGGGTCGACGGCGATCGGCTTGCCGAGGGCGAGGTTGCCGACACCGATCTCATTGAGGGTGAGGGTCTTGGCAGCGGCATGTTCGAGGGTGTTGACATTGATCCGATACTTCAGGGTGCTGACCTGGGCCGGTACGGTACTGGTCCCGCATTTAAGCAGATAGCTGCGCCCGGGGAGCAGCGGTTCCTCGTGCATCCAGACCAGGTGCGCCTCGAACTGGTCGGCGTGACTCGGCCGGCACTGCGGATCGCAGAGCAGGTCGCCGCGACTGATGTCGACCTCATCCTCCAGGGTCAGAGTCACCGACTGGCCAGCCACCGCCTCAGTCAGATCGCCGTCCATGGTGACGACCCGCCGCACCCGGCTGAGCTGCCCGGACGAGGGGACGACCACGGCATCGCCGGGGCGGACCCGGCCGGAGGCGATCGTGCCGCAATAGCCGCGAAAGTCGAGATCGGGGCGGTTGACCCACTGCACCGGCAGACGAAACGGCCGCTCGAGGGCGCGATTGTCGACCTTGACCGTCTCCAGGCAGGCGAGCAGACTCGGCCCGTGGTACCAGGGAGTGCGCGGACTCTGCGCGATGACATTGTCGCCGTGCAGCGCCGCCATCGGAATGCAGGTCACCTCGTCGAAACCGAGGGCGCCGGCAAAGGCGAGATACTCGTCGCGGATCGTCTCGAACGCGGCCCGATCGTAGCCGATCAGATCCATCTTGTTGATCGCCAGCACAACATGGCGGATGCCGACCAGAGAGACCAGGTAGCTGTGCCGGCGGGTCTGGGTCAGCACCCCCTTGCGGGCATCGATCAGGATCACCGCCAGGTCGGCGGTCGAGGCGCCGGTCACCATGTTGCGTGTGTACTGCTCGTGGCCGGGGGTGTCGGCGACGATGAACTTGCGCTTGTCGGTGGAGAAGAAGCGGTAGGCGACATCGATGGTGATCCCCTGCTCGCGCTCGGCCTGCAGGCCGTCGAGGAGCAGGGCGTAGTCGACCGCCTCCCCCTGGGTGCCGACCCGTTTGCTGTCGGCTTCGAGGGCAGCCAGCTGATCCTCGTAGATCAGCTTGGTGTCCCAGAGCAGACGGCCAATCAGGGTGCTCTTGCCGTCATCGACACTGCCGCAGGTGATGAAGCGCAACAGCGACTTCTCTTCCTGGGACTTCAGGTAGGCCGCGATATCGGTCGCAATCAGATCGGATTGATGAGACATCAAAAATACCCTTCCTGCTTCTTCTTCTCCATGCTGCCGGCCTGGTCGTGGTCGAT
>JAVVDS010000069.1:0-9249 GCA_032251295.1 Desulfuromonadales bacterium | reverse complement strand
ATCGACCACGACCAGGCCGGCAGCATGGAGAAGAAGAAGCAGGAAGGGTATTTTTAAGGCGGTTGAATGCTCGCTGCGCTCGCGTTGATTCGGTGATTCGTTGATTCGTTTGTAGAGACGTAGCATGCTACGTCTCTACGTCTCTACGCATCAACGAATAAACGCATCAACGCATCAACCAATCAACATCAAGGTTTCCCATGAACGAAGAGATCCAGAAGCTGCGGCTGCGCGGCGTTTATCCCCAGGACAGTTCCGGCCGGCTGATGGTGCGGGTCAAGCTCGCCGCCGGCCTGCTCGACAGCGATCAGGCACAGGCCGTCGCCCGCCTTGGCGAACAGTTCGGCAGCGGCCGGCTGCATCTGACCTGCCGTGGCAGCATCGAATTTCACGATGTGCGCATTGAGCAGCTCGACAGTCTGTTCGCCGAACTGGAGCGGGTCGGCCTGACCACGCGCGGCGCCTGCGGCGGCGCGGTGCGCGGCATCTCCTGCGCCACCGGCTTCGGCCCCGGCTTTGCCGCGGTGCAGGCCCTGGCCGAGCACTTCACCCGCCATTTCGCCGGCAACCCGGAGTTTGAAGGGCTGCCGAAAAAATTCAAGGTCGCCATCGAAGCCGGCTACCAGAACGCCCGGCACCTGATCCAGGATGTCGGTCTGGTGTTGACCACAGGGGAGTCTCCAGAGCGGCGTTACGATGTCTGGTGCGCTGGCGGGCTCGGCCGCGAGCCGCAGGCCGCCATCCCCTTCGCCACCGGCGTCGCCGAGAACCAGCTGCTACCGCTGGTCGAGGCGATTGTCGCCGTCTATCGCCAGCACACGCCGCCGCCGAAACGGCTCAAGTTCCTGCTCAACCTGATCGGCGAAGAGCCGTTTCGCGTTCTGGTCGCCACCGAACTGGCCAACCGCCCCCGGCCGGTGGATGCCCCCCCCCTGGCGCCGGCACCGCTGCCGTTCGGAGCGCTGTGGGTCGAGCTGCCGGTTTTTGCCGGCGAACTGCCGGCAAAAACCTTCGGCCAACTGGCGGTGGCCGCTAACGAACTGGCGACTGGCGTACTCTTGATAACCAGCGACCAGAATATCGTCATCCCACTGGCCGCAGAGAGCCAGAGCGACCGGCTGCAGACCCGTCTAAGCGAGCTGGGGATCGACTTCGACGACCGCCTGACAGCACGCCTGCGGGTCTGTCCCGGCAATCATGAATGCCGCATGGGCCTGGTGGCGACCCGCGAACTGGCCGGGGAGCTGCACGACCGGTTCGCCGATCACCCCGTAATCGGCAGGGCCGGCAGTCTGGCGATCTCCGGCTGCCGCAACAGCTGTTCCCAGCCGCAGCTGGCCGGGATCGGCATCATGACCAGCGGCCTGCAGACCGGCGACAATGGAGAGCGACAGGCGCTCTTCACCCTCTACCGACGACAGGGCGACGGGCTGGGACAGATTCTGGCGGCAGATCTGGACCGGGACCAGCTGTTCCGCCGGCTGCACAGCCTCGCACTATGAACGGGACCCTGCGGGCCAGCTTGCCGGTGCTACTGACCAACCCGCGGCTGCTGCTGCTCGGTGCCGGCAGGGTCGCGGCCCGCAAGGCCCAGGTGCTGCTCGACAACCGCATCGCCTTTCACACGATCGCCGCCGAAGCCTCACCGGAGTTTCTGGCACTGACCCCGTCCTGCGACCGCGACCGCAAAGAGATCTCTGCCGCCGACCTCGCCCCCTTCAACATTATCGTCGATGCCACCGGCAGCCGACAGGTCGCCGCCCTGATCCGGGCGGAAAAAGAGCGCCGCTTCCTGCTGGTCAACACCGTCGACCGCCCGCACGCCTGCGACTTCTACTTCGCCGCCCTGCTCAACCACGGTCCACTGAAAATCGCCGTCTCCACCGACGGCGCCAGCCCGACCCTGGGGCAGACCGTGCGTGACCGCATCCGCGCCCTGCTCCCCGAAGATCTCGGCGAACTGGCCCACCAGGAGGCCCTCGACCGGACCGAAGGCCGAAGCGACCCGGCACAAACCCGCAAGCGGCTGGCCCGGGTACTGCTGATCGGCTGCGGCCCTGGCAGCGCTGAGTTGCTGACCCTGCAGGCTGTAAAGGCGATCCGCCAGAGCGAAGTGGTGCTCTACGACCACCTGATTCCCGGGGAGATTCTCGATCTGGTACCGCAAGGTGCCGAGCGGATTGACGTCGGCAAGCAGAAGGGGGCGCACAGTCGCAGCCAGGCCGACATCAACCGGCTGCTGCTCGATGCAGCCCTGCGGGGCAAGCAGGTGGCGAGGCTGAAGAACGGCGACCCGTTCCTGTTCGGCCGCGGCACTGAAGAAGTCGACTTCCTGCGCGGTCACGGCATCAGTGTCGAGGTGATCGCCGGCCTCAGCTCAGCCCTGGCCGGGCCGACCCTGGCCGGCATCCCGGTAACAGCACGCGGTTATGCGACCGGCGTCTCCATCGTCTCCGCCCACCTGGCCGGCAGCCGCGTCAATCTCGGCTGGCTGCCGCTGCTGCGGCAACCGGACCACACCGTCGTCGTCCTCATGGGGATCAGCTGTGCCGCGGAGATCGCCCAAGCCGGCCTCGCAGCGGGACTCAGTACCGACCTGCCGGCCGCCATTGTCAGCAACGCCTCGCGCGCCGACCAGCGCTGCCTGCCGACCACTCTCGGCCAACTGCCCGAGGCCAGCCGCGGGGTGCCCCGCCCGGCGCTCCTCATCTTCGGCCCGGCGGTCCGCTGGCAACAGAGCCGGCCAAGCCGACCGCAACCCGTCGCCTGACAAACCCGACACATAACACGCCAGCCGGTCAGTCCTGTGCAATGGCGGTATCGAACAGCCTTTCCTGCTCGGCGGTGCCGATCAGCAGCAGGGTACTGTCGGCGGCAAGAGGGGTCTCGGGCGACGGGGAGACCAGCACGTCACCGGACTCCTCCGACTCGATAGCGACAATCGAGCAACCGGTCCGCTGCCGTAGCCGGCAGTCGGCAATGGTCTGGCCGACCAGCCCCCTGGGGGTGGATCGCCGGAAGACACTGATCCCTTCGGTGACAAACGCCGTCGCCTTCCCCTGCAAAATATTGAGCAGAATATTGGCACCGACCGAGGCGTTGGAGACAACGAAATCGGCACCTGCCTGGTAGAGAGCCTCCACACTCTCGTCACAATTAGCGCGCGCCACCAGGCGCACATGCGGCAGCCGCTGGCGAATCGCCAAGGTCAGGAAGATATTGGTGTCGTCGTCATTGGTGGTGACGATGCCCCCTCTGGCCCGGTCGATCTCGACCTGGTCGAGGACATGCCGCAAGGTTGCGTCGCCATAGATCGGCACGTGCTCGTGGCAGCTCGGGTTCTCCGAGCGGTCGATCAGGAGGAACGGCACCGGCCGCCGCTCCAGAAAGCGGGCCGCGGCGCAACCGATTCGACCGTGACCAAGAATGAAGACCAGATCGTCACTGGCCTGTTCGCCGGTGAGTTGCTGCAACGCCTCCAGCTGTTCCCTGGTTCCTGCCAGAACCAAAAGGGCGTCCTCGTTGAGCAGAGTGTCACGCGTTGCGATGGCGAAGCTGCCCCGCTCCCAGATGCCGATGACCGCCAGTCCGGTCTGCTCACCAATTTTCGCCTCCGCCAGACGGATACCAGCGTACGGGGTGCCATGCACTGGAATCTCGGCAATCCGCAGTTCACCGAAGGTATCGAGAATATGGGCTAAAGCGCCGCAGGTGGTGGAGCGGATCGCCAGATAGCGCCCGAGGATCTTGTGCAGGGCGATCACCTGGTTGGCCCCGGCCTGGCGCAACAGGCTGCTGTGCCCGGAATCTTCGACAAAGGCGGCAATCGGCACCTGCGCCTGCTGACGGATCAGCAGGCAGAGAGTGGCATTTTCCGGATCGCCGAGACAGGCGATCACCTGGCGGGCGGTCGTCAGGCGAATCGATTCGAAGACGAAAGCGTCAGTCGCCCTGCCGCACACCACCGGCAGACTGACATCTTCGAGGCGCTGCGCCTGCTCGTGGTCGGCAACGACGATGACAAACGGTATCTGCTGCTGCGCCAGTTTGGCGGCAAAGGCGCCGACAATCGGGTTGTAACCGAAAATCACCACGTGGCCAGAGGCTTTGTTCGGCAGACCCTGATTGAAGCGATTACGCAGACGGTATTCGATCCAGGGGGCCAGAAACAGGCTGATCAGACCGAAAGGGAGAATAATCAGCAGAAAGACCACTCCGGAGATGGTCACCAGGGCGGCAAAGACGAACCCCGCATCGCTGTGAAAGGTAATGTCGCCGAAGCCGAGGGTGGTCATGACGGTAATGGTCCAGTAGATCCCGGCGATCAGCGAGTATTCACGCCCCTCCAGATGCCACATGAGAAAGCGGAACAACGTGGCATAGACCAGCATCAGGCTGGCCAGAAACAGGCAGTAGTAAACCAGAGCCTTGAGGTTCTGTCGCGCACGGCCGCGCAGAAAATAGGCGAGTTCGGCAGCGACAGTCTTCACGGCAGACCTCTCTTCCGCTCCAGAACCCGGGTTAAAATGGCGATCAGCACCGCTCCGGCCAGAGCCAGGATGAGCACCGTCAGGGAAGCCCAGGCGCTGCCGAGCAGCGCCGGACGGGTCAGCAGCAGCAGGCCGAGACCGAGCATCATCGCTCCGGAGACCAGCTTCAGCACCCGCCCCTGCCATGCTGTCAACTTGTGCCGTCCCATGGTCCAGACAAAGGCGAGAACAATCAGCAGCAGCGGCACCACGTAAACCAGGTTGTAGAGGACCAGGTAGCCATAATAGGCGGTCGGCGGCAGCTGGTGCAGGGTCAGCACCCGGGTGAAGACCATGGGGAAGCCGGCCGTGCAGAGCAGTTCGTAACTGTTGGCCGCAATCGCCAGCACACTGGTGCCGAACAGCAGCGCCGGCAGCGAGCCGGTCTGCAGCAGACCGCGCATGCGGGCAAACAGCTTCGGTTTGGCCTGATCCGGGATCGACAGGGACGGGCCGCGCCCGAACCAGAAAAAGTCCTTGAGGTTGAGCGCTGCCACCAGCAGGGCGACCGCCCCGGCCAGCCGCGTGATCAATTCGACCTGACCGAGCAGCAGGAACAGGTTCAGCCAGGCGGCCATGAACAGAAAGTAGATAAAACCGGAGAAGAAGACGAAGACCGCGCCGATCAGGAACATTCGCGGACGCGAGCCGCCCTGAACCAGCAGGCTGAGCAGGGTCAGCAACACGAAGAAGGCGCAGGGGTTGAAGCTGTCGAGACCGGCGAGCACCAGGGTCAGCAGCGGCAGGGACGCCCGGGCCGGATCGAGCTCGCCAAGCACGGGGAGACGGATCGGTGTTTCGGCCGGCACGGCCTGGACAGCCGCGGCCGGCGGTGCTGACGACTCGGCGGCGGTCGGCGGCGCGGAGAGAAGCGGTGGCGCTGCGAGCGGATCGCCACAGTCGCTGCGGGCACATACGGCGACCCGTTCGCGCAGCTCGTCAGCGGTCTGTGCCGAGAAGCCGACCAGCAGCCGGTCGCCGATCAGGGTCACCGGGATGCCGGCCGAACGGACATCGCGTGCGCGCAGCAGGTCGATCAGAACGGCGGCATTGTCCCGGTTGTGCCAGACTTCAAAATCGCGCACCTCCAGTCGCGGCTCCTCCCGTCGCAACTCCTTGAGAAACCGCTTCTCGTCTTCGCAGTGCGGGCAACCGTCCCCCCAGAACAGGTAGACAATAATCGGCGGCAAAGAGAGGCCGTCCCGGTCGGCGTCGGCCCGACTCTGCGGCGGCTCGGCGGCATCGGCCAAGGTCTGCCGGGCGGTTGTCGCCGGTGCCGGCCAGAGCGACTGGCTGCTTGCCATGCCGGCATCGTCCG
The DNA here is from genome assembly GCA_032251295.1 of Desulfuromonadales bacterium. Taxonomy (GTDB): domain Bacteria; phylum Desulfobacterota; class Desulfuromonadia; order Desulfuromonadales; family BM103; genus BM103. The sequence goes on along the minus strand of JAVVDS010000069.1, from coordinate 3,402 downwards.
GCGGCATACAGGCGTCGCTCGGCGCGCCGGACGACTGCGGCGAGGCATCGATCTCGAAGGCGCACTCGCCGGTCGACGGGCCGGGCGGCTCGACCAGGGACTGTTCGGCGCGCACCGGCAGGACCAGCAACAGCACGCAGACCAGGTTGATCAGGAACAGAGTGTTTTTCGCACGGGACATGACCCCTCCGCCACGCCCCGGAGTGGAATCGATCAGCCAGATCGGCGGTGCGCGGTCCCTTCAAAAGATACCCGCCAACCGGCAAAAGGGCAAGGCCAGGGACGTGCTCAGATCTGCCATTCCGGCTGCGGTTCGTCACGAAACAGGTCATCAACCAGGGTCAAGGCGATCTGTTCGGGAGTTCTGACACCGGTATCGAAGACGTATTCCGGCTGCTCCGGAATCTCGTAGCCGGTAAGGTCGCGGCTCGGCAGGCGCCGGTCGACCTTGGCGAGACGCTGCTGGCGCAGCGATTGAGGGGCATCGAGAAAGACCTCGATGAACTCGCCCGAAGCGAAGATCTCCCGGGCCTTGCGCCGTTCATTGCGAAACGGCGAGAGGACCGAGACGATGACGATCAGCCCGGCCTCGACCAGGATACGAGCGGTTTCGGCGATGCGGCGGACATGCTCGACCTGGTCGGCGGCATCGTAACCGAGATCACGGTTCAGGCCGAGGCGCAGATTGTCGCCATCAAGCAGACAGGTGTGTCGGCCGAGGCTGTGCAGCTTCTTCTCCACCAGGTTGGCGAGGGTCGACTTGCCGGCTCCCGGCAGGCCGGTCAGCCAGAGGACTTTCGGCGTCTGCCGCTTCAGGGCCGCATGGGCCTGCTTGTCGACTTCGATCGCCTGCCAGTGCCGTTCCCGCCCCTGCGCCAGGGGCGTTTCGATCATGCCGGCGCCGACCGTGGCGTTGGTGAGGCGATCGATCAGGATGAAGCTGCCGGTGGCGCGACTCTGCCGGTAGGGATCGATGGCCAGCGGCCGGTCGGTGCTGAGAGTGCACAGCCCGATTTCGTTGAGGGCCAGCGTCTTGCCCGGCTCCTTCTGCAGAGTATTGACGTTGACCTTGTGCTGCAGGCTGTCGACCTGGGCCGGAATACTGGCCGCACCGCTTTTCAGCAGATAGCTGCGCCCGGGGAGCAGCGGGTCGGCGTGCAGCCAGACCAGGGTCGCCTCGAAACGGTCGGCGACCGCCGGCGGGCTGGCGGCAGCCGCCAGGGTATCGCCGCGACTGATGTCGATTTCGTCGTGCAGCGTCAGGGTCACCGCCTGGCCGGCGACCGCCTGCGGCTGATCGCCACCGAAAGTGACGACCCGGTCGACCCGGCTTTTCTGTCCGGACGGGCTGACCTGGATCTCATCGCCGGGGCGCACCAGGCCGGCAGCGATCGTCCCGCAGAAGCCACGAAAATCGAGGTTCGGCCGGTTGACCCACTGCACCGGCAGGCGAAAAGGCCGGCTGTCGACCTGGGTGCGAACCGGCACCGATTCGAGAGACTGCATCAAGGTCGGCCCGCGATACCAGCCAGTATTGCCGCTACTCTCAATGACGTTGTCCCCTTCCAGAGCGGAGATCGGAATGGCGGTCAACGATGCGAAGCCGAGGGGCGCAACGAACTGCCGGTACTCGTCGAGGATCGCCTGGTAGCGGCTCTCACGGTAAGCGACCAGGTCCATCTTGTTGATCGCCAGCACAACATGGCGGATGCCGACCAGAGAGACCAGGTAGCTGTGCCGGCGGGTCTGGGTCAGCACCCCCTTGCGGGCATCGATCAGGATCACCGCCAGGTCGGCGGTCGAGGCGCCGGTCACCATGTTGCGTGTGTACTGCTCGTGGCCGGGGGTGTCGGCGACGATGAACTTGCGCTTGTCGGTGGAGAAGAAGCGGTAGGCGACATCGATGGTGATCCCCTGCTCGCGCTCGGCCTGCAGGCCGTCGAGGAGCAGAGCGTAGTCGATCCTGTCTCCCTGGGTACCGACCCGCTTGCTGTCCGCCTCAAGAGCAGCCAGCTGATCCTCGAAGATCATCTTCGAATCCCAGAGCAGGCGGCCGATCAGGGTGCTCTTGCCGTCATCGACACTGCCGCAGGTGATGAAACGTAACAGCGACTTTTCCTGCTGGGCCTGCAGATAGGCGTGAATGTCCTCGGCAATCAGGGCGGATTGGTGTGCCATGGGGAGCCTTTATGTTGATGCGTTGAAACGTTGAAGCGTTGATTCGTTCAGCCACTAAACCGGCGGCTGCCAGTAAACGATTCAACACAGACAGAGCAGCGGGTTACACCGGCTGCAAGAGGACCAAGATCACGCAACCGGCGTCAGGCGACTTCTTGCGTGTAGAATTCGGCCATCGAGCGCACCGGACTCGGCAGAGTGTTGGCACCGGCAACCACTTCGCCGTTGCGAAACATCCAGAGGGTGCCGGGACGCATGTCAACCCAGGCTTCGTTGTCGGTCAGCGGCAGCGAGGTGATCACGGCGACCCGGTCGCTCGGCGTGGTCAGTTCACGAAAGTCGACGGTGACATCTTCATCGGTCAGGTGGGCCTCGCCAAACGGCGCCTGGCGCACGATGTAACTGAGCCGCGTCGAGCAGTGGGCGAGCATCACCTCGCCGTTGGCCAGCAGGTAATTGGCGATACCGAGCCCGGCGAACTCCAGGGTCAACTCATGCAGTGCAGCGAACAGGGCATCGGCCGGCGGCGCGACCGCACCGAAGCGCTGACGCAGGCTGTTCAGCAGCCAGCAGAACAGCCGCTCGCTGTCGGTTGAGCCGACCGGTGTAAACCAGTCGGGCATGTCCGGACGGAACTCGGGCAAATGGCCGTTGTGGGCGAACAGCCAGTGCCGCCCCCAGAGTTCGCGCTGAAACGGGTGGGTGTTTTCCAGAGAGGTTATCCCTTCGGTCGCCTTGCGGATATGGGCGACCACATTCAGGGAACGAATCGGATAACTGCGGACCAGTTCCGCCAGCGGTGAATGCGCCGACGGCTGCGGGTCGAGAAACAGCCGCGCCCCCTTCCCTTCAAAAAAACCGATCCCCCAGCCATCGCCATGCACGTCGGTATCGCCGCCGCGGCGGCGGAAGCCGGCGAAAGAGAAGCAGATATCGGTCGGGACGTTGCAATTCATGCCGAGCAACTGGCACATGGGTCATTCCTTTTTTTATTTTCAAGATTGGTTGTGTTTTTTACTTCTAACTCATGCCTACCTTTCTTGTCAAGTAAATATGTCCATTAGTCTATCTTTTCGATAGTGATTAGGATCGCTACGGCCAGCGCAATAAAAAAAGGGTTAGGCGATATGTAGATGCGGTCCTCGGGCGGGTCAATTCCTCGCCATTGTTTGTATCTCAGCCAGAGGTCAGCAGGTGAAGGGAACTCTTCGAGGGTCAGCTCAC
>JAVVDS010000068.1:0-9828 GCA_032251295.1 Desulfuromonadales bacterium | reverse complement strand
GTCGATCCGTATGTCCCCCGCCGTCAGCCCGGCGGCCGGGCCGTTATCGGCATGCCAGTCGTAGAACATCTCGATCGGCCCGGCGAACAGGTCGGGCCCAACGTAGCCGCAGATCGTCGCCAGTTCGTGGAAGATCGGGCGCAGGGTATCGACGCTGCCGGTCCGCCCGCCCTCGACGTAGGTCTGCATCACGGCTTCGATCTGGCGGATGTCGTCCTCGGAAACAGGATTGTTCATCGATCTTTCTCCTTTTTCATGCGGATTGTGGTTGGACCGCGGGGCGGATGAAGCGCGGCCGGGTGCCGTAGGTCAGGGTGCGCCACAGCCATTCGGCCGGGCCGAAGGCGAAGAACTTCATCCAGAAATGGCTGAACAGGATCTGTGCGGCGAAGAAGGTCAGCACCAGCGGCAGAAAGGTCGAGATGGCTGCGTTTCCTGCCAGACCGAGGCCGGGGCCTACCGACGTCAGGATCAGGATGATGGCGACGCTCTGGGTCAGGTAGTTGGTCAGCGCCATCTGACCGACCGGTGCGAATGGCCTGACCAGCCAGCTCAACCAACCGCCGTAAAACAGCATCACGATCGTGCAGATATAACCCGCGGCGATCAGGGGCGTGGCCACAGCATGCAGCGCGACTCGCAACAGCTCGATCTGGCCGAACAGCGCAGTCTCGGGCACATCCTCGGTGAGCAGATGAACGCTTTCCAGCAGCAGACCGACGAGAAGCAGCGGCCAGAGCCAGCGACGAAACATCGGCAGATTGTCCGAAGCATTCTGGATCCAGCCCCGGCGCGCGACCCAGGCGCCCATGAAGAAGCGGCCGAGCGCGTAGAAGATCCAGCCGAGCAAGCCGCCCGACAGGAACCAGGTGAGATAGTCCTTGTTCATCAGCGCGATGAAGGTGAAGAAGTCTCCCGACTGCGCTGCGGCCTGGCGGGCCAGGACGCCGGCCTCGGCGGCAACGGGATCATCGAACAGCGCGGTTATCCCGCCGGCCTCGAAAGCCCAGGTCACGAATGGCTTGGCGAACAGGAGTAGTGCAAGGCCGATCCACAGCAGCGCCCGATCCGGCAGCTTTCGAGAGAAAAACAGGACGAACGCCGTGATGCCGTAGATATGCAGAATGTCCCAGCCGAACAGACACAGCAGATGAATCCATCCAAGGATCAGCAGGATGGCGGCGCGCCGAAGATAGATCGACCGAAACGGCGCGCCGCGCGCCTGAAGGCGCTCCATCTGGACCCAGAAGCCCAGCCCGAACAGGAAGGCGAACAGCGTGTTGGCCTTGTCGGAAACGAACAGCTTGATCCAGAACTCAAGCCGCTCGTCGAGTGCCGCCGACGGCAGCGCGGCCAGCTGATCGGCGGTGATCAGAATATCCACGCCGCCGAACTCATAGAGATTGATCGTCATCACGCCGAGCAGCGCGAAGCCGCGCAGAACGTCCATGACGACGTAACGGTCTCGTTTCGCTGTCGGCGCGAGAGCTGGCGTGTCGAGTGTCAGGCTCATCGAGTGAACCTCGCATGTGGTTCTGGCTTCCTGAAGTCGTCAGAGCAATTCACTGACTGCGCCCCTTATCGGCGAGACCGGTGCATGCACGGTCCGTACCCGGAAGTCCGCCAGCGAAGCGCCGTCGCGTACGGCCTCCAACCATTGCTCGGGATCAAACTCGACGCCGACCGGGTTGGCTTCGAAAGAAGGGCCGGAAATATAGGCATTGCATTCCTCGGTCGTATCGAAGGCGTCAACCTGGAATTCCATCTGATTGCCATCGGGGTCGGCGTAATACATGGAGATCGTCAGGCCATGATGAATACACCAGTACGGCATGATGCCGTGCGACTTGCAATGATGGTAATTCATGAACAGTTCGTCCAGCGAGCCATACGTCCAGGCCAGGTGATCGACACCAATCCAGCTCGTGTTTCTTCGTTGTGCTCCTTTCGGATCAATAATTGCGAGATCCAGGAAAGCAAAACGATGATGCTCGTCATCGAACGTAAGAAAAGCCATCGCGGGGTTGCGATGCTGCACGCGTGCTCCGAACACCACGCTATACCAGCAGACCATCTCGCCAAATCGGCGTGTTCGATATACAACGTGTGCAAGCCGCTTCGGCGCAACCGGATCGGTGATTTCTTCAGAGTATGTTTGAATCATGAAAATGTCGCTCCTCAATGATCTTGCCGTCACGCACGGCAAATACAGCGATTTCACTGTGTGGGGTCTTGCTTCCGCCATGGGCGATCAGCATGTCGGCGAACAGCGCGAAGTGGTCGCCGGTCACGAACGGGCCGTCGATACTCAGATCCTCGATGCCGTGGGTTGCAAGCCAGCCCAGGTTCCTGGCTCGGACCGCATCGATGCCTCGATGGATCGGGTCGCGACCCCCGGGCAAGGTATGCGGCTCGATGCTCACCACATCTTCGGACCAGTATTTCTCACCGGCCGCGTAGAACTCGCCGGCCAGCCAAAGTGCCGTAAAGTCTGCGGCGATCTGGGCCGTCGTGGGTGGGTTGTCGCTCATGCCGTGGTCTGCGCGTAGAGTCCGATGCCCTTGCCGGCCCAGGTGATCGAAATGTTTGCCATGTTGTTATCGCAAAGACGGTGAAAACGAAAAAAGATATCCAGCTGTGCTGCGAGGATATGTTTCCCTCGCAGCACAGAGGATATATAGATCACTTGAAGGTGATTGTTCGAGTGATGTATTCGCCCTGGATTTCGCGAATCTCGTTGTACAGTTCGCGAACCTTGGTGTTGCTCGCGTCCATGTTCGCCTGGCCCCAGGCCTTCATGAAGGCGTTGTAGCGCTCGCGGTTCGGCGCCATCATTTCGGTGCTTGGAAACTTGATGACCAACATGAGATCAAAAGAACCCGGTGCGACAGCCTGGTTGGCGTGGATTGCGTAATACTCGACATGACCCAGGGATTTTGCCACTTCATTGGCCGCAACCCAGGTCGACTTCAGGCCTTCCAGATAAATGTCAATCGTGCCCGGCTCGAGTTTGACCGTCGTCACCGACCAGTAAGCATCGGAGATTTCGTAGTCTTCCCAGGCTTTCAGCTGAGCAGTCAGCGGCGAAGCCATGGTAGCGATCAGAGCTGTAATGAAAAGCGTGGTAAATGTGCGAAGAATGTTTGAACGATTCATGATCTTTCTCCTTTGATTAAAATAAATAGAATGTTGGTAAAACTTGGTTCACCGGTTCGTTTCGGTGCCGCTAGGCCTCCTTCCCTCGTTCGAGATGATTCATCGTGGATGCGCCTGTAGTGGCGGCGTGGCGCGCTGGAGGTGCCTGCGTCGCCCGAGTCGCCGTTCACCTCCCAGTGCCTTTCGGCTGTGGTCACTGCTGGATGGATCGGTTGTGCATCAAGAGAATAGAAGATCAGTTTTCGATGGCGCGGATGGGAATCACGAAGTTTCCGATGTACTGGCGATGCTTGTCTGTGATTGCATCGGTGATACCAAAGTCAAGAAAGACCGCGCTCGCAACGATCTTTGCTCCCATCTCGCTGTCAATGGCACCGTTGGCTTCCCTGCCATCGGCGGTCTCGCATTGGTACCGCAAGGAATCATCGGACTTTCTGACGTAGACGGTCGACGGGATATCCGCATTCCAGAGGCCGCGCTTGTTTTGCAGGACGCAAGCTCCGTTCGAGCCATCACTGAACGAAAATGCGATCGGCGTCATTGCATCTTCGGTAAGCGTTGCACAGCCAGCGACCATCGCTACAGCGGCGGCAGCAAGAATCTTTCTCATAGTGGTTTCTCCTTTTGGTCTAGTTGATCTTGCGTTCAGTCGTTTCAGGGCGCTGCACCGTTGGCTCCTCAAGATCTGGCTGGGAGGGTGGTGTCCGTCTGCCCGACAGATATTGCATTTGATGTAAGAAAACAGCATTTGGGCGGGCTCAAGTACAGATGTTCATTTGGGTGTCGCGAGACCTCCTTACTGGTATGAGATGGTTCATCGTGTGAGGACTTGTGCTGATGGCGCTATGCTTCGGCGCAGATGGATTGCATTTCCGTAGGTAAGAGCCCGCCATAACCATTCCATTGGCCCGTACTGGTGTATTCGAGACATTGGCATTGCGCAGACGAGCTGCGTGGCGGAATGGAGAAGGCCAGCGGGGCTGCCGGCTCTTCTCCGAAGACGCGCAGTCGCGAGCCGTTTACGGGAACGTTCTGTAGGCGCGGCGCGTATCGTTGCCACCGCCGCATTCGCCGAAGCGCTGCATCAGTCGCGCCGGAACGCTGTTGGCGTCGTTCTGCGCGGCTTCCCATGCGTCATGGGCCTTGCCAAAAGTTTCGCCATTGGCGCTGCGGCCGAGCCAGTAGATCGTTGCGAGGTTGTCGCTGAACGACGGCACGGCGATCTCGGTCTGGTAGCCGTAGGGCTTGCCCCATTCATTGAAGTCATCAACGATTTCAAGGTACTGCTCAAGCGTGCAGTCTTCGCTCAACGTGAGGCTGATGACGTCAAGATGGCCGGCTTGGGCGGCCCAGGCGGAAAGGGTAAGTATTGCCGCGAGAATCTTCTTCATTTGCGTTGCTCCCGATTTGGCTTCGAGCACCCCACGCGACGAAAGATCGGTGAGTGATACGTTAAGCCGTGACGGAAATTTAGTCCGAATGTGACCCGGAGCACAATTGCGCCAGCGTCAATTCTTCGTTATTTCTGCGTCATTCGGCGCCCGGGGGGGGCGAGTCAGGAGCTGGGAAAGTCGGCATCGGGCACCGGCGACAGATCCGGCCGGCCGTATTTCTCCCAGGCGGCCTCAAGGCCGATGCGCTTGGCGAACGGCGTGAAGCCGGCATGCAGGCGGACGCGGCGGATCGGCTCGATATCGGCCCACAGCGACATCAGGCAATACATGTTGGCCGGTGTGACCTGCGTGCCGACGGTCTTGAACACCATCGGGGCATAGCCCATCCAGATCGCCGGGGCGACGATGCTGGTGTCGCAGGGGTCGGGCAAGGTGGCATGCAGGTAGTCGAGCATCGCGCAGTACAGCTTTCGATGCACCGCCCGCCCACTGCACACGCCGCGGGCGGCAATCCGCCAGAACGTGTCCAGAGCCGGACCCGAAAGCGGTCGGGTACCGGCCGGCGGAAACAGCACGCTGTTCATCAACAGGCGGGTCTGCCAGTACTGCTCGACGGCAAGCTTGCGGTCGCCGGCCGCAGCCGTGGCCACCGCCAGCCACATCGACGGCAGGCCAAGATCGACCATGCGCTGGCCGGCGGCGATCGCACCGTCGATGTTGCCGAGGTTGAGTCGGGCCACCGAAAGCATCGCGAAATTGCGACCGTTGACCGGATCGCGGTCGACCGCCGCCTCGATATACGGCAGGGCCTGGCGGGTGCGACCGATATAGAGCAGGAATGCACCCAACCGCAGGATGACATCCGGGTTGTCCGGCTCCAGGCGGTAGGCCTCGAAGGCCAGGTCGAGCGCAGCGGCTGGATTGTGTTCGGTCCAGCGCTGGATGCCCAACATGGCGCGGGCATGGCCCTGGCCGGGATCCAGCTCGATCGCCTTCGTCGCGCACTCGGCCATGCGCCGGGTCTTGTCCAGCCGGTCCAGGCAGGGGGTGTAGACGACCGTGTAGACGTAGGCCTCGGCCAGCGCGGTCCAGCCGGCGGCGAACTCGGGGTCGATTTCCAGCGCGGCTTCCAGAAGCTCGATGGCTTTGGGCAGCACGCCGTCGCCGATCGCCCGCATGGTCAGCGCACGGCCCTGCAGGTACAGCGCGTAGGCCGCGTTGCTGCGGGTGATATGCCGTGTCGGCGGAGCCGGGGTATCGATCTGCAGCACGCGGCCAAGTTCGGTTCCGACCGCCCGGGCGATTTCGTCCTGCAACGCAAACAGGTTCCCGGTGGAGCCTGGATATCCGTGCGACCAGCGCTCCAGGCCGGTCTGACCGTCGACCAGGCTGACATGCACGCGCAGATCGCTGTTCTGGCGCTGAACCGAGCCCTGGACCAGAAGCTGGACCTGCAACAGCCGGGCCAGTTCCGGCAGCGGCAGTTCGATTTTCGCGACGTTCAACGCCGAACCACGCCCGACCACCTGCAATTGTGGCATTCGCCCCAGCGCGGTCACCAGTTCCTCGAACAGTCCCTGGGCGATCTCCTGCTCGTCGTCCCGACCGATGACCCGCAGCGGCAGGACCGCAATCCGGATTCGGGTCTCGGACCGGCCGGACTCATCTCCTGGTGTATGTCGTTGCCAGGCTGCCAGCAGCCGGGCCCATGCCGGGTCGTTGCCGCAGTCCTGCAATTGCATCAAGGCCTGTTCGATCGCGTGCTTGAGATCGTGTTCGATCCGTTCGCGCCGCGTCGCCAGCCAGTGCGCGAAAGCGTCACCGAATTCGAATCCGTGCAGCAGCGGGCGTGCGCCGATCTCTTCGAGCAGTTCGGTTGCTCGTGTCCATTGTCCCTGGGAAAGCGCGGTTTCCAGCGCGGTCAGATCCGAGCCGACCGCCGAGGCGCGAATGGAAATCCGCTCGCGCGTGACTTCGAACAGGTCCGGACAGATCGGCTCGAGCTGTTTCTTCAGCGCCAGCAGTGTCTGTCGCAGACTGGCGCGCGCCTGCGCCTGGAACCGCCCCTGCCACAACAGCTCGCACAAGCGAGCGCGCTCCATGGCGACACCCGGGCTCAGGCACAGAATCGCCAGCACTGCGCGGGCGCGCTTGCCGGTGATGTCGATCGCCGTGCCGTCGCGGGCATCGATCCGGAACGCGCCGAACAGCGTGGCGTGTAGCGGGGCGCTCACGTCGTTGTCGGAACGGTGGCCCGGTTCCGCGGTCATTACTCGGCCACCCGGACTCAGGCCAGCATGACGCCGCCACCCAGACCGCTGGCGCGTGCCAGGCGTTCGTCGCGGGTAATCAGCGTCGCGTTCAACAGGCGGGTGAGCGTCACATAGGCCGCATCACAGGCGGCCAGATGGCCTCGTAGCGACCACACACCGGCGACCAGACTGGCATGCCGATAGCGGCGGATCGGCAGCGAGCGTAGTTCCACGACCAGGTTTTCGATTCTCGAGGCGGGAATGCGGCCGTCCCGGTCCAGCCGGCGCAGCGCGTGCAGTGCCTCGATATCCAGCAACTCGGGTGCGGCCAGATGCGTGCCCGGCGCCCACAGGGCCTGTTCGATCGGTTCGGGCCGGTAACGTGCCAGCAGATCGACGGCCACCGAGGCATCGACCACCAGAATGCGACTCACGCGGCGTCGCGCTCGCGCCGAATCAGCCCGGCCGAGGACTCGTCCATGCCGAACGGCTCGGCGGTGCGGAGCCGCTCACGCAACTCGGCTTCCGACGGCAGCGCCAGGGACGCTTCGATCTGTTCCAGCAACAGATCGCTCATGCTCCTGCCCTCCAATGCCGCGCGCGCCTTCAGGGCGCGGTGCAGACGGGCCGGCACGTTGCGGATCTGGATCATGTGACTCATGGCGGCCTCCAGTTCATGTGTGCTGCATGTTATCAGCGGCTCGTCATTCAATGCAATTGCCGGCCCGAATCCGTGCTGCACGCCAGTCGACCACGCAGCAAAAGCAATGACGCCTGATCGCCGGTGTCGGAAAAGCGCCCGTTCCTCTTGCGTGGTTCGATTGCCCATGGCAGGGCAGAATCGCACGGAATTCGGCCTGCTGCGAGCTGCAACCGGGGTCAAACGCAGGTCTGGCACGGCGCCGAATAGCTCCGAATACCGATGGAGATCGGGAAATGGGGCGCTTATCATTCCTATACTCCCTATAGTCCGGCATCGCCATGGTGGGTAGCTGGACCCTGGGCAAGGGCAACACCGCGGGCGAGAATACGCTGACCGCCAGCGCGGCAGGCCTGCCCAATGTGACCTTCACCGCCAGCGCCACAACCGCACCGACCGCGCCGATCGGCATCAGCGCCACGGCCGGCAATGCCGAAGTCATGGTGAGCTGGACTGCACCAACCAATACCGGCGGCCTGGCGATCACCGGCTTTACCGTGACCGGCGATGTTACCGAGTGCACCATCACGGGTCTGACCAACGGGACCGAGTACACCTTCACGGTGGTGGCGAACAATGCCGAGCGCGATAGCCCGCCATCGGGCGCGAGCGAAAGTTTGACCCCGACAGGTCCGCCGGGCGGCCCTTCCCAGGTCCAGGTCGAGCCGGTGCCGCTGATTCCGGCACCGACGCTGGGAATCTGGGCGTTGTTCAGTCTGATGCTGCTGCTAGTCGCCATGCCCGGATAGACTGATTGAGGTAGAATCGGCATCATGATGCTAATTGATGGGCATGATGATGCGAACAACCTTGACCATTGACGACGATGTTGCGATCAAACTGAAGAAACTGAGCCAGGGCGGGCAGTTCAAGTTGGTTGCCAACCGGGCACTGCGCCTGGGCCTTCAGGCCATGGAAGAAGAGAGTCCGGATCCGCCCTACGAAACGCCCAGGCGGCCGGGGCGGCCATTGGTGAAGAACCTGGACAATATCGCCGAAGTCATCGCGAGCAGCGATGAGGATGCCTGGCGTTGAACGTTCTGGTCGACGCCAATATCCTGCTGTATGCGCGGTTTTCCGATCTGCCCCAGCATCAGGCTGCACGCGAGTGGCTGGATCAGCGCCTCAATGATCCGGAGCCGACCGGGATTCCATGGAATAGCCTGGCGGCGTTTGCACGAATCGCCAGCAACCCCCGCGTGTTCTCCGATCCGCTGGATAGCGATGAGATCGTTGCCCAGATCCTGCAGTGGACCCGTCGGCGAAATGTCTGGCAACCTGAGCCAGGAGAGCGGTTCACGGCGTTGTTTACCGGCCTCCTCGCGACCACTCGGGCCAGCGGAAATCTGGTGCCCGACTGCTTTCTGGCGGCGCTGGCGCAGGAACACGGCCTGACCGTGGTCAGTTCTGACACCGATTTCGCGCGCTTTCCGAATCTGCGATGGTTCAACCCGTTGATTGGGATGGGAAACGGGCTTTGACCTGCCGCGCTTGGCTCGTATCCCAATGCCGCCATCAGCGCTTGGGACCACAGGAGGCACAGGAGGGTCGGACAAGTCGCACAGGAGGGTCGGACCAGCATAAAGCCCTGAAATTTATTGGTTATTACCCAAGAATCTCCAATTCTCACCCCTTAGATGCCCAATTTCGTGGGCAGAACCGACTTCATAAGGTGACGGCTTTTCGCGCAGCGAGCAGATCCCGTCGTCTGCGCTGATCTCGCGATGTTTCAAATGGCTGGCCGAACGCCGGAAGGCTTCGAGGAATTCGGGGTTTCCGACCGCAACGGACTCGCTCCAGACCGGATCGCGCTTCAACGCAGCCGGGTGCAGCGCGCTCGCAACCCATCCCGCCAGCGTTTGTTGCAGGCGCTCGAGTCCATCGATATCCAGTAATCGCTGCAACGCCTCCAGATCGATGATGCGGTACCGCATCGGCGGCTGCCGGATCTCGCGAAAGCCTGAGACTTCCCATTGCCCTGGATGCGAAACTGCGCCGGCTCGCACCATGTTGAGATCGATATAGACCATGCATCGGGCCAGATAGTCGTCGCGATCAACGGCGGTTGCATGGTAACGGTCCTCCCAGAACGCGCCGCGCCGCTGTTTGCGCAGGTTGTATTCCCGGCCGGTCCGGCCGGCGATCAGTTGCATGCTACTGGCGATTTCGGAGTGACCCTGGTCCTTCACCAGCAGATGTATGTGATTGGATGTAGCGATGTAGTTCAAAACGCACAAGCCGAAGCGCTTCCGGGCCTGAAACAGCCAGTGGCGCCGGCGACGGCGGTCGCGAGCGAATCGAAGCAGGAATTCCCGATGATGGCATC
>JAVVDS010000067.1:0-10184 GCA_032251295.1 Desulfuromonadales bacterium | reverse complement strand
CCCCATAGAGCCGCTGTTTTTTTCCCTGAAATAAGGGTATAGTTGCGCCGCCGATCCGCGAAACAGGTGCTATAATCGGTTATCACACCGCCTAAGGAGCAAGCAGATGAGCCGTGATTTCAAGAACAAGGTCCGTGAGCAGTTCGGCCGGGCCGCCGATGGCTATATTCGTGACAAGGGATTTGCAACCGGTGACGACCTGGAGGCGATGATCCGCCTGCTCAAGCCTTCGCCTGACGACAACATGCTCGACATCGCCTGCGGTGGCGGTCACACCGCCCTGCGTTTTTCCCCCCTGGTGCGCAGCGTGGTCGCCTCCGACCTGACCATGGTCATGCTGAAAAAAGCCCAGGAATATATCAGCGAAGAGGGCGGCGTCGACAATGTCACCTTTCGTGAAGCCGACGCCGAGGATCTGCCGTTTCCGGCCGGGGCCTTCACCCTGCTCACCTGCCGCATCGCCCCGCATCATTTTCCGGACGTGCCTCGCGCCCTGAGTGAATTCCACCGGGTGCTGCGCCGTGGCGGGCGCATGGCGATCGTCGACACCCTGCTGCCGGACGATCCGGAGATCGCCGACTGGTATCAGACCATGGAAAAGATGCGCGATCCGACCCATATCCGCGCCTACACCGCCACCGAGTGGGAAGCGATGGTTCAGGAAGCCGGCTTTATCCTGCACGAAACCGCCATCTACCCGAAGACTCATGACTTTCCGGTCTGGGCCAAGCGGGCCGGCATGAATCGGGACAGTGTGGCCAACCTCAACAAATTCTTTGTCGAAGCTCCCGACAAGGTCCAGGACTACTTCCAGATCGAGACCTTCGCCGGTGAGGTCGAAGCCTATACTGATCGCAAAATCCTGATCCATGCCAGTCGGCCGGCGAAAAAATAGCCAGGCATCGGCACATTCACAGTCGGACAGCGCCTTCCCCCGACTTGCAGACCGGCTGAAGAGGGTTATACTTTCGGCAACCTTCTTCATTTCCGTGTCTCCATGCATGGGCCTCCGCACCGCGGGGGTTTTTTGTGTCGGCGACACATGAGCCCGGCAGCGCCATGATGACTTTTGTCCCGCGTCTCTCCCTCCTTCTTTTCGGCCTCGTGCTGCTCGGTCTGCCGCTCGCGGTCGGAGCGACCACCGATCTCAAACAGCTGATTCGCGATATCGAACAGCAGTATATGGGGGTATCCTCCCAGGCGCTGATGCAGATGGAGGTGAGTACGAGCAACTGGCAGCGGTCTCTCGAGATGGAGTCCTGGTCGCTGGGGCGCGACCTGTTTTTGGTACGGATCATCGAACCGGCCAAGGAACGCGGGGTGGCCACCCTCAAGCGCAACCGGGAAGTCTGGAACTACCTGCCGAAAGTCGACCGGACGATCAAGGTCCCCCCCTCGATGATGGGCGGCAGCTGGATGGGGAGTCACATCACCAACGACGACCTGGTCAAGGCCAACCATATCGAAGAAGACTACGACCTCGCGCTGCTGGAGGAGAGCGACCGGCACTCCCTGATCGAATGCCTCCCCAAGCCGGACGCACCCGTCGTCTGGGGAAAGATCGTCTACCTGGTCGGCAAGCAGCCGCGCGTCCCCCGGAAGATCGACTATTTCGACGAACAGATGGTCCTGGTCCGCACCATGACCTTCGAGGATGTCCGCCAGATCGGCGACCGAATCGTGCCGCTCAAGCTTTCGGTGCTGCCGCACGACAAGCCGGACGAAAAGACCGTCATGCACTACCGCGAGCTGGTCTACGACATCCCGCTGGAAGAGAGCTTTTTCTCCCTGCGCAGTCTCACGCAGAGATAGCCATGCTGGCCCGTCTCGCCTTCCGCAACCTGTGGCGCAATACACGCCGCACCCTGCTCACCCTGTCGGCCATGGTCGTCTCGGCCGCCCTGTTGATCCTCGCCCTCGGCGTCTTCTCCGGCATGTTCGAGGATATGCTCGCCTCGGCCACCGAACAGTACTCCGGCCATATCGTCCTGGCGCAGAGCGACTACCACCAGCGGCGCGACCTGTACGCCCATCTGCCGCTGCAACTGGTCGATGCGGAAGCTCTGCGCGCCACTCCTGAGGTGACCGGCCGCTCCGGACGGCTGCGCGGCTTCGGCCTGCTCTCGTCCGGTGAAACCAGCCAGCCGGTCGAACTGCTCGGTATCCGGGCCGACCAGGAGCGCCGGGTCACCCGTCTGCACCGGTTTGTGAGCAGCGGCACGTTCCTCGACGCGGCCGATGAGGACGGAATTGTCCTCGGTCGCGGCCTGGCAACCAGACTCGGTGTCGCACCGGGCGACGAGCTGGTGTTCGTCACCCAGGCCGCCGACGGCTCCATCGGCAACGACCTGCTGACGGTGCGCGGCATCTTCGCCACCGGTGACAGCCGTCAGGACAACGGGCTGGCCCTGGTCCCCCTCCCCTGGCTACAGCGTCTGCTGGCCCTCGACGGCCGGATCCATGAAGTCGCCGTGCGCGTGGCCGAACCGCTGCGCGCCGATCTGCTGGCAACGCGCCTGAACAGTCAGCTGCCGGACGACGTCACGGCCCTGGGCTGGGGTGCCCTGCTGCCGGAGATGCGGGAAGTGATCGCCAGCTACGATGTCAGCCGGATGATCTTTGTCGCCATCCTCTACGTCGCCACCGGCCTGGGGATCCTCAACACCTTCTTCATGTCGGTTATGGAGCGCCACCGTGAATTCGGCATTTTGCTTGCCCAGGGGATGCGCCCCTGGGCGATCCGCCGCATGGTCCTTTTAGAGACCCTGCTGCTCGGCAGTCTCGCCCTGGTCATCGGTGTCACTCTCGGTGGGCTGCTCACTCTCTATATGCAGAGGGTCGGCATCGACCTGTCGTCACAGATCACGCCGATCACCTATGCCGGCGGCACCATTCTGCCGCGGCTGCGAGCTGTGTTCGTCCTCGACAACTTCCTGGTGCCCGCCGTCACACTGCTGCTGGTCAGCCTGCTCGCCGGCTTCCTGCCGGCCAACCGGGCCGCCGGTCTCGACCCGGTTACCGCCCTGCGGGAGGAATAAGCGTGTACGCCCTCTCCTACGCCTGGCGCAACCTGTGGCGCAACCGGCGCCGCACCCTGATCACCTTGAGCGCCATCGCCTTAAGCATCATGCTGGTCCAGGCGGCCCACAATCTCTCCTTCGGCGTCTATAACAGCATGATCGACAGCGGCGTACGCAGCGGCTCGGGACACATCGCGATCTACCGGGCAGGCTACCTCGACAGTCGCGACGAAAATCTCGACTTCGCCGTCGCCGACCTGGCCACGGAGATCGCCGCCCTCCCCGGCGTCAGCCGGGTCATGCCACGCCTGTATCTCCCGGCCCTGGCCCAGTCGAGCCGGGAGAGCCGCGGCGTGCTGCTGATCGGTGTCGACCCGCAGCGAGAACTCGGCATCAACCCGTTTCTCGCCCAGCTGCCCGACGAAGAGATGGTGCGTGCCGCCGACAGCCGCGATGCGGTGATCGGCGCCAGACTGCTCGACGAGCTGCGCATAGCTCCCGGACAGAAGTTCGTGGTCACCGCCCAGCACCGCGACGGCAGTCTGCACAGCGAGCTGCTGCGGGTGCACGGTGTGATCCGCACCGGCATGAAAGATATCGACGGCTCGCTGATCATGATCGGTCGGCAGCGGGCCGGCCTGCTCGCCGGCAGCCCGGACCGGGCCCACGAACTCGCCATTGTCCTGGAGAGTGCCGCAGACAGCCAGCGGCTGTTGCCCGTCATTGCCGGACTGATTGCACCGGAGGACGAGATCGAGGCGGTCAGCTGGGAGCAGGCCATGCCGAACCTGGCCAACGCCATCAAACTCGACTATGCCAGCCAGAAGCTGATCTTCGTTTTGATCCTGCTGATTGTCACCATCGGCGTGGTCAACACCCTGCTGATGTCGGTGATGGAGCGAATGCGTGAATTCGGTACGATCCTCGCCCTCGGCTGCCCGCCGGCCCGCCTGCGCCGGCTGATCTTTCTCGAAGCGTTCACCCTCGGACTGTTCGCCGCCGTCTGCGGCACGATTCTCGGCAGCCTGCTGAGCTGGTACCTGGTCGAGGTCGGTCTCGATCTCAAGCTGTTTCTCGATGAAACCATCGAGTTCGGCGGCGTCATCTTCGAACCGGTGCTGCGCGCCCAGTGGGATCCCTGGTGGATGCTGCGCATCGCCCTGTACGTCGTCGGCCTGACCGTGTTCGCCGCCCTCTATCCGGCGATCAAAGCCGGCCGAGTCACCCCGGTTGAGGGAATGCGGGCGCATTGAAAATGCCATAGAGGCGCGTCCCATCGCACCAGGCATTCGGCATCCAGCACCAGTCGGGTCAAAATTCGTTGTCAGTGCACGATGATGTGTAAGGCGATACGATTACGGCAACGAATCAACGAATCAACCACTAACCATCAACAAGCAACTCAAATGACTCTGATCGAACTACATAACGTCTCGAAAATCTACCCGGAAGGGAACCGCCAGGTCGCCGCCCTCGACGGCTTGAGCCTCAACTTCGCCGCGGGGGAGTTCGCCGTGCTCGCCGGGCCGTCCGGCAGCGGCAAGACCACCGCCCTGAACCTGATCGGCGGTCTCGATCGGCCGACCGCCGGAACGGTGCGCTTCGCTGATACCGATCTCTCCCGGATCAGCCGTCGGCAACTTGCCGATTTCCGCCTGCATAACATCGGCTTCATCTTTCAGTCATACAACCTGATCCCGGTCCTGACCGCCCTGGAAAATGCCGAATTCACCCTGATGTTGCAAGGGGTTCCCAGCCCGCAGCGACGCACGCGGGTGCGTGAGCTGTTTGCCGAACTCGGCATCGAGGGCCTGGAGCAGCGGCGGCCGGCCGACCTCTCCGGTGGTCAGCAGCAGCGGGTCGCCATCGCCCGGGCCATGGCCGCGCAACCGCGCGTGATCCTCGCCGACGAGCCGACCGCCAACCTCGATTCGGCCACCGCGGAAGACCTGCTTGACCTGATGCGCCGCCTGAACGACGAGCGCGGCACCACCTTCATCTTCAGCTCCCACGACGACCGGGTGATCGCTCGCGCCCGCCGGACCATCCGCCTCGCCGACGGCCGGCTGACAAGCGATACGGCACAGGACGATGGTTAACAGAGGTCGGCCGGCAAGGGCCGCGCAGGGGTGGCTGCTCATGCTCGCCCTGTGCGGCTTGACGTTGCTGCCGACGCCGGCAACGGCCATCGAGAGCCCGCAACTGACCGGCTCGCTGCGCTCGCTCAACCTGGCGAGCCGGCCGGCGCCGGCCGGTGGTCTGCCAGAGAGCCGGCTGTCGAGCAACAGTCTGCGCCTGACCGCAGACGGAACGGCATGGTCAGGCTGGCAGGTCGAGGCGGCTATCGAGCATCGGTTGCTCTGGACCGATCCCGGACGACTGCTGCCGCAACCAGAACAACAGATCAACCGCCGTGCCGATCTCGATCATGACTGGCGCCACGCTGACCACTGGACGAGCCAGCTGCAAATCGACCGGCTCAGCCTGCGCAAACGGTTTGCAAAGCTCGACCTGACCATCGGTCGCCAGGCCTTCGGCTTCGGCCGGATTCTGCTCTTTTCCCCTCTCGACCTGGTCCTGCCGTTTGCGCCGGAAGCGCTTGACAAGGAGACCCGCAACGGCATCGACGCGGTCCGGACCACCGCCCACTACAGTCTGGACGGTCAACTCGGTGGACTGCTGATCTGGGGAGATCGGGTACGGCACAACTCGTTGCTGGCGACCTGGTCAGACAACCGTGGCGGCGTCGACCTGCTCGCCGTCGCCGGTCGTCTGCGCAGCCGGCCGGTGGTCGGTTTCGGCCTGGCCGGCAGTCTCGGCTCCCTCGGCCTGAAAGGGGAAGTTGCTCTCTACCAGGGACAACGCACCTCCCGGCCGGACGGCGACCTGCACGACCGGTTCGCCATCGGTGCCATGGAGGGCTGGTACCGGTTTGCCAGCGGCATCACCCTGGTTGCACAATACCTGTACAACGGGCCGGGCGTCGGCACGCCGGCCGACCACCCGCGCGCCGCTTTGTCGGCACCGCTGCGGGAAGGGCTCACGTTCCTGCTCGGCCGCCACTACCTGCTGCTCGCCCCCTCTTATGAACCGCATCCATTGGCGACCCTGCAGGGACTGCTGATCTGGAATCTTGAGGATGACTCGGCTTTGTTCAGGCCTTCAATGATCTTGAACCTGCACGACAATCTCGACCTGGAACTGTTCTGGACCGGAGTCGTCGGTGGCAAACCGCGACCGTCCGCCCCCGGCTTCCCCTCGACGCCGACCAGTGAATTCGGCCTGCGCGGCGCCAATGCCGGCCTCTGGATCAGGTACTTTTTTTAGAGGCAAAAAAAACCGAGCTCCTTGTCACCACGCAGATCTCTGCTATTCTTCGACAAGTTGACATATCTCATGAGCACCGCTCAAATCTGGAGGTTCAACATGAAATCCTTGGCCAAAATCCTGAGTCTCTCCCTGATGACGGTATTCTGCCTCACCGGGACATCGCTTGCCGGACAACAGGCTGAAGCGTTCAGCGTCTCGCCGCTGCTCGGCTACCATGTCTTCGAGGGCGACCAGAACGTTGATGATTATGCCAATTTCGGCCTGGCCCTCGGTTACAACATCACCAAACGGTGGGCCGTTGAATTTGAGGCCCGGTACACACCGACAGAAGTCGACTTGCCCGGTCTGAAAGACAGCGACCTGAATATCTGGACTCTCGGGATCAATGCCCTCTACCACTTCAACCCGGACGGCCGTTTTGTGCCATACCTGCTCGCCGGTTTCGGCGGCATGACCTTCGATAGCGACGACTTCCAGGATGATGAAGATTTCATGCTGAACTGGGGACTCGGCGCCAAGTACTTTCTCAGCGACACCACCGCCCTGCGCCTCGATGCACGCCATATCATCGACCTGCACTCCGACCGACGCTATGACCAGCTCAGTTCCTCGGATGACACGGACCATAACCTGATCGCCTCGGTCGGCCTCTACTGGCAGTTCGGCGGCGTCACCCCGGCGCCCGCGCCCCTCGACAGTGACGGCGACGGCATTCCCGACAGCCGCGACAAATGCCCTGACACACCACTGGGAACCCCCGTCGATGCAGTCGGCTGCCCGCCGGTCGAAAAAGCTCCGGCTCCGACGCCGGCACCGCTGCCGGTGGTTGATGGCGACGATGACGGTGACGGCGTACCGAACAGCCGCGACAAGTGTCCGGGAACGCCCAAGGGGGTGATTGTCGATGAGCATGGCTGTGAAATCAAATTCACCCTGCAGCTCGAATTCGACTTCGATAAAGCTGATATCCGTCCGCAATATCATGGCAAACTTCAGCAAGCTGCCGACTTCATCGGCAAGTACCCTGAGGCCAAATTCCTGCTCGCCGGCCATACCGACAGCATCGGCACCGACGCCTACAATAGCAAGCTCTCCGAGCGCCGCGCCACAGCGGTCAAAAACTATCTGGTCAGCAATTTCGGCATCAAAGCCGAGCGCCTCTATCCCCGTGGCTACGGTGAATCGCAGCCGACCGCCGACAACAGCACCGAGGAAGGTCGGCAACATAACCGTCGCGTTGAGGTCATCTGCTGCGTGGTCATCCCGGAGATGTAAACGCACCCAGCAAGACTGTCACAGAAAAGGCCGGCTAAATGCCGGCCTTTTTTTGCGTAACGGAGGAGCCCTTTGCAAAAGCTCTGTCATCCCCGAGAGCCTTTGTCGGGGATCCGGCTGTCAAGCTCTGGATTCCGGCTTAAAGCCTGCCGGAATGACGTCTTTTGGGGCTTATGCAAGACCCTCGGAGGGAAAACTTTGTGACTCAGCGCCGTTCAGCAACCAGCAAGCAAGGCGCCTGCTGTCGATTTGCCACGCGCAGCTGCAGCACCTGCCAGCCCTTCGATGGCAGAGCGTACAACAGGTCGGCAACCGCCGCCGCCTCTGCTTCGCCCCCTGCGTGCCCCGGATAGACGGTGACGGCCAACCGCCCGCCGGTGGCCAGCAGATCGAGGCCTTGCCGCAGCGCCGCAACTGTCGTCTCCGACCGAGTCACCAGTTGCCGGTCGCTCCCCGGCAGATAACCGAGATTGGCGATGATTGCCGTGACCGGACAACTCACGGTCCGGCTCAAGCGACTGTGGCAGCCGTGCACCAGATAGACCGCCGGTCGCTGCGGCACCGACTCATCACTCGACCAGTGCTCGACGGCAAAACCGTACCCGGCACAGAGTCGCGCGGTCTGCTGCAGCGCCGGTTCCTGCAGATCAAAGGCGACCACTCGCCCTACGCGGCCGACAGCACCGGCCAGCGCCAGGGTATCCCGCCCCAGGCCGGCGGTCAGATCGATCGCCGTGTCGCCGGCAGAGAGGACTTCGACCAGAAGCTGCTGGCTCCAATCGACGATGCGGGCCAAAGACAGGGGGCGAGGGCTTGAGGCTGGAGTCCGGGGGCTGTGCGAATCGTTCACGTGACATCCCTGTTCAGTTGCTCGCAGCCCCCTTTCTGCTGCACGCAGGGAGGGTACAGGACCCAAGATCGTAAGTTACATGGAGACCCGCCACTAGCCCCCAGCCCTCGCCTGCCGTACTTCCTCGAGGACCTTGAGCTTGCGGTCGATGACGTCCTTATGCGACAGGCGCAACAGGGTCGCCAGCTGGCGGGCCAGGGCATCCTCGAACTTGTCGAGACTGCCATCGGCGTAGATCAGTCGCCAGACCCCTTCCATGACATCGAGTTTCTCGTCGATGGTAAACTGCCCATTGATTTCCCGGGCAAACTGGAACAGATCGTGGGTTTCGGCACGATGATCCTGGGCGTGTGCGACCAGTTCGGCAACGGCCTCCGCAGCCAGATTGAAGCGTTTGGCCAGCAGGTCGTGCACCACCCTGGCCTCGATCTCCTGAAAACTGCCGTCGCTGTGGGCCACTTCCAGCAACAGGGCGCAGACGGCAATCTGCACCTTGTCGAAGCGAGCTGCGCTCGCTGTCGCCGGATCGCCCTTGAGCAGTCCGATAAGTCGGCTAATCATGCACTCTCCTCCCTGGCAGCAAAACGGAAGGCTCGCACGTTCTCCAGAGTGAGCAGGCCGCCGCCGCACAGCTGTTCCAGTTTCGGCAAAACTGCTTCGACCTGCGCCGGCCGGTCGATCGCTTCGATGACCACCGGCAGATCACTGCTCAGACGCAGATAGCGATCGGAATGCAGTTCACTGCGCGCGCCAAAGCCCATACTCCCCTTAAGGACCGTTGCCCCGGCCAGGCCCTCGGCACAGAGCAGTTCGACGATCGCCTGGTAAAGCGGTCGGTGCTGCCAGCGATCGCTCTCGCCGACAAAGATCCGCATCAGGGTGAGCTCTTCCTCGATCGGCATACAAACCTCCGCAATCACCACTGCCGCGCCAGAGAGATACCGAGCCCGGCGGCGAGCAGACAGGCGGTCAGGTTAAGCAGAATATTGGCGGTCGCCGCCAGGTAGCTGCCGTCCTCAAGCAGTCGCACAGTTTCATAGGAAAAGGTGGAAAACGTGGTGAACCCGCCGAGGAAACCGACGGTCAGGCCGAGACGCAGCTCCGGACTGAGCAGAGAACTGCGCAGGCTCCCTTCCATCAGCAGGCCGAGCAGCAGGCTGCCGAGCAGATTGACTCCCAGCGTGCCGTAAGGCAGAGACCGGCCGAGCAGTTGATATCCCCAGCCGGAGAGCAGATAGCGGGCAATGCAGCCGAGCCCGCCGAACAGGCCGACATAGACAATCTGCAAGGAACCGCTCAATAGCGCTTGAAAAACAGCGCGTCGAAATCGGTTTCACAGGCCGGGCAATGGACCTTGGCCGGTTCCTGCTCTTGCTTGCCGGAAAAGACCGCACAGCCGGAGAGCAGAACGACCATCAGCAGCAGGGAGAGCGAGCGGGCGATAATGCGCATGGTAGGTCACCTCAAGGGGCAGTTTAATCGTTGCTGCAGCCTGCCCGCCGTAGCCTCGGCCAAGACGGGTTGATTCGTTCAGAAATTCACTTTAACTGCAGAGAAACAATTCATTTGAGTCGCTCAAAAACACTATCGAAATCGGGATCGGAACCGGGACCGGGACCGGGACCGAAACCGGCCACGACAGGCCACACGTGGTTCACCGATCACCGATCACCGATCACCGATCACCGATCACCGATCACCGATCACCG
>JAVVDS010000066.1:2268-10335 GCA_032251295.1 Desulfuromonadales bacterium | reverse complement strand
GTCGAAGAGCCGGTCGTCGAAGAGCCGGTCGTCGAAGAGCCGGTCGTCGAAGAGCCGGTGATCGCTGACCCGGAACAGGAGACCCGCAGCAGGGGGCGCAAGTAAGAGATATGGCACAAACAGACAGGATCTATCCCATGAACAAAAGCGCGCGACTCGGACTGGTGGCGATTTTTCTCCTCACCATCGCCGGCCTCGCCTGGGCCAAGGGGCCGTCCGGGGTGACCAGCACCATCCATAACCTGGCGACCTCCAATCCGCTTTTTCACACCTACACGGCGGACAACGTCGATGAGGTCTGTGTCTTCTGCCACACGCCCCACGGCGGTTCCCTGGCCGGGCCGCTCTGGAACCACGACCTGCCGACCGGAACCTTCACTCATTACACCAGTACCAACCTCTCCGGCTATCTGCAGGGTCTGGCACTCAATCGCCCGGTCAACGAAGAGTCGCTGCTCTGCATGTCGTGTCACGACGGCAGTGTCGCCGTCGATCACCTGATTAACGACCCCAACTCTCTGGCCGGCCAGCCGATCACCATTTTCTTCGGCCAGCAGAATATGACGATGATGACATTCTTCGGCGCCGCCGGACCACGCATCGGCGAGTCGGCAGCCAGTCCCGGCGGCAGCGGCGACCTCTCCGACGACCACCCGATCTCTTTCAGCTACCAGTCGGTCATAAACGACCCCAAATATATGGTTGGCGGCCCGAATGAAGACGACCTGCGGCACATCGGCAACGTCGGCGATCCGACCTCAGTCCTTGGCTACAACGGCGAGGGGATCCGCCTGTTCGGCCCCGACTTTCGCGTCGAGTGTTCCAGCTGTCACGATCCCCACGTCAACTACGAGGGGTCTCTCGGTGGCAACGAAGCTTACCGGCCGTTTCTGATCCGGCCGAACGCCGGCAGCGAACTCTGCCTGTCGTGCCATAACAAGTAAGGGTCTGTTGATTCGTTGAAACGTTGAATCGTTGATTGTTTCCAGCAAAATTGGCTGAAGCACATTGCTGATGTCTTTGCGTGACCATAAATCTGACTGCGACCGTCTGAGCCGGATGCCGGATAGTTTGTTGCCCGTCCCCAGGAGTAGGCCCATGAGATCTCGAGGTTATCTCGCTCTGTTGAGTTTGGCGCTGTTGCTTGCCCTGCCGCAAGTCGCTACAGCGGTGCCAGTGCATAATTTCGACTGCACCAACTGCCATAGGGCGGGGGCGACGATCAACGAAATCGGCGGCAATCACGTCTGTCTCGACTGTCATGGTGCCGTCCCGAAAGGGATGGAGATGACCCTTTCCAAAGTGACTGAGACCTCGCAAAATTCGTTCGTCGCCGGTGATGCCAGTAACCTCTACGGCAACAACCCGACTCCGGCCGCCCAGACCTCCCACAACTGGGCCGCGAGTAACCTGAACCCGGCGGCCGGCTCCTCGGAGCCGAGCCGGGTCGCGCATCCGAGTCTCTACGGTCGCTACGGTATCACCACCGGCAAGGTCGCCTGTACCCGTTGTCACGAAGTCCATGCCCAGAAAGAGACCAACCCGAAACTGCTCAAGGTTACGGCCGACCGGGTGACACCGTACACGCCAAACGAACTCTGCCTCGCCTGCCACACCGCCTTCAATACCGACACCTCGACCCACGGCGTGATCTCCCACCCGATCGGCATGGATTATGCGGCGGTCGTGGCGGCCCAGCCGGAGAACTACAATGCGATCCCGGACAATGGCACCAACGGCGACGTTGTCCTGCTGGACGACGGTAGTCTCGGTTGCGTCAGCTGCCACGGCGTGCACGCCACCGACTCCAACGCCGAAACGGTGGACGGCTTTCTCGGATCTCCCGGCGCCGGCGATGGCCTGATGCTCCGGCATAACGGTCCGGGTCGCGAAGATCCGAACGCGGCAACCCCGGTGGAGGGAATCTGCAACGCCTGCCATGTCCACGAAGGCCACGCCATGGGGAGCGGCAACGCCCTCGGCTGCATGGCCTGCCACGGTGGTCACGAACCGCAGAACGCCAACCTCTATATTCTGAAGAGCGAAGTGACGCTCCCCTACATACCGGCCCTCGGCGGGCCGGGGACGGTGCCGCTGGTCTACGAAAGTCTGAATACCCCCTGGCAGGACAGCGGCAACGGCTTCTGCGAGGCCTGCCACACTCTGCCGAGCACTATCGCCGAACACAACACCGGACTGCAACAGGATGCCGCATTCTGCGGCAGTTGCCACAGTCACGAAGCCAACGGCGGCAGTTTCGGCGGGTCGTGCAGTTCCTGTCACGGCTACGCGCCGACCGCCAACGTTGCCGGCGGCCCGGAAGGCTACGCCTTCTTTAACGACGGCAGCACCACCTACTCCTACGCCAGCGACACCAACTTCAAGAACGAGGCGCAGACCGCCCACGGTCGGCACGCTTCGTCGGGTAACTACACCTTCGACTGCACCGAGTGCCATGCGGCCCTGAACACCGGCAACCACCCGCTCCTCGACAACAACTACCAGAAGGTCGCCTTCGGCACGGTCGCCAGCAGCAACGGCATCACTCCTGCCGCCTACAACAAGAGTGGCAGCGGCAGTTGTGCCACCGTTTACTGCCACAGCGACGGCGTCAACCCGGCGCGGACCGTCCCCGGACCGAGTCCGGTCGCCGTGCCTGCCTGGCTGAACGGCACGTCGACCAGCTGTACCAGCTGCCACAACACCGGCACCACCGGCACCGCTACGGTGCACAATACCCATCTCAATCTGCCGGCCCTCAACGGCGAGGCGATCACCTGCGGCACCTGCCACGCCGACACCTGGGTCAACGCGACCACGGTTGATCTGACCACCGGTGCCCATGTCGACGGCGATGTCGACGTGGTCTTCAGCACCTCCCTGACGCCGACCGCCCCCATGAACCAGGTCAGCGGCACCTGCGCCGTCTACTGCCACAGCAACGGCGTCGCACCGGTGCAGATCCCCGACTGGGACGATGTCACCACCGGCAACTGCGGCGACTGCCACGACGCCGACGGCGTGCGCGGCGATTCGGTCATCATCTCCTCCGGCTCGCACACGGTTCACCTCAACAACGGCCTGACCTGCACCGACTGCCACACCCATGACGGCAACAGTTTCGGCGGGGATCACATCAATGGCAGCAAAGATCTGCAAACGGATGTCTGCCTCGGCTGCCACGGTGCGACTGCCGCCGGTACCGAATTCGATGCTGAGCCGGTCTGGGGGAACGCCTCAAGCGTCAGCTGTGAGACCTGTCACGCCGGCAGTGCCATCGCCGTGATTAACGGTGTAACCGCTCCGGCCAAGACCCTTGCCGGCAGCAAAGGTCACAATCTGGACAGCGGCAGCTACGCCGTCTCCGACAACAGCGCCGCCAACCAGAGCTGTACCGCCTGCCACGACGCTGCGGCTGCCGGGCATTTCGACGTCACCAAGGGCGATACCCGCCTGAATGCCGGCTTCAGCTGCGCCAGCTGCCACACGACCATTGTCACCCACCAGGTTCTCGACTGTGCCGCCTGTCACGATCCCCACGGCAGCAGCAACATTTACATGGTCAAGACCGACAGCAGCAACTTTGCCGGGACAGTGGCCTTCGCGGACAAAACCGGTACCGACTCTTATGACGAAGACGACACCGTCAACACTGATGACATCTGTGCCACCTGCCACATCTATCCCACGGTGACGCACAATACCCGCACCAACGAAGGTGTGCGCCATAACGAGGGGACCGACTGCTTCACCTGCCACAGGTCGCACACCAACCCGACCGGCGACGGTGGCGCCTTTGTCGCCGGGGCCGGCAACGCCTGCAACGACTGCCACGGCAACCCGCCGACCAGCGGAGCCCATGCCGTGCATGCCCTGGTGAGCGACCAGACCGATGCGGAAGACCGCAGCGATTGTGCCGTCTGCCACACCGGCGCCGACAGCTATACCTACAATCCGAGTACCGATCAGGGTCTCGGCTACAACCACGGCAATGCTGCCGGCCGTCTGACCGTTCTTGCCAGTGCCGTCGGCTACAGCAGCGGCGACCAGAACTGCGCTTCGGCCTGCCATGTTTCCTCAGTCGCCAACGGCGGCGCCTGGACCGCCGTCACCGGCCTCGACTGCGATGCCTGTCACTACTACGCAGCTAATCCGACAACGGCCGGCAATGCCGGCAACCTCGGCGGCGACCATGATGCCCATTTTGGCACCGGCAGCGTGGTCATCTGCGCTGATTGCCATGTCGTCGAGAACGATGGCGCGGCGCTCTCCGGGCCTCTCGCGCATATCACCACCGCACTGACCGGCACCGATGCCGACAAGGTCCTCGGGCGTACCGTCGCCGCACAGGACGATGCCGATCTGATCCCGGCTGCCCTTGGTTCCGCGGGCAGCGATCCTGATCCGGGCAACGCCACCTGCAACAACATTGCCTGCCATAATCCGGTTAACGACGACTACAGCGCCACCTGGAATGTCAGTGTCGCCTCCTGCACCCTCTGTCATGGGGATGCCGGTGCCGCCTGGGCGGCGGATCCTGGCAGCCATGAAGTTCACCTGGCGATCCCCTCCGGGTTCGGCAGGGCAGTCGCCTGCGCCGATTGTCACGAGCCGGTGGCGGGCAACGCCCATCGCAACGGCGTGGTCGATCTGCGTACAGTTCTGAACTATACGCCTGGCGCGGAAGATGTCCTTGGCGCCTTCGGCAGTTGTAACACCAGCCTGTGCCACAACGACGGTACTGTCAGTGCCACACCGGTGCCGACCCAGGACTGGAATACCATGTTTATTGGAGACCCCTGCGGCATTTGCCATGCGGTCGTGCCGCCCTCAGGCGCCCACGCAGAACATCTGGCGAGTGGCAACTATGTGAGCGGCTGCGCCAGCTGTCACCCTGCAGCCACGGCCAGTACCCACATCAACAACAGTCGCGAACTGGCCGGTGAGGTCAGCAGTTACACCAATGCAGACGGCACCTGCGCCAACAGTTGTCACACCGTGATCGATGGCCGCGACTGGACCAGCGGCACGCCCCTCGCCTGCGCCGACTGCCACGCCGCCGGCACCGGCAACTCCCTGTGGGTCGCCGCCGGCTCCGGCACCTGGCCGCCGAGCAGCAACAACCACGGCGATCATCTGACGTCCAATGCCCTGCCGCAGGCAAGTCCGAATGATTGCTTCGCCTGCCACGATGCGACAGTCGACAACAGCGGCGCTCTCAAGGCGTCCGGTGCTCACCTCGATCTGACCGCTGGCAACCTGTCGATTAACAGTGGTTACGGCTACGAAGGCGTTATCGCCGGACATCTTGGCAGCGGCGCGAGCACCACCTGCTCCAATGTCCTCTGCCACAACGGGGTCACCACGCCGACTTGGTCGGCAGCAAGTGTGATCTCCTGCGGTGACTGCCACGGCTCTGCCGCCAACGCCGCTCCGACCGACTTGTCGGCGCGCAGCCACGCCAAGCACGCGGCCACGAACAGCGAATGCGCCAATTGCCACCTCGGCGCCGGCAGCTACACCGCCAAGTCGTCAACCGGCGGCCCGGCAACTCATCAGAATCTGCAGGTTGAACTCGGCGTTGCCGGTGTCGTCTATACCGCCAATGGCGCCTCCGGCGTGAACTGGGCGCCGCCCAGCTACCTCGACGACGGCACCTGCTCGGCCGCCGCCTGTCACGGCGCCGGCACCCCGCAGTGGGGCAATGCCAG
The DNA here is from genome assembly GCA_032251295.1 of Desulfuromonadales bacterium. Lineage (GTDB taxonomy): Bacteria > Desulfobacterota > Desulfuromonadia > Desulfuromonadales > BM103 > BM103. Next base: position 4,624 of record JAVVDS010000066.1, on the reverse strand, counting down.
CAGCCTCGGTTGCGGCGGCTGCCACAGCATTCCGCCGGCCAGCGGCTCTCATGCGGCCCATGCCGACAACAATGAAGACTACAGCGAATGCGTCGTCTGTCACGGCGGCAGCTACATTGAAGGCGATTACTCCCATGCCGACGGCACGGTCAGCTTCACCGCCGCCATCACCTATTCCGGCGGCACCGCCGGTACCTGCTCGACCTCCATCTGTCACGACAGCGGCGCCACCACCTCGACCTGGGGCACACCGGCAAGTATCGGTTGTGACGCCTGCCACTACTGGTCGGCCACCCCGAATTCGACCGACAATACCCTGTCGGCGGATCACGGCAATCACTTCGATGCCGGCTATGGCTGTGCCGACTGCCACGGTGTCCTGCCGACCGATCAGGCTCATATCGCTGCGGTCGCCGGCACCGACGGCGATGTGCTGGTCGCCCGCGCCAACGCGGTTCAGGACAACGCCACCGTTGTTGTCCCCTCCTGGAGCGATGTCTCCAACAGCTGTTCCAACACGGCCTGCCACGATCCGGAAGGCCAGGGCAACTACGTCGCCACCTGGAATGTGAGCACGGTGAGCTGCAACCTCTGCCATGGCACGGATCTCAAGGTCTCCGGCAGCCATTCCCAGCACATCAATGCCGCGACCAATTTCGGCATCGACTCCATCGACTGCACCAGCTGTCACGGCACGCTGCCGGTCAGCAACGCTCACCGCGACGGTACGGTGACGTTCGCCGCTGGCATGAACTACACCGCCGGTGCCGAAGACGTCGGCGGTACCCTCGGCAGCTGCTCGACCACCCTCTGCCATAACGACGGTGCCGGCAGCGCCGTGCCGACCCCTCAGTGGGGAACCCTTTCAGCCGATTGCAGTATCTGCCATGGGGATGTACCGGCCAGTGGCCAGCATGCTGTTCACGTTGCCAACAGCGACTTCCTGCCGAACGGCTGCGCCAACTGTCACACTGGCGCCAACGTCGCGACCCATATCGATGGCACGGTCAACACCGCCGCGCAGCTGACGACCCTTGACAGCCCCAATCAGACCTGCACCAACGCCTGTCATCTCGCCGCCACCAACGACTGGGCGCCGGCCGGCACCCTCGCCTGCAGCGACTGCCACGGCAGCGGCAAGGATACGACAGCCTTCGCCGGCGGTCTGCGCCTCGATCGCGGCTTCCCGCCGAACACCACCAACGTCTCGCAGGCCCACGGCGCTCACGTGAATAGCAGCTACGTCACCGCCAACTGTGTCGACTGCCACAACAACAACACCGTCACCCACAGTAGCATCGACGGCACGGTCACCGCGCCGACCAACCTGATCACCAGCTACAATGCCGGCACCGGCACCTGCGCCAACAGCTGTCACGGCGGCGCTGCCGACTTCCGCGACAGCGCACCGCAGCCGGTCTGCGTCGATTGCCACAGCGGCAGTTACGTCGGCGGCAGCCCGGCCTCCGGTCTGCACGCCACGACCAACGCTCTGGCCCACAACGCCAGCTTCAGCTACGACGGCAGCCCGACCTACACCTGCGCCTCGTGCCACAGCGCGACGCCGAGCAGTACTCACCTCGATGGCAGCCTGCAGAACGCTGCCCAGACGACCTACATCCTCAACACCACTAATATCAACAGCTACGACCGGGCTGCCGGTTGCGCCGCCGCCTGCCACATGGACGCCGCTGTCAACGCCGGCGTCGGCAAATGGCAGCGCGCCTGGATCGGTGTCGTCGACGCCCGCCCCGGCGCCGGCAACGTGCCGGGCGACGCGGTCTGCGACAACTGCCACGGCGACGGCATCAACAGCGGCTCCAAGGCGATCGACAACCTCTGGGTCGGCGGCATGGCTCCCAACCATAATTTCGACTGGGATGGCGACACCTCCGTCGAGATGCTCGCCCAGCACGGCAACTGCCGCACCTGCCACGGCTGGGGCGACGGGACCTACAATGCCGCCTGGGGCGCCAAGCACGGCGACGCGCAGATCAACCTGAACGGTCCGGCCGATCCGCTGGTCGGCGCCGGCTATGACGCTGCCACCTGGGGCTGCGCCAACGCCTGTCATGTCGGCTCCCTGACCAACCCGGTCGATCCCAACTACCAGCACAACATGGCCGATTCCGGCTGGGATGTGAGCTTTGGCGATTATGGTTCGGGCGACTGTACCAGCTGCCATAACTCCCTCGGCCGCGATCACAGTGGTGCCAACAACAGCAGCGCTGCCCACGAGCTGCACTCCGCCTCGACCCTGCTCGCCGGCGACTGCGCCGCGTGCCACCCGCACGACGGCATCAGTGTCAGCCCCGGCACCGGTATTCACAACGACGGCACCGTCGACTTCAACAAC
>JAVVDS010000066.1:0-2168 GCA_032251295.1 Desulfuromonadales bacterium | reverse complement strand
GTCGCCGGCAGTATGACCAGCTACACCGCTCCGACCTGCGCCAACGCCTGTCACGATCTGGCCGGTGACGGCAGCGGTGCTGCCACCTGGCTGACTGCCAATAGCAACCCCCTCGGCTGCAACGATTGCCACAACAAGGCGGGCAACGCCCTGGCAGCGCCGGTGCATGCCGGTCTCAGCAATACCAGCGGCCCGGCCAGCGGCAAACACGCCGAACATACCGGCGCGGCGGTCGCCTACATGGGCGCCGAGACCTGCGTCACCTGTCACAGCCATAAGGGCGAGCTCGGCGACTTCACCAACACCGGTCATGCCGATAGCACCATGACCTTTGCGGCCGGCCTTACCTACACGGCCCCGACCTGTACCAACTCCTGTCATGCCGTCGCCGTCGGCCGCGACTGGACGACCGGCACCCTTAACTGCAGTGACTGCCACACCCAGGGGACTTTGACCCTCGGCGCCGCCGGTGACGCCGCCATGAGCGCCAGCGTCGCTCCGACCAGCGGTGTCCACACCGCTCACATGGCAAACAGCAACTACGTCGCCAACGGCTGCACCGACTGCCACGGCCACAGCGGCGCCCTCAACCAGGGAGCCGACGGTCATGTCGCCGGCCCGGACAAGTCCGTCATTGGCATGGCCAACGAGGTGACCAGCTACAACGGCACCGACAACACCTGCGCCAACAGCTGCCATGCGGTGGTCGACGGCCGCGACTGGACCAGCGCAACCACCCTGGCCTGCAACGATTGCCACAACGCCAGCGGCAAGTCCCTCTACGTCAGCGGTCCGGTGACCGCCAGTGTCGCCCCGGCAACCGGCGCCCACACGGCACATATGGATAACACCACCTATGTTGGCACCGGCTGCACCGGCTGCCACGGTCACAGCGGCGACCTGGTCGCCGCCGGCCATGTCAACGGTCCGACCCCGGCAACCATCACCGTGGCCAATCAGGTCACCAGCTACAATGGCACCGACAGCACCTGCGCCAACGCTTGTCACGCCGTGGTTGACGGTCGCGACTGGACCAGCGCCACCGTCCTGGCCTGCGACGACTGTCACGGTGCCGCCGGCAAGACTCTCTATCGCAACCGCGTCAGCGGTTCCCATACCGCCCACTACAACACAGTGCCGGTCAGTGGCGATCTCGGCCGGAGCGGCAATAACAGCACCGCCAGCTACAACTATGGCTGCGCCACCTGCCACGCCGGCGGAACGCATCTTGACGGCAGCAGCCGTTATGTGAGCGCCGCGGTCAACTACAGTGGCGGCGCCGCCGGCACCTGTTCGACTAACAACTGTCATCAGGACGGCAACAGCGGTGCTCCGCAGACCGTGCCGACCTGGGGGACGCCGTTCACCGGCGACAAGTGCAACAAGTGTCACGGCAACAGCCCGACCAGCAACGCCCACAGCGTTCACGTGGTCGGCATCCACGCCGAAGACATCTACAGCGGCACCACCGGTCTGCTGACCACGGCCACCGCCAGCAAGTCCCACGGTGACCCGGTCACCAGCACCACCATCAACTGCAACAGCTGCCACAGCAGCGTTGTCACCTCGGCGGCCAACGCTCTGAGCAACAGCTGCCAGAGCTGCCACAGCGACGCTGGCAACGCCACCATCGGCAACGCCGCAGCGAGCATCGCCAACAAGATGCTGCATGTCGACGGCACCAAGCAGGTGACCTTCGCCCTGACCGGCTTCAAGTCGAAAGCCCAGCTGCGCGACGACATCAGTGATGTCGCCTCGGTCACCGCCAGCTGGAGCCGCGACAATGGCTACAAGGCCGCCGGCAGCTTCGATCAGGCCAAAGTCACCGTCGCCCCGGCCTGGAACGGTACCAGCTGCTCCACCGTCGACTGCCACAACGGCCAGACCGCCACCTGGAGCGACAACAACGTCAGCTGTACCTACTGCCACACCGGCACACCGCAGTAAGCGGAATGCCGGCCAGGCCATGACGCTTTAATCGCAGGCAACACAATGAGGCCCCGGACAGATGTCCGGGGCCATTTTTTTACGAAGCGGATGATGGTTGAGAGGCTGTTGATTCGTTGAATCGTTGATTCGTTTAAAATCGCTATCGCTATCGGTTGTTTAGAATCCGATCCCGATCCCGATCCCGATCCCGATCCCGATCCCGATCCCGATCCCGATCC
>JAVVDS010000065.1:1351-10856 GCA_032251295.1 Desulfuromonadales bacterium | reverse complement strand
CTCGCGCACCGCTGCCCGTCCAGGTTCATGGACGATTCTGCAACTTTCAGGAAAGCGGCCAGCAGTTCCACCTGCCCGACAATCTGACAACCCTAAGTCGAGCCTGACACCTGTATCCGGGCGTATGTGTCAAACCGGCGCTTTCGACTTGCTCCTTTTTCCTTGGCAAAGTCGACGGCAACAGCATTTCAACGAACCGGGAGAGGCACTCCGAAACTGAAGATTGCCCCCCGGCCAGCATGGCTTTGCAACTCCATGCGTCCACCATGTTCGGAAATGATGTTCTTGACGATGTACAACCCCAGCCCCAACCCCCGAGGAGCGGTATTTGATCCGTCGACACGGTAAAATTTCTCAAAAATCAGCGCCTGCTTTTCTGGTGATATCCCCCCACCTTGATCTTTGATTCGCACCCAGGCCAGCCCACCGTGTTCTTCGCAAACAATGTCGATCAGACTTCCCACTGGAGAAAACTTGCTGGCGTTGCTGAGCAAGTTATCCAGAACCCTCTGAAGTTTCCCCAAATCAGCAGTGATCATGAGAGGCCGCTGCTTCACGTGAATTTGATACGGATGATTTTTTGAACTATCCAGATATTGAGAAACTCCATTTTCTACCAGACTGACAAGGTCAAACTCCTGCAGGTTGAGTTTCAGTCCCTGGCCACTTTCCACCCTGCTGATATCGTGCAGATCGGAGATCAGGCTTTCCACCTCGCAGCAGCGCTGCAAAACAATATCAAGAAACTCCTCCTGATCGGCAACCGGCATATCCGGAGACGCTTTCAACAGTTCGGCAAAACCCTGAATCACGGCCAGAGGCGTACGCAGTTCATGAGCTGCGGTTGACAAAAACTCGCTTTTGAGCTGGTCGAGTTCTCGCTCTTTGGTTAAATCCCGCAACAGGGTCACGACGCCCAAGGGCTGGCTGGAAGAATCGAAGATCGTCGCGGAATGGGCATGGTAGACACAAGGGGGCCTCCCACTCTGTCGGCCACTCCATTCCAGCTTGGCCTGTTCCTGCTCGCCGCGGGCCACAGGCCCGAGGACTTCTTCGAGCGCGGGATCGGCCAATGCTTCACCGAGAGACATGCCGATTCTTGCCAGGGGGAATGCCGCTTCTGCTGCGGGATTGAGCAGCAGAATGACATGCTTGAGGTCCGTAACCAGTAAAGGATCGGCCGCCGACCGCAGGATGGTTTGCAAGCGTTCCTCAGCAACCATGGCAGAGTTCTCAGCCCGCTGGCGCTCCTGCACCTCGACTTCGAGTTCGCTACGCTGCTGATCGAGGGTGTTGATGGTCTGGCGTACGGCGCTACGCATCGATTCGAACCCCCGGGCCAAGCGGGCAACCTCGTCATCCCCTTTGATTTCGATCGGTGCATTCAGGTCACCATGGGCGATCAGGCTGGCAGATTGTGTCAAGCTGACAATTGGCCACAAGAAACGCTGCAGGCCGTAGATAAGGATCCCCGTCACGGCCAGAAGAATCCCGATCAGCTTCGGCAGCAGTTTTTCACGAAACTGGGCCAGGTCTGCATACTTGTAGGGCTGCCGCAGACTGTAAGCCACCACCCAGTCCCAAGAGGGAAATCTGGCAAAAACTAGCCACTTGTCCTCTTCCTGGTAGCGATAGTCAAAGGATCCTCTCGGTAATTGCAGCATTCGACTGACAAATCCGAGGCCCACAAGACTCTCGTCACCCCTGGCAAGGTTGGGGTGGAGGAGAACCTGTCCCTGGCGGTCCAGGACAAAGGGATAGACATCCTCGCTGGCATCGGCCAGTTGGTTGAGTCGGAGCACTCGCAGCGCTTCATCTTGAAACTGGTCACGATAGGCCTCGACCTGCAGGGTTCGGTGAAGCTCATCTTCATACTGGCTGAGGGTCGTCAGCAGCTGGTTGACGCGATTTTGATAGACGGCCTCCTGGCTGCGGTCAATGATTCGCCGCATGCCGGCTTCGGCCAGCCAGGCAATAGCGATCATCGCCAGCAGCAGTCCGCCGCCGACTAGGATCAGAACCTTGCTGCGCAGGCTACGAATCATCCCCTCGTCCCTGGTCGACCGCCCATGAGCGGCGGAGAAGTTCCATAGGGAAGACGATCCCGAGCTGCTTGGCAAGGAGCATATTGCGGTAGATCGTCGCTTTCTGGTTGCGGACCTGACTAATCGTGACCGGTGGTTTGCCAGAGAGGATGCTGAGAACCGTTTCAGCGACCCACTCACCTTGCTCATCGGGGACTGTCGAGAAGGTCAGCAGGGCATACTCCTGCATCCAGGCGTCCCAGGCTCCGGAGGGAATCCGCGTTTCTTCACTGATCAACTGTCGAGCCCGCATGTCATTCCAATCCGGCACCGATACATAGTTGCCGATCAGCAGAATATCGGATTCTTGCTGAAGCTGGCGATAGGCGCTTTGCCACTCGTTGAAATCTCTGACCAGGCGCCGCTGCAGGGGGATACCGAGGAAGGCCTCAATGGCGTCCGCTTCTATGACCGCCGACAAGTCGTACCCCTTCAGAAAAGCGATTCTCTTGCCACGCGCGAAAGGGCTAAGGGTTTCAATGATCTGGTCTACCGGCTGCACCTCGATCATGCCAGTAACCCGGTCAGAGGGCAGATCATATTCGGCCGCACTCCAGTTGACCCCGCAAAAGACGAAAGGGAGGGACGGAAACTCCTGGAGAGCTGATCTGGTCACGTACTTTACGGCATTGTCGTCGCTGGTGGCGACAATATCCGGGCGCCAATCGCGAATCGTCGCCAGGACGGCCCCGGCAGCCTTTTGGACGGTCTGTTCAGCAGGGTTGCGTTTGGTATCCAGGTATTGAACTCGCAGTACAAATCGTGTCCCATGCCAGGTTTCGGGTTGTCGGCCGGGTTGAAGTTCGAGGGCATCGATAAGCGCTTTCTGAATACCATCGCTCCAAGGGTAACCACGGTGGTAGGAGTTGACAAACAAGATGCGCTGCGGCTCAACGGCTTTTTGCTCTGCCTGCAGAGGAGAAGCTGGCAGCGGCTTTTCAGGCGGGGGAGGAGTGGGCCAGAACCGAGCCAGCAACACCGCTACGATGACCAAACCGCCGATCAAGAAGGCCTGTTTTACCATACCTTATCTCACGTCAGACAGGTGACAGGAGGACAAATCCTGGAGACCAATTGTACCACCTTTTTGCCTAGACGACAGCGTGTCGATTTCAGGCAGATTTCCAGGCTCATAGAGAAAAAAGAGGGAGCTTTTGATGGAGTCTTTTTGTGATTTCAAGTGTGATAGAGACCGTTGAATAAGGGTATAATGATGAATATGGTGCCTGGGAAGCCTCAGCTTCATGTCGCGAGACAAGGCCACGCCGTATGGGGGACATCATGCAGCTCCGGATCGGGTACGAACTGATTTACAGCTTTCCACAACCGACGCCAGTCATCCTGGTCGTGAATGTCCACCATTCGCGGACCGCTGACCTGGTCGTCCCCGATCGTCTCACCACCGAGCCGGTCATTCCGGTGGCCGGCTACCACGACACCTTCGGCAACTGGTGCAACCGCTGTCTGGCACCTGCGGGCCGCCTGCGACTGACGACCGATGCGATCATCAATGACAACAACCTGCCGGATGAGGTTATGCCCGCCGCCTGGCAGGACGCCGTGCAGTCTCTGCCGGAAGAGACCCTGGTCTTTCTCCTCGGCAGTCGCTATTGCGAGACCGACCTGTTGTCCCAGGCGGCCTGGCAGCTCTTCGGCAGCACGCCTCCCGGCTACCCTCGCGTGCAGGCGATCTGCGATTACGTCCACCATCACATTGCCTTCAACTACCAGAATGCCAGCGCAACCCGCAGCGCAATGGAGGTCTTCAACGCACGGGCCGGGGTCTGCCGCGACTACGTGCATCTCGCCATGACCTTCTGCCGCTGCCTGAATATCCCGGCGCGTTACTGCACCGGCTACCTGGGCGATGTCGGCATGCCTCCACCTTACGGCGTCGGCGACTTCGCGGCCTGGTTCGAGGCCTGGATCGGCGGCCGTTGGCACATCTTCGACCCGCGCAACAATATGCCCCGGCTGGGCCGCGTCCTGATGGCGCGCGGCCGCGATGCCTGCGATGTCGCCATCACGACGACATTCGGCCCCAATACGCTGGAGAGCTTCCGGGTCTGGACCGATGAAATGACCGAGAGGGAGACTCCAGGAGCAACCTGCTAATGTCCATTCTGACCGTGCGTCATTCCACCGTCTACCGTTACCGCGAGCCCGTCATCTTCGGAGAACACCGCATGATGTTCCGGCCACGCGAGAGTCACGACCTGCGGTTGATCGGCATCAACCTCGAGATCACGCCGCAACCTGCCAGGCTGCGCTGGCTGCATGACCCCTTCGATAACTCCGTCACCATCGCCACTTTTGCAGGCAGTGCCTCCGAACTCCGCTTCGACAGCACCGTGACCCTGGAGCATTTCGAGACCACCTTGCCGGACTATCCGCTTGAGGACTATGCCCGCACCTATCCCTTCCACTATTCCGATGAGGACTTCCCCAATCTCGTGCGCGCCCTGGACCGTCACTCCCCGGGCGAGGAGATTGCCCAATGGGCGCTGCAGTTTCTCGATCCATCGGACACCACCGACACCATGAAACTGCTTACGGCCATGACCTACGGCATTCGCGAGCAGATCCGTTACAACCGCCGCGCCGAGAAGGGTGTGCAGACTCCCGAAGAGACGTTGATGATCGGTCGCGGCAGCTGCCGGGATTATGCGGTGCTGATGATGGAAGCCGCCAGGGCGCTCGGCATAGCCGCACGATTTGTCAGCGGCTACATCTTCGTTCCCGACAGTTCAGGCCTCGCCGGGGGCGGAGCCACACACGCCTGGATGCAAGCCTACCTGCCCGGTGCCGGCTGGATCGACTTCGACCCCACCAACAGCATCATAGGCAACCGCAATCTCGTCCGGGTCGGCGTCGCCTGGGCTCCCGAACACGTGCTCCCCTTGTGGGGAACCTATTCCGGCCCCGCGACGGCCTTTATCGACATGGACGTTTCTGTAAACGTGACTGAAACGGCCGGATGACGAATTCGTGAGCGCGCCTCGAACCCTCCGCCCGCACGGGACATCCCGCTTCGTCCTCTTCTGCGATCACGCCAGCAACCATATCCCGGCTGAACTTCGCCACCTCGGTTTGTCAGCGGCGGATCTCGCACGGCACATTGCGTGGGATATTGGCGCGGCGGGCGTCACCGAGGCACTCTCGGAGATCCTCGATGCCCCGGCGATCCTCTGCAATATTTCTCGCCTGGTGATCGACTGCAATCGTCAGCTCGGTGCTGCAGACCTCATCCCGGAGAGAAGTGACGGCACGGTGATCCCGGGCAATCAGCACCTCAGCGAAACCGCCAGGGCGAGCCGCATCGAGCGTTGGTTTCATCCGTATCACAACGCGATTGAAGCCGTCTTGCTCGACCGCGAGGCGCGAGGCGTGCCTTCTGTCGCGGTCGCCATACATTCCATGACGGCTGTCCTTAGTGGGAAGGCAAGACCCTGGCAGATTGCCATCTCCAGCCATATCGATCGGCGCATTGCCGAACCGGTACTCGCCGCGCTGCGCCGGCCCGGTGACATCGTGGTGGGCGACAACCAACCCTACGATGTCGATCCGGACGTCGACTACAGCCTTCCCTTCCATGCACTGCGTCGAAACCTGCCTCACATCCAGGTGGAATTCCGGCAGGATGAAATCATGGAGGCAACGACCCGGCGCCGATGGGCAGAGCGTTTCGCGCAGGTGTTGATGTTATAGATCCGGGAGGGGCAAGAAAACGAGTCACGTGAAGGACGCTACCGGGCATTTCTATGGGGCCCCCAAAAAGGGACGCTTTTTTGAATGCCCCCCGGTTCCAGTCGCGATCAATACGATACGGGAACAACTTGCTGCAAAAAAGAGTCAAGCGGAGACTCGACCCTTTTCCTCATTTTGATTTTCGGAGCTAAACAACCGACCACGAAAATGTCTCGGATACCGGACACCCCATGAAGTGTTCTGGCCTATGGCACGTGGTGCACTTGCAAATTGAATTCATAAATCAAGCCTGACACCGGAGCACTACCCGAAAAAGCAGCCGTAGCGGTCTTCGGCAATCTCATTGATCAGCTCGTCGAGGGATGTTTTTTGGCCAGCCTCCTGATAGGTCTGCCACTTGCCGTTCGCCCGTTTCCAGTAAAGGGTCCAGATGTTCTTGGTTCGATTGAACTTCAGCTTGGCGACATCCATCTCGGTTTTCTCCTGCGGATTGTTCCAGCGGGGACGGATCTCCAGAAGAAGCACGTCATGGTCATCGACCCGATAGTCAAACCTGAGCTGGTCACGACAGTGTTGAGGTGTTTTCTGCTGACAGAAGCCCCCCACAATTTTGTCGATCCGTTTCAGTTCGATTTCGGATAATGCCATGGTCAAACCTCCTGTGGCTGCGGTTATTTTTCTTCGACCACCCCGCCCGCTGCTTTCCAGGCCTCGAAGCCGCCATGGAGATGGCAGACATTGTCCAGGCCCATTTTCTGGGCGATGTCGGCGCCCAGGGCAGATCGCCAGCCGAGATTGCAGTAAAAGATAAAGCGCTTTTTCTCCGCAAACACTGGCTTGTGATATTGACATTCCGGATCTATCCAGAACTCCAGCAGACCGCGTGGGCAATGGAACGCGCCGGGGATCTTCCCTTCACGCTTTAATTCGCGGACATCGCGAAGATCAATAAAGACGACGTCGGGCGATGCCGCTGTGGCAATCGCCTCCTCGGCAGAAATTGCAACGACTCTCTGTTCGGCATCCGCAACCAGGTCTTTGTATCCAACACTCATGGTCGTCTCCTTTGGATTTGGTCGGCCACACTCAAGCCTGACACCGATACGCCGCCGGACTCCTGTTATTCCGCCACTCCATGATGAGTTGGGCAGTGTTGCGCAGGCGGCAGCTTATGGGTGAGCTGGTAACGAGGTGGGGCGAATGGAGACCCCTTTTCTGGGGGCATCGTCAACAGTCCCCCTCGCCCTTTCCTGTCCCCAAATCCATCAATTCATGCGTTGGACGATAAACTCTCCCGGGGTCAAGGCCGCAATGCTCGATTGCGCAAAGTCGCGGCAATTCCGTGTGATAATGAAGGCACGCTCCTGCTGCTCGGCGCAGGCCGAAACCACGGCGTCTTCAAAATCGGAAAATTGGAGGGCTCGAGCCCGTTGCACGGCTTTGCCGTCGACCGCAGCGACAGTGAAGTTCAGCAGCAGCCAGTCGACCAGTTCATCAGCCTTCTGGCGATCAGCGTGTTTGGCGACCAGATAGTGCAGAGTCGTGATGGCATGCGCGGCGATGCAGCCATTGCGTTTTCGCAGGGCGTGGCTGAGGATCTGGGCCGAAGCGTCATAGTGGGGTTCGCGGCGTTGCACGACATCCAGGAGCAGATTCAGATCGAGCATCAACCTCATCGATGTTTCTCCGCCATGCCACCATGGTACTCATCACGTGCATCGAGATCTTCTGGAATAATACCGCTGAATCGTACGATATCCGGGTCAAGCCGCCCTTCGGGCCGGCGTTGCAGTGCTTTCAGATAGCGGTCAATCAACTGGGTCATGGTCAGCCCATGCCTGGCCGCGTAGTTCCTCGCAAAATCGATCTCTTCTTCCGGCAGGCGGATAGTCAGTTTGCGTGTCGACATGATTTTCCTCCAAACAAGGGGAAGTGTACGGCAAGCTTATATCCGCTGTACGGCACGCGTCAATTCACGCAACGAAAGCCGGGGATACGCAAAGTTGCTGTCCAGGCAACGCGTAATTGCCTTCGGAATAGGTGCTCAATACGCCATTTGCAACTTTCAAGCATGAACACCGGCCTTAACCCACCCTTTGATTACGAGACCTTGTCCGGCCGCACTTAAGCCTGATCCCGGCCCTGAAAGTGCCAAAGGTAGACCCCTTGCTCGAAAAAACGCAAGACATCCAGCCACAAATTTGCTCTACTTGAGACCTTGGCAAATGCACCCCGGAGACGACGAGCCCATGACCACGCCCCATCACCCGTTCGAGGCCCTCACTCCCAGCTTCATCATGGACGCCGTGGAGAGCCAGGGGTACGTCTGCGACTGCCGCATCCTTGCCCTCAACAGCTACGAGAACCGTGTCTGCCAGGTCGGCGTCGAAGACGGTGAACCGCTGATCGCCAAGTTCTACCGCCCGGAGCGCTGGAGCGAAGCACAGATCCTCGAAGAGCATGAGTTATGCTTCATGCTGGTCGAGTACGAGCTGCCGGTCGTGGCGCCGCTGACCAACCCGGAGGGCCGGAGCCTATTCGACTACGGCGGCTTCCACTTCGCGCTCTTCCCGCGCCGCGGCGGCCACGCCCCCGAGCTCGACAACCTCGACAATCTCTACACCCTCGGCCGGCTGATAGGGCGAATTCACCGCGTCGGCGCCATCCGCCCCTTCCTCCACCGCCCGCACATCGATATCGAGAGCTTCGGCCGCAATAGCGTCGAGCTGATCCGCACCGCGTTTATCCCGACGGAGTACCGCGCCAGCTATGAGGCGACTACCGACGAACTGCTGCGCCTGATCGAGCTGCAGATGGGCCAACTGAGTGACGTGCGCGCCATCCGGACCCACGGCGACTGCCACCCCGGCAACCTGATCTGGCGCGACGACAGTGCCCATTTCGTCGACTTCGACGACGCCCGTATGGCCCCAGCCATCCAGGATCTCTGGATGCTGCTCTCCGGCGACCGCCAGCGCCAGGAATTGCAGCTGGCCAAGATCCTTGAAGGCTACAGCCAGTTCTGCGATTTCGACATGCGCGAGCTGCGCCTGATCGAATCCTTGCGCACCCTGCGCATTCTCCACCACAGCGCCTGGCTGGCCCGCCGCTGGGACGACCCCGCTTTCCCGCGCAGCTTCCCCTGGTTCAACACCACCCAGTACTGGGGCGAGCAGATCCTCCACCTGCGCGAGCAGATCGCGGAGTTGCATGAGCCGCCGCTGCAGCTGCTGGCATAAACATCGAAAAAGGTAAAAAAAGATGTCAGGCTTGACAAGCGACGTTGCTAGCCCCCAAGCCGGACCTGCTTGCCGAGCAGCTTGACGGCTTCACCCCTCGTCCCCGGCCGGGCCGTCATAACGGATCGCCCCATCAACTCTGGAAATTGCGAGGCAGCGAGAATCCCTTAGCACCACCGCGTTGTCCTGGTATGAGCAGAGGACATACCAGCATCTGGCGGGACAGTTGTAGACACCCGGTGGCGGCTGTTGCGACACCGAATGAATCTGCACCTTGTCGCCCAGATATGCGCGGGCGATGCTCAGGGCCTGTTCACGTTGAAAGATCGGCTGAAACAGCATCGCCTTGATGGAACCTGAGCAGGGAATCATCCCGCCAGGCCGAAAGTGCGTCGTTGACGCTTAGAAAGGGGTCAGAAAGGGGTCAAGTCTACGTTCGACTTTTGCTCACAGCAAGCTGCTCCCTGATCCTGT
>JAVVDS010000065.1:0-1251 GCA_032251295.1 Desulfuromonadales bacterium | reverse complement strand
CCTGATACGCTCTATCGCACTGCTGGCGGAACTGTAGCCACCCATACCGAAGAGAAGAAAGGGGTCAAGTCTACGTTCGACTCTTGCTCACAGATAGGGGTCAAGTCTACGTTCGACTTTTGCTCACAGCAAGCTGCTCCCTGATCCTGTTGATTCGCCGCTGCAACTCTCGATCGGTTGTCAGTTGATGCCTGATACGCTCTATCGCACTGCTGGCGGAACTGTAGCCACCCATACCGAAGAGAGCACCGATCGACAGCAAGCCGTCCCGGCGTAAGGTTCGCATCAGGTAGATGGCGACATTGCGGGGTTCATTCGTCATGCCGCGCACCGAACGCATGAGTTGACTCTGTTCGACATCGTAGTGTTGGCAGACGGCAGCAATGATCCTGGCAGCCTCCGGCGCCAACTGTGCTGCGTCCGGAACCTGTTGATGTTGCTTGTCGGCAAAAAAGCGGGCTCTGATTTGATCGACAAAGCACTCCGACCCCAAGATCGCCGGCCATTTCTTTTTGTCAAAAATCGCTGAGACCTCTTCCGGTTCCTCCAGAGCGACAAAATGCTGATAAGTTTTTCGTCTGCGGTTGGCGTTTTCACTCAACATGGCCAGAACGAAATCTTTGTGCAGCCAGCTCGCGCCGGTCGTATCGGTCAAATAGTCGTGATGGCTGCTCCAGGCGTACTGGTCGATATCCTCGACAATGCCGGCGTTCAGCGGGTTGCGGTGAATGTAGCGAACCAACTCCAGCAGATAGCGGTCTTCTTCAACCAGAATGGCTTTGTACCGACCGCGAAACAGTTGTCCGTCACAGTCGTGAGCCCGATTGTAGCGCTGGGTGTACACACCGTTGAGGTGGCGCATAAATCGTGACAGGTTGCCTGCAGGTGTCTGGATCAGGAGATGGTAGTGGTTCGACAGGAGGCAATAGGCGCTGATTCCAACCTGCCACTGTTCAGCGCACTCCTTGAGAAGTTCGACGAAAACACGGAAGTCTTCCGGGGCCGGGCAGATCTCTTCTCTGCGCCGCCCGCGATTCATCACGTGATACCAGGCGCCAGGGAACTCGATACGGAGTGGACGGCTCATGTGGAAGAAAGTAACGAATCAGCCCAGTTAAGTCAAAAGGAGATTTGACCCCTTTGCTTGGGAATGGGTCTCCTTGCCATGGTGCCTCCTGTCAGGATTCAAATCCCGGCGTAACTATTCAGCTTGACACCTCTGGAAACACCGCAACGGAAAGCCAGAGCACG
>JAVVDS010000064.1:0-11148 GCA_032251295.1 Desulfuromonadales bacterium | reverse complement strand
AGCTCCTCCCAGCGCATCTCCCCAAACGCCTTGCGTTCAAGCAGAAGCGGCAGTCGTTGGCGAAGTCCGGTTTCATCGAGGTAGCGATTGTAGGCCTGCGTGGTCAGGCAGAGGCCTGCAGGAACCGTCCGCCTGTCCTGCAGCAGACGGCCGAGGGCGACCGCCTTGCCGCCAGCGAGAGGGGTTTCGGCGGTTGTCAGCGCCGCGAGATCGAGGCAGAGAAAACCGGGGGAACTCATGGGTTCAGATGATAGTCGATCACCTGCTGGAACCGGGTGACCAGGGAGATCTGTTCGACGGTCACCCCGTAAAGCGCGGTTCCGGGTGAGGCGGTAAATCCGGCCAGATGGGGATGGCGCCCAAGGTAGATGGCCAGCCCGCGCTCGCGCTCGCTCCCCTGCAGCTCCGTGGCATGACCGATCAGAGTGGCGGCTGCTGCGCGACTGAAATCAGAGACTTGATTGCTGCGGTTGTCGAGGAGCAGGGCGACCTGATGGTGCCCAGTCAGGTTGGCCACTTTGCGGGTGGCTCGCGGGGTTGCGAAGTAGAGGCAGCGCAGATCCTCTGAGATCGCGATGGCGACCAGGCTGGCATAGGGGGCGGTCCCGTTTGTCGTGGCCAGAACCGCCAGGGGCTGGTCGCGACAGAGGTCGTACAGGATGCGGGACTTCTCCTTGTCGGGCTCCATCCGCTTGACACTCCTTTGCTCAGGGGCCAGGTACGCTCCGGCTGTTAAGCCGCCCCTTCAAGGGGCAGATCACTTAAACCCACAAGAAACCAAGGGCGAAGGTCAACGCGACGTTCCGCAACGGTCCTGCTCGCAGGCCTGTTTGCGTCCGGGCAGGTGCGGCCGAAGCCGGGCAAACAGGCGATAGGCTCGTTGCGCCAGGGGCTCGAGCAGCGGCAGTGCGAAAAGTCCGCTCATGACCCGATAGGCGGCTTTGTCCGGAAATGCCAGCCAGATGGCACGAAAAGCCGCGACTCCCCGGTAGACCGTCCCGTCCTGATCGATGGCGTGCAGTTCAGCCATGAAGGCGGAAAGTTCAATCCCGTAGGGCTTCGGGTCGAAGTCGGCGGCGCTGATATCAACGGCCTGCAGCCGCTGGTGGCGATCCTGGCGGAGATAGTGGGCAATCTCCCGGGCGCAGAGCGGGCAGGCCCCGTCATAGAAGACTTGCAGTGGGAAGCGGGGGGCACAGTTCACGAAACCTCCGTTCAGGCGGTCCAGGGATGTCACAAACTGCAGGAGGGCAGCCCGGCAGCGGCCCCTCGACCGGCTATCTCTGCTTGCGGAGAAAGACCGCCAGCGCGCCGCTGCCGCCAAGTGCCTGCGGCGCAACACCCCACTCGACCACCAGTGCGCGCTTCTCTTGCAGCAACCGCTCCATGGCCGGACGCAGCACGGGGCCGTCTGCCGAATGCAGCCCCTTGCCGGTGATGAGCAGGACGCAGTCCAGACCGTCGCAGCAGGCCTTTTCGAGGAAAAAACCGGCCCTGGCGGCGGCTTCTGTGGCGTTCAGGCCGTGCAGATTTAGTTCGGCTTGTGGCCGGAGCCGGCCGCGAGCCAGCTGGCGCATTCGCCGTGGACGGGCGTGCCCCGCCGGCGCAGCATCCGTCTGCTCCTCGGGGACGTCATCGCGGAAGAGGCTGTCGAGGTTGCCGAGCGTTTCGAGAAAGAGTTCACGCTCCGCCGGAGCCTGGCGCGCTGGCTTTGCGACCGGCCGTTCGTCCCCGGTGTCGGGGAGTTGACGATCCCGTCCTGGCAGCGGTTGCACCCCGAGACACTCCATCTCCGCGGCGAAACAGCGCGCGTGATTCTCCGCGGCATCGCCAGCGGACAGGCTCTGCGGTTTACGGGATTTTTTCTGCACCACGGCAATCCCTTGCCGGCCCGGATCAGAGTTCGAGCCGGACCTCTTTGACAAAACTGGCGCCGACGGCGTCTTGCAGGCGGTCGAGGGTCTGCTGCTGGACTGGCGAATCGACCGACAGCACGACCATCGCCTCCTCCCCCTTGCCCCGCCGGCCGAGATTCATGGCGCCGATATTGACCCCTTCCTCACCGAGAATCGTCCCGATCTTGCCGATCAGACCGGGACGGTCCTCGTAGGTCATGACGAGCATATGCTCCTCCGGGGTGAAGTCGGTGGCGAAATCGCGCATGCGGACGATCTTCGCCTTCCCCTCGAACAGGGTGCCGGCGACGATGCGCTTGCCCTGGGGGGTCTCCAGGGTCAGGGTAATCAGGTTGGAGAAGAATTCCGACTCGGTGGAACGGCTCTGCTCGACGACCAGTCCGTGCCGTTCGGCGACCAGGCCGGCGTTGACCATGTTGACCTCCTGGTCCGTGCAGTGGTTGAGCAGCGCCGCCAGGCCGGCGACGGTGATCGGCATGCAGTCGTGGTCGGCCAGCTTGCCGGTGTAGGCGAACGAGACCTTGGCCGGATTCTCCGGCGCCAGTTGCGAAATGAAATCGCCGAGGACCGCCGCCAGCTCCATGAACGGCCGCATCTGCAGCATCAGGTCGGGGTCGAAGCGCGGGATGTTCACGGCATTCTCCATCGGCTTGCCGTCGAGGAGGTTGAGGATCTCCCGGCTGACGTCGATCGCCACGTTGGTCTGGGCCTCGAAGGTGTTGGCGCCGAGGTGTGGCGTCACCAGCATGCGCGGATGGGCGATCAGCGCCTTGAGCGTTTCGCTCTGCGGTGGCTCCTCGCTCCAGACGTCGAAGGCCGCGCCGGCGACCTTGCCGCTCTCCAGGGCGGCGAGCATCGCCGTTTCGTTGATGATCCCGCCCCGGGCGCAGTTGACGATCAGCACCCCCGGCGTCATGGCGGCGAAATGTCCAGCGTCGAGCAGATCGCGGGTCTCCTCGTTGAGCGGCGTATGCACCGAGATGACATCGGCACTGCGCACCAGTTCATCAAGACCGACCAGGCGGGTGCCGAAATCGCTGGCGCGTTTTTCGCTGATGTACGGGTCATGGACCAGCACCTCCATCTCGAAGGCGCGGGCACGCAGGGCGACCCGGCCGCCGACCTTGCCGAGACCGATGATGCCGAGAGTTCTGTGCCGCAGTTCATGGCCGGTGAACGGCGCGCGCTGCCAGGCGCCGCTTTTCAGGCTGGCGTTGGCGTCGGCAACGTTGCGGCACATGGCGAGGAGGATCGCCATGGTGTGCTCGGCGGCCGAATTGGTATTGCCGAAGGGGGCGTTGACGACGATGATGCCGCGCTCGCTCGCGGCCGGCACATCGACGTTGTCGATGCCGACTCCGGCCCGGGCGATCATCTGCAGACGGCCGGCGTGGCGGAGCAGCTCGGCGTCGACCTGGGTGCCGGAACGGGTGATGATGGCGTCGTAGGCGCCGATGGCCGCGTGCAGCTCCGCCTTGCTCAGGCCGAGGCGCACATCGAGTTCGATGCGCGGATCGTTCTGCAGCAGTTCCAGACCTTTTTCCGAGATTTCGTCGGTAACAATGACTTTCATGACGCCGTCATCCTTTGCAGAGGGTTTCTTGTGACACGGTTGCCCCGGTCGCCAGTTGCTGTTCGGTCAGCTGGATGCACAGGCATTCCCCCCGCGCATAGACCTGGCCATCGAGACTGTGAATCTCTCCATGGACCATGATCTTGCGCCCCTCGACGGAGACCACCCGTGTGTTGACCTGAACCACGGTCTGAATCGGCAGCAGCTGGCGGAAGCTCACATTCAGGTTGCCGACGACGATCTTGTGGCCGGCCGCCCAGGCCGCCAGGCCGAGAACTTCGTCGAGGACTGCGGCGATGCTGCCGCCGTGAGCGTGGCCGGGAGGGCCTTCGGTGACCGGGCCGAACCAGACCCGGGCGACCAGATCCTGCCGTCGGTCTCGAAAATAGTTCATGCGAAAGCGGTTGCCGGTGCGGTCCCCCGAGACAAACCGCAGAGTTTCACCGACCAGCGCCGGTGCATCGAACAGTTGCCAGTCGGCTTCGCCCTGTAAATCCTTTTCCGGCACAACGGCCTCCCTGGAGTAACAAAGGGGACACTCCCTGCCGTGGCAAGTGTCCCCCGGAAACAGTCAGCGGCAAACTCAGCCGTTGGTCCGCTCGAATTCCTTCATGAAGGCCGCCAGGGTCTCGACGCCGGCGAGCGGCATGGCGTTGTAGATCGAGGCACGGATACCGCCGACGCTGCGATGCCCCTTCAGGGCGTACAGCCCCTGGGCGCCGGCCTCCTTGAGGAATTTCTCTTCCAGTTCCGGTGTCGCCAGGTTGAAGCTGACATTCATGGTGCCGCGGAACTCGGGAAGGATGACGCCGCGGTAAAAGTCGCCGGCATCGATCAGGTCGTAGAGGATTTTGGCTTTCTGCTCGTTAATCTTTTCCATGGCCGCCACGCCCCCCTGCTCCTGCAGCCACTCCAGCACCAGACCGGTGACGTAGATGGCGAAGGTATTGGCGGTGTTGGTCAGGGAGTTGTCGGCGGCGCAGACCTTGTAGTTGAGCAGGGTCGGCGTCTGCGGCGCGGCATACTCCAGCAGGTCGTCGCGGATGACGACGAGGGCGGTGCCGGCCGGGCCGAGATTCTTCTGCAGGCCGGCGTAGACGCAGCCGAAGCGGCTGTAGTCGAGAACCCGCGACAGCATCTCCGAGGTCTGGTCGACGATCAGCGGCACCGCGCCGGTCTCGGGGAAGGTCTGCCAGCGGGAACCGTACAGGGTGTTGTTGCCGGTGACGTGCAGGTAGGCGGCGTCCTGATCGATCATCTCTGCAGTGACGGCCGGGATCCTGTCGTAGTTGCTGGCGGCGCTGCTGGCGATCACCCGGATGTCGCCGAACGGCTTGGCGTCCTTGTGGGCGAGCTTGGCGAAGTTGCCGGTTTCTACGTACAGGCACTTTTTGCTGGCGGAGCGAGCCGCCAGGTTCAGCGGCAGGGCGGAAAACTGCATACGGGCGCCGCCGTGGACGAACAGGATCTGGTAGTTGTCCGGCAGGCCGGTCAGCTGGCGGAAGCGGTCCTTCGCCTGGTTGAGCACCGCCTCGAACTGCTTGGCGCGGTGGCTGACTTCGATGATCGACACGCCGAGTCCTTGAAAATCGAGGAACTCATCGCGTACCCGCTCCATCACCGGGACCGGCAGCATCGCCGGACCGGCACCGAAATTATAGACCTGCTGGGACATGACGTTCTCCTGGCGTAAGGTTTGAGATAACCAATCCGTTTCGGGCGATTAAACGCATAACGCAAAGACGCAATGATTAAAAGAAAGACGCAAGGGTAAATGATTTTAACCGGGGCTTTTTCTTTGCGTCTTGCCTTGCCCCTTGCGTCTTGAGTGAGCAAAGCGAACGGGTGTTACGCTATTGTTCCTGTGCTTTCCCTACTCACCTCGACTTTAAAATGTGCGCACTTTGATGACGCCGTCGATCGCTTCAAGGGCCTCGATCAGTTCGGCAGTCGGTTCCTGTTCGATGTCGAGGAGGTTGTAGGCGATCTCGTCGCGGCTTTTGTTGATCATGTCGATGACGTTGATGTCGCGATCGCCGAGGATGGAGAGCACCCGGTTGAGCATTTTCGGCACGTTGCGGTTGGAGAAGGCGATCCGGTAGCCGGCGGTGCGCTCCAGGGCGATGTTCGGGAAATTGACTGAGTTTTTGATGTTGCCGTTCTCGAGAAAGTCACGCAGCTGGTCGGCGACCATGATGGCACAGTTCTCTTCGGCCTCCTCGGTGCTGGCCCCGAGATGCGGGATCGCCACGACCTTGTCGTGCCCCAGCAGTTCCGCCATCGGGAAGTCGGTGATGTACTGGCCGATCCGGCCGTTGTCCAGACCGAGGCGGATCGCTTCGTTATCAACGACCTTTTCGCGCGACAGGTTGAGCAGAACCGCGCCGGGCTTGAAGCTGTCGATCAGATCTTTGTTGATCAGGTTGCGGGTCGCTTCAAGAACCGGCAGATGCAGAGTGACGATATCCGCCTTGGCCAGTAGCGACTGCATGTTTTCCATCCGCTGGATGTCTCGCGACAGGCGCCAGGCGGCTTCCACCGACAGGGCCGGGTCGTAGCCGAGCACCGTCATGCCGAGCATCAGGCCGGTCTCCGCCACCAGAGAGCCGATAGCGCCGAGACCGACCACGCCGAGGGTCTTCCCCTTGAGCTCGCAGCCACCGTAGCGCTTCTTGCCGTCCTCGACCAGGGTGTGCAGCTCTTCGGCGCCCTTGCCGGCCCCCTCGCGACGGACGAAATCGATGGCGCCGACGATGTCGCGGCAGGAGAGGAGCATGGCGGCGACGGTCAGCTCCTTGACGGCGTTGGCATTGGCTCCCGGCGCGTTGAAGACAACGATGCCGCGTTCGGTGCAGTCGGGCACCGGGATGTTGTTGACCCCGGCGCCGGCCCGGCCGATCGCCTTGACGGACGGTGCGATGTCGGCGACTGGCAGTACGTGGCTGCGCAGCATGATGGCATCGGGTTGGCCGAGTTCGCTGGCGATTTCGTAGCTGTCGCGGGGGAACTTGTCGAGCCCCTTGACCGAGATCTTGTTGTAGGTACGGACTTTGTACATGAACGTCTCCTCATTTCTGTCGGCGGGACGTGGCGATTCACTTCATGACGTGATCGGTTTCAGAGACTTCCGAAACGGTTGAATCGTTGAATCGTTGAATCGGTTAATCGTTTAAAAGGGCCAGCAACAGTCTGACGCCCTGCTTGTGCACGGGCTCGTGACGTTTTGGCTTGCTCTGTGCTCTGTGCTCTGTGGCAATCCCGAATGTGTGCTGAATCGCTTCGCCGGAGCTGACTCCCTTGAGCCGGTGAGCCGGTGAGCCGGCAGTGGCGGTAAACTCGCGACAACCCGCTGTTTCTACCTCTTTTGACCGGGGTTGTCAATGCCCGCGCCGTGGCCGTCAGCGCACGATTTTGCGGGCTTCCAGGTAGAAGCGTTTCTCGTCGGCCTCGCCCATGGAGAAAGTCTTGCGCGGCAGGGCGCCGTCGCGGACGATGGTGCGGAACAGGTCGTGTTTGGAAATCGCCGGGAGCAAAAAACCGACGCTTGCCGGTCTCTGGCCGAGACGGCTGACGGTCTCGGCGCCGTGAATGTAGTCGATGCGCGTCGTCGGCCGCTGGCCAAGATAGTCGTCGAGAAAGCTCTGCAGGGTGGCAACCACCAAGGTCAGGTTCGGTTGGTCGACACTGAGCAGACCCCAGCCGGCGGCGGTCGACAGCGGAATGGCGTGGCCAAGAGCCGCTTCGGCGGTCGCTTCGGCGCGCGCCTGATCCGGCATGGTCTGGAACCGGCAGGGGGTTCCGGCGGCGGCGAAGAAGCGGTCAGCGGCACTCAGCAGGTCGGTCGGGTCGACATCAAACAGCACACGGTGGATCGCTTCGAACTCCAGCCCCGGGTCGTGCAGATTGACCAGCTCCACCAGCGCGTAGCGGGCCGGATGGTCCATGATGGCGGCCGGATCGGCCGCCTCGGCCTTGAGCTGCTCCCAGATTGCCTTGGCGGTGGCGAAGCTGTGGTTGCCGTCCCCCATGGCGTACAACATCACCTCCTGGTCATCGACGGCGTAGCGCTGCCGGAAGCGCTCCGGCTCGGCCAGGCGCGCCAGTGCCTCGCCAACCTGGGCGAGCAGGCGCGGTTCGGCGACCTGCCAGCCGCGCAGTCGACCACCGTTCTGCATCAGCTCGACATCGTAGAGCTCGGGGAGCTGTTCGGCAAACAGCGGCTCGATCACGGTCCGCTCAGGGTCGTCGATCAGCACCATGATGTGCGGCAGCTCGATACTGGCGTTCTGCCGGACGCGGATGCGGGGCGGCAGGCGGTCGACGATCGTCCCTTCGGTGGCGCGGATCAGGGTCTTGCTGCCGGGACGGTAGTCGTACTGCTCCAGGTCGAGGGCGACCATTAGCCCCTTGCGCGACGGCGCGTGAGCGGTCTTCCGGTCGAGAAGGACGAAACCGGCCGGTTGCGCGGCAAGCAGGCCATCTGCCAGATAGGCGTCCATGCTGCAGTTGATGGCGGCTATGCGCGCCTCGGCATCGGCCTCTTCCAGGTAGACTTCCGGAAAAGTCAGGCGCAGGGTCGACGGCGCGTCGCCGACCAGTCGGTCGACTTCCTGCCAGTATTCCGGCTCGGAAGTGTACTGATCGCAGGCGATCACCGCCCATTTCGCCAGGTCGATGTCCGGTCGCGGCAGCAGGATTTCAGGAGCCTGAATGGCAAGTTTGGCCAGATCGATCATTGGTACGGGTCTCCTTCACAAGAGTCACGGTTGAGTCTATCGCTTCCCTCTCACCCGCCTTCGCCGAGGCTACGGCGGGCACCCTCCCTCGAGGGAGAGGGAAAGACATAACACGAGTGCTTCGCTGCTGCGGTTGTCCTTCTCCCCTGGGGAGAAGGTGGCCGAAGGCCGAATGAGGGGTATGCTACTTGACCACCCGCAGGCCCGGGCCGCGTCCGGTGGGCGGTTTGGCCGGCGGCGGTTCGGGGTCGCTCGCCGCGCCGTCCATGCGCGGCAGGCTGTTGCTCTCCACCAGGCGCTGGATCCCCTCGGCCAGGGTGCGGCACTGCTGCATGCAGACCTTGCGTACCGGACAGGTCGTGCAGTCGGCGTCGCCGGCGGCGGTGCGCAGGGCGTGGATCACCAGGTCGACACTTTCGATCTGGTTTAAAGGAATCAGGAACATATCAGGTCTCCAATGACTCATTGCAACGCCCGGTCGCTGAACGCTCACTCAAGACGCCAGGGAGCAAGGCAAGCCGCAAAGAAATTCTGGCCTTTTCTGAAAAAACGTTGCGTCTTTCTTTCCGCTTGGCGTCGTTGCGTTAGCCCTTTCGTTGTTTTATTGCTCTGTCAGCAAAGTTGCTTGCCGGCGACGCTGGCGAACTGCCGCAGTTTGGCCATCATCGCCGCGAACTCCGCGGGGCGCAGCGACTGCGGCCCGTCGCTGGCGGCGGTCTCCGGATGGGGGTGAACCTCGACGATCAGGCCGTCGCAGCCGGCGGCCACCGAGGCGTAGCACATGCTCGGCACCAGGCTGGCATGGCCGGTGGCGTGGGACGGATCGATGACGATCGGCAGATGGGTCTGCTCGCGCAGCACCGGAATCGCCGAGATGTCAAGGGTGTTGCGGGTCGCCGTCTCGAAGGTGCGGATGCCGCGCTCGCAGAGGATCACCCGGCGATTGCCTTCGGCCAGGATGTACTCGGCGCTCATCAGGAATTCCTGGATGGTGGTCGCCATGCCACGCTTGAGGAGTACCGGCTTGTCGAGCTGGCCGAGCATCTTCAGCAGGGCGAAGTTCTGAATGTTGCGCGCGCCGACCTGCATGATGTCGGCGTAACGGGCCACCAGCTCGACATCGCGCGGATTGACCACCTCGGTGACGATCGGCAGGCCGGTTTCGGCGCGCGCCTTTGCGAGCAGCTTCAGGCCGTCCTCCTCCATCCCCTGGAACGAATAGGGGCTGGTACGCGGCTTGAAGGCGCCGCCGCGCAGCACGGTGGCGCCGGCGTCCTTGATCGCCCGGGCCGTCTCCAGAATCTGCGCTTCGCTCTCCACCGAGCAGGGGCCGGCCATGACCACCAGGTCGCTGCCGCCGATCGTCAGGCCGGGGACAATCTCGACCGCGGTCGGCTCCGGCTTCACTTCGCGGCTGGCGAGTTTGTACGGTTTGAGGATCGGCACGACGTTTTCGACGCCCGGCAGCGACTCAAGCGCCTGCAGTACCGACTTGCCGCGCTCGTCGCCGACCGCGCCGACCACGTTGCGGGTTTCGCCGTGGATGACGTGCGGTTTGTAGCCGAGATCCTTGATCCTTTTCTTGACTTCGGCCAACTCCTCCTTACTGGCCCCCTGACGCATGACGATGATCATTTGCTGTTGCTCCTTTCGGGTCGGGTGAGCGCCCCGGCAGGCGAAGACGGCCGCCCGCCGGTTCCACTCGCTTCCGTTGCCCGAAAACGAAAAAACCACGGGGTGCCGGTTGTGGCCTGCCCGTGGCTTGTCTGTTAACGAGAACAGCGGTCGGTCAACAGATTTCTCCCCGGGCAGGCCGGCCAAAAAAACCGGCAAACCAGAAGAAAAAGCTGGTAAACATTCCGCTGACGAACATCATGCTTAAACCTTTGACGTTGGAGTCGTCTCTCTTGGTATCAAAAAGTTGCCGGCAAGGCAAGCAGAGATTTGCCGGACCGGCCGCTGTCCCGGCAAATTTCCCCTTGACAGAGCCGCCGGTTTTCGCTACAAAACTCACTCTTTCGCCCAGGTAGCTCAGTCGGTAGAGCAGAGGACTGAAAATCCTCGTGTCGGCAGTTCGATTCTGTCCCTGGGCACCAGATGCAGCAAAACCCCCACGTCACCGACCGTGGGGGTTTTTTTATGTGCGCCCGGCAGGGCGCTTGGTGCGTAAGCACCATCCTTTCGACTGTTTGACAATCGGTAAAGAATCTTTTATCTTTACTTTATGCATAAAGTAAAGGAGAAGTGTTATGCCAAAAGTCAGCGCAAAACGGCAAATTACCTTGCCTGTAGGTCAGTGTGAAGCCTTGGGAATTGAACCCGGGGATGATGTGGAAAGTTTTGTGGCTCATGGTCAATTGACTATTGTGAAGAGACAGAAAGGGGCAGCCAGGGGCGTCTTAAAACACGTTCAGGGGAACCCCTCCATGACCGATGAGGAGTCATTGGAGAGCTCCCTATTATGATCGCAATAGATACCAATGTGTTGTTGCGATATCTACTTGAAGATGATGCCCGTCAGTTTCAAAAAGCGGCTAAATTGATTTTGGGACAGCAGAAAGTTCTGGTCACTGATGTCGTGCTGGTTGAAACGATCTGGACGCTGCGAGGGGAAAAGTACCAGCTGAATAAGGACGAATTGGTGGCTGTTCTTCAGGCGCTGTTTCAGGAGCCGAACATAAGGTTTGAAGATGGTCAGGCCGTATGGGTGTCCCTCACTGATTACCGAAACGCAAAACCGGTGAAGGGAAAAGAAGCCGATTTTGCTGATGCTCTGATCATCAACAAGTCGAAGCAAGTCGCCAGTAAGGAAAAGAAGCTTTTTGAGGGATCGTATACATTCGATCTTGCCGCACAGAGGTTGCCAGGAGCCAAGGTTCCTTAATAACGAGGGGATATCATCACGTCTTGGGCAGATTAGAGC
>JAVVDS010000063.1:0-11532 GCA_032251295.1 Desulfuromonadales bacterium | reverse complement strand
GTGGAGGGGGGAGGATTCGAACCTCCGAAGTCTACGACGGCAGATTTACAGTCTGCTCCCTTTGGCCACTCGGGAACCCCTCCGGGGGACTTAGTTGCTATTCAGTTTTCTCTGTCAGGGCCGGGAGTGATCCCCTCGATCAGCCACTGGAGCTGGCGACAGGAATCGAACCCGCAACCTGCTGATTACAAGTCAGCTGCTCTACCAGTTGAGCTACGCCAGCACAGAAGTGCGCCTTATACAATCTTCCCTGGCAAATTGCAAGAAAAAATTGCCCGACAGCCCAACGCGCAAACCAGAGCTTGACAGCTTTACAACAAGGCCTGCTGCTTGTCAAACAAAAAAGATTGCCGCTCGCGCCCCGGAGAGGCGGGATCAACGGTCCTCGGGCTTTGCCACCCGCTCCGCAGTCGGCTGTTCGCCATTCTGGATCACGACGACCTTCTGGTCAGGCGATGACTCCTGCAGGCGACGATTGGCCAGGATCACCATCTCGGGCGACATGGCCACGCGAAAACCGAGGGAGTTGAAGCGAAGGTCCGGGTAGGCACCGAAGCGTTTCCGCGTCTGCAGCATTGCAGCCACCCCTTGCCAACTGCCGCCGCGCACCACTCGCTGGACACCACTCGGCGGCCCCTGGGGGTCGGTGCGTGGACTGTCGGCATAGTAGTTGGCCCCGTACCAGTCGGCACACCACTCAAAGACATTGCCGCTCATGTCGTGCAGTCCGAGCCCATTCGGCTTCATCTGGCCGACAATATTGGTTCCAACCCCGCTGTTCAGCGCATACCAGGCGAATTCATGCAACGCCTCTTCCTGACTGACTCCGGCCCACTTCTCGTTTTTGCCGCCGCTGCGCGCCGCGAACTCCCACTCCGCTTCCGTCGGTAGCCGGAACTCAAGGGTATTCAGCTGACCAAGTTCGGCGAGAAACCCCTCGACATCGCGCCAGCTGACATTCTCAACCGGGCGATCTTCTCCCTGGAAGCCGGATGGATTTGTCCCGCTGATCGTCTCGAATTGCGTCTGGGTCACTTCGTATCGTCCCAGATAAAAATCGTCGATACACACCTCATGCACCGGTTTCTCAAAAGCGCGGCTGTCCGGAGTCGACATGCCCATCCGGAAACAGCCCCCTCTGACCAGGACGAACTCCATACCGGTCTGCGGATCGACATAGGTCGGGGTCAGCCAGTCATTATCGGCAGCAACCGCCACAACGCTCGAACAGAGCAAAACAAACGTCAGGGCTGTCAGCAGATTCCGCAACATGGACGAAACTCCTCAGACCCGGCACGAACACAGTCCCTCCCCGTCAAAGGATTGCAACTCTTCTGGCCGACGACAAGCTGATGGCCCAGCAGACAATAACAAAAAAACTTTAGTGAAAGCAGCTCCATGGAAATTGCCGGGACTTTAGTACAGAACAGCGGGGCAAGTCAAAAAAATTACGCCGGACCAATCATGCGCTGTCTCACCGTCTCGAACAGGGCGACCGCGCTGGCCGAAGCCGCATTCAGCGAGGCGACGCCGCCGAGCATCGGAATTTCGACCAGCAGATCACATAACTCGCGGGTCCGTTGACGCAAGCCCTCCCCTTCGCTGCCGATCACCAGAGCGACATGGCCACGCAGGTCGGTGGCATACAGGGACTGGCTCGCGGTAGCGGACGCCAGGCCAAACACCCAGACACCCGCGGCCTTGAGCTGCTCGATGGTGCGCGCCAGGTTGGTCACCTGACAGAGGGACAGATGCTCGACGGCGCCGGCCGAGGCCTTGACCACCACGTTAGTCACCGGACAGCTGCGATCCCTGGCCAGAATCACCCCCTGGCAGCAGGCGGCGTCGGCGTTGCGCAGGATCGCCCCGAAGTTGTGCGGATCGGTAATGCCGTCGAGCAGCAGAAACAGGCCGGGGTGACCGGAAGTTTGCCAGCGGGTGAGCAGATCCTCGAATTCGACGAACGGGAATGGCTCCATACCGAGCACCACCCCCTGGTGATGCGGCAGGCCGGCCAGCCGGTCGAGATCCTGCCGGCGCCGCCTGCGCACCGGCACGCCGCGGTCGCGGGCGAGGGTGAGAATCTCGTCGATCCGCTTGCCGCTGGCCTTCTCCTCGACGAACAGTTCAAGAGGCTGGCGATGCTCCCCGCTCAACCCCTCGCGTACCGGATTGATCCCGTAAAGATAGTCAGTCTTCATTAATCTGCGCCGGGCGCGGGACGACAACCTGTTCCTGACTGGTGGCTCCGACAGTGTTCATCGCTGTCGTATGGACGACCTCGACGGCCTCAGCCATTGACGGCACCCCGCATCTCTTCGAGAATCGCCGCGGCGGCTGCCGCCGGATCGGCCGCCGCCGAAATCGGCCGACCGACCACCAGATAGTCGGCGCCGGCACGCAGCGCCTCGCCAGGCGTCATCACCCGCTTCTGATCGTCTCTGGCCGCCGTCGCAGGACGCACCCCGGGAGTGACGATTTTGAACTGCGGACCGCAGGCGGCGCGGATCAGGTCGACTTCCAGCGGCGAGGCGACCACGCCGTCCATGCCGGCCTCCTGGGCCAGCCGGGCCAGGCGCGGCACCATTTCGGTCAGCGGCCGGTCGATGCCGATGCGCCGCAGAGTCTCCTCGTTGGACGAAGTCAGAATAGTCACAGCAAGCAGGATCGGCCGCTCCGGATTGCCGCGCGGGCAGACCTTGTCGACCTCGGCGACCAGAGCCGCCATCATCTCCAGGCCGCCGAGGGCGTGAACATTGAACATGCGCGCGCCGAGA
Organism: Desulfuromonadales bacterium; assembly: GCA_032251295.1. Taxonomy (GTDB): domain Bacteria; phylum Desulfobacterota; class Desulfuromonadia; order Desulfuromonadales; family BM103; genus BM103. The sequence continues at coordinate 8,755 of JAVVDS010000063.1, read as the reverse complement.
CGCAGCGCTTCGATGCCGGCCATCGCCACCGTATGCGGGATGTCGTGGTACTTGAGGTCGAGGAACACATCGGTGCCACTGGCGCGCACCAGGCGCACTACCTCCGGGCCGCAGCGGGTGAACAGCTGCTTGCCGATCTTGAACAGACCGACCTGCCCCTGGAGACGCTCCACCCAGGCTTCCGCCGCGTCGAGGCTGTCGACATCGAGAGCAAAAATCAGTTTCTGGCGAATCGCATCCATCATGTTCTCTCCTTAAGTCAGCGCCTGCACCCGCTGCGACACTTCCTGCACCCGCTTGATCAGCTCCGCGGAGTCGGCGGCACCGAGGTCGCGGCGGGCGGCGATGCACTCCATGTAGACCAGCTCTGTCAGCGATTCGACCAGCAGCTTGAGCTTGTCACCCTCTTCGAGTCCGGCCAGGTTGGCCAGGATCCGCCCTCCGTCGACCGAGCCGTCTTCCCGGAGGCGCGCCTGGCGAAATACATAGGAGAACGGCTGCGGCAGATCGTGCAGAAAGCTGCCGACCTCCTCGCGGAAATTCGGATTCTTCGCCGAGACCACCCGGCACATGGCGGTCAGCACGCCATTGAAGACCGTGACCACTTCGCCGAGTACCCCTTCGACCTTGACCGTCGGCGCCTCCTCCATGCGCACCACGCCGCGCTCGACCATCTGGCTGAGCAGGCGCAGGGAGTCGAACTCTCCGGCGCCGGAACGCCGCAGCAGCTCGCGCACATCGGCGACACCGCGCTGAATCAGCGCCAGCATCTTCTGCGAGGTGCTGTCCAGATCATTCGGCACCTTGCCGGTCGCCACCGGGGCGGCATCGAGGGATTTGACCTTCTGCATGTAGACGGCCCGCTCGTCGACCCGCCGCAACCCCTCCATGATCAGGTTCTGGGTGTTCATGGAGAGGCTCAGCACCTGGTCATCGGCGAGGGACGCCTCATGAAAGACAAACGAGCCTGCGTGGAAGGCGAACAGATTGAAGACGATCGTCTCCACCTGGCTGCGGGTCGCTGTCCAGAGATCCTTGGCGGTGATCACCCCCTGATCGACCAGCGCTTTGCCGACCGCGGCCACGTTGCCAACCAGCTGGCGTGCCCCTTTCAGGACGTCACGATCGCACTTGCCGAGGCTGTAGAGGATCTCGTCGATCTCCTCTTCCGGAAAACTGCTGGTGGCAAAGACGATCTCGCCGTTCTGAAAGTAGAGCGTCTTCTGCCCGCCGGACAGGCCAAAAGCGAGGGCCCCCGATTTGCGGAACATGTTGAAGAAAGAGAGCAGGTCGACCACGGCGATGTCGCCCAACGTTCCGGCGAGTCGCAGCCCCCTGGTGCCGTCGGCCACCTCCAGCAGCAGATGACGGTCGGTGCTGGCGAGCAAGCGCAACGGCCGCTCGCCAAACGCTTTGGCGACCGCCACCGGCAGTTCCAGCTGGTTCTTGTTCAGCCTCAACTCGGCCATGGGCTACTCTCCCGTCAGTTGCAACTGTGCAGCGATCATGTCGCGCAGAGCCGCTGCCGCACCGTCGACCGGCAGCAGACTGGCAGCGCCGGTGCGGCGCTCGTGCAGTTCAACCTGGCCGTCTTTGAGACCGCGGGCGCCAACGGTCAGGCGCAGCGGGATACCGAGCAGTTCAGCGTCCTTGAACTTACTGCCGGGCCGTTCATCACGGTCATCGAGGAGCACCTCGACGCCGAGGGCGAGCAGCTCGGCATACAACCCCTCGCTCGCCGTACGCACCGTTTCGTCCTTCGGGTTGAGCATGGTGATAATCACCTGGAACGGCGCCAGCGGCAGCGGCCAGATGATGCCGTTGGCGTCGTGGTTCTGCTCGATGGCAGCCGCCGCGGTGCGGCCGATGCCGATACCGTAGCAGCCCATGACCAGCACCCGCTCCTGCCCCTGGTTATCGAGCACCGTGGCGCCCATCGCTTCGGAATACTTGACGCCGAGTTTGAAGACATGGCCGACCTCGATGCCTCGCCAGACCTCCAGCCGACCGGAGCAGCGCGGGCAGGCGTCGCCGGCCTCGGCCTGACGCAGGTCGGCGAACTGCTCCACTTGGAAATCGCGGCCCTGATTGGCGCCGGTGTAGTGGGCGTCAGCCCGGTTGGCACCGACGACGACATCGGCCATGCCGAGCAGTTCCCGGTCGGCGAGAATCCGTAGACTGAGACCGACCGGCCCGGCAAAGCCGCTCGGCGCGCCGGTCACCTGCTGCACCCGTTCCTCGCCGGCCAGTTCGACATGGTTGCAGCCGAGCAGCCGGCAGAGCTTGATGGCGTTCAGTTCGCGATCGCCGCGCAGCAGCACCGCCAGGGTTTCATCGGCGTCGGTCTGCACGATCAGGGTTTTGACCAGGGCGGACGGTTCGAGACCGAGGAAGGCGGCAACCTCTTCAATCGTTTTGCGTCCCGGGGTGTCGACCAGAGTCAGCTCCGCCTGGCCGGCAGCGGCCATCGCCTCGACCGGCCGCAGCTCGGCCTTTTCGACGTTGGCCGCATAGTCGCAGCTGTCACAGGAGACGATGGCGTCCTCGCCCGATTCGGCCAGCACCATGAATTCGTGGGACGAGGTACCACCGATGTTGCCGGTATCGGCCTCGACAGCCCGGAAGTTAAGGCCGCAGCGGGTGAAGATCCGCCGGTAGGCCCGGTACATCTTTTCGTAGGCGGTATCAGCACCGGCGTCGTCGAGGTCGAAGGAGTAGGCGTCCTTCATGATGAACTCGCGGCCGCGCATCAGGCCGAAGCGCGGCCGGATCTCGTCGCGGAACTTGGTCTGGATCTGGTAGAGATTGAGCGGCAGTTGCCGGTAGGAGCGGACTGTGCCGCGAACGATATCGGTGATCACCTCTTCGTGGGTCGGGCCGAGGCAGAATTCGGTCTGTTTGCGATCCTGGATGCGCAGCAGCTCGCGGCCATACTGGGCCCAGCGGCCCGACTCCTGCCAGAGTTCGGCGGGAACAACTACCGGCATCAGCAGCTCGCTGGCGCCGGCACGGTCCATCTCTTCGCGGACGATGTTCTCCACCTTGCGGATCGTCCGCAGACCCATGGGGAGATAATCGTAAATACCGGCCGCCACCTTGCGGATCATGCCGGCTCGCAACATCAACTGGTGGCTGACCACCTCGGCATCGCCGGGCGTCTCCTTGAGCGTCGGCAACAGGTATTCGGTATAGCGCATGGCAGAACCTCTATGGCAGCGTGTCTCAAAAAAAGGGGGAGGACCCGGAGGAAAACTAGCTTATTTGCACTGGAAATGCAAGGTATCGCCACAGGCGGCGTGGCAGGTTCACGATCCCTCTGCAACCATCCGCCATGCCTCCTCCACCAGGGCATCAGCCAACTCCCCCTCGGCCACCTTGCGCACCACTTCCCCCTTGCGGAACAACAGCCCCTGCCCTTTACCGCCGGCGATGCCGAGGTCGGCCTCGCGCGCCTCGCCGGGGCCGTTGACCACACAGCCCATCACCGCGATGGTCAGCTTGCGCGGCAGGTCGTGCAGGCGGCGCTCGACCTCTTCGGCAACCGTGATCAGATCGATCTGACAGCGCCCGCAGGTCGGACAGCTGACAAACACCGGCCCACGCTCGCGCAGGTCGAGGCTCTTGAGGATTTCCCAGCCGACCCGGACTTCCTCGACCGGATCGCCGGTCAAGGAGACCCGCAGGGTGTCGCCGATGCCGTCGAGCAGCAGCGCCCCCAGGCCGACCGCGCTCTTGATGGTGCCGCTCCAGACGGTGCCGGCCTCGGTGATGCCGATATGCAGTGGATAGTCGATCTCGGTGGCCAGCTGCCGGTAGGCGGCGACGGTGCGGCGCACATCGGACGCCTTGAGGCTCACTTTGATCTCGCGGTAGCCGAGATCTTCGAGGATGCGGATATGGCCGAGGGCGCTCGCCACCATCGCTTCGGCGGACGGCTGGCCATACTGAGCCAGCAGCTCCTTTTCCAGGGAGCCGGCATTGACGCCGATGCGGATCGGCACGCCCCGTTCGGCACACGCCTTGACCACTTCGGCCACCTTCCAGCGGGCGCCGATATTGCCGGGATTCAGGCGCAGGCCATCGACGCCGGCGTCAACGGCGAGCAGCGCCAGGCGATAATCGAAATGGATGTCGGCGATCAGCGGTACGGCGCTCTCCCGGCAGAGCGGCACCAGGGCCCTGGCGGCCTCCTCGTCGGGGACGGCGCAGCGCACGATTTCACAGCCGGCCCCAACCAGCGCCGCGATCTGTGCCGAGGTCGCGGCGACATCGCGGGTGTCGGTATTGCACATCGACTGCACCGAGATCGGCGCATCGCCGCCGACCGCAAGCGCGCCGAGCTGAATCTGACGGGTCTGCTGCCGCATACTACCCTCCCTTGCCAGCGGTTTTTCGCGTAGCCCGCCACGGTTCCGGGACGGAAACGGGCTTGCCAGGCGGATACGAGGAAGATTATAGTAGCGACTTCTTCCCTGCAAAAGGAATCGTCATGCAGACACTCGATTGCCGCGGTCAGCAATGCCCGCAGCCGGTCATCCAGACCCGCCGGCAACTCCTCGCCCACCCGGAGCAGCCGCTGCGGGTTCTGGTCGACGACAGCATCTCCCGGGACAACATCAGCCGCCTGGCGACCAGCCTCGGCTACCATAGTGACGTGCGGGAGGAGAACGGTCTGTTCCAGCTCGACCTGCTGCCGGGCGACGGCGTGCAAGAAAGCGCCGCCGCACCGGCGAGCGGTCCGACCATCGTCCTGGTCGCTTCCGAACAGATGGGGAGCGGCGATGTCAAGCTCGGCCAGATCCTGATGAAGAACTTCATCTTCACCATGGCCGAAGGGGGGATCACCCCTGATGCCATCTATTTTCTCAACAGCGGCGTCAAGCTGACCGTCGGCGGCTCGGATGTCGTCGAACCTCTGGAAAAACTCGCCTGCAGCGGCGTCGATATTGCCTCCTGCGGCCTCTGCCTGGAATTTTTCGGCCTCAAAGACGCCCTCGCCGTCGGCCGGATCAGCAACATGCTGGAGATTGTCAACAGCCTGCACGGGGCCGGCCGCATCATCCGTCCCTGAGTATAAGCAGCACCCGTCTTTCGGGAGTAGTTCGTAGCCTGGTGGCGCGCCCGGTCTTCAAAACCGGTGGGGGGCGTATCCCGTCCCTGGTGGGTTCGATTCCCATCTACTCCCGCCATTCCAAAGCCAACAGCATCCAACAAAACCCACGAAACCCGCTAAATAAGCGGGTTTTTCTTTTCCTGCTGCCCGATACCGTTCGCAGTATGACCCTCACCGCCAAAAGCATCGACGTGCTCTATCCCAATACGTGCCGTAACCGGTTAGAGCTTGCCTGAATAGGTTTTTTCGGAGCAGCCGAGGCGATCCCATGGCTTTGGGATTTACCCCGGTGCAAAGATCCGCTAGATTGGGATCATCTTAATGTCCAGAGGGTGGATATGACGATCCTGCAGACAGGCGCTCAAACAGTTAAGTGAACGCGATGACAACCGCTGGCTATCGGTCCGGGATTTCGGGTCGACGGTCCTCGCTCTTTTCGCGGCGCAACCGGAAGCGGCGCGCAAACGCTATCAGGCCTTTGTTGCCGATGGCGTCGCTGTGGGTGCTCGTCCCGACCTGGTCGGCGGCGGACTTCGGCGCAGTTGCAGTCAGGAGATCCCCGAAGAACCGCAGGCTTATGATGAGCGGGTTCTCGGTTCCGGCACTTTTGTGGAAAAGCTCAGTGAGTTTGAGACGCTGCAAGATCGACTCGCCACCAGGCGCGACCTGGGAACACTCGCTCAGCGTGTTGCCGAATATTTTGAGATCGGTATCGATGAGTTTGGCGAGAGAAGTCGAAATCCGCAGCGCGTCGCGGCACGCGATCTCTACTGTTTCATCGCAGTGCGCATCTTTGGCTACAGTGGCGTTCAGGTGGGGAGAGGCTGGGACTGCAACGCGCGGCGGTTTGTCGCGCTGTCAAGCGGGGACGTACTTTGACGCAGCAGCACGCCGGGATGGTTGAGTCGATTCTTGAAAGTTGAGTTTTAATCAACAAGTAAACAATGCCCCCCAGCACTTCACGGGCGGCGAGAACTGCGCGCTGACGATATGCCCTGACGGGAGGAAAAATCGGGTAACCGGTTTTTACCCCCCCCCAGCCCCACATCACCCAGCATGCCGATCCACACCAGGGTCCGCATGAACAACGCGAGCAAAGGCCCAACACACCTGAAGGCTCTGATTTTAGGGGTCGCACTTTAAACATAAGGAGTTGTCATGAGTATCGTGAAAATCATGCCGTGTTTGGACATGAAGGATGGCCGGGTGGTCAAAGGGGTCAATTTCGTCAACCTGCAGGATGCCGGCGATCCGGTCGAGAATGCGATCTTTTACCAGAGCGAGGGCGCCGATGAGCTGGCAATGCTCGATATCGCCGCGACTCTGGAAAATCGCAAGACCCGCCTCGAGTGGGTACAGAACGTCGCTGCAGTCATCTCGATACCACTCACGGTCGGCGGCGGTATCGCCAGCCTCGAGGATATCCGCCTGACCCTGGACGCCGGTGCCGCCAAAGTCTCGATGAACAGTGCTGCGGTCAACGATCCGCAACTGGTCAGAACCGCCGCCGCCGAGTTCGGCTCCGAGCGCATCACCGTCGCGGTCGACGCGCGACGCAACCCGGCAATGCCGTCCGGCTTCGAGCTGGTCGTCTCCGGCGGCACCAAGCCGGTCGGCAAGGACGCCATTGACTGGGCGCGCCAATGCCAGGAACTCGGCGCTGGAGTTATTTTGCCGACCAGCATGGACGGCGACGGCACTCGGGCCGGCTACGACATCGAATTCACCCGGGCGATCGCCGATGCGGTGACCGTGCCGGTGGTCGCCTCCGGCGGCGCCGGCACCCTCGAACACTTCTACGAAGGGGTGGTCAAGGGGGGTGCCCAGATCCTGCTCGCCGCCTCGGTCTTCCATTTCCGCACCTTCCGCATCAAGGACGTCAAAGAGTACCTGCGGGAGCGCGGGATCGAAGTCAGTCTGTAGAGACGGCGCGCACGATCACCGGCGGCTAGCGCGGCGGAACGGCGAGGCAGAGTGCCGCGTAGATGCGAGCGGCCGATTCGACTTCGGCAAACGTGGTCTGTTCGTCGGCGGTGTGTGCGGTCTCCAGGGAGCCCGGCCCGAGGATCATAGCGTGGCAACCGGCGGCATGGAACAGGTTGCCGTCGGAGTGGGAGCGGAACGGCTCGAACTGCAGCGGCAGATTCAGTGTCTGGTAGACATCGCCGAGCACCGTTTCGATCTGCGGATGCACGCCACGCAGGTCATATCCCTGGGAGGCAAAGTCAAAAGACATCTCCAGATTCAGGCCGGCGATTGTGCCCAGCGCCGCAACCCTTGCGTCCTGCAGGATCTGCTTGATCGCGTCCGGCGTAACGTGCGGCGCCAGATGCAGATCGATACAGGTCTCGCACTGGTCGGGGACGACAAAACCGGCCCGCGAGGAACTCATCTCGCGGATCGAATAGACCACCTGGCCGTTTTCCGGGGAGAGCGCCGCTTCCCGGCCGAGCAGCAGCAGAAACCGCAGCATCGACTCGATCGCATTGTGCCCCAGCTCCGGCAGAGACGAATGAATGCGGCGTCCCTGGGTGGTGAGGGCAACTTCCAGGTAGCCGTAGTGACTGAGGCAGGGCGCCAGCGCCGTCGGCTCACCGATCACTACCAGGGGCGGCTGACTCTCAGCGAGAAACCGTTCGCTGCCGTCACCGTTCTCCTCTTCGCCGACAACAAACAGCAGACCGACCGGCGGTTGCATCTCCACGGGGAGGCCGGCCAGCGCCAGCCAGGCCTCGAGCATGGCGGCGCAGCCCCCTTTCATGTCGGCGGCACCGAGCCCCCGGACAACCCCCCATTCATGCGCCGCCGCGTATTCATCGAGATCCCAGGCTGGGACGGTATCGACATGTCCCACCAGAGACAGCCGGGGGGGGGCACTGCCCATGACGGCGCAGAGGTTATAGCGCTCGCCATCGACCACCTGGCGGGTCACTGGCAAACCCGCAGCTGTCAACCGCTCCTCGATGTAGAGCTGAATGTCCTCCTCCTTGCCCGAGGGGGAGTAGATATCGATCATCTCCAGCAAGGTCCGCAACAGCCGGTCGCTGTCGATTGCCTGCCAGACCCTGGTCAGCAGCTCCTGCATGGTCACTCTTTCCGCTTCTTGCCGCGCCGGGCTTTTTTGGTGAGATTGAGCGTCATGTAGACATGCTTCTGGATGTTGCCAAAGCCGTGTTTTTCGAAAAACCGGATCCCGGCGATATTGTCGGCATCGGTGTCGATGATGATCATGCGCACCCCCTGCTCAACCATCCTCTTTTTGATCTCGTTGAAGAGACCGTCTCCGATCCCTTTCTTCTGAATGCCGGGGCGCACGCCGATCCAGACCAGATAGCCGTACTTCCACGCCGAGTTGCTTTTTTCCACGGTCGTACCGAGGGCGAAGCCGACGATCTGCTCGCCAAGTTCAGCAACCAGACAGAGTTCGCTGTCCGAATTGAACAGGGTGGTGATTTCGTACTCGTCCCAGGTGCGATACATGCTCGGCGAGTAGTCCGAGGTAAACAGCTGCTCACCGAGATGAAAGACCTCGGCGAAGTCATCGATGGTCATGTCCCGGACGTCGAGTTCGTCCAGATCCTGTTTGTCCTGCACGTTCACGCATGGTCTCCCTTCGTGTTCAAATCTCGTCTTGACGGCCCG
>JAVVDS010000062.1:3538-12728 GCA_032251295.1 Desulfuromonadales bacterium | reverse complement strand
TTCTGGTCCACCCGCTCGCGACCGAGTCGGTCAACTGGATTTCCGGGCGCAGCGATCCCCTGGCAACCTTCTTCTGTCTGCTCGCACTCTGCCTGATGCTCCGCTTCATCGACGGCTCTTCCGTCATCCTCGCCTGGCCGGCGGCCCTGTTGCTGCTGGCGGGGGGGCTGTCCAAAGAGGTTGCGGTAGCGCTGTTTCCGGCAGTCATCGTGTTTCTGCTGATTTATCGTGGTGGCGACCCGACGGGGCGCCGCAGACTTCCGCCGGGGTGGCGGTTCAGTGTCTGCGTGCCGTTTCTGCTCGGCCTGTTCGGTTATCTCTACCTGCGCACCTCTTCCCTGCAGCAGATCGATCGCGGCCTGAGTAAAGTCGCTGCGGTGACAGAGGCTGAATCGATCGGCACAAGGCTTGTCGAGATGACAACGGCCTTCGGCTTCTATGTCAAAAAGCTCTGGATCCCTCAGCCGCTGAGCTTCGCGATCGATGAGGTCGCCCCCGGCTATCTGTGGGTCGGGATACTCGCTCTGGCCCTGTTGATCGGGCTGGTGGCGCGGCGTGATCTGGTTGCCGGACTGGTTCTTTGTCTGACATTCACCATCGGCCCGGCGCTTTTGAATGCCACACTCAGGATTGCCTGGACCCCCTATGCGGAGCGCTATCTCTACCTGCCCGCCGCTTTTTCCTGCATGACCCTACTGCTCGCCGCTGTGCCGCCTTGTACACGATTCAGTCGTCTCCCGACCATCTTGTTCGTCGTTCTTTTCCTTCTCTATCTGCCGACCACGGTGCAGCGTAATCTGCTGTGGGGTGATACAAATGCGTTCGCACAAGTCACCTATGAACAGAATTCTCAGAATCCTTCAGTCATAAACATGTATGCCATTGCCTTGGCCGGTGATGAGTCATATGAAAAAGCCCGACAAGAATTCACCAAAGCACTGAGATTAAACCCGGACTATTTGAACACTTATGAAACATGGGCAAGAATGGAACTCTACGTCAACGACCCGTTGGCAGCCAGAGATGTGCTCGAACCTTTCTTTGCCGGGGAGATATCGACCAACAGGAAGATTGAAAAAATCATTTGCGAAATCGAAAGCCTACTCGAGAATACTGCAATAAACCGACAAATTCAGCCTAGGTCGGTGGGCAGTCAGTCACTCATTCATTGATGTGTTTCACCAAAGATCCTTTTACATGAAGCGTCCAATCGCAATTCTTCCCGACCCTGCCGGCTTGTACGGTCTGTTCGTCTTCCTGTTCCTGGTCCGCTTTGCCGGATCCAAAACCCTGGCCGACGGCGACACCCTCTGGCACATCAAGTTCGGCGAGATGATGTTAAAGAGCGGTCGTCTGATCACAAACGACCCCTTTTCGCATACGGCCCAGGGACAGCCTTGGCTGGCCCATGAATGGCTGGCGGAAATTTTTGCCGCCGGACTCCATCAGATCGGCGGCCTGCCGGCTGTCGCCATCGGCCATATTCTGCTCGCCGCCCTCGCCTTCAACACTCTCTTCCTCTGCGCACGACGGATCAGCAACGACTGGGCTGCCTTTGCGGCCATTTCCTTGTCAGCGGCACCGATGGCGACCACACATCTGCTGGCCCGACCGCACCTGTTCAGCTGGCTGCTCGGCGCCCTGACCCTCTACTGTCTGCTGCGTAATGACCGTACGCTCTGGGCATTGCCGCTGCTGACCGCCCTTTGGGGGAACCTGCACGGCGGTGTGCTGTTGGGACTGGTTCTGCAAGGGGCTTTTCTTGTCGGCCGTTTTTTTGACACCCGGCCATGGCTGCACGGCTTCGACTGGAAATGTTCCCTTGCCGAACAGAAGCGCCCCTTGATGGTTCTGGTTCTCTCGATCCTGGCGACCGGCTGCAACCCGTTCGGCTTTTATGCGTTTCTCTTCAATTTCCAGGTCAACGCCGAAATTTTTGCCGTCTCGATCGGTGAATGGCGAGCCGCCGATTTCCGCAAGTTGTGGTATGTCCGCTACTGGCTGGTCGGCATGTTCCTGCTGGCGGCACTGTATCCCCGAAAAGAGAGGCTAACGAGTCTCGACTGGACCTGGATTGTCCTGCTGCCGATCCTGTTCTACCAGGCGATGACCCATGTGCGCCATATCAGTATCGCGGCGATGTTTGCCGCACCCTGGCTGTCGTCGACACTCCAAACACTCTGGCAACAGCGGCCAAGGCGACCACGGCAAAAAAAACCTGCTGAACGCGCCGAACTGCAGCTCTCCAGTCTATCCGGACCGACTCTGACCCTCACGGCCGGGCTGCTTCTGCTTGTCGTCTGTTGGTATACGCCGCCGGCCTGGCAGGAGTTCGCCGCAGAACGCTTTTCACTCCCCGTAGGCTATTCACAGGAAGCTGTCGACTACATCGCCCAAAACAGGCCCGGGCAGAGACTGCTCAACGAATACTCCTGGGGTGATTACCTCATCTATGCCCTCGACCCACCGCCGTCCTTGTTCATCGACGGCCGGGCCGACATGTATGGCGAGGCGATTTTTGGCGATTACCGGGCTGCGGCTGCCCTGAAGCCAAATATTGACGACATTTTGGAGCGCTACGAAATCGACTGGATCCTGTTTCCGAAAAATACTCCCCTTGTGCGCTACCTGGAGAGGAAGCCGGACTGGCAGGCTGTCTACAGCGATGACAAGGTCGTCATCCTCGCCTTGACCGAAGGGAGCAAGCCATGACTCCCCGCCTCGATCCGGCTCGAGCACGCAGCACGCTCCTGCCCGCCCCATCGGGCCTGTTCGGTCTGGCTCTGACCGCACTCCTGATTCTCATCAGAGGCCCGAAGCTGCTGGCCGATGGCGATACCTACACTCACATCTTCTACGGCAACTGGATACTGGAAAACCTGAGACTGCCGGATACAGATTTCCTGTCGCATACCGTCCAGGGAACCTCCTGGGTCATTCATGAATGGGGCGCGCAAGTCTTGATGGGCGCCGTTTACCAGTTTGCCGGATTGCCCGGTATCGCGGTCCTCTTCGCGACCCTGGCCGGCCTGACCCTGCTCACTCTCTATCGCCTGCTGGAAGATCTGGAGACCGATCCGTGGCTGGCGCTGGCGCTGATGACGGTTACCCTGCTGCTCCTCTACCCAACGATGCTGGCGCGGCCGCACCTTTTCAGCTGGCTGTTCGGCAGCTTGACTTTGCTGATTCTGACCACTCGACGGAACTGGCTCTGGGTCTTGCCGCTGCTCACTGTTGTCTGGGTGAATTTGCATGGCGGCTACATTCTCTGCCTGGCACTGCAGGCGATCTATTTAGCGGGGGGTCTGCTGACCGATTGTGCCGAAACCGACTGGCGATCGGCGCTGCACAGGCAACAGCAACCGCTGTTGATCCTGCTCCTTTCCCTGCTCGCCACCGGGCTCAATCCCCACGGCTATGCCCTGATCGGTTTTTATATAGAGGTCAGCGCTCTTGATGTCACCCGGCACAACCCGGAGTGGCAAGCACCTGACTTGCAGGCGCACAAAATTCTTCGCGTCTGGCTGACCCTGCTCCTTTTCGCCCTGCTGGTAAAACGGCAGCGACCGCACTGGACCAACCTGCTGTTGCTGCTTTTTTGCCTGGAAGCGGCACTGACGCACCGTCGGCATGTCTCCCTGATCGCCATGCTCCTTCTCCCTCTCTGGCGAGAACTGTTACAGCCGATTCAGGACAGGATTGCTACATGGCGAGCGCAAACCGACCAGCGAAAACAACTGATCTGCTCCGGACGAACCGGGCCGGTAATGACTCTGATGCTGGCCGCAGGACTGATGTTGACAGCCAATGCCCTGCCGCCGACCTGGCAACCACACTTGCAACAGATGTTTCCGGAATCGGAATTGTTACCGAAAAAAGCGTGGGACTACCTTGTCGACAATCCGCCGACGGGACGGGTTTTCAACGCGTATTCCTGGGGAGCGGGGTTGATCTACTGGAGCAAGGGGGAGTTGCCGGTCTTTATTGACGGCCTTACCCACAAGTATGGCAAACAAGTCTACGAGGATTATTACCAGATTGCTGGCTTAAGCGAGAAGGCCAAGGAACTGCTGGACCGCTATGAGATCGACTGGGTGCTGTTTCCGACGGCGGCACCGCTGACGCGCTACCTGTTGCTGACCGACGAGTGGCAGGCGATCTACCGGGACGATCAGGCGTCGGTACTGGTGAGAAGCGCACCCCGCGGCAGGTAGTGTCCGCGGCAGGCGTTGTAGCGGATGAAGAGGAGATCGCGAAACATCTGTAGAGAGTGACAAACCGGATGAACCTTGCTTTCAGGGCTGTTACGCCAGAGAACCCCGACTTCCGCGATGCGCAAGCCGTGCCGACGGGCGATATGCAGCACCTCGACATCGAAACTGAAGCCGTCGATGCGGCAGCAGCTGAAAATCTGCCGGGCAACGCTGCCATGAAACAGTTTGAAACCGCACTGGGTATCGACAATGCCCGGAACGGCCAGCAGCTGTACGAACTTGTTAAAGGTTTTGCCCATCAGAACTCTGTAAGCAGGCTGAGACTCAAGAATTCTAGAAGAACGTAGTGCCCGTGAACCGATGGCGATATCGGCATTCTGAAGTGCAGCCATCAGCTTGCGGATTTCGCGGATGGGTGTGGAAAGATCGGCATCACTGAACAAGACGTATTGTCCTTGCGATGCGAGCACGCCGCGACGGACCGCATAGCCCTTCCCCCGGTTCGGCTGGTAACTGATCAACCGCGCTTCGTGATGCCGAGCGGCGAACTCCTCGACCAGTTCCACGGTACGATCGCTGCTGCCGTCATCAACAACAATAACCTCGAAGCCGGCGAAGCGACTTTTTAGATATTTCAGTATACTATCCAGAGTTCGCCCTAGCCGGTTCTCTTCGTTGAAAGCCGGAACGATAACTGACAGTTCTATAAAACACGAAGACATAAATCGGTTCCTAGCTGGCAAGTTTTATTGATGACTCGTACTCAGCATCGCGGTACTCGTTCTTGATCGAGAGATCGATAAACATCGAACGTTCCTGATCAAAAGCTGGTTCTGCCGTCACGCTCCTTTCGAGTAGGAGTACCGGTGCACTGAGTACGAGTACGACTGGCCTGACGAACAGCTGAATAGAGATTGAGGGTCTTGTTATTACAGCTAGATCGTCAGAATCGTCGGCACACTCCTCACCTTTTCAACCTCTCGCTGAACACCCGATAAACCCCTCGCAACCGCTCATCCAATCGTGCCAGAACCTGTTCGGCAATCGCCGCCGGCACGCCGCCGTAGTGAGCTTCGGCGATGGCGCCGGCGATACAGGCCTGGGTGTCGCTGTCGCCGCCGAGGGAGACGGCGTTGCGGATGGCGTCTTCGAAATCGGTCGATTCGAGGAAAGCGATGATCGCCTGGGGCACCGATGCCTGACAGGAGACCTGGAAGGTATAGTCGGGACGGATCTCATCGAGGGTGGCCGCGAGATCGTAGCCGAACCGCTCTTCGACATCGGTGCGGATCGCCCGCTTGCCCGCCCCGGTGCGCGCCAGACAGATCGCCGCCGCCACCGCCTGGGCGCCCTTGATCCCCTCGGGATGATTGTGCGTCACCTCGGCACTGCGCAACGCCTCTTGCTGAATCCTGTCGTAATCATCGTAGAACCAGGCGATCGGGCTGACCCGCATGGCCGAGCCGTTGCCGTAGCTGCCGTAGGCTTGCGGCAGCGGCGAGCGCGCCCAGCGACGGAAGCTGCCGCCGTAGCCGGCATTGGGGTAGCGCTGGAAGTAGTCGCGCAGGGTGGTCGTGTAGGGGATGGCATGGAGCAGGCTGTCGGCGATGGCCAGGGAGAGGACCGTGTCGTCCGTGAAGGTGCTGTAGCGACTGAACAGCGGAAAATCTTTCGTTTTGATCGGGGCGTGCTCGTAGGGCGAACCGATGACGTCGCCGGCGATGGCTCCCAGCATGACAACAACTCCCTGCCGCTAACGCAGCTCCCCTTCGCCGGGAACCGAGGAACTGAAGGAGTAGGAGGTGACCAGCCCCTGATCGTCGAAGCGGACCACCAGGTCGCGCGCCTCGTGCTGGCCGGTGATGCCGTACCGGTAGTGCGCGTAGGTCCAGACCTTTTTGCCATCCTCGATGCCGGTGCGCCAGGGTGTGCCGAACAGGTCGACAATCTGCCCGCGGGTGGTCTTGCCGATCTCGATCCGCGCCACCCCGGCGACCGGAAATTCACGACCGACGGTCATGCAGGCGGTCAACAGCAGGAGGCAGAGGAGGATGGTCAGAAAACGGCAGATCGATTTTGTGGACATGACTGGCGGCTCCGGATGGTTTGGTGACTTGTCACTTCTGTTCAGCATGCGAGGGTTCCCGTTCACGAGGGTTCAAGGGATCAACGGCCTGTCTCGTGATAAGTTGAACAGTTTTGCGTTAAATGAGAAGACGTAACGGCCGAGTAACTGTTCAGCACATCCAGGGCTGCTGATTCCAGCCTTCTTCAGTGAGAGGCCATCTCTCCTGCCTTGCTCCTCCCCCCAGCGGGGGGAGGCTGGGAGGGGGGCGATTGAGTGGTTCAATGCCCCCTCCCTGGCCCTCCCCCGCTGGGGGAGGGAATGAACGGAAACGCGAACCAAGCTGCAAGGACGTGCTCTGGCTTTCCGTTGCGGTGTTTCCAGAGGTGCCAAGCTGAATCGTTACACGGCCGATTGAATTTTCTCCGCAAAATATGCGGACATTATGCCCTGTTATCTCGGCAAAAACAAAAAGATCAACCGTCACTCCCGTCAATCCCCGCCATGCAGAGATACTTGATCTCCAGGTAATCGTCGACGCCGTACTTCGACCCTTCGCGGCCGTTGCCCGATTCCTTGATGCCGCCGAACGGCGCGACGGCGTTGGAGACGAGGCCGGTGTTGATGCCGACCATGCCGTATTCCAACGCTTCACCGACCCGCCAGCAGCGGGCCAGATCTTTGGTGTAGACGTAGGAGGCGAGGCCGAATTCCGTCGCATTGGCCATGGCAATCGCCTCTTTCTCGGTGTCGAAGCGGAACAGAGGTGCCACCGGACCGAAGGTCTCTTCGCGAGCGATCAGCATCTCCGTGGTCGCATCGGCGATCACCGTCGGCTCATAAAAGGTGCCGCCGAGGGCGTGCCGCTGGCCGCCGGTGACCACCCTCCCCCCCTTGGCCAGACAGTCGGCGACATGCTCCTCGACCTTCGCCAGGGATGGCTCATCGATCAGCGGTCCCTGCTCGGTCTCCCCCTGCAGACCGTCGCCGACCGCAAGACGGCTGACCGCAGCAGCCAGTTTTTCTGCAAACCGCTCGTAAACTCCGGACTGGACCAGGAAGCGGTTGGTGCAGACGCAGGTCTGGCCGGTGTTGCGGTACTTGGAGACCAGCGCCCCTTCGACGGCGGCATCGAGGTCAGCATCATCAAAGACAATGAACGGCGCGTTGCCGCCGAGTTCCATGGAGACCTTCTTCATGGTGCCGGCGCAGGCGGCCGTCAGTTCCTTGCCGATCTCCGTCGAGCCGGTAAAAGTCAGCTTGCGCACCTGCGAATTACCGGTCATCTCGGCACCAATCGCCGCCGACGAGCCGGTCAGTACACTGAAGACCCCGGCCGGCAGACCGGCACGCTCACCGAGTTCCGCTAAGGCCAGGGCCGACAGCGGCGTGGCGGTCGCCGGCTTGACGACCATAGGACAACCGACCGCCAGGGCAGGCGCCGCCTTGCGGGCGATCATCGCCGACGGGAAGTTCCAGGGGGTGATGGCGGCACAGACGCCGATCGGCTGTTTGATGACGACCAGCCGCTGACTGTTGTTGGTCTGCGGGATGACATCGCCGTAGACCCGCTTCCCCTCTTCGGCGAACCATTCGATGAAGGAGGCTGAATAGGCGATCTCGCCGCGCGCCTCGGCCAGAGGCTTGCCCTGCTCGGCGGTCATGATGACGGCCAGATCGTCCTGGTGCTCCAGCAGCAGCTGATACCAACGGACCAGAATGCGGCTGCGCTCCTGGGCAGTCAGCGCCCGCCAGGCCGGCCAGGCGGCAGCGGCGGCGGCGATGGCGCGACGGGTTTCGTCCGTCCCCATCTTCGGCACAGTGGCGATCTGCTCGCCCGTGGCCGGGTTAAACACCGCAATGGTCGCACCGCTGTCGGCGTCGCACCAGCGGCCGTCGATATAGCACTGTTTTTTGAGCAGAGACGGATCGGCAAGTTTTGTTTTGAGCATGGCAGGTCTCCGTTACGTAGGGGCGCACCGGCGTGCGCCCTCAGAAACCACATTGACATGTTTTGGGCGTGGTGTGGATCGTTGTGGCCTTACAGCCTCTCGCGAGACTCCCTGACGGCAGCAAGAATCTCCTCTCGGGAGATCGCGGTATCGACGCCCGGAATATCGAACGGTGACCGGTCGTTTTTTTTCAGCACGAGGGAAAAGGTCTCGCCGCCACGGCGCTTGATCAAAACCTCCTCCTGTCGGGCCGTGTCGAGAACTTCGGCCAGTCGTTTGCGCGCTTCCGTGAAATTATAAGCCTTCATCGTCTGATCTCCAGCAGGCTGATACCGAGTTTTTTGGCCACTGTCCGCATCGAAGCATCCAAGGTAAGCAGGGGGGCGCGGTAGGCTTGGGCGCATTCGAGAAAATAGGCATCATAGGCGTAGATATTGTGTCGACAGGCAAGTTGCAGGGCGCATCGTAAATCAATTGTCACGAGTTCGACCGGTACTTTGCCTATTTCGTCGAGTGCAGCAAGTCCCTGCGCTACAGTCAAACGCCCCCGCTTGACCATGGCCGACAATGCGTTACCGATTTCGAAGGACAATACCTGCGGTGCAAGCAGGTCGTGACCAGTGGTCAATTCAATGATGATCGACTTTTCCGTTTCGTTAAGGGCAGCAGCCAGAAAAATGTTGGTATCAGCAACAATCCTCATATGTACATTTGTACCTTTTGTCAGCAAAAAGTCAAGAACTGAGACGCCCTCAGAGATCACGTTGCACACGTTTCGGGCGTGGTGTGGATCGTTGTGGACCCGGTCGTACGGGCAATTCATGAATTGCCCGTACGATTCGCCCTTCTCCCCCGGGGAGAAGGTGGCCGAAGGCCGGATGAGGGGTATCAACAATTCAACGATTCAACGATTCAACGGTTCAACAGATCGACCGCCCGGCGCAACCGCGCCAGGCTCT
>JAVVDS010000062.1:0-3438 GCA_032251295.1 Desulfuromonadales bacterium | reverse complement strand
TCAACGATTCAACGGTTCAACAGATCGACCGCCCGGCGCAACCGCGCCAGGCTCTCCTGCTGACCGAGGACTTCGATGACCTCGTAGATACTCGGGCTGGTGCTGCCGCCGACCAGGGCGACGCGCACGGTCGGGCCGATCTTGCCGAGTTTCAGGCCGGTCTGCTCCATCACCGCCTGGAACGCGGCTTCGATGGCGGCGTGATCGAAACTGGTGCAGGCCGCCAGTTTCTCGATGAGCAGGTCGAGAAGCGGGCGTTTGTCGGCCGTCAGGAACTTCTCCCGGGCGGCGGGATCGTAGTCGGTGGGCGCCTCGAAATAGAAGCGTGCGCCTTCTGCCATTTCGACCATGGTCTTGGCGCGATCCTGCAGGGTTTTGACCACCGCCGGCAGGGCCGGCCCGTCAGCGGTCATCACCCCCCGTTCAGCCAGATAGCCGGCGAGCAGTTCGCCGAGGCGCTGCGGATCGCCGGTCTTGATGTAGTGTTCGTTCAGCCAGAGGAGCTTGTCCGGATTGAAAACGCCGGCCGACTTGCCGACGTTGTCGAGACTGAATATCTCGATCAGCTCGTCCATGGAGAAGATCTCCTGGTCGCCGTACGACCAGCCGAGGCGCACCAGGTAGTTGACCATCGCCTCCGGCAGATAGCCCATGGCCCGGTAGTCCATGACCGAGGTGGCACCGTGACGTTTCGACAAGCGCTTCTTGTCGGCGCCGAGGATCATCGGCACGTGGGCGAAATCAGGGAGTGGATAGTCGAGGGCCTGATAGATCGGGATCTGTCGCACCGTGTTGTTGACGTGGTCGTCGCCGCGAATCACCAGGTTGATCGCCATTTCAGCATCATCGATCACCACGACGAAGTTGTAGGTCGGCGTACCGTCGGAGCGCTGGATGATCAGATCGTCGAGTTCGGCAGTGTCGACCGCAATCGTCCCCTTGATACGGTCGACAAAGGAGACGGCGCCGAACTGTGGCGACTTGAAGCGAACGACGAACGGTGCCTCGGGCTGGTCGGTGCGCTGTCGGCAGGTGCCGTCGTAACGCGGCTTGCCGCCACTTTCCAGGGCGGCGGCACGCTTGGCCTCCAGCTCTTCCGCCGTGCAGTAACAGCGGTAGGCCTGGCCGCTAGCGAGCAGCTGCTGCACTTTCGCTTTGTACAGGTCGAAACGTTCGGACTGGTAGATCGGGCCTTCATCATAGCTCAGGCCGAGCCAGTCCATCGCCTGCAGGATGGCATCGACCGACTCCTGAGTGGAGCGTTCGACATCGGTATCCTCGATGCGCAGCACGAACGTCCCTTGTTCCTTGCGGGCCAGCAGGTAGTTGAACAGAGCGGTCCGGGCACCACCGATATGCAGGGTACCGGTCGGGCTCGGAGCGAAACGAACACGCAGATTCGACATGTGGGTCTCCGGGGGGATGTGAATGATAACGAACGGGCAATGCAACGCAAGGTGAAGGGACGCGATTCAGCGCGCCCAGGTTTGCCACCACAGGGGCGCACCGACGTGCTCCCGGTCCGAAATATACCGGAATCACGGAAGAATGACAACCTTCCATGGGGGGGGGACACTCAGGGGAGTGTCCCGGGGATGTCTCTCAGAAAAACGCCACCCCGGCGTAGCCGACCACGGACGACTGGTCGCCGGTGATGTCACCGGAATTGCGGTAGTCGACCAGTTCGGCACGGGTGGCGCCGAGGGCTTTGGCGGCGCGCAGCATGACGACCACCGGCAGTACGCCGCACATGGAGATGCGCCGCTCGCTGACCGTGCGGTAGAGACCGACCGGGTCGAGATTCAGCACCCGGTCGAGGGCCTGCAGATCCTGCTTGCGAGCCACCGGCCCCGGCTCGTAATGCGTCATGTCGCTGCTCGCCACCAGCAGCGGGCGTGGCTCGCTGGCAGTCAGCGCCCGGGCGAGGCCGACACCGAGTTCCAGAAGCTGGTCGAGGGAGAGCCGGCCGAGGCAAAGCGGAACGATCGCCAGGCTGGGGACGGCCGCCTGCAGGAAAGGGACCTGGACTTCAAGGGAGTGCTCGAAGCGATGGGCGACCTGGTCTTCCCCGGTGAGCGGTGCTTCCTGCAGGATACGCGCGGCCAGTTCCTCGTCGATCGGCACCTCGCCGAGGGGGGTCAGCCAGGAGCCTTTGGCATAGACCGCCGCCGGGTGCCCCTGCCCGTGGTGGTTCGGGCCGAGAATCACCGCGGTCTGCGGAATGGCAATGCGCGAGAAGGTCTTGCCGGCGACCATCCCGGAATAGATATAGCCGGCGTGCGGCGACATGACGGCGATCGCCGGTTCCACTCTCTCCTGCTTCGGCATCATCTGTGCGACCAGCTGCGCCAGGGCGGTCTTCTGCCCGGGGTAGAACTGTCCGGCCACTGCGGGTGTCCGTTTCATCGTTGCTCCTTTTCCCGATCACGCCAGCCAGGCACGATAGATCATACGCAGCCCGACCAGGACCAGCAAGGTGGCGAAAACTTTTAACAGTCTATCATGACTGGTGCGGCTGGCAATGCGCACGCCGAGGCGGGCGGTCAGCATGGTCACCGGTGCCACCAGCAGGACCACCAGCAGATTGACGAAGCCGACGGAGAATGGCGGCAGGTTCGGCAGATGCTGGCCGTGGTACATGTAGGAGATTGCGCCGAAAAACGACGAGACGACGATCAGGGCGCTGGAGTTGCCGACGGCGAGATGGATCGGCAGACCGAGGGCGAGCACCAGCAGCGGCACGGCGACAATACCGCCGCCGACGCCAAAAAAAGCGCTGAAGGTGCCGCCGGCGAGGCCGATGGCGAGCAGGGCTGCGGGCGGGCGCGGCCTGTTCTCTTCCGGTGGCATGCGCGGGTGGAAACCGACCATCTTCAGGGCCACCAGAATCTGCATCACGCCGAACAGCCCTTTCAACCAGTCGCCGGAGAGCATGGAGGCCCACCAGGCGCCGAGCAGGGCGCCGACAATCCCGCCGAGGATCAGATAGCCGACCTGGTGCCAGCCAACATTGCCCCGTTTACGATGGCCGAAGGTGCTGCTGGTAGCGGTCAGGGTGATGATCGCCAGGCTGGTGCCGAAGGCGGAATGGACAACGATTTCCGGCGCGAAGCCGGTCGACGTGAAGACCCAGAGAAACAGGGGGACGAGGATGATACCGCCACCGATGCCGAGCAGGCCGGCGACGAACCCGGCCAGACTGCCGAGCAGCAAAAACAGCAGCAGACTGAAAGCGGTGAAGGTCGACATACGGGAAGCTTAACAGAACAGGCCAGCTGTTCCCAGCTGGCCTGTGTTGATTGTATGGAGGCCCCGACCAGATTCGAACTGGTGATGGAGGTTTTGCAGACCTCTGCCTTACCACTTGGCGACGGGGCCGTTTGTAACGGTCACTCTAACTACCAGAGGTCGTAAAAACTGTCAAGAGATAATCACGGC
>JAVVDS010000061.1:0-13339 GCA_032251295.1 Desulfuromonadales bacterium | reverse complement strand
CAGGCCGGTTTGCTTCGGGAAACCGCTGGTTGAATCTGCCGATGCGCATCTGATCGCGGTTGCCTTGCCAGTCCGATCCGTGCAAAATGACAGTGGCTGTCCCTGCCCAATGAAGGAGCGTTCATGACTGACCGCCGTTTCGGCGAAGAAAGTTTCTTTTTCCTGCATATCGACAGCATCTGCCGGTCGCCGGCGCCGACCTGTACGCCGCGGCAGAGCGTGGTCACGGCGGCACGTATGATGCGCGATCAGGATCTGACCGGCCTGGTGGTCGTCGATCATGACACGCCGGTCGGGATCCTGTCCGCGCGTGATCTGCGCGATCTGCTGGCCGCGCCGCCGGACGACCTGTCCCGGGTCGAGGTCGCTGAAATCATGCATGTCGGCGTCATTACGATCCATAATCACGCCTGCGTGTTTGAAGCCATTTTCAAGATGGCCAAGCACAAAATCCACCGGCTGGCGGTGATCGACGACCAGGAGCGACTGGTCGGAGTGATCAACGACACCGACCTGCTCAGCCTGCAGGCGCGCAGTCCACTCTACCTGACCCAGGAGATGGAGGTCGCCGAGTCGTTCACGACCCTGCGTGAAATCAATGGCCGCATTCTCGACATGCTGCGGCACGCCATGGGGACCGGCGCCGATACCCGCAGTCTGATCCAGCTGATCACGCACTTCAACGACTCCCTGACCCAGCGGATCATTGCGCTGCTGGAAAGCCTGGAAGGGGTGCGACTGCCGGCGGGTGCCGCTTATCTGGCGCTTGGCAGCGAAGGGCGCGGCGAACAGACCCTGCGTACCGATCAGGACAGCGCTCTGGTTTACGCCGATGACCTGGCGGCGGCCGATCTGGAGCAGTGCCGGCAGTTCGCCGAACGGTTGGTCGAGGTGCTGGAGTTGGTCGGCGTTCCTCGCTGTCCGGGCAACACCATGGCGAGCAGCCCGGAGTGGCGTCGCAGCCTGTCGGCCTGGCAGGAGAAGCTGAATCAGTGGATCGCGGTTCCCAATGGCGAGAACATGGTCAGCTTCGGCATGTTTCAGGATTTCCGGACGATCGCCGGCGATGCAAGCTTCGAGGGACGACTGCACGACATCATTCAGACCGCGACCCGCCGCAATAACCTGTTCTTTGCGTACGTGGCGAAAAACATCATCCGTTTTCCGGCTCCGATCGGCATGCTCGGTCGACTGAAGGCCGAGCGTCGCGGCGAGGATCGGGGCAAAATCAATCTGAAGAAGGCGGGAATTTTTGCGTTGACCGGCGGTATCAGCCTGCTCGCCCTGGAGCAGGGCATTCATCAGGGGACGACCTGGGAGAAAATCGAGGCGCTGGTCAAACTCGGCCTGTTATCGCCCAGGGATGGCGAGACCTTCCGTGAGGCGTTCAGTCAGCTGGTCAACCTGCGCCTGCAGGTGCAGCTCGACGACATGGCCAACGGGCGCGCGCCCGGCAACAGTGTCGACCCGATGCGCCTCACAGAAAAATCGCGCGGCGAACTGCGCCGCTCTCTGCGCGGCGTCAACCAGCTGCTGCGTTTCCTGCGTGACCACTATCGCCTCGATCTGATCTCGCGCTGAAGCGGCGACGGACCGGTTCGACGTCGGATTCCGGCCTGTGAGTCTGGTGAAGCCGCAGCCCGTCTTTCCAGCTCCCCGGTGCCTGGCAAAGACGACCCGGGGGAGATGACGGGAAGGGCTGCGAAAGCATCATTTCTTGTAAGGAATCGGCCGATGGCTCAACCCTGGACAACCTTGGCCCGTCAAGCGACCGATGAAGGCCTGCTCGAACTGCGCCGACGCGGAGCGCGGGATTTTCTGATTACCGTCGGCGGGCTGGTGCTGATGAACAGCCTCGCCAATCGATCCGAGGTGGTTCTCGGCCAGCTCGGCTGCCAGAAGCTTCAGCATTATCGGCAGCCGCGGGTTCTGGTCGGCGGACTCGGGATGGGATTTACCCTGAAGGCTGCCCTCGATGCGTTGCCCGACGAGGCTGACGTGGTGGTGGCCGAACTCAATCCGGTGGTGGTCGAGTGGTGTCGCGGACCATTGGCGGAGCTGACCGGTGCCGCCGTCAACGACCGGCGCGTGCAGGTTGAGATCTGCGACGTCGCCGACCTGGTCAAGAGAGCAGTCAATAGTCCCTCGAACCGTTTCGATGCCGTCATCTTCGACCTCTACAAGGGCCCCCACGCGAAAACGGATGCTGTGGGTGATCCCCTCTACGGCAGCCGGGCGATCGCCAATGTCCATAAAATTCTTCGCCCGAACGGCAGGTTCACCATCTGGGGGGAGCATTTTGACGCCGGCTTCGACCGGCGGCTGCGGCAGGCGGGCTTTGCCACATCGAGCCAGCGTCCCGGCCGCGGCGGCTATCGGCATGTGGTCTTCGTTGCCGAAAAAGTTTCTGTTTAGGAGGTCTTGCCGATGGCCTTACCCGCCACCATTTTCAAGGTGCAGCTCTCGATCTCCGATATCGATCGCGGCTACTACGCGGATCACTCGCTGACCCTGGCCCGTCATCCCAGCGAGACCGACGAACGGATGATGATGCGCCTGCTGGCCTTTATCTTTCATGCCGATGAAGCGCTCAACTTTACCCGCGGGCTCTGTGTCGATCATGAACCCGATCTGTGGCGCAAGGACCTGACCGGCGACATCGCCCTGTGGCTCGAGGTCGGTCTTCCCGATGAACGCCGGGTCCGCAAGGCGTGCAGCCGGGCGCAGCAGGTTGCGGTCTATGCCTACGGGGGGCGGGCCGTTGACCTGTGGTGGCAGAAGAATGCGGCCGGCTTCGCCCGGCACAAGAACCTGCAGGTGATGACACTTGCGCCGGAAACCTGCAGTGCTTTGACCGGACTGGCACGGCGCAGCATGGAGTTGACCTGCACCCTTCAGGACGGCCAGGCCTGGCTGCATGGCGCCGGTACGGAACTCAGCCTCATTCCAGTGCGGCTGCAATAGGCTGCAATCAATGAAGGGCGCCAGGCCGGGCAAGAGGCTGAGGGCGACCAGGACCAGCCCCTGTCGCTGAAGGAGATTTTCGCCCCCCCTCCTTGCAATGGGACGTTTCCTGCGTGTTTGCGGTGTCTAGCTCCCGGTCGTCTCCGCCATCAGTTTCGACAGGCTGCGGGCAAAGGCCACCGGATCGCGGGGGCGGTCGCCTTCGAGGAGCAGCGCCTGATCATAGAGCAGCTCGACGTACTCCTGGAGACGCTCGCTTTTGGCATCGACGGCGAACAGCGTCTGCATTTTGGCGATCAGCGGGTGGTCGGGGTTGACCTCGAGGGCGCGCTGACCCTGCGGCACCTCCTGCCCCATGGCGCGGAACATCTTGGCCATCTGCGGGTCGAGGTCGTGCTCGCCGGTCACCAGGCAGACCGCCGAATCCTTGAGCCTCCCCGAGACGCGCACCGCGCTGACCTGCTCCTTGAGCTGCTCCTGCATCAGCGCCAGCAGGTCGCCGTACTCTTTCTGCTTCTCTTCCTTCTTTGAATCACCAAGATCGAGATCGCCTTTGAGAGCCGACTGGAACTCCTTCTCCTGGTAGCTCCCCAAGCCACTGATGATCAGGTCATCGATGTCGTCGGTGGCCAGCAGCACCTCGAAACCTTTCTCCTTGAAGACTTCCAAATACGGCGAGGATTCGGCGGTGGCCCGGTCCGGGCCGGTCATGTAGTAGATTTCCTTTTGCTCGGCCGGCATGCGCGCGACGTAGTCGGCCAGAGAGATCTTCTGGCCGGGCTCGGTTTTGGTGGTTTCGAACAGCAGCAGTTCGGCGATCGCCTCCCGGCGTTCAAAGTCGTGGTGAATTCCCTCTTTGAGCACGCGGCCGAACTCGCCATAGAACTCGGTATAGGCCTCCAGCTCGTTTTTTTTCATCTCGGCGAGGGTATCGAGAACCTTCTTGGTGATGCTCTTCCTGATGACGTTGACGACCTTGTTGTCCTGCAGGATTTCGCGGCTGACGTTGAGGGGCAGGTCGGCTGATTCCACCACCCCCTTGACGAAGCGCAGGTAGGGGGGGAGCATCGCCTCGCAGTGGTCCATGATCTGCACCCGGCGCACATAGAGGGTCGGGCCGACCTTGTAGTCCTGGTAGTAGATGTTGAACGGGCGCTGCTTCGGCAGGTAGAGGAGGGCCGAGAACTCGGTGGTCCCTTCGGCCTTGTAGTGGATGGTCCTGGCCGGCGCGGTGTAGTCGTGAGAGATGTGCTTGTAGAACTCGTGGTACTCCTCCTCGCTGATCTCGCTCTTGTCCTTGAGCCAGATCGCCTTGCGCGAGTTGAGGGTTTCGACCTCCGTCGTCTCGATCTGTTTCTCCTCGTTGTCGGGGTCGGGCTTGCTGCGGGTGACCGCCATCACCACCGGGTACTCGATGAAGTCGGAGTACTGCTTGACCACCTTGCGCAGTTCCCATTCCTTGAGGTACTGCTTCGATTCCTCCTTGAGATGGAGAATCACGTCGGTGCCGCGCCCCTCTTTGCTGACATCTTCGAGGGTATAGCTGCCGTCGGCACCGGACTGCCAGCGCACCGCCTGGTCGGCAGGCAGGCCGGCGCGACGGGAGACAACGGTGACCTGGTCGGCGACCATGAACGCCGCATAGAAACCGACGCCGAACTGACCGATCAGCTCCGGGTTGTCCTTGAGCTCCCGGCTTTCGAGGAGTTGGAGGAACTCCTTGGTCCCAGAATGGGCGATGGTCCCCAGGGCCTCGGCCGCCTCATCGCGGTTCAGGCCGATGCCGTTGTCCCGAACCGTCAGGGTGCCGGCTGTCTCGTCAGCGATCAGCTCGATCTGCCACTCATCGCCACCGGGGTTGATGGTGGTGTCGGTGAGGGCCAGGTAACGGGCCTTGTCGATGGCATCGCTGGCATTGGAGATCAACTCGCGCAAAAAGATCTCCTTGTGCGAGTAGAGGGAATGAATCACCAGGTCGAGGATCTTGTTCACCTCGGCTTTGAATTTGCGCTTGCTCACAGTCATGTCTTCAGAGTCCTCCGCGATTATAAAGTGACGGTACGCGCGGCACAAAGTAAGCACCCGGCTGCCGGATGTCAAGCTCAGGGGGCAAATTGATCCCGCCGAGTGTCAGTCTTGTGATGTTGCACATTCGGGATAAGGCTGAGGAAGAAATCGGGCCGCCCCACCCCATGCAGGTTTACAAGGGGGCGAACGTTCAACCGCATGAGGTCATGGCACACAAGCCGGGCTTCGTGCGGGGACAGTCGCCTTGCGTCACGCCTGGGTGTGCCGCACGATCAGTCCTTCGTTGAGGTAGATGACGTCTTCAGCGATGTTGGTCGCCAGGTCGGCGATCCGTTCGAGGTGGCGGGAGGCGGTCAGGTAGCTGAGGGCGGCATCGACACTCTGCGGGTTGGTGCGCACCTGCTCCTTGAACAGTCGGTAGTTTTCGGCATGCAGCCGGTCGACCTCTTCATCGAGCTTGAGGACGGTGCGCGCCAGCTTCAGGTTGGCGTTGACCAGGGCGTCGAGGGACTTTTCCAGCATGTCGATCGCCTTGGCCGACATCGGTTCGAGCTGCAGTGGACTGCGAATGGTCGGCGCGTCGATCACCGCCAGGGCGCGCTCGCTGATATTGACCGCCTGGTCGGCGATCCGCTCCAGGTCGTTGTTGATCTTGATGATGCCGATGATGGTGCGCAGATCGTTGGCAACCGGCTGATGCAACGCCAGCACCTTGAGACACTCCTCTTCGAGGTCGACTTCCATGCGGTTGACCTGCTCGTCGCACTTGATCACCTTCTGCGCCAGTTCCGCATCCTGCTCCAGCAGCGAACGCACCGCGTGCTGGACGTTCTCCTCGACAATTGCCGCCAGGGTCAGCAGCTGTTTCTCCAGGGCATCGACTTCATTCTGCAGCATGTAGGCCATGGTAATACTCCTCAACCGAACCGGCCGGTGATGTAGTCTTCGGTCTGCTTCTTCTTCGGTTTCATGAACATGGTTTCGGTGCGATCATACTCAACCAGCAGCCCTTCGTAAAGGAAGGCGGTGTTGTCCGAGACCCGCGCCGCCTGCTGCATGTTATGGGTGACGATAATGATCGTGTAGTCGTTGCGCAGCTCGCCGATCAGCTCCTCGACCCGCGCCGTCGACTTCGGATCGAGGGCGCTGCACGGTTCGTCCATCAGGATCACTTCCGGATTGACGGCGATCGCCCGGGCGATACAGAGGCGCTGCATCTGCCCGCCGGAGAGCCCGAGGGCCGATTCCTGCAGGCGATCCTTGACTTCATCCCAAAGTGCCGCCCCTTTCAGACTGCGTTCGACGGTCTCATCGAGCAGTTTGCGGTTGTTGACGCCGGCGATGCGCAGCCCGTAGACGACATTCTCATAAATCGACTTGGGGAACGGGTTCGATTTCTGGAAGACCATCCCGACCCGGCGGCGCAGTTCGATGACGTCGGTCGACGGCGCGTTGATGTCGGTGCCGTTGAGCAGAATCAGTCCCTGCACGTCGATATTGTCGATCAGGTCGTTCATCCGGTTGAAGCAGCGCAGCAGGGTCGATTTGCCGCAGCCGGAGGGACCGATCAGGGCGGTCACCTGCTTGCGCGGAAAGCGGAGGTCGATGCCGTGCAGGGCCTTGGTCGCGCCGTAGTAGAAGTCGAGATTGTCGACTTCGATCACCGGATCGTCAATCTGCAGAGGCGATTGTTCAGCCATTGTCATCTGTCCTTGTCTGTCAGAAGGTGCCGAAAGTGTAGCGTTTTTTCATCTTGTTGCGCAGGTGGATGGCGACGCTGCTCATCAGCAGCACGATCAGCACCAGCAGCAGGGTGGTGACAAATACCATCGGTTTGGCGGCCTCGACGTTCGGCGACTGGAAGCCGATATCGAAGATGTGAAAGCCGAGGTGCATGAACTTGCGGTCGAGATGCAGAAACGGGAAGTTGCCGTCAACAGGGAGCGACGGTGCCAGCTTGACCACCCCGGTGATCATCAGCGGTGCCACTTCACCGGCAGCGCGAGCCATGGCGAGGATCAGGCCGGTCATGATGCCGGGCGAGGACATCGGCAGCAGGATGCGCGTCAGGGTCTGGAAGCGGGTGGCGCCGAGGGCCAGCGACCCTTCGCGGATCTCGCGGGGGATGGCGCCGAGGGCCTCCTCGGTGGCGACGATCACTACCGGCACGGTCAACAGCGCCAGGGTCAGGCTGGCCCAGAGGATGCCGCCGGTGCCGAAGGTCGGCGTCGGTAGAACTTCCGGGAAAAAGAACTGATCGATGGTACTGCCGATGCCGTAGATGAAGAAACCGAGGCCGAAGATGCCGTAGACAATCGACGGGATGCCGGCCAGATTGTTGACGGCGATGCGCACCAGGCGGACGATCAGCCCCTCCCGGGCGTATTCGCGCAGGTAGATGGCGGCGAGTACGCCCAAGGGGAAGCTGAACAGGCTCATGATGAAGATCAGCAGGATAGTGCCGAAGATCGCCGGGAAGAGCCCCCCCTCGGTGTTCGACTCGCGCGGTTCGCCAAGCAGCAGTTCCTTGAGCTTGCCGGCATAGAACAGACTCTTCTGCCAGACGTTGAGCCGGTTGGGCGGGTAGGCCCTGACGATATCGGCCAGAACGATCTCTTTCTGCCGGCCGTTGGCATCGGCGAACAGCGCGGTGTGCTGGCGCATGTTGCCACGGTGCCGATTTTGCCGCTCGATGAGATGGGCGAAGTCGTCTTGCAGGATCGTCTGTTTGCGCTGCAGTTCAAGTATTCGTGCCGAGTCGGGCGGGTCTCCCTGATAGCTCGCCTTGAGCTGCTGGCGGCGTAGCCGTTCCAGGCGGTAGCTGATCGCAGACAGCTCATGGTCCATGGCGCGACTGGTCCCGACCAGCTCGGTGACCGCGGCGATGGCGGCTGTCAGCTGCCGGTGCGGGGCGCCCGCCGGCAGGTCGATGCCGACGGTCTGCAACTCGACCAGGTAGCCGAAGAAATGACCGTGTTCGACCCGTTCGATCACCAGGGCGTCGTCAGGCTGTTCACTGGTGACGATCTCGGCTTCGTCGATCCAGCGGAAGTCGAGGCCGTACAGGTCGCGGTTGCCCAGCTTGTACTGACGACGAAAATCGTCCTGCTGGTAGATCTCTTCGCGTTGGACCAGTTCGCCGAGCAGCCGGCTGCCGTCTCTCAGGGTCAGCTGTTCGAGGCTGGAGGGCCAGAAGACGCCGAGGCCGTTGACCATGACCACCACAATCAGGGTCAGGGCGATCAGCAGGGTGGTCGCCAGTGCGGCGGCTGTCCCCCAGACTGCGGGCTCACCGATTCGCCAGTAGTTTTTCATCAATCAGAACCGTCCGTATTTGCGCCGCAGCCGCTGCCGGATCAGTTCGGCGGCGGTATTGACGATGAAGGTCATCACGAACAGGATGACTGCGGAGAGAAACAGGGTGCGGTAGAGAGTGCCGCCGTGGGGTGCCTCGGGGATCTCCACCGCGATGTTCGCCGAGAGCGGCCGCATGCCGTTAAAAATACTCAGATCGATGATCGGCGTGTTGCCGGTGGCCATCAGAACGATCATGGTCTCGCCGACGGCGCGGCCGAAGCCGATCATGGTGCCGGCAAAGATGCCGGGACTGGCCGAAGGGAGGATCACCCGCCAGACGGTCTGCCAGCGGCTGGCGCCGCATGCCAGGGAGGCCGCTTTCAGGGCTGGCGGTACATTCGACAGGGAGTCCTCGGCGATGGTGAAAATGATCGGGATCACGGCAAAGCCCATGGCGAAGGCGATGACGATGCAGTTGCGCGGGTCGTAGCGGGTTCCCATCTCCGTAAACAGCCACTGCTTGAGGTTGCCGGCGAACAGCAGATCTTCGGCCAGCGGGCCGAGTACCGTCGCCGCGGCGATCGTCAGCAGCAGCACCGGCGCGATGGCGAGGAATTCGAAGCCGCGCTCGATCCGGCGCAACGGCTGGTTTCGGCGCAGCGTCTGCCAGGCGATGATGGCGAACATCAGCGCGGTCGGCAGGAAGATGATGGAGAGAAACAGAGCCCCTAAAGAGCGTTCGATCAGCGGCGCCAGCCAGAGAGCGGCGAGAAAGCCGATGATCACGGTCGGGATGGCGGCCATGATCTCGACGGTCGGCTTGATAATCTCCCGCAGGCGCGGCCGGCAGAACTGGCTGGTGTAGATGGCGCCGAACAGGGCGAGGGGGACGGCGAAAATCATCGCGTAGAACGTCCCTTTCAGAGTGCCGAAAATCAGCGGCGTCAGGCTCATCTTCGGTTCAAAGTCGTCGTTGCCCGAAGAGGACTGCCAGACGAACTCGGGGCGGTCGTAGCCCTCGTACCACACCTTGCCGAACAGGGTGCTCCAGCTGATCTCCGGGTGCGGATTGTCGAGTTTCCAGATAATGGCCCGCTGCTCTTCGGTCAGGGCGACGATGGCGTCGCTGCGGCTGGTGAAGGCGTAGTCGATCAGCGGCAGATGGTTGCCGAGGCTGAGCAGATGCCGTTCGCTGGTCATGTGGTTGAGATGCAGGAAACCGTTCTCGCCGAGACTGAGCAGCGACTTGTCGCGCATTGACGGTTGGATGGCGGTCACCGCGCCGTCATGGCGGGAAAGATCATGGATTCTCTGCAGTTTTTTGCGGGCGCTGTTCTCTTCGATGCGGACCGGGAACCAGGTGGTGATCTGCCCTCGGTCATCGCCGACCGCCAGGCTGTAGTCGCCAAACACCAGGGCCAATGCGGTGATCCGCCGCTGGTCGGCAAAGGCGACCAGGTCGTCGATCAGTTGCGCGGCGCCGGCTTCGGCCAGCGACCAGCGCAGCAGGCGGCCGTCGTCGGTCCCGGCATACAGTTCGCTCCCCGAACTGCTCAGGGCGAACACGGTCAGCGCCTGTGGCGGGTCGATCAGTTGGCTGAAGGTCTCCTCTTCGCTGTCGCCGAACAGGCTCTCGGTGACAGCGACCTGAGTCACCAGCAGACGGCCGTCCGTGAGATGGTCGACCCGGGTCTTGCGACCCTCGGCGCTGATCCGCCCCATGGAGATGTCCGGTACGCCGTAAGCGCCCGGCGGGAACAGGGCATCACGCACCACCCGGTGCAGGATCGACCGGCGATTATCGTCGCTTTCGTCGAAAAACGGCTGAAAGATCACCTTCTCCAGGCTGAGGCTGCCATCGTTCCAGAGCAGGCCGTATTGCAGTCGACCAAAGCGCTCGACGGCGAGCAGTTCGGCGTCATCGGCCGGCGCAGTGCTGGCATACTGGTCGGTGGCCAGCCCCTGCTGGTTTTCGAAGAAGTTGAACACCCCCTGCCGGTCGATGAAGAAGCCGGTCTCCAGGTACTCGTCGATGCCGATGGCCAGCGATTCCTGGGTCGGCTCCTTCGGCAGCAGAAACTTGGCGAAGATCTCGGCCTGCGGCGCCCTGAACAGCGGGAGAGTCGTGTTCAGAATCAGCAGCAGGATGAAGACGACACTGAAAATGACCAGCATCCCGCCGAAGGTGATCACCCAGCGGGCGAGGCGGTCGTTGCGTTTGGCTCGCAGGCGCGCAGTTTCGTTCATAGGGTTTCGTCGACCGGGGATGCGGGTGGTGAATCACTGTGGAACCGTTGGTGTTCCGAATGTTCGGGAATCTACCGCCGGACTGTTAGCGTTGTGTTAGGGAAAGGTTAGGTCGGCGCAAAAAATGGCTTACCGCGCCGGCAGGACGATGGTGAAGATCGTCCCCTGGCCGGGACTGCTGTCGACGCTGATCGCGCCATGATGAGCCTGAACGATATGCTTGACGATGGCGAGGCCGAGACCGGTGCCGCCGAGGCTGCGGCTGCGGGCCTTGTCGATCCGGTAGAAGCGCTCGAACAGCCGGGGCAGATGTTCGGCGGCGATCCCCTGCCCCCAGTCGCGCACCGTGATCAGTAGACGTTTCTCGGCGATCTCGACAGCCACCCGGACTCGCTCGCCCGGTTGGCTGTACTTGATGGCGTTGTCGATCAGGTTGACCAGCGCTTGCTCGAGAAGGGCGGCGTTGACCGGCCAGTCGCGAACTGCGGCGAGAGCCAGGTCGAGGTCGATCGCCTTCTCCTCGGCTTTGTGCTGGCAGGCCTGAACCGCTCCCTGGACGACGGCGGCGATGGCTGCGGGGCGCAGCTCGATACCGTCCTGCTCCTCCTCCTGCTCGATGCGCGACAGGGCGAGCAGATCCTCGATAATGGCGTTGAGCCGGTCTGATTGCCGGGCGATGATGGCGAGGAAGCGCGGTGCGTTGTCCGGGTCGTCCAGGGCACCGCCGATCAGCGTCTCGACCGAACCCTTGATGGCGGTGATCGGCGTTTTCAGCTCGTGAGAGACGTTGGCGACAAAATCGCGACGGATGTTTTCCAGGCGCTGCAGTCGGGTGATATCGTTGAAGACGATCAGGACGCCGATTTCGTGGCCGCGGGCATCGCGCAGCGGCGTTCCGTGCGCCTGTAGAAAACGCGGGCTGCTGCCGATCAGCAGGGAGAGACTGTCTTCGACCGGCTCGCGGCTGGCAAGAGCGCGGTCGATGAACTGCAACAGATCGGGCTTGCGCAGGACTTCCCGGACCGTGCGGCCGACGACCTGCCGGTCGAGATTGAGCAGGCTGCTCGCTGCCTGGTTGAGGCGGATGATCGTCTCGTCGCGGTCGATGGCGATCACCCCCTCGATCATGCTGGCGAGGACCGCTTCCTGCTCATTGCGTTGCCGGACGATGGTGCGGATCCGCTCGTCGAGCTGTGCCGCCATGCGGTTCATCGAGTCCGCCAGGTTGCCGAGTTCTTCGCTGCCGTAGCGCGGCAGACGCTGGTCGAGCTCGCCGGTGGCGAAGCGTTGCGCCTGGCGGGTCATCTCTTCCAGGGGGCGGCTGATACGGCGCGACAGCCAGAGACTGAAGAGGGTGGCGAGCAGGCCGATCAGCATGCCGCTGCCGATCACCCGCAGCAGCGTGCCGTGCAGGGTTCTGGTAATGCTCGCCAGCGGCAGCGCCGTGCGCAGACAGCCGTCGATGCCGGTATCGGCAGGAAGCGGCACGGCGACATACATCATGGTCTGCTGCAGGGTGTGACTGAAGCGGGTGGCGACGCCGACTTCGCCGTGCAGCGCCGCGGCGACCTCCGGCCGGCTGCCGTGGTTATCCATCCGCGGCGGCTCTTCGTCGGAATCGACCAGCACCACCCCCTGGCGATCGATCAGGGTCAGGCGCATGTCGGTTGCGGCGCGCAGCTGGTGGAACTCGGCCTGCAGAAGCGTCGGGCGGTCACGCTGCGCGATGATCAGCGGCAGCACCAGACGGGCGCGCGCCTCGAGTTCAGCGCGCGTCTGGTCGACATGGAAGCTGTTGATCGACTGCAGAAACAGCCATGTGGCGGAGACGATGGCGAGCAGCAGGATCAGCAGCAGCGGCAGCTCGATCTGCCAGAGCAGGCGGTTGGGACGCAGACTCACGAGGGTTTCACTCCTTGAACCGGTAACCGATGCCGCGCACGGTTTCGATGTAGGGGCCGCAGTCACCGAGCTTCTTGCGCAGGCCGACGATCTGCACGTCGACGGCGCGGTCGGTGACGGCGTAGTCTTCACCATGCACCGCGTCGACAATCTGTCCACGGGTAAAGACCCAGCCCGGCCGGCCGGCCAGCAGGGTCAGGATGCGGAACTCGGTAAACGTCAGTTCGACCGGCTCCCCCTTGACCGTCACCCGGTTGCGCCCGGGATGGATATAGAGATCATCATGCTCGATCGGCTGCAGCAGCTCCGGCTGGTCGGCCGATCGTTTCTGGCGGCGCAGCACGGCACGGACCCGGGCCAGCAGCACCTGGGGACTGAACGGTTTTGGCAGGTAGTCGTCGGCGCCGGTCTCCAGCCCTTTGACGATGTCACTCTCCTCGCCGCGCGCCGTGAGCATGATGATCGGGCAGTCGCGGGTCGCCGCCAGGCGACGCAGGCGACTGCAGACCTCGAGACCGTCCATGCCGGGGAGCATCAGGTCGAGCAGAATCAGATCGGGCAGGGTGTCGCGGGCCTTCTGGAACCCTTCCTCGCCGTTGGCGGCGCAGTCGACCTGAAAGCCGCTCTTCACCAGGTTGAAGTGGATCAGGGCCAGGATGTCCTCTTCGTCTTCAATAATCAGGATGCGTGGCTTGCTCATAATGTCGTATTTTTTCTCTCAGAGTGGAATTTCCGAGAGATATACCAGCCTTTTGTTAGATTTGCATTAGCGTGTTTTGTCCGGCAAGTTCGCGAAATGATGAAGAATGGCTGCCCGGCATCTGCCGGTTTGCGATGGCGACCGTTCCACCCAGATTCACCAGCTAAAAAATAAAGAACCTCGTTGATCCCAGCAAGGCTG
>JAVVDS010000060.1:0-14130 GCA_032251295.1 Desulfuromonadales bacterium | reverse complement strand
TGCTCTGGCTTTCCGTTGCGGTGTTTCCAGAGGTGTCAAGCTGAATAGTTACAAAGGACAAAGGGTGGGCCATGAACCTTGCCCCTTTCACCCTGAACCCATCATTACATGATCTTCGCCAGTTCCTGTTCGGAAATGTCGAAGTTGGCGTAGACGTTCTGCACGTCGTCATTGTCTTCCAGGGCGTCCATCAGCTTGAGCATCGATTCCGCCTGCTTGCCCGCCAGTTCGGTCTGGGTCGCGGCGATCATGGTGGTTTCGGCGGTTTCGAAGGTGAGTCCGGCGGCGGTCAGGGCGTCACGCACCTCCATGAAGTCCGCCGGATCGGTGATCACTTCGTAGGCATCCCCTTCGTCCTTGACGTCTTCGGCGCCGGCTTCGAGGGCGACTTCGAAAATCTGCTCGAAGTCGTTATCGTTGCCGAAGGCGATCAGCCCCTTACGTTCGAACAGGAAGGAGACCGAGCCGCTGACACCGAGATTGCCGCCGTGCTTGTTGAACAGGTGGCGGACATCGGCGACGGTGCGGGTGCGGTTGTCAGTGAGAAACTCGACAATGATGGCGACGCCGCCCGGCCCGTAACCTTCGAAGATCCCCTCTTCGTACTGGACGCCATCGAGGTCGCCGGTCCCTTTCTTGATGGCCCGATCGATGTTGTCCTTCGGCATGTTGGCCTGCTTGGCCTTGTCGAGGGCAGTGCGCAGGCGCGGGTTGCTGTCCGGGTCACCGCCGCCGATGCGGGAGGCGACCGTGATCTCCTTGATGATCTTGGTGAACACTTTGCCGCGCTTGGCGTCCTGCGCCCCTTTTCGGTGCTTGATATTGGCCCATTTGCTGTGTCCGGCCATGGTTGGTCACTCCTTGGTCATTCATGATCAGATCGCATCGCAACAAAAGCCGATTCAACGCGGAGCATGGTTGACGGATCCCTCTCTCTCGCGGCGCCGCCGCGCCTCCGCGTCTACTCTTCAGTTCTATGGCGATGTATCCTGGGGTTCGCGACACGAAACATCTGTCCCGTCCGCGGCGAGCCCGAGTGGCTTGTCTGCGGGCGAGGTGTGGTGATTTTTCCAGGAAGGGCGTGCCCTGTGGGAATCAGTGCTCGACCGGGGTGTTGCGGTATTCGACGACCCGGATCTTCTCTTTGATCCCGCTGACGCCCTCCAGCCCCGCGGCCAGTTCGAGAACTTTCTTCTTCTCGGCCTTGGAGTGCAGCTGTCCCGCAAGTTTCACCTGGCCATCTTCGACGGCGATTTCGAGCAGGTAGGGGTCGATACTGCCGTCCCTGACAATAGCGATCTCGAGCTTCTTGCCGAGAATCAGGTCGGCGAGCCGCTTCTTGCACTCGACTTTCCCTTCGGCGAGGTTGCGGTCGGCAATCCCGGCACTGATCAGCTGCACCGCCATCTCCTCGCTCAGCTGGGCGGTGTTGATGATCAGGTCGTAGCCGAGGGGATCGTCCCAGTCACGATCGAAGTAGTATTTGATGAAACCGGCGCGCTGCTGATCGCTCTTGCGGACCAGGTAGCGGGCCCGGTCCGGATCGAGCCATTCCCGTTCGGCCCAGCGCTCGACCCGCTCCTCGAAGGGGGCGATGATCCGGACCCGCAGCTTGCTCTTGATCTCCTTGAGCAGATCCTGACCGCCCCGGCCGTAAATGATGACATTCCCCTTCAGGGCATACTCGAGGATGATCAGTTCGATCAGATTCAGGTCGAGAACCTGCTTGTTGTCGAGCTTGTCGACAAAATGCGGCGGCTTCTCGTCAGCTTCCTCGACGGCCTCGGCCGACAGGCCGTAGGCGGCGGCAACCTCAATGATGGCGTCACCATCGATCAGGGTATAGCCGAGGGTTTCGGCGACCTTGTGAGCGATGGGAATGCCACCGCTCCCCATCTGGCGGGAAATGGTAATGATCGGCATGGACTGACCTCTCTTTGAGATAAAACCGGCGCCATGTTACCAACTTGTTTCCGGACTGACAAGGCTAAACCTTCTGTTTCCCTTGGCGCGGGCAGGAGACGCTGCCCAGAGGTTGTTTTCGGGCTGGCAATATATGCCGGGAATTGAATATAATGGCTGGGACAAGGGCAGATCCTGAATCCTGAATCCTGAATCTTGATGTTGCCACAGAAAAACCAATGGAGTTCATCGTGAATGTGACCCGACTTATCGCTCTGACCCTCGGTCTGCTACTGTTGACCGGTGCGACCCTGTTCGCGGCCCGGACCGCCAATCTCGATGTCGATGCGTCATGGCGTCTGCTCCAGGAGCGTGGAGATCTGTTTCTGCTCGATGTGCGCACTCCGGGCGAATATCGCCAGTTCCGCCTCAAGGATGCCCGATTGATCCCGATCGATCAGCTGGAGCGGCGGCTGGCGGAGATCCCCCGGGACCAGCCGATACTGGTCTACTGCGCGGTCGGTTCGCGCAGCTCCCAGGTGGTCAACTTTCTGGCCCGGCGCGGTTATCCGGAAGTCTACAACATGGCGGGCGGCATCTACAGCTGGGCCAACCGCGGCTATCCGGTTCTGCAGGGGAGTCCTTGAGTCGGGACGAGCAGGCCGTAGCCGTGACGGCTGCGGCCCGGCTCGCCGCTGCAGAGCGTGACCAGCATGGCGGTCAACAGGATGACGGCGACAGCGAGAAGGGGCGGATCGATGCGTGGTCGTTGCATGGCGAGTTCGCGGGGCGATGTCGGGTGCTGAGATGTCCCGCGACCACGGTCGGCCGGTCATGAGCCGGCTGCTGCTCTGGGCGCACCGTGGTGCGTCCGCGGTCGCTCCGGAGAATACCCTGAGTGCCTTCGCCGCCGCCTGTGCGGCCGGCGCCGACGGCCTGGAACTCGACATCCAGCTCAGCCGGGACGGTGCGGCGGTGGTGCTGCACGACGAGACAGTCGATCGTACCACAAACGGCCGCGGCCCGGTGGCAAATTTCTCTCTGCGCGAACTGCAGCGTCTCGATGCCGGTTTTTGGTTTTCCCCCCGTTTCGTCGGCGAACGGCTGCCTTCGCTGGTCGAAGTCCTCGATGCCTTCGCTGGTCGGATCGTCCTCAATCTGGAGATCAAGCAGGTGCGCGCCGGGCTGGTGGTCCTCGGGCTGTTGCGTCGCTATCCGCACGCCGAAGTGCTTATCTCCTCCTTCAACTGGCCGCTGCTGGTGCAACTCCGTCGTCTCGATGTCTCCCTGCCGCTGGCGGTGCTGCTGGAGACGCGTGACTGGCACCGGGCTGTCGCCGTTGCCGGTCAGGTCGACGCCGTCTCACTGCATCCGCGTGCCGATCTTGTCAGCCGGCCGTTGCTCGCCGCTTGCCGACGGCTCGACCTGCCGGTCATCCCGTGGACAATCGACCGACCGCGGCAGCTGACCCGGCTCTGGTGCCGCGGTGTCGCCGGCGTCTTCACCAACGATCCTGGTGCCTTGCGGCGAGTCTGCCCTTGAGTGACAGCCTGGGTTGCCCTCCCTGTGCCGGATGCGTTAGACTTCGCGGCAATTCAGCCACATTCCGAAACGAGTCCCCATGACCACGAACAACCAGGAGACCGGACAGACCCCGTTTGCCGTGCAGCTGCGCACGCTGATTGCCGAGGGCGGCCCGCTTTCCTTTGCCGACTACATGCAGCTCTGTCTGTACCACCCGGAGCATGGCTATTACATGCAACCGCGCCAACGAATCGGCAAGGCGGGAGACTTTTTTACGTCGAGCAGCGTGCATTCCCTGTTCGGTCGGCTGATCGCCCGGCAGCTGGTGCAGATGGCCGGCCTGTTGGGCGAAGCGTCGTTTCGCGTGGTCGAGCAGGGGCCGGGGGAGGGGCATCTGGCTCTCGATATTCTCGATGCCCTCGCCGACGAGGCGCCGCAACTTTATCAGCGTCTCGATTACCTCCTGATCGAGCGCAGCCCGGAACGGCAACGGCATCAGCAGCAACTGCTCGCCAGGCATCGGCCGCGGTTGTCCTGGTGCGCCGGGGACGACTGGACTCTCGATTGCGGCTGCCTGCTCAGCAATGAACTGGTCGACGCCTTCCCGGTGCATCTGGTCGAAAAACGTCTGGGCGAACTGCAGGAAGTGTTCGTCACCAACGCCGCCGAGGGGAGCGGTCTGGTCGAGGAGCTGCGGCCGGCCAGCCCGGCGGTGCGGCGCCATTTCGACTGGCTGGGGTTGGAACCGGCCGAGGGGAACCGGGCCGAAGCCAACCTCGCGGCGCCGGCCTGGATGCGCTCCGTCGGCGAACGTCTCGGGCGCGGTTTTGTTCTGACCATCGACTACGGCTACCCGGCCCAAGAGCTCTATGCACCGCATCGGCGGCTCGGGACCCTGATGTGTTACCGCCAGCACCAGGCCGACGACAATCCGTACCAACTGCCAGGCGAGAAAGATATCACCGCCCATGTCGATTTCACCGCCCTGCAACAGGCCGGTGCGGAGGCGGGGCTGGAGACGCTCTGGTTAGGCGAGCAGTACCGCTTCCTGCTCGGCCTCGGTTTTTTTGAGGAGCTGCTGCGCCTGGAAGCGGCCGCCCGCGATGAACAGCAGGCGCGGGCGGTGCGCATGACGCTGAAAAACCTGATCATGCCGGATGCCGGCATGGGGGAGACCTTCAAGGTGCTGGTGCAGGGCAAGGGGGTCGGTCGTCCGCAACTGCTCTGTGCCCGCCCGGTCAGTGCCATTCCTCTGCCCTGATCTGACCGGTTGCGGCCGGAAAGGCGTTTACAGCCCGGGGCGGCTGGCGATATACTTGGAGCAGCAAACAACCAAAACCCGCAAAGGAGTGTTTCCGATGAAAGAACAGGTTCAGGAAGTTCTCGAACTGGTCCGGCCCGCCCTGCAGGCTGATGGCGGCGATGTCGAACTGGTCGATGTCACTGAAGACGGTATCGTCAGTGTCAAGCTGACCGGGGCGTGCGGCAGCTGCCCGATGTCGACCATGACCCTCAAGATGGGGATCGAGCGGACCCTCAAGGAGAAGATCCCCGGCGTGCAGGAAGTGGTTCAGGTCTGACCTGCCGCTGTCAGTTCCGGAACACAGAAACGCCTCGACTGTCCCGCAGTCGGGGCGTTTCTGTCTGATGCAGCCGTCGTTGGCTGACTTACTTGCCGCCGAACAGCTCCGTGAGCCGCAACAGCAGCCCCTGACGGGTGACGATGGCGTTGTCCGGGCAGAGTTCCTGGCAGCAGAAGCAGCGGATGCAGCGGCGCGCGTCGATGTCAACGCCCTGCTCCGTCAGGCGCATCGCTTGCGGGGGACAGTGGCTGACGCAATGGCCGCAGCGCCGGCACTTGCCGGTGATCTCCGGTTGTGCCGACAGACTGTGCCGCAACAGGTTATTCAACGGAGCCGGCAGGCCGAAATTGACATCGGCCGACCTGGCCGGTCGGAAGGATTCATGGCGCAGCTCCGCCAGCGGGGTGCCGCACAGTTCGATCTCGCTCAGGTCGACGCCGGGCAAGCCTTGTTGTCTCGCCATGCGCTGGGTCCAGACGCGCTGTTCCGGCAGGTTGACCATGGCCGTGGCGACGGTGTCGAGGGCCAGGGGCTGCGGTGAAGCCAGCACGGCACCGAGGCGGACCGGCTCGCCGCTGCCGGGGCCGTCGCCTTCCATGCCGATCACGGCATCCATGATCGACAGTGCCGGCTGGCAGTACTCGGCCAGGTCGAGCAGCATCAGGGCGAAAAATGCCTTGTCGCTGCCGGCCTGCAGGTGGAGGCGCGCCTTGCGCATGCCGACCACCAGACCGAACAGGTTCTTAACCGCGCCGGTGTAGCCGATCATCTGGTGGGTTTTCAGCTTCGGCAGGTTGATGATGACCTCGGCATCGAGGGCATCGCGGGCGATTTCCAGTTGATGGAACATGCCGGAGGGAGAGTGGACCGGCACCGATTCGGCAAAAGGGGCGAACGTGGCGCCGGTCTCTTCGATCACCTGCAGGATGCCGCATTTGCGGGCCACCTCCCGCGGTCTGCCGAGTCCTGGCGAATCGCCGACACTGACCGTGCCGCCGGCCGCCTGCGCGAGGAGAATTGTCTGCCGTACGATCTCCGGGTGCGTGGTGACCGCTTTTTCCGGGGCCTTGCCGGCCAGCATGTTCGGTTTGATCAGAACCCTCTGTCCCGGCTTGACGAAAGTTGCTATGCCGCCGAATGGCTCCAGCAGGTTCTGCAGGGCTGTCTTGACCCGGTCGGGGTTGTAGTCGCGCAGGGATTGCAGAGAGACACGTCGGCCCATTGTCGGTTCACCCGGTTGCTGCGCGTGCGACGGAGCCGACCTGCCCCGCATCACGCGTGGGGTTTTGGTCTGGCGAGGGCATCGACCACCGCCTGCAGGGTGCGGGGGTGAAACAGCAGGGCATTGTGCCCCATGCCGCTCAGTTCGATGGCGGGGATGCCGGAGAGGGTGGCGTTGGCGGTCGGCAGGACGATGTTGTCGTGGCGGCTGTAGAGACTGACCACGTCGGTCTCCGCCGGCCAGGCGCCGGCGTTGAAGCTGGTCAGAAACGCTGAGCCGGGGAGCAGGCTCAGCCCGATCTTCGAGATGGCGAAAGGCGCCAGCTTCGAGCCCCGGTGCGGTGTGCCGAGGGTCACCAGCCGCCGCACTCTGGGCGCGCCGCCACGGTGCTGCACATAGTTGCGGGCGATCATGCCGCCCATGGAGTGGCCGACCAGGTCGACCTGGTCGACCTGCAGGGCCAGGCGGATCTCGTCGACTTTTTTCGCCAGAATCTCGGTCAACGTCTCGATGTCGCGCCATGGCGGGGTGTTGATCGAGTAGACGTGACTCCAGCCGGCGCAGCGCAGGCGGTGAGCCAGCCAGAACAGGCAGGAGCGGTTCTGGAACAGGCCGTGCAGCAGGATCACCGGCCGGCGTTCGTTGTTTACCGGGCCCGGCTGCAGGCGCTGGCGGTGCCAGCCGCACGGCCGCAGCAGCAGGGTCAGTAGCAGACAGGCGATCTCCTGAATCATCAGCCAGAGCGACAGGCCGAAGCCTCGCGCCGTGAAACGCCGATCGATCAGATCCGGCGCGGCGTTGGCCCGTTCATACCAGGCGACGGTGAAGCTGAGCAGCACCACCAGCACGGTCAGCAGGATGATCGTTTGGACGATCAATATCAGGATGTCGGGCAGTTCGGTCATGATGCGGTCGCTGGCGGTCGGTTATTCGTGATCCGTTACAAGGTCAGGCTTTGGTTGCCGACTCGTAGACTGGTAGCGACACCGTACCATGATCCCGGTATTGTGTCAGCCGGCAACTGGCGTTATCCTGCTCGGCAGAGGCGGTTTGGCTGGTAACCCGTTGCGAGGAGTCAGTATGCAATCGCTGATCAAGCGTTTTCTGCATTATCTGGAGGTTGAGCGCAACTATTCGCCGCGGACGCGTGAGGCGTACGGCCATGACCTGGCCGGGTTTGTCGCCTTTCTCGACGTCCACGGCGGGGCGAGTGCCGAGCGGCTGGGCCGGGTCGATAACCTGCTGTTGCGGCGCTACCTCGCGGAACTGCACAAGAGCAACCAGCGCACGACCATCGCCCGCAAGCTCTCCGCCCTGCGCAGCTTCTTCCGCTTTCTGGTGCGCGAGGGGCTGCTGGCGGTCAACCCGACCGAGGGGATGGCGACGCCGAAACTGAACCGCTATCTGCCGAAAACCCTGTCGGTCGACGAAGCGAGCGCTCTGATGGAACACGGCCGGCCACCCGACCTGCTCGGTCTGCGCGACCGGGCGATTGTCGAGCTCCTCTACTCGAGCGGCCTGCGCATCAGCGAGCTGACCGGTCTCGATGTCGGCGACCTCGATCTCAAGGAACAGCTGGTGCGGGTGCTCGGCAAGGGGCGCAAGGAGCGGATTGTCCCGGTCGGCCGTAAGGCGGCTGCTGCTTTGGTCGCCTACCTCGACGCCCGCGGGCTGCCGGCCGATGACGAGCCGCTGTTTGTCAACGTCCGCAACGGGCGGCTGACGGCGCGGAGTATCCAGCGGCATCTGAAGACCCGCCTGCTCACCGCCGGCATTCTCAAGGATATCAGCCCGCATGCCCTGCGACATACCTTCGCCACCCATCTGCTCGACGGCGGCGCCGACCTGCGCGCCATCCAGGAACTGCTCGGCCACGCCTCCCTGTCGACCACCCAGCGCTACACCCAGGTCAGCGTCGACCAGCTGATGGCGGTCTACGACAAGGCGCATCCAAGGAGCAGGAAGAAAATCCGTGAAGGGTGAAGCGTAAGGGGTGAGGGTAAGGGCGCACGGCGCGTCACCGGCACAAAGTGACGAAGAAGCCGTAACAAAGAGGCCGTGACCCGTTACGGATGTGTCGTCTCAATCGTCTTTATTACGAAAAGTTACCAAATCGGTCATATATGTCTTGACAGCCGCCGGGCACCGTATACAATTGATCCGCGTTGCAACAACGACCACCCATTTCATCAGCAAAGGAGAGTGTATATGAGCGTACTGGTTGGCAAGCAGGCCCCCGATTTCAAGGTGAC
Organism: Desulfuromonadales bacterium; assembly: GCA_032251295.1. GTDB lineage: Bacteria > Desulfobacterota > Desulfuromonadia > Desulfuromonadales > BM103 > BM103. The sequence goes on along the minus strand of JAVVDS010000060.1, from coordinate 5,647 downwards.
AGCTGTGTTGGCGGACGGCTCGATCAAGAACGATTTCAAGCTGTCCGATTTCAAGGGGAAATATGTCGTGCTGTTCTTCTACCCTCTCGACTTCACCTTTGTCTGCCCGACGGAACTGATCGCTTTCTCCAAGCGAATCAAGGAGTTCGAGGAGCGTGACGTGCAGGTGATCGGCTGCTCCATCGATTCGCAGTTTACCCATATTGCCTGGCGCAACACGCCGGTCGACGACGGCGGCATCGGTGCGGTCACCTATCCGCTGGTCGCCGATGTCAAGCATGAGATCTGCCGGGCCTACGATGTCGAGTTTGAAGACGCCGGCGTCGCTTACCGCGGCTCGTTCCTGGTCGACAAGGACGGCAAGGTCCGCCATCAGGTGGTCAACGACCTGCCGCTGGGCCGCAATGTCGATGAAATGCTGCGCATGGTCGACGCCGTGCAGTTCACCGAAAAGTACGGCGAAGTCTGTCCGGCCGGCTGGAACAAGGGGGACGAAGGGATGAAGCCGGACGCTGCCGGCGTGGCGAGCTATCTGAAGGAGAAGGCGGAAAAACTCTAGCAGGCTGTTGAATCGCTGAATCGTTGCTGACGGGGGCGGGCCATGCAGGTTCGCCCCCGTTGTTTTATGCCGGCAGGTGATATCCTGATCGTGCTGCCGCATACGCGGCGAATACAGGAGAGGACGCCCGTGTTGCGGGCCGTTGCATCAAGCCCGGACGGTTTTTTCATTGAATAAAGGGAGGAGAGAGGGCCATGACGGAAGCGGACATGCAGACCATCAGGGAGACTTTCAGCCACCAGCTCGGCATTTACGCCGAAGATGGACAGCACAGGTTCGACCTGCTGGCCGAGGGGCAGCAGATGCTCGCCGAGAAGCTGGATGCGACGCGTGATGAGCTCAAGGCCGATATCGCCAGGGTCGATCAGCGGGTGACGGTGGCTGAAGCGCGTCTTGATCAGAAGATCGATGGTGTCGAACAGAGGTTGAGCAAGCAGATTGATGCTGTCGAGCGAAAAGTCGATACCGTTGCCGTCGATCTCGCCAGCCACCGGCGCGATACCGAGGCGCACCCGGTCTAAGAAAGTGAGGGAGTAGGGCGTCGCCTGACCGGATTGTCTCTCCCTGCCGGCAGCGTCAGAAGTCGGTCTGCTGCCGGTCGCGCTTTTTTTCGGCCTGGCGGCGCTTGAGGTCGAGGCGGCGGGCGACGGCCTGGCGGCCGGGGCGGGTCGGGATGCGCGGGCGTTTTTTGACGGTGCGGGCAGCCAGTTTCGCCTCCAGGCGCGCCATGGCGCGCTGCAGGTTGAGGTGGCGGGAGCGCGATTCGCTGGCGGTGGCGCTGAGGCCGGTCGGCAGGTGGGTGACGCGCACGGCGGTGTCGCTGGTGTTGCGGTGTTGGCCGCCGGGACCGGAGCCGCGGAAGTAGTCGATTCTCAGATCTTTGTCGGGCAGCATGGCAAGATAGGTTCCCTTGACAAAAGAGCCCCGCCGGATGGCCCGGCGGGGCTCTCTGTTCTTCGAGGGACGGTGCTTATTCGCAGAGGTCGACCTTGATGTCCCAGCTCTTGAGCTTCATGGTGCCGTTCTGCGCGAGGTTAAGGTGCATCTTGAAGGCGCGGTCCCACAGCTGCGGCTCGTGGCCGATCCCTTTGGCCAGGGTGTCCTTCAGGGCCATTTCATAGTACTCGGTGAGGATCGGCTTGTAGTCCGGATGGGCGCACTTCTCGATGATGAGCTTGGCGCGGTCACGCGGACAGAGGCCGCGGCAGTCGGCCAGGCCCTGCTCGGTGACGACGCAGTCGAGGTCGTGCTCGGTGTGGTCGATGTGCGAGCAGTGCGGCACCACGCAGGAGATGCCGGTCGGGTCGGTCTTGCTCGGCCGGCTCGACGGGGTGTGCATGATCTTCAGGTAGCCGTTGCGCAAAAAGTCGCCGGAACCGCCGAGACCGTTGATCATGCGGGTGCCGCCGACCAGAGTCGAGTTGGCATGGGCGTACATGTCGATCTCGACCGGGGTGTTCATGGCGATACACCCGAGACGGCGGATCGGTTCGGGAGCGTTGGAAATCGACAGAGGGCGCAGGGTGATTTTGCTCGCATAACGCTCCCAGTTGTCAAAGAAGCGCGGGAAGCCCGGGCTTTCCGAGAGGGAGAGCGAGCAGGACGAAGCGCAGCGTAGATTGCCGCCGTCGAAGAAGTCGAGCATGGTATCCTGCAGAACCTCGGTGTAGACCGAGAGGTTCGAGAACGGGCCCTTGGCCAGACCGCCGACGACGGCGTTGGCGATGGAGCCGACACCCGACTGCAGCGGCAACAGGTTCTCGGGGAGACGGCCGTACTTGATCTCATGGGCGAAGAATTCCATGATGTGACCGGCGATCGCTTCCGAGGTGTCGTCCATGTCGGTGAACGCCCGACCTTTGTCGCGCAGCTTGCTCTCGACGATGGCAACGATCTTGTCCGGATCGCACGGCACGTAGGGGGTGCCGATACGGCTGTCGGCGGCAGTGATCAGAAACGGCGCGCGATGCGGCGGCTTCTGCTGCATGTGGATGTCGTGCATCCCCTCGAAGGAGGGCTGTCCGGTGTTGACCTCGATGATGATCTTGTCACAGAGGTGCAGCGCCTCGGCGACGATGCCGCAGGAGGTGGTCAGTGCGAGACCGCAGTCTTCGGTAATTGCCGAGACTTCGATAATGCCGATGTCGTAGCGGCCGTTTTCAGTGTAGAAGCCGTAGCCGGCGTCCTGGGCGAAGTGACCGAGGTGCTTGTCACCCATGCGGATGCGGCCTTCGTTGATCCCCTTGGCGATGTTCTTGCCGGTCTGGTAGGGCCAGCGGCGGTCGATCATGTCGAGGGTCGCCCAGCGGTCCTCGGTCTCGGCACCGACGGAAGCACCGATGAACAGGTTGAACTTCATCTTGCCCTGCAGGTTGTTGGCCTCGACATGGTCGGCCAGGGCGATGGGGACGACTTTCGGATAGCCGGCCGGGGTGAAGCCGGACCACATCAGGTTCTGTCCGGGCTGGAAGAACTTGAGGGTGTCCTCAGCGGTGCAGACCTTGCTCAGCAGGGACTTGCGGCGAACGCGACTTTCCAGGGTACCAAAATCGGACATCTTCTCTCCTCCTGATTGAAGTTTTCGGATTGCTCCGAATGTTGGACGGTTGGTAACTGCTCCGGCTTTCAAGATTAAAACAGCCGGAATACGGGCTGTTTGTGATGAGTGCCGCCGAATAAAGATATTTATTTCAGAAAGTTGCCCGCCTGTGGTCGCCCCTGGTGTCAGTATTGACTCTGTCTGGAGGAAGCGGACTTTAAAATTGTGTTATGCCACGAAGCACTTTTTATAGTATGCCGCCCCAGGCAAGTCAAGGGAAAATATACTGTATACAGTTGTCGAGATGTGAGCCTAACTTGCCGAAATCAAAATAAAAAACCCCTTGAAAAACAAGGGGCTTGAGGTTGCTGGCGTGGCGGTCTGCATCAGTAATTGGCTTCGACGAACTTCTGGGCGCTGATAATGTATTCGCTGACCGGGAATTCACGGAACAGGGTGTTGAAGGCTTCGCTCGCCTGGTCGCGCTGGCCGTTTTTCAGGTAGGCCTGGCCGAGATAGTAGTAGGTGCGGTCACGGTCGAGGTAGTTCGGGTAGCGGACGAAGATCCCCTCGAAGCGGCGGATGGCCGCCTGGTAGTTCTTGTTCTTCAGATAGAAGCGGCCGACGTAGAGTTCATGATTGGCCAGCTGGTTGATGCAACGGTTGAGGTAGGTGTCGACTTCTTCCCGAAGGCGGTATTCGGGGTAGCGCTGCTTCAGGGTGCGGAAAGCGTTCAGAGCATACAGAGTGGCGGTCTGGTCCTGGTCGATAGCGCGCATCTGCTTGAAATAGGCGAGGCCGAGTTTGTGCAGCACCTCGGCAACTCGCGGGCTGTCTGGATGGTTCTGCAGAAACTGCTCGTAGGCGACTGAAGCCTCGATATACTGTTCGGCCAAGTCGTAGGCTTCGGCAATCTTCAACTCCGCGAGGGCATTCAACTCCGGAGAATAGTAACTGTCACGCACCTTTTCCCAGGAGACGATGGCGTCTTGATAAAGACCGCGTTCAAAGAACTCTTCGCCTTCCTGAAAGTAGACACTCGCCTGCTTCGGCGGCGGCACGACGGTCTGCGAGGCGCAGGCGGCGAGGAGGACGAGGCTGGCGGTGAGCAGCAGCGAAAGAAGTTTGGTCATGGGAGTTCCTGCCGGTTTCAGGGAAATGGTGTTGGTGTGAGTCGATGCGCCTGGAAAAAACGATTGAACGCGGCGCCGCTGAGGCGCAGAGTGATCCTCTTTTAAGTGAGCCACTTGCAGAAGTTCTGTCATCCCCGAGAGCCTTTGTCGGGGATCCAGTCTTTCAGTTAGTATAAACGCTGAATTCCGGCTTAAAGCCTGCCGTAATGAGGTCTTTTGGGGCTTGTGCAAGACTCTCAAGGCCCATTGATTTTTCCGCGACTCCGTGCCTCCGCGTTAAATGGCAGCTTTCGCCATTGCGTCATGCTGTTCAGTACAGGTTGCAAGCGTAACCGCAGTCGCGCACTGCTGTCAATGGCCTGTCAGGCGTCCTGGAGTTCGGCGAGCAGCGGCTTGAGTTTGCGCAGGGCATTCTGCTCGATCTGCCGGACCCGTTCACGGCTGATACCGAACTCGTCCGCCAGTTCCTGCAGGGTCACGGGCTGTTCGCTGAGCCGTCGCTGTTCGATCACCTGTTGCTCGCGCGGCTTGAGGGTGGCCAGCGCCTTGCGGGTCTGGTCACTCAACTGCTGCCGGATCTGTTGCTCGGCGAGCAACTCTTCCTGATTGTCTCGCTGGTCGATCAGGGTGTCGAGGAGGGAGAAGTCCTCCCCCTCGCTGAGTTGCACATCGAGGGAGACGTCGCGGCTGCCGAGGCGCTGGCTCATGCTGTTGACCACTTCTTGGTCGACATCGAGCAGTTCGGCGACCTCGTCGAGTTCGTCGTGACCGGTCAGGTTGCGCAGGGCGTTGCGGGTCTGATTCAGTTTAAAAAAGAGCTTCTTCTGCGCCTGGGTGGTGCCGATTTTTACCAGGGACCAGCTGCGCATAATGAAGTTCTGCATATAGGCCCGGATCCACCAGACCGCATAGGTGATCAGGCGCAGGCCGCGTTCCGGGTCGAACTTCTTGACCGCCATCATCAGGCCGATGTTCCCTTCCTGGACCAGATCGAGCATGCGCACACCGTAGCCGCGGTACTCGTTGGCAATCTTCACCACAAAGCGCAGGTTGGCGCAGGTCAGGCGGTGGGCCGCCTCCAGGTCGCCGTCATGCCGGTAGCGGCAGGCAAGACGGTGCTCTTCTTCCGGGGTGAGCAGGTCAAAGCGGTTGATCTGGGCCATGTAATGCTCAAATGAGTCGAGGGGTAGCGGCAGATGCATGGTGCTCATAGGTTAAGCCTTATTTAAAACGATAGGTTGGCACTCTGGCTGCTTGAGTGCTAATACGTATAACAAATTGCATGTGGCTGTGCAACCCCCGCTGTGCCGGGACCGCACAAAAAGTTGACAGTGGCGGATGGGCGCCGCATAATCGTCCAACGGTGATCGGTGATCGGTGATCGGTGATCGGTGATCGGTGATCGGTGATCGGTGA
>JAVVDS010000059.1:0-12500 GCA_032251295.1 Desulfuromonadales bacterium | reverse complement strand
CAGATTGGAACGTTCCACCTCGATGCATTCGGCGGTCCGTGAGATATTCCAGTCGTTCTCTTCCAGTTTCCGCAGCAGATATTCCTTTTCAAATTCTTCCCTGGCAACCCGCAAGGTGTCGGCATTCAAACCTTCTTCGTGCTTTGCTGTCCCTGGGGCGGGCTTCCCGCCACCTCTGATGGTCACCGGCAGGTTGGCGCTGGTGATGAGAGGTCCCGGACACATGATGACCAGTCGTTCAGTCAGGTTTTTCAGTTCACGGACGTTGCCCGGCCAGTTGTAGTTGACCAGACAGTTCATGGCCTCCTCGTCGATTGCCTTGATGTCCCTGCTCTCTTTACGGCAGAAGTAGCTCAGAAAGTGATGGATAAGTGCCGGGATGTCCTCTTTGCGCTCGCGGAGTGCCGGGACATGAAACGGGATGACATTAAGCCGGTAGTAGAGATCCTCGCGAAAATTGCCAGTGGCAATTTCGTCCTCAAGACTCTTGTTGGTCGCCGCAATAACACGGACATCGACCTCAATGGTCCTGTTGCCGCCGACGCGCTCGAACTTGTGCTCCTGAAGAATCCGCAGAACCTTGGCCTGGGTTTTCAGGCTCATGTCGCCGATTTCATCGAGAAACAATGTGCCCGCATGGGCCTGATCGAACTTTCCCCGGCGCTGGGCGGTCGCTCCGGTAAATGAACCTTTCTCGTGACCGAACAGCTCCGATTCGATCAGTTCTTCGGGGATCGCTGCACAGTTCACTTCGACAAACGGTTTATCGACCCGCTTTGAGTGCTGGTGGATGGCTCTGGCGACCAGCTCTTTACCGGTCCCGTTTTCTCCCGTGATCAGAATCCAGCCGGATGTCGGTCCGGCCACCTCGATTTGTCGGCGCAGTTCCCTGATCGCCCTGCTGTCGCCGATCATTTCATAATCTTTGGCGATCTTCGCTTTCAACTCCCGATTCTCTTCAACCAGTTGCCCCACCTTCATGGCGTTCTGGATGCTGATCAGGACCTTCTCGATGGAGAGGGGTTTTTCAATGAAATCATAGGCTCCAAGTTTGGTGGCACGAACCGCTGTTTCGATGGTGCCGTGTCCGCTCATCATGATGACCAGTTGATCAGGATAGACGTCCTTGATTTTTGCCAGGGTCTCCAGCCCGTCCATTCCCGGCATCCAAATGTCGAGCAGGATCAGATCCGGCCGTTCGTCTGCGAGTCGTGCCAGCGCCGCCTTGCCGCTGTTTACGGCATTACTGGTAAAGCCTTCATCTTGAAGGATGCCGGTCAGGCTGGCGCAGATGCTGCTTTCGTCATCGACGATCAGGATAGTGTACATGTCCCGCCTTTCAACCGCGCTGGGGAGCCAACGCTATCGGTAGTTCAACGGTAAAGATTGTGCCGCAAGGCTGATTGTCATGAACCCGAATGTACCCGTTATGGTCAGACACAATGGTTGAAACGATAGCGAGACCCAGACCTGTCCCGGATTTCTTGGTGGAAAAGTAGGGCTCAAACAGCCGCGGTTTATCCTCGGGCGCTATTCCTGAGCCGTTGTCACAGACCGATAGACTCGCCATCTGCAATTCCGGATGATAACTCGTCGTCAATTCGATTTTTCCCCCCGCCGCAGATGCCGCCACCGCATTGTCCAGCAGGTTGATGACGACTCTTTTGATCTGCTCGCGATCCAGGCAGAAAGGCGGCAGGGAGCGATCCGGACTGAAGTTGAACAGGAGGTTGCGGTGCCCTTCCTGAAACAGGACCAGGGCTTCGCCGATGACCTCGTTCAGATTGTTTTCGGTCGGGTTGCTGGCCGGCATCCTGGCGAAATTGGAGAACTCGTTGACCAGATTTTTCAGGTCGTCGACCTGGCGGATGATGACGTTCGTGCATTCGTCGAAGACGTTGCCTTCTTCGGCAAAGCGGTCGAGATAACGTCGGCGCAGTCGCTGCGCCGACAGCTGTATCGGCGTGAGCGGGTTTTTGATCTCGTGGGCGATGCGGCGAGCGACCTCGCGCCAGGCCGCCATGCGTTGGACCTTCAGTAAATGGGTCAAGTCATCGAAGACGACGACAGTCCCCATGAACTCGCTGTTTTCGTCCTTGAGGGTGGCCACATTGACCAGCAGAGTCAGCCGGTTGTCACCGGCCGGCAGGGTGATCTGTCGGCGCAGCGAATCCTTGCCCGAGTTCAAAAGCTCCTTGAGGATATCCTTGACGATGTGCTGGTAGGCAGAAGGGACCACATCGCGGAAGTTGCGACCGAGGATCTTGTCCGGATCGAGTCGCAAAAGATGCGCCGCCGACTTGTTGATGGTGGTCAGGTTCCCCTGGCTGTCAATGGAGACGACTCCAGCTGTTACATTGGCGAGGACGACTTCCATGTAGCGACGACGCTGTTCCAGTTCGAGGTTCGAAGCACGCAGCTCGCGATTGGCGTGAAAGATCTCTTTCTGGCCCTGCCGGAGGTCGGCCGTCATCTTGTTGAACGCAGTGATCAGAGCGCCGACTTCGTCATCGCTCTGATTGGTGATGGTGACATCGAGATCGCCGGAGGCGACCCGGTTGGTGGCCAGGGCCAGGTCCTGAATCGGTTCGGTGATGCCGCGCGCCAGGTAGAAACCGGCCCAGGTCGCGAGAAAGATGATGACGAGAGCAATCAACAGCAAAAACAGAACATAACCCTGCTGAATTTTCCCCTTGAGCATTTTTGTGTGTTTGAACTGCTCGAACGAGCTGCTGATCTCCTGCATCTTGTTGACCAGCGAGTAGGGGACGTAATAATTGACGACGACGACGCCGACGACATCGTTCGGATTCCAGTTGGAAAAGACCGGCACGATGCCGCGAATCAGGTCGGCTCGGCCGACCGGGCTGATCCGCGTGAACCGGTTGCCCTGCAGGGCCTCGCGAATGGTATCTGAACCAGGGTCGGTGAACTCTGCCGCCGGCACCAGAGGATTCACGGCTCGTACCAGCTCCTCCAGAGTCGCAGAAAAGACCTCGACGATGCCGAGGTTGTACTCCTTCTGTTTCTGATGAATCAACTCTTCGAGGCTTTGCAGGTTTTCCTCATTGAGCAGCTTCTGGTCTTTGATGGTCTGGGAGATCTGCTCGGCGTAATAGAGGGCATTGCTTGCTGAATTCTTGTAGTAGGTCTGGGCGACTTCGAGGGATTCCCGCAGGGAATCCTCAATCTGGGAGTTGAACCAGTTCTCGATGGAGTTGGTGATGAAGCCGGCCGAGACGAAAAACAGCAGCATGGTCGGGACCAGCGAGAGGGCGACGAAGGCGAGGACCAGCTTGCTGCGAAGACGCGCACCGGGCAGCCCGCGCCGGCGCTCCAGCAACAGCTTGAAGATGTTGCGCAGCACCAGGAACAGGCAGAGAATGATCAGCAGTATGTTGAGGTTGATCAGGGCCAGAACCAGGATATTGCCGGAGAGCGGAATGTCACTGGTTAAATCGAAAATCTGGCGTTGGTAAACAAAAGAGAAAGCGATCAGGGCGACGATGCCGAACGCAATCAACCACTCGCGACGACGTTTACGAAGTTCGCCGGTAGGTGGGGGAGTCGGGATGTCGGCTTTTTTTTCGGTCATAGGCAGAACTTGGCGCAATTCTAGGCGCAAGCAACCGCCAACGCAATAGCCAAAAGGACAAGCTCGACGTCAGGAGGCGCCAAGCAGAGGCCGGTGCCGCAGACTGTTGACAGATCCGGAGATCAGGCTTCGCTCAGTGCCAGTTCGGAACCGAATGCGGGAGCATGCAACTGCATGGCAACCTGCAGATCCTCGTCGCTGAATTCGAGCAGCTGCCAGCAGTCGGGAGAGGAGAGCACCTTTTCAACCAGGTTGTGGTTGATATCATGCCCGGCCTTGAAGGCGCGAAAATGGCCGAGAATCGGGTAACCGATCAGGCTCAGGTCACCGATGGCGTCAAGAATCTTGTGCCGGACAAATTCATCCTGGAAGCGGAGCCCGCCGGGATTGAGGATTCTGTGATCGTCAACCACGATCGCATTGTCGAGGGAACCGCCGCGGGCAAGGCCAGCGGCTTTGAGCATCTCGACATCGCGCAGGAAGCCGAATGTCCTGGCCGGTGCCAGTTCGCGGCGGAACAGGTCGGGGCTGACCTTGACCGAGCGCTGTTGCAGGGCGATGCACGGGTGATTGAAGGCGATGTCAAATGTGATGCGGAAAAACCGCGAGGGGATGATACTGACCCGCTTTTCACCGTCGATAAGGCTTACCGGCTTGCGGATTGCCAGAAATTTGCGGCTGCTGGCGAGCCCGCGTACCCCGGCTTTTTCGACGAGGTCGAGAAAGGGGGCCGCGCTGCCGTCCATAATCGGGACTTCGTCGCCATCAATGTCGATATGCAGGTTGTCGATGCCGCTGGCTGTCACGGCGGCCAGCAGGTGCTCGACCGTCGAAATGCGAGTTTCGCCGTGGCCAAGTACGGTCGCCAGGCGGGTATCGACAACATATTCGGAGCGTGCCGGTATGGAGACGGTACGCCCCGGATACTGTCGATGGAAAACGACTCCGGTTCCGGTTTCAGCCGGGCGAAGGGTTATATGAACATTCTCGCCGCTGTGCAGGCCGATGCCTGCTGCAGAAACGGTTTGTGCTGTGGTCGTTTGGTAAATCATCGACAGAGTCTTTTCTGTTGTGAGGTTGACGCCTTATTTTGCGCCGGTTAAAAATATTGTCCATATTAAAGCAAGCATCATGCCACCTGTTTTTCAGTCTTCTAAGTTGCTTGAATCACATGTTTTTGTCTTGAGAGAATGTTTCTGAGCGTGGTGCAACTGCAACGTTTGTGGTTGATGAGACACAAGCGCCTGCGAAAACATCCGGTTGTCGAATCTGGTTTTTTTGGGGGGGGCTTTCGACGAACGGGCGGTTGCTGTTGGCCTACAGTCGTCCGGAACGGAGGATGCCGACGGCGAGCCAGAGGCCGAGCAGGCCGGCGATCAGGTAGCCGACAATGCCGAGGAGAGGGTAGCCGAACATCAGCGGGCCGATGTTGGTCTGCATGATCAGGGAGGAACCGACAATCAGCGAGCCGATGATCAGAGCAAAGGAGAGCCGGTTGCTGGAACGGTCGAGGTCGGTGACCAGACGGTCGAGGCCGCGGTGCTCAAGGTCGATCTTGAATTGGTTGCGATTCAGACGGTTGAGAAACTCCTTGATGTCGCGCGGGAAATTCTTTGCCAGGGAGCCGTAGGCGCTGGCGACCCGGGCCAACTCCCGGGAGATGTGGGAGGGACTGAGGCGCTCCCGCACCAGGCGCTCGATGTAGGGGCGCAGGTGATCGATCATGTTGAATTCCGGGTCGAGTTGCCGGCCCAGTCCTTCCATGGCGACCAGCGCCTTGGCGAGCAACACGAAGTCGGCCGGCATCCGGATATTGTACTGGGTCAGGATGTCGATGAATTCGCTGAGCAACTTGCCGACCTTGACGTCCTGCAACAGGATGTCGTAGTAGTCCTCGATGAACTCCTGCAGGTCGCGCCGCAGGTTCTTCAGATCGGTCGCGTCGGTCAGCTCCCCGGCGTAGAGCAGATAGGAGATAATCAGCTCGGCGTCGCGTTGCAACAGCGCTTCAAGCAGGTCGATCAGTTCAGTTTTCAGGCTCTGGCCGAGGCGGCCGACCATGCCGTAGTCGAGCATGCAGATCACATGCTCCGGCATGACGAAGACATTACCGGGGTGCGGGTCGCCGTGGAAAAAGCCGTGTTCGAGGACCTGTTTGAGGAAAGCGTCGGCGCCGCGGCGGGCCAGCTCTTTGAGGTCGTAGCCGGCGTCATTGAGCTGTGTCAGGTCGGAAATCTTGATGCCGTGGATGCGCTCCATGGTCAGCACGGTTTCGCCCGTGTAGTCCCAGAAGATCCCGGGGACATAAACCGTCGGGTCGTTGGCGAAATTGGCGGCGAAGCGGTCGATGGTCTGGCCCTCGCGGTTGAAGTTCATCTCGCGCTGAACGGTGCGTTTGAACTCCTTCACCAGAGCGGTCGGATCGTACACGGCGAGTACCGGCACGTGCTGTTCGATCAGATAGGCGAGCCCCATCAGGATATCGATGTCGGTGCGGACGATCTGGCTGATCCCGGGGCGCCGGACTTTGAAGACCACCTGTTCACCGCTGTGCAGACGGCCGGCATGCACCTGGGCAATCGATGCCGAGGCGAGCGGGATCGGCTCGAACAGGGCGAACAGGGTCGCGGCGGGGGCGCCGAGTTCCCGCTCGATCTGGGCCTCGACCTCCTCGACCGAAACCGGCGGAACTTTGTCCTGCAGTTTGCTGAATTCGTCGATATAGTCCCTGGAGAGGACATCGGGACGGGTGGAGAGGAGCTGGCCGAACTTGATGAAGGTCGGGCCGAGTTCTTCCATCGCCATGCGCAGGCGTTGCGCCGGGTGCAGTCGTTCCAGTTCGGGCGCACCCCGGCCGCGGGAGACGAGCCGCTTGCCGAGTTCGAGGTAGTAGTCGATGTTGAGCTGTTCGACGAAGTGCCCGAAACCGTACTTGATCAGCACCCCGAGGATGGTCCGGTAGCGGCGGATCGCGCGGATATTGCGGTTGACCTTGAAAAAAGGGTGGATCGAGGGGCGCGCTTCCCGACTCAGGAGTCACCTTCCTTGAGCTTTTTCTCGAGCTGGCTGACCTTGCGCTTGAGCGCGTTGAACTCGTCTTTGGTCACCACGCCGACCCGCTCACAGGCTTTTTTGACCTCTTCCTGAGCCGCCTTCTCCAGCTTTTCCTGGTTCTCGCGAATTGCATCCTCGATTTTTTGCAGGAACTTCTTCCCCTCGTCCTCCGACAGGTTCAGTTTGTCCCGCAACTCTTTGCCCAGCTCTTCAGCTTTCTGCTGACCGAGGGCCATGGCACCGACGGCCGTCAGTAACGATTTTTCAATGATTTCGAGCACGGGGAACCTCCTTCGCGTTCAAGGGATGAAAATAACTTGGTTTATGGCAATCCTACCAGAACGGCGGAAAGTTTCAATCAGGCTGTGTGGTTGCGATCTACTTGCGTAACAGCCAGAAGAGCAGGGAGAGCCCGAGGGAAACGAGCAGACAGGTTCCTAACGGGACATAGAGACTGAAGTTGTCGCGCTCAATGTGGATATCGCCAGGCAGACGCCCCAACGGTGGCAGCTTGCCACCGAGGCTGACATAGAGGCCCACAACGACCAGCAGCAGACCGATGGTGATCAGCGACTTGCCGAGCATACCGTCAATTGTTGCTGCGCGGGTGATAGCGCTCTTTTTCGGAATAGATGCAGCCGCAATACTGCTGGCGGTAGAGCCCCAGCTCTTTGGAGCGACGAATCCCTTCCTGCCAGCCGCTGCGGAAGTCGGCGTAAACGAACTGCAGACCATAATGCCGGCCCAGTTCGAAACCGAGTTCAGCGATCAGCTCGTGATTCTGGTAGCGGGAATAGAGCAGGCTGCTGGAAAAGCCGTCGAAACCGTGCTCGGCGGCGTAAGCAGCGACCTGCTTCAGGCGCGACTGGTAGCAGTAAGCACAACGGCTGGTCGGTTCCTGGGCGACCTGGGCGAGAAAATCTTCCAGCTGGTAGACATCGTTATAGACCATCGGCAGATCGCTGCCCGCCGCATACTCGCGAACCGCCTCCAGTCGTTTGCGGTATTCCTGGTAGGGATGGATGTTGTGGTTGTAAAAGTAGCCGGTGATCTGATGACCGGCCTCGCGCAGAACGCCGAGCGGGTAGATGGCGCAGTTGGCGCAGCAGATGTGCAGCAGGATGTTCATGGGGGGGCTCCGAGCACTGAAATTTTTGCCTATTGTAGCCGGAATCGGCTTCTATTACCAGGTTGCCTTCAGTGGACAGTTATCGCGCATCTGTCGATCGACTGTGGTCGGTCGATCAGTCTTGAAAGAATCGCGCCGGCGGCAAATTGTGCTGGCGCCAGATTCTGCTGGCGAGGTTGCGGGCGGCCTGCTGACGCTGTTGCCGGCGGCGGCACTCCTGCTGTAATTCTTGCCAGAGCCGTTGCAGATCGCGGCGGTAAGCGGCAAGGAGGGCGGCGCCGATGGTGTCGTCGAGCGGGATGGTGACCTCGCCGGTGGTGCTGTACGACGCCAGGCAGAGGATGTCGGCCTTGATTGCGCTGTCGACTTCTACGGGGGGCGCATCCGGTCCGCTCAACAGAATCCGGTCGAAAAAACGATCCGTGATCACTAATGGAGCGGTCAACGAGTAGCTCCGCAGTGCCGGCCGGTAGAAATCGCGCAGATAGTCGTGCGGGAACCGTGGCGTGCCGTCGCGAAACACCACGGCGACAATCTCCTCCAGATCCGTTCCGGGACGGCGCAGCGGCGCTCTCTCCGCCTCTCCCTCTCCGGGAACCACCGCCGGTTCGACACCGTTCGCCAACTCTTCGGCAATTTTTTCACCGCGGGCCAGGGCCGCCAGGCGGTCGTCGCTGGCGTGCAGGCAGACGTGGAGAATCGCCGGTGGACTGTCGAGAATCAGTTCCTCGGCTATCTCCCGGCAACCGGACGGCCGATAGACAGTGACCGGTCTTGGTGCGGAAGTCAGGCTGTACAGTTGCATGATCTGTGTCGGCCCGGCCTGTTCCGCCAGGGCAATGACGCGGTAGCGTGCCGTGAGCGCCTGCCAGACTGTTGTGGCGCCCGGGGCCAGGTGCCAGTCGTGCGGCAGCAGCAGACAGAGTTCTGCCGCAGGCTGCTGCAGACCAGCGATCATCAGGGTGTCCCAGAGATAGCCCGGCGTCTGGCGCGGCAGGGCGAAGCGCCGGTTCGGCCAGAATCGGCGTAGCGCCACTTTTAGCGAATCACGCTGTCGACGCTCCGGCGGCGCACTGCCGGTAAGGGCGGCGACGAGCGGTGTCACGGCACCGGCCGTGGCAAGTTCCTGCAGTGTCTGATGCAGCTCGCTATGCGGCGCTTGCTCGTCGAGTGTCTGCATGACCGCCAGCCCGGCCAGAAAGGCTCGCGGCGCCAGCAGATGCTGCGGCGGCGGGCTGCCACTGCCCGGCCAGACGTTGATGGCGATCGGGCACGGCTGTGACCAGGGTGCGGCGACGACCGTCAGGCCGAGGTCGACAGCGGCCAGGTCGAGCAGTCGGCACACCAGGTCGATCGCCTGTTCGCCCTCGGCGGGCCAGCCGAGCTGTTGCAGGCGGCAGGCGAGGTGGTGCAGACGGACCGCGGTCGCCTGTCCGAGGGGCGGTTCATTGTCGCCTTTCGTCAGGAAACGGTCGAGATCGACAGTGTGCAGGCAGGCGAGGGCGTAAAGCATCGCCTTTTCGAACGACTCCGCGCCGCTGGCGGGCGGCAGTCTGTCGAGGGTCACCAGCACCAGCAGGCGCCAGAGACTCAGCCAGGCCAGTTCCGTCGGCACCTGCTCGATCCAGGTGTCGGAGCGGGCGGTGCCGGCTGCTTGACGACACTGTTCCAGCAGATCGGGCTGGATGTCGACGACGGTATTGTGACACAGATTGAGAAAGTACTCGGCAGACAGGGCGCCGGGCGCGACGGCGAGGGTCACTGTCAAAAGTTTCAGCTCGGCGAGCAGTCGGTCGATCAGTCTGTAGAAGTCGTGCGGCTCGACCTCCCTGGCCGACGGAACCTCCAGAGTCTGCAGGGCGTCTGCCGTGGCATCGACTGGCCAGATGCGGATCTGGCGGGCTTCCCAGACGACGAAATGCCCGAGGCCGAGAGCTCTGGCCATGGCCGCCCCGGCAAGACGCACGTCTGGAGTCCCGTGGTGCGGAAACAGGATCAGGCTGCCGGCGATCTGACTCGGCCGGTTGACCCAGAGAACCAGGTCGGCCGTCATCGCCCCGTGAACGGTCTGCAGGGGCAGTCCGGTCTCCAGCTTCTGGAAGGGCGTCCGTTCGGATCGCAGTCGCTGCGCGATCCAGTCGGCGATCTGCCGGCTGAATTTGTCGAGAGTCGGGTCGGGCATGGTCAGGGGCAAGGTGGAAGGTCCAGGACGCAAGGTTCAGGGTCGAGCGTGACAAACCCAAAAGGCCAATTTAACGCGGAGTCGCGGAGATGCGGAGAGAATGTCCTGAAATCGAGAGGTCTTCTCCGCGTCGCGCTGCATCGGTTCGGCATCGACAATCAAGAACCGTCGCGCAGGCTTCAGCTGCTGAACAGGGGGCCTTGCTCGCCAGAGGCGCGGGGGGAGCGGCCGAGGTGGGTGTAGGCCTGCGGGGTGGCGATCCGGCCGCGTGGCGTGCGGTTGAGAAAGCCCTGTTGCAGCAGGTAAGGTTCGATGACGTCCTCAATGGTGTCCTTTTCTTCGCCGATGGCGGCTGCCAGAGTGTCGAGACCGACCGGGCCGCCGCCGAACTTGTCGATGATGGTGGTCAGCAGCAGGCGGTCCATGTGGTCGAAGCCCTCCGGGTCGACTTCCAGACGGTGCAGGGCGTGATCGGCGAGTTTGCGGGAGATGGTGCCGTCGCTGTCGACCTCGGCGAAGTCGCGTACCCGGCGCAGCAGCCGGTTGGCGATTCGCGGAGTGCCGCGGCTGCGTCGGGCGATTTCGTGAGCGCCGGCGGCGTCGATGACCACACCGAGGATCCCGGCGCTGCGGGTGACGATGGTGGTCAGGGCGTCGATGTCGTAGAACTCGAGGCGGCTGAGCACGCCGAAGCGGTCGCGCAGCGGCGAAGAGAGCAGCCCGGCGCGGGTGGTGGCGCCGACCAGAGTGAACCGCGGGATGTCGAGCTTGATGGTGCGGGCTGATGGCCCCTGGCCGATCATGATATCGAGCTGGTAATCCTCCATGGCCGGATAGAGGATCTCCTCGACCACCGGCGACAGACGGTGAATTTCGTCGATGAACAGCACGTCGCCCGGTTCGAGGTTCGTCAGCACCGCCGCCAGATCGCCCGGTTTTTCGATGACCGGTCCGGAGGTGCTGCGGATGTTGACCCCCATTTCACTGGCGATGATGTTGGCCAGGGTCGTCTTGCCGAGTCCCGGCGGCCCGTAGAACAGCACATGATCGAGGGATTCGTGGCGGCTGCGTGCTGCATCGATGAATACCCGCAGGTTCTGCTTGACCTTGCTCTGGCCGATATATTCCTGCAGGGTGCGCGGCCGCAGGGAGAGATCGTAGCTGCTGTCGTCGCCGATCGGCTGTGCGGTGATTGTCCGCTGCTCGTCCATGGCGTCCATCCCCCTAACGTACCAGTACCTTGAGGGCCCCTTTCAGGATCTCCTCGGTGGAGGCGTGCGGGCCGACTTCCATCTCTTCCAGCACCTTGCGCGCCAGACCCTCCTTGTAGCCGAGGTTGACCAGGGCGGAGAGGACGTCCAGCAGCGGGTCGCAGCCGCCGGCTCGCGCTGCCGGGCTGCTGGCGGCTGCGGCCATGCCGGGTGGCGCCTTGAGCTTGTCCTTGAGCTCGAGAACCAGCCGTTCCGCAGTCTTCTTGCCGATACCGGGCAGGGAGGAGAGCCGCCGGACATCGCCGGCGACGATGGCGTGCTTCAGGTCGGCAACCGGAATGTGGGAGAGAATGTTGACCGCCAGCTTCGGGCCGACGCCGGTGATGCCGATCAGGGTGGTGAACAGTTCCTGTTCGTCGCCGGTTGCAAAGCCGTACAGCTGCAGCAGATCCTCGCGCACATGGGTGTGAGTGTGCAGGCAGACCTCCCCCTGTTCCGGCAGGGCGTAGTAGGTGGAGAGAGGGATGAACAGCCGATAGCCGATGCCGCCGACATCGACAATGACGTGCTCCAGCGATTTGTAGGCGATCTTGCCGCGAACCAGGGCAATCATAACGGCCGTGAACGGTGAGGGGTGAACAGTGACTCCGCGAACCTCTTCATTTAACGCGGCGGCGCATAGACGCAGAGGCTGGTCGCCATACAAGGTTCAGGCTTGCTCCGCGCCTCCGCATTGAGCCGTTCATTTTTTTCTGGCGGTTTTTGTGGCCAGATTCAGGGTGCGGCTGTGGGCGTGGCAGATGGCGACCGCCAGGGCGTCGGATGCGTCTTCCTGGGCGATTTCCGGCAGGTTGAGCAGCGCCTTGACCATCTGCTGGACCTGCAGCTTGCCGGCGTGCCCGTAGCCGACCACGGCACTCTTGACCTGGAGCGCCGAATATTCGAAAACGTCGAGGCCGGCGTTGATGCCGGCGAGCAGGGCGGCGCCGCGCGCGTGGCCGAGGGTGAGGGCGGCGCGCGGGTTTTTGGCCAGAAAGACCTGCTCGACGCTCATGCCGTCGGGACTGTACTGCGCGATAATCTGTTCCAGGCCGCGATAGATGACCTGCAGGCGGTTCGCCAGCGGGTCGGCACTGCGGGTGCGGATCAGACCGTTGTCGACATGCCGCAGGCGGTTGCCGTCCAGATCGATCAGGCCGTAGCCGGTGGTGCCGGTGCCGGGGTCGATGCCGAGGATTCTCATAAAACAGGTTCAAGGTTAAAGGTAAAAGGACAGTAACTGTTCAGCACATCCAGGGCTGCTGATTCCAGCCTTCTTCAGTGAGAGGC
>JAVVDS010000058.1:0-15397 GCA_032251295.1 Desulfuromonadales bacterium | reverse complement strand
AAAGGTACGAACACGACACGCACGCTGTGCCGATGTTTTCCCTTGCATTCGCTGAGATGCTCTGCTAGTTTTTCACGACACGTCAATGACAATCTGTTTTTTGTAAGTTATTGAATTTAAATAAAAATTCTACTTTTCAACACCTGTTTAAAACTTTGTGGATAAATAATCGATCTAGAATCGCTTTGTGTCAATGCACCCAAGTCTTGAAAAACTCTGGCAAGATGCGCTAACCCGACTGGAATCCCAACTCAGTCCCCAGCACTTTTCCACCTGGATTAACCCTCTTGAACTTGTCGCTATTGACAAGGATGTAGTCACAATTGAAGTCCCTAATCGATTCGTCCTCGACTGGGTGCGAGACAACTATGCCCAGCTGATTCAGAAAGTTCTCGCGGAACTTTCCGCCGTCAACTATCGATTGCAAATCAATGTTGCCGACAAGGCCAGACAGGAAAAAACAGGCGGGCAACCGACCCGCATACCGGCAGAAAATCAAATAAAGACCTATCAGTTACCGCCCAATGAAGCGACACACGATATCCACCTGAACCGCAAATACACCTTTCAGGAGTTTGTTGCCGGTTCATCGAACCAGTTCGCTTATGCAGCAGCCATGGCGGTCGCCAATAATCCGGCAACAACATACAATCCTCTCTTCATCTATGGTGGCGTCGGTCTCGGCAAAACCCATCTTGTCAATGCCATTGGCAATGAGATTCTCCGCAAGAATCCAGGGCAAAAAGTCTGCTATCAATCGTCGGAAAAGTTCACCAATGAACTGATCAATGCGTTGCGATACAACCGTATGGATGAATTTCGCAGCAAATTCAGATCGATGGATGTCCTGTTAATCGATGATATTCAATTTATAGCTGGCAAGGAAAGAACCCAGGAAGAATTTTTCTATACGTTTAACGCTCTCTACGAATCGCACAAACAGATCGTGGTCACCTCGGACAAATTTCCGAAGGAAATTCCAGGGTTGGAAGAGAGACTGCGCTCACGTTTTGAATGGGGGCTGATTGCCGATATTCAACCGCCCGATGTCGAAACGAAACAGGCGATTCTGAAAATGAAGGCTGACCAGAACCGCATCAACCTTCCTGAAGAAGTCTCCCTGTTTCTGGCCAATTCGGTCTGCAGTAATATCCGGGAACTGGAAGGTTATCTGATCAGGATCGGCGCGTACGCCAGCCTGACATCGACACCGGTCAGCCTGGAAATGGCCCGTGACATCCTGAAAGATATTCTGATTGAAAAGAATCGGGAAATCAGTATCGATGAAATTATCAAACATGTCAGCAATCACTTCAGCGTAAAAATTTCCGATTTAAAATCGGCAAAACGTCTGAAAGCCGTTGTTCGCCCGAGGCAGATCGCCATGTACCTGTCCCGGCAGCTGACTAGCGCATCCTACCCGGAAATCGGAGAACGATTTGGTGGCAAAGATCATTCGACCATCATCCATGCGATCCGAAGGGTCGAACAATTGATGGAAGAGGACTATCAGATACGCACCACTGTCGAGTCACTGAGAAATTCGCTCTCCATCTGAACGGGAAAACCCTGTAGACAGGATGGCGCAGAGAGCGTGGATAACTGCAAAAAAAAGTGAGTCTATGATTCATCACCAGTTTACAAACAAGTATTCTCTATAATTATAAACATCCTAACTTACTGGAAAGATTGATTTTAATGCCCGTATCAACGAATTCACAGGACCTATGATTATGACTAATATATCTTTATAAAGATAATCATAGAAGATAGTGGCTGTGCATTTTTTCTGGAGGACGTATGAACTTCACCATAGAAAAAGATCAACTTCTCAAGGAACTGGCGAGAATCCAGGGAATCGTCGAGAAGCGCAACACGATACCGGTTCTTGCTAATGTGCTGTTGGAAAGTGGTGACGGACAGTTACTGCTGACAGCAACAGATCTCGAAGTCGGAATGCGCTCAAGTTGTGCCGCGGATATCAGTCAACCGGGGAGAATCACGGTCTCCGCAAAGAAATTATATGAAATAACCAAGGAGCTTTCCGACCAGCGAATTTCATTCGCAACGCGAGAAAACAGCTGGATTGAAGTCAAGTGCGGCAAGGCCCAGTTTAATGTCGTTGGACTGTCCGCAGATGAGTTTCCGCATTTTCCTTCTCCGGAGAAGGCGGACTTCCTCACTCTGCGCAGTCAGCTCTGCAAGGAGATGATCGACAAGACCCTGTTTGCCGTATCAACAGATGAGAGCAAATACAATCTGAACGGTATTTTTGTCCAGATTCCTGCAGAGAGTAACAGCCTGCGTATGGTGGCAACCGATGGCCATCGCCTGTCGATGATCGACAAAGTTGTCGACGATGTGACGAGTGAAGAATTTGGACGCGGCGTCATTCTGCCCCGCAAGGGGATTTATGAACTCAAGAAACTCGCCGATGATGGTGAAGGGGAGTTGAAAATAGGCTTCATGGAAAACAACGCTGTTGTCTGCAAGGGGAGCACTGTTGTGATCATGCGTCTGGTCGATGGAGATTTTCCTGATTACCAGCGCGTGATTCCACAAGGGAATGATAATCAGGCAGTTATCAGTGTGGAGCCGTTGCTGCATGCGTTGCGGCGTATGATTATTCTTTCTAGCGAAAAATCGCGTGGCGTCAAAATGGAGTTGGCCAACAATCGCCTGGAAGTCTCCTCATCGAATCCGGAACTCGGTGAAGCCCGGGAAGAGCTGGAAATTGAATATTCCGGTCCAGAGCTATCAGTCGGTTTTAATGCCCGCTATCTTCTCGATATCCTGCAAGTGCAGGATCAGGGCAAAATCCGTTTCTTTCTCAAGGATCAGCTCTCGCCGGGATTGGTGAAACCGTTGCAGGATGATGGTTTTCTCGCGGTGGTCATGCCGATGCGTCTCTGAGGTTGCGAAGCGCCAACGATCATCTGCCAAAAAAGCCTGTCGAGGGCTTTTTTGCCGAAAAGGATATGTATTTACAGCAACTCAGGGTGTATCAATTTCGTAATCTGGATACAGCGGAGCTGAATTGGAACCGGTCATTCAATGTGATCTGGGGACAGAATGGCCAAGGCAAGACCAACGTCCTGGAAGCCATCTATCTGCTGGCACATCTGAAAAGTTTCCGCCAGAGCCGATCCGGCGAATTGATCAGATTCGGCGAAGAGCAGGCGCAACTTGCCGGGAAAGTCGAGCAGCAAGACGGCATCTGCAATCTGCAACTCAGGTTGGATCGCGAGGGGAAAAAACCGACTGTCAACGGCAAGAGTGTCAGTAGACCGGCCGATTTTCTCGGCAAACTGCGGGTGGTCCTGTTCACACCTGAAGAAATGGTGATCATCCGCGGCTACCCGGCCGGACGCAGGGCCCTGCTCGATCGTGCTGTGTTGCAGACCGATGCTGCATATCTCGTTCGTTATCAGGACTACGCCCGAATTCTCAAGCAACGAAACAGTCTGTTGAAAACTGGGGCATCCGATGCCTTGCTGCAACCGTGGACGACGGCACTGATACAGGCCGGCAGTCGCCTGCGCCACGATCGACAGCAGTTTCTGGAGCGCTTCCAGCCGACACTGCAGCACATTTATAGGGATATCTGCGGCGGCCGGGAGCAGGTGGATCTTCGCTACTCCGTTGCACCTAAAGGCGAACAGCAGCTGCAGGAAGAATTGACTGAGGAGTGCCGGAAAAACCTGCTGAGGGAAAAGAGCCTCGGTCAGACACTGTGCGGCCCGCATCGAGACGACCTTGAGCCACAGCTCGACGGTCGCTCCCTGCGCAGCTTCGGTTCCCAGGGGCAGCAGCGCTCGTTTCTGCTCGCCTTCCGGGCCGCCCAGGTCATCGATCTGCAACGGCAATTCGGGAGTCCACCGGTGCTGCTTCTTGATGATCTGGCCAGTGAACTCGACACACAGCGACAGACGGGGTTTATCGAGTTTCTCCACCGGCAGTCGGGGCAGGTGTTTCTGAGCACGGCAACGTCAGCCGGGATCAGCAAGATCGCGCCGGAAGAGACCAACTATTACCGGGTGGCAGACGGCAAAGTCGTTGTCTGTCAGCCGTAATTTGATGAGTGATGAGGAAAATATGACTGAAAAAACAGACAAGGTCTACAGTGCCGAGAGTATCAAGGTTCTCGAGGGACTTTCGGCTGTACGCAAGCGGCCCGCCATGTATATCGGTTCGACATCCGTCCAGGGTCTGCATCATCTAGTTTACGAAGTGGTCGACAACTCGATCGATGAAGCACTGGCCGGGTATTGCGACGAGGTCAAGGTCATCATCCATGTCGACAACTCGGTGACGGTCGTTGACAACGGCCGTGGGATTCCGGTCGACATGCATCCGACCCAGCACAAGGCGGCCGCCGAAGTGGTCATGACCGTACTGCACGCCGGCGGCAAGTTCGACAGCGATTCGTACAAAGTCTCCGGTGGCTTGCACGGCGTCGGTGTCTCCGTGGTCAACGCTCTCTCCAGCCGTCTGGAACTGGAGATTCGCCGGGACAACAAGATCTACCGGCAGAATTATGAGCGGGGCGTGCCGACCGCTCCGCTGGTCGAGGACGGCACCACCAAGCGGCGCGGCACCCGCATCCTCTTCTGGCCCGACGAGGAGATCTTCGAAACCACGGAGTTCTCTTTCGAAACCCTGTCGCAACGGTTGCGTGAACTCGCGTTCCTCAATGGCGGTGTCAAGATCGAGATCGTCGACGAACGCAGCGACAAAAGTCACCTGTTTCACTACGAGGGCGGCATCGTCTCGTTTGTCGAATACCTGAACCGGGCGAAAAATCCGCTGCACGGCAAACCGATCTTTTTCAGTGGCAGCCGGGAAGGGGTCGAAATCGAGGTCGCCATCCAGTACAACGACAGCTACGACGAGAAGATCTACTCGTTCGCCAACAATATCAACACCCATGAGGGCGGCAGCCACCTGGTCGGTTTCAAGGCGGCTCTGACCCGCACCATGAACCACTACGCCACGGCCAACAACTTGCTGAAGAACATCAAGACCACCATTTCCGGTGACGATCTGCGCGAAGGGATGGCGGCAATCATCTCCGTCAAGGTTCCAGAGCCGCAGTTTGAGGGGCAGACCAAGACCAAACTCGGTAACTCCGAAATCAAGGGGTATGTCGAGACCATGATGAACGAGAAACTGGCCGAATATCTCGAAGAGAATCCGGCGGTGGCGCGCAAGATCCTCGAAAAGGGGATTGAAGCCGCCCGGGCGCGGGAAGCGGCGCGCAAGGCGCGCGATCTGACGCGGCGCAAGGGCGCCCTGGAGGGACTGGCCCTGCCGGGCAAACTGGCCGACTGCCAGGAAAAAGATCCCGCTCTATGCGAACTCTACCTGGTCGAGGGCGACTCGGCCGGCGGCAGCGCCAAGCAGGGGCGGGAACGACGCTACCAGGCGATTCTCCCCCTCAAGGGAAAGATCCTCAATGTCGAAAAGGCCCGTTTCGACAAGATGCTGACCTCCAACGAGATCCGCACCCTGATCACCGCCCTCGGCACCAGCATCGGCAAGGACGATTTCGATCTCGGCAAGCTGCGCTATCACCGCATCATCATCATGACCGACGCCGATGTTGACGGTTCGCACATTCGCACACTGCTGCTCACTTTCTTTTTCCGGCAGATGCCGGAACTGGTGGAGCGCGGCTATCTCTATATTGCCCAGCCGCCGCTGTACAAAGTCAAACGCGGCAAGAAGGAACTCTATCTGAAGGACGAAGCGACACTGCGGGAATATCTCCTCGAAGAGGGGGTCGAAGGCATGAGCGTACAGATGGAGAAGAGCGGCAAACTGCTGCGCGGCAAACAGATTATCCCGACTCTGCGCAACATCCTCGAATACAACGAGCATTTCGACAAGATGGTGCTGAAAGGGGTCAATACCGAGGTGCTCAAGGTTTTTGTCCGCGGCAAGCTGCAGAACGGCTTTGCTGACCTGCTCGATCTCGAACCGCTGGCGCAGAAACTGCGGGAGGTTGAACCGGAAGCGACTTTCACTGTGCAGCAAGACCCGCCGCGCATTCTGTTCAGTAAAGGGAGCCTGCGCTGCTATATCGACCAGAAGATGCTGGAAAGCCTGTCGATGTACGAGTACAAGCTATTGCTGCAAGCTTACCGTCAGGTCGAAGAGATCTGTCAGCATGAAGACGCCCTGGTCAGTAAAGACGGCGTCGAGGAAGCGCGGCTTACGGACCGGCAGGCGCTGCTCGACTACTTCTTTGCCAGAGCCAAGAAAGGGCAGTATATCCAGCGCTACAAGGGGCTCGGGGAAATGAATCCGGGCCAGCTCTGGGAGACAACCATGGATCCGGACAAGCGGGTTCTGCTGCAGGTCAAGGTCGAAGACACCTACGAGGCCGATCAGATTTTTACCGTGCTGATGGGCGATCAGGTCGAGCCGCGTCGCGAATTCATTGAGGCCAACGCCCTCAATGTTTCCAACCTCGACGTCTGAGGTTGGTCAGGTCGATGGTCTGCCGAGTTATCAACACTATCCACAGGCTGCGGTGTATAACTCGGCGGGTCTTTGTGTAACATGACGATCGACACAGCCGGCGCCGCCGGCTGTGCAAGCTGAGCAAGGAAAGGGACGTTCTGCATGTTGTCTGAACAGAACAAGGTCAGTGTCAATATCGAAGACGAAATGCGCAAGTCCTACATGGACTATGCGATGAGTGTCATTATCGGCCGGGCGCTTCCTGACGTGCGCGACGGTCTCAAGCCGGTGCACCGTCGAGTGCTGTTCGCCATGAACGAGCTCGGCAACGACTGGAACAAGGCGTACAAGAAGTCAGCGCGCGTGGTCGGCGATGTCATCGGTAAGTATCATCCGCACGGCGATGCCGCAGTCTACGATACCATCGTCCGCCTCGCCCAGGACTTTTCCATGCGCTACACCCTGGTCGACGGCCAGGGAAATTTCGGTTCCATCGACGGCGACCCGGCCGCCGCCATGCGTTACACCGAGGTGCGCATGGATCGCCTCGCCCACGAACTGCTCAACGACATCGACAAGGAGACCGTCGATTTCGGCCCGAACTACGACGACTCCCTCGAGGAGCCGCTGGTTCTCCCCTGCAAATTCCCGAACCTGCTGGTCAACGGCTCGGAAGGGATAGCCGTCGGCATGGCGACCAAGATCCCACCGCATAACCTCGGCGAAGTGATCGACGCCCTGATTGCCATCATTGACACGCCGGGGCTGGAAGATGACGAGCTGCTGCGCAGAATTCCCGGACCAGACTTTCCGACCGGTGGCTTCATCCTCGGCCACGACGGCATCCGCGAAGCCTATCGCACCGGTCGTGGCATCATCCGGCTGCGGGCGCGGGCGCTGGTCGAGCAGAACAGCCGTACCGGCCGGGAGAGCATCATCGTCTCGGAAATCCCCTACCAGGTGAACAAGGCGCGGCTGATCGAAAAGATCGCCGAACTGGTCAAGGAGAAGAAGATCGAAGGGATCGCCGACCTGCGCGACGAATCGGACCGCGACGGCATGCGCATCGTCATCGAGCTGAAAAAAGAGGCGATCCCGCAGGTGATCCTCAATCAGCTCTACAAGATGACCCTGATGCAGACCTCCTTCGGCATCATCATGCTGGCGATCATCAACGGCCAGCCGAAGGTCCTCACCTTGCGCCAGGTGCTCGACAGTTTCCTCAACCATCGCAAGGAGATCGTCACCCGTCGCACGCTGTTCGAGCTGAAGAAGGCCGAAGCGCGCGCCCATATCCTCGAAGGTCTGAAAATCGCCCTCGACAATCTCGATGCGGTCATCCAGACGATCAAGACCAGCGCCACGCCGGCAGAAGCCAAGGAGCGGCTGGTGGCGGCTTTCGCCCTGAGCGAGATCCAGGCCCAGGCGATTCTCGACATGCGCCTGCACCGCCTGACCGGACTGGAGCGCGACAAGATTCTCGAAGAGTACCGTCAGGTGCTCGCCCTGATCGAGAGGCTCCAGCAGATTCTGGCGAGCGACGCCGAGATTCTCACTATTATCAAGAGCGAACTTCTCGAAATCCGCGAACGCTACGGCGATGTTCGTCGCACCGAGATCGTTGCGCTCTCCGCCGACCTCTCCATCGAGGATATGATCGTCGAGGAGGACATGGTGGTGACCGTTTCCCACGGCGGCTATATCAAGCGCAACGCCGTCTCCCTGTATCGCGCCCAGCGCCGCGGCGGCAAGGGGATGACCGGCATGCGCCCCAAGGAAGAGGACTTCGTCGAGCGACTGTTCATCGCCTCGACCCACAGCTACATCCTGATCTTTACCGACAAAGGGCGGCTCTACTGGCTGAAGGTGCACGAAATCCCGCAGGGCGGCCGGGCCGCACGCGGCAAGGCGATTGTCAACCTGCTGCAGCTGCAGCCCGACGAAAAGGTCACGACTATCCTGCCGGTCAAGGAGTTTGTTGACGGCAAGTACATCATCACCGCCACCAGCCAGGGGACGGTGAAAAAGACCGAGCTGATGGCCTATGCCAATCCGCGCCAGGGAGGGATCATCGCTTTGACCATTGATGAGGGCGACCGGCTGATCGCCGCGCGCCTGACCGACGGCGACATGGATATCCTGCTCGCCAGCCGCAACGGCAAGTCGATCCGCTTCCCGGAGACCGATGTGCGTCCCATGGGGCGGACCGCCCGCGGCGTACGCGGCATGTTCCTTGAGGGCGATGACCAGTTGATCGGTATGGAAGTGGTCACTGACGCCACTGCGGCCACCCTGGTCTCGGTGACGATCAACGGTTACGGCAAACGGACCCGCATCGACGAATACCGCGTGCAGAGCCGGGGCGGCAAGGGGATCATCACCATCAAGACCTCGGAGCGCAACGGCCCGGTGGTCGATATCAAGCTGGTGGACGGCGATTCCGATCTGATGTTCATTACCGACCGCGGCAAGGTGTTGCGTACCCGCGTCGGTGCCCTGTCGATCATCGGCCGCAACACCCAGGGGGTGCGGTTGATGGTCCTGGAGACGGGCGAACGGATCGTGGCGGTTGCCAAGCTGGCGGAAAGAGACGATGACGAAGGAGATCCAGAGACTCAAGAAGCGCCTGGTCCGGGAGGAGATGCGCCGGCAGGGGAAGAGGCCTAGCTATCAGCGCTGGCTGCTGCTGACGCTGCTAGTCGCCGGTCTGGCCGGCAGTGCCTGGCTCTGGTATCATGTCAATCAGCCGGTGCTGTTCGAGAAGCGACTGCAGACCGCCCTCAACCGCAAGGCGAACGGCGAGTCCCAGCGTGCTCTCGATGAGCTGCAGCGGCTGACAGCGGATGCCGGCCGGTTCGGACAGAGGCCGCGCGTTCTCTACGAAACCGCCGATCTGCTGGAAGTCTCTCTCGGCCGGTACGACGAAGCGCTGCTGACCTGGTTGCTACTGATGCGTGACGAACCGGAGAAAGCCCGGGAGATGGGGGTTCTGCCACGGGTCGCCACCCTTTACAAGTATCGGCTCAACGACTGTGAGCAGGCGATCGCGGTCTATCAGCAACTGCTCGACCAGCCGGATGAATCGACGGCACGCTGGCAGTATGAAGTTGCGGACTGCTATTTCCGGCTGAACAACTTTGAGCAGGCGCGGATCGAGTTCGAAAGCCTGCAGAAAAAGAATCCGGAAAGCGACCTGCTGCCCGAGGTCCGGTACCGGATAGCCGTCACTTACGCCCTGGAAAACATGCTGCCGGAAGCCGCCGCCAGTTATCGCCTGGTTGACGAGACCTGGCCGGAACATCCATACGCCCTCGAGGCGCGCTTCGGGCTGGCCGCGGTTCTCGAAGAACAGGAGCGGCTGCTGGAGGCACTCGAGATCCTCGAGGCACTGGTGGGCATGTATCCCAATGCGGAGAGTCTGGCACTGCGGATTGAGCAGCTCAAGGCGCGGATCGATAAGAAAAAGAGGGCAATATGAACAAGACCGGACAAATCGGTGTGATCGGTGCCGGCAGCTGGGGGACGGCTCTCGCCAATCATCTGGCCGGGCTCGGCCTGTCGACACGTCTCTGGGCATACGAGGCGGAACTGGTGGAGCAGATGACCGCCACGCGGGAGAACGTCCTGTTTCTGCCGGGGGTTGGTCTGCACGCCAATCTGTCATTTACCAACAGCCTGGCCGAAGCGGCCGTCGGGACGGAAATTCTGCTGCTGGTCTCCCCCACCCAGGTGATGCGCAGCGTGCTTGCACAGCTAAAACCGCATGTGGCGGCCGACACCCTGCTGGTCTCCGCCGCCAAGGGGATCGAGAATGAGAGCCTTCTGACCATGTCGGAAGTCCTCAATCAGGTGTTCGGTGCTGCCGTGGCGGAGCGCAGCGCCTTCCTCTCCGGACCCTCGTTCGCCCGTGAGGTCGCGCAAGGCCAGCCGACTGCGGTGGCGGTGGCCAGTGTTGACTCCGGCGTGGCGCAGCGGGTGCAGGATCTGTTCAGCAGCGATGCGTTCCGGGTCTACACCAACGACGACGTCATGGGGGTGGAGATCGGCGGCGCCCTGAAAAACGTGATCGCCCTGGCCACCGGCGTCTGCGACGGCCTCGGTTTCGGCAGCAATGCCCGTGCCGCTCTGATCACCCGCGGCCTGGCGGAGATCGCCCGGCTCGGTCTCGCCAAGGGGGCCAAAAGCGCCACCTTTGCCGGTCTGGCCGGCCTCGGCGACCTGGTGCTGACCTGTACCGGCGAGCTGTCGCGCAACCGGACCGTCGGCCTGCAGCTCGGCCAGGGCCGGAAACTCGAGGCAATTCTCGCCGAGATGCACATGGTCGCCGAAGGGGTCAAGACCACCCTGTCGGCTTATCAGCTGGCACAACGGCTGAATGTCGAGATGCCGATCACCACCGAGATGTACCGAATCCTCTACGCCGACAAGGAGCCGAGCGCGGCGGTTGCCGACCTGATGCTGCGGGGGCTCAAGTCGGAACTGGGGTGACGGTCTGCGTCGTCCGCTGCTACAGACGCGCTGTTCAATTTATCGCGCGTTGTTTGCGGGTCAGCAAAAAGCAAACGCCAAGACACAAACGAGCCGCCTTGAACGACTCGATTTTTCTGGTGTCCTGGTGGTGAATTGCCGGTGCGGTTCAGAAGAAGGTATTCCGTAAAACACTCACAGCCTAAGGAGTCGTCATGATGAAACATCTGCTCGTAGTGCTCTCTCTGCTGCTGATGCTGGCAACGCCACTCCTGGCCGCCGAAACGGTGGTGATCGAGACCAGCCAAGGCAACATCACCGTCGAGCTCGATGCCGCCAAAGCACCGCTCAGCGTCGCCAACTTTCTCACCTATGCCGAAGCCGGACATTACGAGGGGACCATCTTCCACCGGGTGATCAAGGGCTTCATGATCCAGGGGGGGAACTTTACCGCCGACATGACGCCGAAGCCGACCCGCGAGCCGATCAAAAACGAGGCGGCTAACGGCCTGCGCAACCTGCGCGGCACCATCGCCATGGCCAGGACCAGCGTTGTCGACAGCGCCACCAGCCAGTTTTTCATCAACCTGGTCGACAATGCGTTCCTCGACCACAAGGATGAAAGTATGCGCGGTTTCGGTTATGCGGTGTTCGGCCGGGTGATCGACGGCATGGACGTCGTCGACCGCATCGGCGCCACCCGCACCCATACGTTCAAGCGCTTTCAGGACGTGCCGGTCGAGCCGGTGGTCATCACCGGGGTGCGGCGCCTCGCCGGCCAGTGAGATGACCCGAGCCGACGGGCGTTTGTGGCAAGGATGAAAACTGTCCGGGTCATGACCTACAACATCGAGCGCGCCGCACACAGCGGCGAACTGCTCAATCCGGAGCGTATTCTGGCGGTGATCGAAGCGTCCCTGCCGGATATTGTCGCTCTGCAACAGGTGCCGGCCGCCGGCCAGGCCGACCTGTTACCGTTTCTTGTCGAGCGTCTCGGCATGGATCGTTACGGCGCCGTCGGCGGCTGTGCCGGTGTGTTCCTCTCCTGGTACCCGCTCAAGGGGGTCCAGGCCACCCCCCTCGGCGACGGCGGCTACTGCGTGCGTGCCGACCTCGATCTGGGGGGCAAGCGTATGCACCTGATCAACACCCGCCTCGACAGCTCGCCCGGCTTCCGGCGGCGGCAGATCGAGAGCCTGCTCGGTCCGGATCTCCTCGGCAATCCGAGCCTGGTCTGCCCGACCCTGATTCTCGGTGACTTCGCCGATTACTTCTGGGGGAGCGGCAATCTCGAGCTGGCCGCCTCACTGCGCCGGGCCGGGCGCCTCTGGTGGCCGGGGACCTATCCGGCACGGCTGCCGCTGTTCGGCCGGGATCGCGCCTATGTGCGCGGCGCCCTGCGCGTCGTCGAGGCCGAGATCAATCGTTCTTTTCTGGCACGCAAAGCTGCTCGCCATCTGCCGCTGACCCTGACCGTGCAGATTATCGATCCGCGGCGCAACCTGCGGTTGACGGGTCTGGCTGGTCGGCGCATGGAAGCAGCGCCCGGATAAGCCTGTGGAAAAGACTGTGGATAGAGTGGATAAGTCAGCAGGTTCCCGGCTGGGAATCAAAGGCGGATCGACTTGACTGCCGGTGCGCATGGCCAGGGAGACGGCCCGGCTGCGCAAATACTCGACCGGTTACAGCATCTCTACCCAGACGCCCGCTGCGCCCTGCAGTTTGCCGACCCTTGGCAACTGCTGGTGGCAACCATCCTCTCGGCGCAGTGCACTGACGTCCGGGTCAACCAGGTGACCCCCCAGCTGTTTGCCCGCTTCCCCGATGCGGCGGCGCTGGCGGCTGCCGACCCGGGTGACATCGAAGCGTTGGTCCGTTCGACCGGCTTCTACCGCAACAAGGCGCGCCATCTTCTCGGCTGCGCCGTTCGCATTGTGACCGATCATGGCGGCCGGGTGCCTGCCAGCATGACCGCGCTGACCGGTTTGCCCGGCGTCGGCCGCAAAACAGCCAATGTCATCCTCGGCAACGCCTTCGGTATTCCGGGGATGGTCGTCGACACCCATATCGGCCGGTTGGCTCGCCGCTTCGGTTGGACCAGTGCGCACGACCCGGTGCGTGTCGAACGGGACCTCTGCCGACTGCTGCCGGCGGCGCGCTGGACCCTGGCCAGTCACCTGCTGATCGCCCATGGCCGCGCCTGTTGCCGGGCGCAGACAGCCTGGTGTTCTCGCTGCTGTCTGGCCGATCTCTGTCCGCGCATTGGTGTGACACGGCAACGTTGACGCCCGGACGTCAGCAGTCGGCCGGCCGCGTCGGGTCAAGAAAAGCGGTTGACAGTTCGCAAACCCCTGTGCTATCTAGGCAAAGTTTCCCAACGGGGCGGGATTTTCAACCATACAATGGATGACGACAAGCGCCAACTGATCAAATCCCTGGGGTTTCTGTCGAGCCTCGGGATCTCCATGGTGGCGGCGTCGTTCATCGGCCTGTTCATCGGTTACCAGCTCGACCGCTGGCTCGGCACCTCGCCATGGATGACCCTGATCTGGCTCGGCTTCGGCATCGCCTCGGGGTTTCGCAACATCTTCATTCTGACCTGGCGCGCCCTGCGCGAGCAGAACGAAGAAGAGTCCGGGGATCAGCGCGATGACGACGGCGCCGCTTGAGCAACTGCCGGCGACGCTGAATCGGCGTAACTGGTCGATCCTCGCGCTTCTGCTGCTCGCCAGTCTGCCGTTTGCCCGTCCGGCGCTGACCGTCGGTATCCTGGCTGGTGGCCTGGTCGCAGTCGCCGGTTTCGCCTGGATGCAGCGTTCGCTGCGGCGGTTACTGGCAGAGCCCGGTGCGGGAGGAAGGTTTCGCTTCCAGTTCGGCTATCTGATCCGGCTGGTGGCCCTGGCCGTCTGTCTCGGCCTGCTGATTGCCGTTGTGCGGGTTGATCCTCTCGGCCTGATCATCGGCCTGTCGGTGGTTGTGATCAACCTGCTGATACTGACGATAGAGCGCGTCCTGCGTGCCTAGCATGAGGAGATTTTCGTCGCCATGATTCACCCGTTTCTCTTTCTCGAATGGCTTGAGCACCAGCTCCACCTGCACCTCGGCCCGCATGTCACCTACACCTGGCTGGTGATGGCCCTGCTGATTCTGGTCGCGCTGCTGGTCAAGCGGAGCATCCAGAACGTGCCGACCGGCCTGCAGAACTTTTTCGAACCGGTGGTCGCCGGTATCGAGAACCTGATCGAGGAGACCATGGGGCACAAAGGGAAAGCTTATTTCCCGCTGATCGCTACCATCGCCTTCTTCATTCTCACCTCGAACCTGATCGCCCTGATCCCCGGTTTCTATCCGCCGACCGCCAACCTGAACACCAACGCCGCCATGGCGCTCACCGTCTTTGCCATGACCCATATCATCGGCGTCAAGGAACACGGCATCAGCTACTTCAAGCACTTCTGCGGACCGGTCATCTGGCTGGCACCGCTGATGGTGCCGATCGAGATCATTGGCCACCTGGCCCGGCCGCTGTCGTTGACTCTGCGTCTGTTCGGCAACATGTACGGCCACGAGATCGTGTTGATGATCTTTTTTGCTCTGGTCCCGTTTCTCGTGCCGTTGCCGATGATGCTGATGGGGGTGCTGGTCGCCTTCATCCAGACCTTCGTCTTCATGCTGCTGTCGATGATCTATATCGCCGGCTCCCTGGAAGAAGCTCACTAGGCCGCTACCGGCCTTTTGGTCCTATATCGTTTAGGAAAGAAAACTCTAAGGAAAGGAGCAAACAACATGGAATTCTTCGCTTGGTGTATGATCGCTGCCGGTTTCGGCATGGCGATCGGTTCGTTCGGAACCGGCCTCGGTCAGGGGATTGCTATCAAAAGCGCCGTTGAGGGCGTGGCCCGTAACCCCGGTGCCAGTGGCAAAATCATGACCATCATGCTGATCGGTCTGGCGATGATCGAGTCCCTGGCCATCTACGTTTTTGTTGTGGCCATGATCATTCTGTTCGCCAACCCCTTCACCGACACGGTTCTGCAGCTGCTCGGCAAGTAAGCGCGACCAGCTTTAGTGACTGACAAGAAAAAGGGGCGCTCCGCATGGGGCGCCCCCTTTTCTTGTCATGGCGGTAAGTTGCTTCAGGCAATACCGCGATTGCGCATGATCCGCATCACCAGTACGCCGAGAACGCTCAGGACGATGCCGACAGCGAAAAACAGGTAGCCGACCGAGCGCGCCTCGCCCCAGCCCCAGAGATCCTGGTGACCAAGAACGCCGATCATGAGCAGACCGGCCATGATGGCGAGGCCGCCGACGACATAGATGAAAAGGGCGATGCCGGCCATCAGCCAGGATGTGTCGGGCCGCTTCATAAACACTCTCCCTAGCGGTGCGGCAAGGGCGTCGCCCGCTTTCACTCGACAAGTTGACAGGTTGACAGGTTGACAGCAACCGGACGGCGCCAAAC
>JAVVDS010000057.1:0-16869 GCA_032251295.1 Desulfuromonadales bacterium | reverse complement strand
GCTTTACAGTTCAGGCCGATTGTAATAGAGTGCGGAGTCGATTCAGTCCAATCCCGATGCAATGGAGGTGTCAACATGTCGGTCAACAAGGCGATTCTGGTCGGAAACCTGGGGAAGGATCCCGAACTGCGCTACACGGCTGCCGGAACCGCGGTGGCGTCCTTCACCCTGGCGACGACCGAGCGATTCAAAAACCGCAACGGCGAGCAGCAGGAGCGGACCGAGTGGCACAATGTCGTCGCCTGGGGGCCGCTGGCGGAGATCTGCGGCAAGTACCTGAGCAAGGGCCGGCAGATCTATGTCGAGGGGCGGATCCAGAATCGCTCCTATGACGATCGTGACGGCAACAAGCGCTATATTTCCGAAGTTGTCATCAGCGAGATGCAGATGCTCGGCCGGCCCGGTGACGATGCCGGTGGCGCCCGCTCCGGCGCCGCTCGCCCCGCCGCGGCCGCTGGCGCGGCCTCTGCCTCTGCTCCTGGCGATGCGGCCGCCGCTTCCGGGAGTTTCGAAGAGCCACCCTTTAATCCGGATGACGACATCCCGTTCTAGACCTGTCCCAGGGGGGTTGCATGTCTGTCGAACAGAGGCGCGCGCTGTTAATCGAACTGCTTGGTGATCCCGACCGGCTTGTCCAGGAGGCCGCTGCCGCCGCCCTGGAAAAGCTCGAGTCGCTGCTCGATCTGGAGCAGATCGTCCGCGATCTCAAGGCCGATCAGCGTGGGCAGCGGGTGCGTGCCATCTACGCCATGGAGCACGTCCAGTCGTCAGAGATCTTTCCGTACCTGATCGATCTGCTCAAGGATCCCGATGCCGATATCCGCTCCGCCGCCGTCCAGGTGCTGGGGAGTAAAGCTCACCCCAAATCGCTTGGCAGTCTGGTCAAGCACCTCAAGGATCCGTCGCCGGCGGTGCGCGTGCATACGGCCGAGGCCCTCGGTCACTTCCAGGATCCCCGCCTGGTCGCCGTTCTCGGTTCGGTCCTCACCTCAGACGACGAGCAACTGGTGATCAGTGCCGCTCGTGCTCTCGGTCGGCAGGGCGTTGCCGAGGCACAGGCGCCGCTGCTCACCCTGTTCAAGGATACACGCCCGGCGGTTCGCGTCGCCGCCATCGAAGCGCTCAGCCTGGTGCCGTTCGGCGCCAGCTCCTCCCGGACTCAAGCCCCTATCCACTGAATTCAGTTTGTAGCCGCCACAGCCTGATGTCAGCGATTATGCTGCGGTCTGTGCCAGGCTTTCGTAGTCGAAGAAATCGGTGACGTCGATCCCTTTGCTCTGTGGATCGACCTCGGCGATGATGCGTCTCGGCTGTGCCGGATTGAGCGCAATCAAAAACGGCTTGTCGTGCATGCTGCCGGCCTGGTCGAACAGTATCTTGATGTCGGCCAGGGACGGATCTTTGGTGTCGACACGCACCACCAGGCCGATCTCGTTGTTGTCGAGCCGCACCAGACTGCCGACCGGGTAGGGACCGAGAGATGCTGTGAACTTCTCTACATAGCCCGGGTGCAGCGAGGTGCCGGCGATTTCGCGCAGGCGGGCAATCGCTTTGCGCGGCGTGAACGGACGCTGGTAGGAGCGCAGGGTTGTCATGGCGTCATAAGCGTCGGCGATGGCCGCCATATCGACCAGGGACGAGACGTTGCGGCTGACGGCATCGCTGGGATAGCCAGAGCGGTCGTAGCGCAGATGGTGGCCGACGACGATGTCCATGACCTCGTCGGTGACCCCTTCCATCTGCCGGATGATGTCGGCGCCGAAGGCAGGGTGCTGCTTGATCTCCTCGAACTCTTTGTCGGTCAGGCGCCCCGGCTTGGTGATGATATTGACATCGACGCGCAGCTTGCCGAGGTCGTGCAGCAGTCCGCCGAGGCCGAGGGTGCGCAACTGTTCTTCGCTGACGGCGCAGGCCCGGCCGACCGCCAGGGAGATCACCGAGACATTCACCGAGTGGGTGAAGGTGTAGTTGTCGTAATCCTTGAGCATGGAGAGAGCGAGCATGGCGTGGGGCTCGGTGATGGTCAGTTCGGCCATGCTCTTGACGACCTGGATCGCTTCGCTGGATGACGGGATCTCTCCCATGCGGACATCCTTGAAGATCTGGTCGACGACTTTTAGTGCCTTGCGGTACACCTTGCGTGGTTGCCGGTCCTCTTCCTCTTCTTCGCTGTCGGCAGCGACCGCCCGGATGTGACTCACCCCGAGGCTGGTCAGGGCCGCGGCGAAATCGGCTCCTTTCTCGTTGGAGGTGTGCAGCAGGCGCAGCAGCGACTGGATATCGTTGGTCGACAGGCCGGCGTGAATTTCAATGCCGACCAGTTCCCGCGATTCCAGAGTTCGAGTCAGTTCGTCAGCTGCCGGGAATTCCTGGATGAACAGCTGATCGTCGACGAACAGGGTTCCTTCGAGCAGCCCCATCCGGATCTGCTTCTTGTGCTGCAGCAGGTTGAACAGGCCTTTCTGCAGCAGTTCGATCTGTCTGACGGTCGCCGGGTGGTCGACAGCGTACAGTTTCAGGCCCTTGATGGCTCCGGCCAGGGCTTGCACGGCCTGTTTCGTCTGTTCCGGGTTCATGTGCTTGCCTTGTTGATCTGGTTGAGGGCCAGGGCCGCGGCACGGGCGACCGCGGCCGATTTGTCGTCGGTGATACGCTCGAGGACTGTGCCGGCCTGCGCATCGCCGATCTCGCCGATAGCATGCAGGGCGGCGATGCGCAGCTCCTCGTTAAGCCGCTGTCGCAAAAGCCGTTTCTTCGTTGCAATTGCCAGCAGCTGGGGCAGTGCCTCGCTCGAACGGATCTCTCCCAGTGCGCGAATCGCGTCTTTCTTGGTGTCCATGACGCGCTGGCTCCAGCCGGATGTGCGCAACAGCTTCTGCAGAATCGGTACCGCTGCTGTGGCTCGCAGGGCGCCGAGGGAGAGCAGGGCCTGGCGGCAGAGGTCGGGATCGGACGACTGGGCGGCAGCGATCAGGATATGGATCGCCTGTTGACCACCGATCCGGGTCAGGGCACGCACCGCCTCCCGCTGGACCCGGGGATCGTCATGGGCCAGGAGCGGCCGCAAATGGACCGTTGCTGCCTGGTTGCGGATTTCGCCGATGATGGCAATGGTATTGCGCGCCACATACCAGCGTTCATCCTTGAGATATTCGACCAGTACCGGCAGGGCCGTCGACCCGCATTTGGCCAGGGTTTCAGTCAAAAGTTTGCGCCCATTGGCCTGTTGTTCCTCGGCCAGCCGCGCCATGAGGGGCCGAGCCGTTTTTTCGCGCAGAAAGGCGAGAACACGGCTTGTCGTCTGTTTCTCGCTTTTGGGAGACTGTTCATCGACCAGGGCATCGATCAGAAAGCCGACAACCTCGCCACTGGCCGCCTGGTCGAGAGCCTCGGTTGCGTATTCGCGGCGTCGCGCAGCGCCTTGTGCCGGGCTGGCATTTTTGCAGAGCAGGACCAGACCTCGCAGCAGCAGCTGACGGTTTTTTTTGTCCAGGTTGAGACGCAGTTGTGGAACCAGCTCCTGCAGGCCGAGGCGAAACTTGTCATCGTCCTGCTCCCTCTCCAGCCTCTCGATCAGTTGAAAAAGGTCGATGGTTTCCTGTTCCGGCTGCTGGTCGACCGCGGCGCTTGCTTCTTCGAGGAGGGTGATCGGATCGATGTCGGCCTCTTCCGGGAGCTGTTCCAGTGCGGCCCGTCGCTCGAGAATCGAGTCGAGATCCTTTTCGTTGACCCAGATGGTGGTGACGCGCGCTTTTTCGAGCAGAGACTGGATGCCGCCGTAGGCCTGGATCTTCTGGTGATCGAGAATCAGATAGTGGACAAAGTGGTTGAGATCCTTGGCGGAAAGATCGGCGAGAATCGTCAGGGTCTGAATGCGCCGGGCGAAACAGAACATGGCCAGTTGTCCCAGGATCTGATGCCCTTTGGCGATCGGCTGGTCATGGAACCGAAAGCCCTCTTTGCGAACAGACAGCTCGAGTGGCCGGCCCCCGGAGAACAGCGGCTGGAAACCGCGCAGGCACTCTTCGGCGGCGGCGTTCAGCGCCGGGTGGCGAGGCGGATAGTAGCGGATCGCCTTGATCTGTTTGACCAGTCCGGTCAGAGCGGTCGCTATCCGTGTCAGAATGTCGCTGTTGTCCTGCATTGTCCCTGCTTTGCCGGGTCACGAACATTTGCCAGTTTGTTAAGGGACATTCTAGTTGAAGTTGTCCGGTATTGCCAGCTGCTTGTTGTCGACACTCTGCGAACTGGGGTTGACGTCCACCCTGTGCTAGACTGTTGCGAATCGAAAGGAGAAGGACATGGTGCTCGGTCTGACCGGCGGCATCGCCTGCGGCAAAAGTTCGGTGGCCGGCTGGTTCGCTGAACTTGGGGCCGCCATTCTCAGTGCCGACCAACTGGCCCGCCAGGCGGTCGCGCCGGGGAGCCTCGGTCTGCAGCGGATCGTCGCACTGTTCGGCGATGCGATCCTCGGCCCCGATGGAGCCCTCGACCGCGTGGCGCTCGGCCGGATTGTTTTTGCAGATGCGGCGGCGCGGCGGCGTCTCGAAGCGGTCACTCATCCGGAGATCGCCCACCTGGCCGCACAGTCTCTTGCCGAACTGCGTCAGGCAGGCGCTGCGCTGATTGTCTACGAAGCGCCGCTGCTGTTCGAAGCAGGGGCCGATAAGCGGGTCGACTGCAGTCTGGTGGTCCTGATCGAGCCGGCCGCGCAGCTTGCCCGGCTGATGCAGCGTGATGGCCTCGATGGTGCCGCGGCCCGTGCGCGGATTGCCGCCCAGTGGCCGCAGGCTGACAAGGTGGCCCGGGCCGATTATGTTATCGACAACTCCGGGACGACGGCACAGACCCGTCTGGCGGTCGCCGCACTCTATCGCCATCTGTGCGCCGCCCGGCAGTGAGCGCGGTCAGTTCGGCAATGAAGTTTTCGATCAAGCGAAACAGCGCGCGGTGGTGGGGATTCTGCTCGCGGACCAGAATGTGTGGCACCTCGTCGCCATAGACCAGGTGGATGCGTGTCGTGCTGCCGAGGCTGGCGAGCAGCTGCCGGCCGCTGGCGCTGATAACGGTACGGTCACCTTCACTGTTGAACGCAAGAACCGGGGCGCGGCATGCGGCGAGGCGGGGGCGCAACGACTTGATCAGTCGGTTGATCTGGTAAACGCCGGCCACCGGTCGCCGGCTGTAGTAGTGAGGAGATCCTCCGTCGGCAAGCTCTTTGCCGTGAAACGGCAGAACCCAGCGCAGCCAGCCGGCAAAGGTCGCCAGCCGGTGGCGGATGCGCAGGTAGGGGGCGCACAACGCCAGCCCCTGATAGTCCCGATCCAGGGCGTGGCGCAACAGCAGCAGGCAGCCGGTACTCATGCCGATGCCGTAAACCTGGGCATGTTGGTCTGCCAGCAGCCGGTAGCCTGTTTCGACCGCCGTGAGCCACTCTTCCCAGCGGCGGCGGGCCAGATCCTCGGTGCTGCTGCCGTGGCCTGGCAGGCGGACCGCGAGAACGCTCAGGCCGCGCCCGGCCAGATACTCGCCGATCAGACGCATCTCCCAGGGGGATGCGGCAAAGCCGTGGACCATCAGCACCCCCGCCTCGGCGTCTGCCGGGCCGAGTAGAAACGGCAGGTTGTCGGTGCAGACAACACCTTCGCGCCCGGCCTGCTCCCGCAGGGCGCGACAGCCGGAATCGCTTTCTGAGCGGTCGAGGGGTGTGGCCGGACCGGCCGGGTCGCCAGACGAAAAACGGCCCCCACCGGACGCGGAGGCCGTATCGTCAGAAACTGCAGTCTGCGGAAAACTACTTGTGATAGCCAAGGCGGGTCGACAGCTCGCTCGTCGCGTTCAGGACCAGGGAAACAAGCTCCTTGTCGATGCGCTCGTCGGTGATGCGCATCGACGGCCCGGAGATGCTCAGGGCGCCGACGATCCGCCGGGTGTAGTCGCGGATCGGTGCGGCAATGCAGCGCACACCCAGATCGAGTTCCTCGTCGTCGATAGCGTAGCCCTGCTCGGTGATTGTGTGCAGTTCCGCCATCAGGGCCTCGCGGGTGGCGATCGTGGTCGACGTGAAGGTCTGCAGCTGGTTGTCCGGCAGCAGTTCGTTGATTTCGTCCTCGGACATAAAGGCCATGTGGACTTTGCCGGCGGCAGTGCAGTAGGCGGGGAGCCGGGAGCCGACCCGGGAGACGACCCGCACCGTCATGTCGGTCTCAACAACGTCGAGATAGACCACGTAGCCCTCTTTGAAGATGGCGACATACGAGGTTTCGTTGCACTCACCGACCACCTGGTCGAGAATCGGCTTGGCCTGACGCAGCAGGCCCATCTGCTTGATAAAGGTTTGGCCGAGTTCAAGGGCCTTCAGGCCGAGACGGTAGTTTTCGGTCGCCTTGTTCTGCTCGATGTAGCCGCGCGATTCGAGGGTCGCCAAAAGGCGAAAGACGTTGTTTTTGTGTAGCTTGAGCCGTTTGCTCAGTTCGGTGACCCCCAGCTCGTCGACATCGCCGTGGAACTGCTCCAAAAGGTCGAGGGCGTGGGAGACCGCCTGGATGATATATTCCGATTTATCTTTCCTGGCCATGGTGGGCTCTCTTTCGCGAAGTCGATTTCAACTGTAGCCGATGAGTTTTTTCTAGCCAAATACGCGGATTCTGTCAAGAATGAATGAGATAAATTGCGAGATAAGGGCTGCCGATGGTGCCGGTGTTTGCTGTTGAGCAAATGTCTGCAAGATTTTAAAATAACGTTCTACTGATTGTCAATTCAAAATGAGGGTGGAGCTAATGATCTGCGACGGGCAATTGTTGACAGCTTTCGGAGCGACAGCTACAGTCCGCGGAAAGACGCTCGGGAGGATATGACCCATGTTGACACTGAGTAAAAAAATCCTGGTTGCCATCGACGGTTCTCCGCAGTCGGACAAGGCTGCTGAAGAGGCGGTGCGGCTCGCGTCGATTTCCGGCAGCCGATTCCCGAGTGAAGTCTACTCCGTGCTGGTTCTGCCGAGCATGAAAAACCAGTCGTTCACCGACTTTTTCCCGAACAAGCCGGCAACGGAGATGCCGGGCTGGGAGGAAAAGCGCTCCCGCATTTTTTACGTCGTCGAAAAAGCCGCCCGGGAAGCCGGAGTCAAGCTGGAATCGCTGGTGCTGTACGGCGATCCGGCTGAGGAACTGATGCTCCTGGCGCGCGAGAAGCACTGCGATGTGATCGTGGTCGGGTCGTCCGGCAAGGGGCGGGTCAAGCGGACCGTACTCGGCAGCGTCTCAACCAAGATCGCCCTGCAGGCTCACTGCTCGGTCTATATCGTGCGCTGAGCGTCCTGGCGGCTCGTCGGTTCCGATAGCCACCGGGCTGTCCGCCGCCGGATGGCGGGTCTCCTGGCAGAGGTAGTGGTAGATTTCGGCGAGGGTCGCCCGGATCCCCTCCGGTTCTTTCGGGAACTCGTGCGGTGCCAGTTCCAGCACCAGGCCGTGATCGTAGCCGGTGGCGCGCAGATGGTTGAGAAAGCGGGTTAGCGGCAGGATGCCGTGGCCGGGGAGCAGGTGCTCCTCGCCGTTGCCGTAGTCGGAAAAATGGATGCTGCGCATCCGCCCGGAATCGTAGAATTCATGGAAGTCGCCGAGAAAATCGGTATGCATGGAACCGCAGTGGGCGGTGTCAAACGTCAGATACAAATTGTGCTCGGTCAGGAAGCGGATCATCGTGCCGACCCGGGCCAGCAGATACGGGTTGAGCTTCCCCCGCGGCAGACAGGGCATGTTCTCGATGGTGATCAAGACCTTGTTCTGGCCGATCTCTTCCTGATAGTCAGCGACCTTGCGCATCCAGCGCCAGAACCGGAATTCGAACGTCATCCAGCAGGGTGGATGGAAATTGATTAACGGCACGCCGGCTTCGAGGGCGAGGTCGGCGGTCCGCCTGAGCTGATCGATCTTGTTGCCCCAGCCGTCGATTTCGAAGAACGGGGCATGGATCGACAGCACCGGCAGGATCTCCTGCAGACTCTTCATCCAGGCGAGATACTGCGACCCGGCAAAATCGTGATTGATGATGATCTCCATGCCGTCGAAACCGACGTCACGGGCCATCTCGCAGACCTGTGGGGCCGGCAGGGTGTACAGGCTGCCTGAAGAGAGAATCAGCTTCATGGGGCGCCTATCGACTTATGTCGGTAAAACGAGGTTTCATTTTTGTCTTGCCGAGAACGGTCACATCTTCAGGGACCGTGTACCTTCTCTACCAGGAAACGCTGCATCTCCTTTGAGGGCGGCGGGGTCAGCCGGGAGACGACGATCATGGTCAGGATGACCACCGGTGCGCCGATCAGCGCCGACGAGGTCGGCGGCAGGATGTCGGTGAGGCCGGGAATCAGGCGACCGAAGACGATCGGCAGAAAGGTGATGGCGGTGCCGACCAGCATGCCGGCGATGGCGCCGTGCTTGTTGGTGCGATGCCACCAGATGCCGAGCAGAAACAGCGGGAACAGGGTGTTGCCGGCCAGGGCGAAGGCGACCGCCGTGATCTGGGCGATCAGGCCGGGCGGATTCAGGGCGATCACCAGGATGATCAGCGCCAGGATGATGGTGAAGGCCTTGGCGACGTTGTACAAATGCTTTTCGCTCGCCTGCGGATTGATCAGGCGATAGTAGATATCGTAGGCGAAGGCGCCGGCGCCGGTGACCAGCAGCCCGGTAATGGTGCTCATGGCGGCCAGG
The DNA here is from genome assembly GCA_032251295.1 of Desulfuromonadales bacterium. Lineage (GTDB taxonomy): Bacteria > Desulfobacterota > Desulfuromonadia > Desulfuromonadales > BM103 > BM103. Next base: position 8,155 of record JAVVDS010000057.1, on the reverse strand, counting down.
GTGGCGCCGACAGCGAGCACGGCGACCAACAGCGGCGCGATGCCGATCCATTCGCCGGACTTGATGACGATCAGGTCGGCGATCTGCGCGGCGGCGCTCCCGTCGAGCTCCAGGCCGGTCCGGGCCTGCCAGACCTTGGCAAAGGCGGCGAACGCCGGAGCATGCCAGTAGAGCAGGCCGATGAAAAACAGCCCCCAGACCACCCCCCAGCGTGCATCGCGGCTGTTGGGAACCGTGTAGAAGCGTGACAGGACATGAGGCAGGCCGGCGGTGCCGACCATCAGGGTGAAGCTCAGCGAGATCCACTGGTAGGGGCTGCCATAGGTCCAGGGGTAAAGGGTGTCGCGCGCCATCTCCGGGGGCAGGTCACGCAACGCCTGGCCGTAGCTGAACTGCGGGAAGCCCCAGCCGTAGCCGAGCTTATGAGCGATGAACAGCAGCGGTACGACGAAGGAGACAATCAGCACCAGGTAGTGCAGCTGCTGGTTGCGATTGGCGCCGACCACCCCGGCGATTACCAGATATCCTAAGGTGACTGCGATGCCGAACAGCAGCGCCCGGGTGTAGTCGACGCCGAAGATCCAGGCGAAGACCAGGCCGATCCCCTTGTACTGGGCGACGCAGTAGATCACCGAGATCAGGATGGCGATCACCGCCGAAAAGACCCGGGCGACCGACGACTCGTAGCGGGCCTCGACAAAGTCCGGGGCCGTGTACTTGCCGAAGCGGCGGATCTGACTCCCCATCAGAATCAGCAGCAGCACGTAGCCGCCGGTCCAGCCGAGAACATAGGCGAAGGCGAAGTAACCCTTGACGAAGAAGATGCCGGCGATGCCGAGAAACGAGGCGGCGCTCATCCAGTTGGAGGCGATGGCGGCGCCGATGCTGGCGTGACCGAGGGAGTGGAACTGGATGCCGTAGCCGCTCTGGCTCGGCCGGCGGATGACGGTGCCGACCGACAAGGACACAACCAGGGCGAGGCCGAGGAGCACCAGCGGGGTGAATTTGATGGCGGCGATCTCCATGGCCTCTCCTAGCGGCGCGACCGGTAGCTGGTGGTCAGCCAGTCGATCAGCGAGTTGAAGATGAAACAGATCAGAATGAACCAGACGATCACCAGCTGCCCTTCAAACAGAAAGTAAAAGGGGAGGCCGAGAAGAGTCGGCGACTCCTCCAGGGTTCGCACCGGATCGGTGTGCTGCATGCCGACATAGAGCGGCAGGCCGAAGGTGACCAGACCCCAGGCGACCAGGGTCAGCCAGATGATGGTCACTTCCTTGCGCATGAAGCCGGGGCGCGGCCGGAAGAAATTGACCCGCAGATCCTGCGATGCGCGCTGTGACGTTCTCTCAGGCATGGCTCCCTCCCTCCCGGTCGATGGCTCCAGTGGTCACTGTGGTCAGTCCCGACCTGCTCATAAAAGATTCCGATGAAACGCGGAGGGAACAGCTTCCAATGAAAGAAGGTGTTCTCCGCCTCTTCGCGCCTCCGCGTTTCGTTTTGACGCATTGCGACGTTTTCACGGCGCTTCCTGCTCCGTGTCGCTTACAGGCTCGGCCGTTTTCATGATTTCTGCGAGAACGGCGGTGGCGAAGCTCCCTTTGGGGAGGGCGAACGACACGAGCAGATCGTCCCCCGCCTGCTGCAGGTCGGTTCCGGTGAGCGGCACCCGGATCGGCCGGCGTTCGCCGGGCAGGGCCAGCCCGCCGGAGAGGCGAAAGCTCTCTAACGTCAACCCCTCCTTGTCGAGTAGACTCGTTTCCAACAGGCCGGCCTGGCCGTCGGCCAGCGGCACCTTGTAGCCGTACAGCGGCGCAGTGGCACTGATCTGCAGACGGTCGGCGCGCGACTGTTCGATGGCCGGATCGATGACTTTGAAGCAGGCGCCGTTCACGTGCTTGCAGGCCAGATCGCCCGGCCAGAGCCGTTCCAGGGTCGTCAGACGCATGGCGACCAACCGGTCGAACAGGCTCGACTGCCAGGCCGACAGGTAGAGGCGCAGCAGGCGGCGCGGCAGGGCGAGCACCGCCCGGCGCGGGGTGCGACCGGACTGCAGACTGGCCACCAGACGGCGTTCATCCTGGCAATGCCGCGGGAAGGTGGTGACGGCAGTGGCGAGATCGCCGGCGCGGTAAGCGGTGGCGGCCGTCTGCCAGCCGGGGTGTTCGATGCGGGCCGGGTCGCCGACAATCTCGTCGGCGGCTTGCTGGAAATCGCCGCGCAGAATGGCACGGCCGATGCGCGCCGAGTTGCCGAGGACGCCGTAGCGCTGCTCACCGAAACGGTTGGGGACGCCGAGATCCTCCAGCGCCGCAAGAATCGGTCGCGCCCGGTCGACGGCGTCCGGTACCGGCTGCCGGATGCGGATCCGGAAGCGATTGCCGGCGAGATGACCGGTGCGCAGCTTGTTGCCGTGGCGGCGGGCCGACAAAATCCGCAGTCCCGGCAGATCGAGGCCTGCGACCTCGGCCGGCGCACAGAGCGGCACCGACAGCGTCTGCCGGCTGACGGCGCGGGCATCTTTCAGACCAGCGTAGCCGATATCGGCCTCGTTGCGTTTGAGCGCCCTGGCGAGCAGTTTGATGGCGTCGAAGGTGGTCAGCCCCTGCTTCTCGATCTCCAGGTAGAGGTGATCGCCACTGCCGCTCGGCGTATAAAGCGGGATCTCCTCGACCAGGAAGTCGGCCGGCTGCTGGCGGATCAGGCCGCCGGTGCCGGGGAGGGCTGCCGTCAGGTAGTCAGCCATGGACGACCCGCGGCGGACTGTTGCGGAAGCCGTGCTGGAAAAGCGGTCCGTCCAGTTGTCGGTAGGGCGTCGTGGCGATCCGCTGCCGGTGCTGGTAGTAGATCGGCTGGCCCAGCTGCAGAAAGCGCTGCATGTACTTGGAACTCGGGTAGCCGGGGAGGTCCAGGCTGATTTCGCGGTCGAGCCGGTTGCGGAAGAGGTCGAGGTCGCGCAGGGCGGCGGCGACGTCCCGGGCGTAGTCGACGACATCGGTGGCGAAAAAGAGTTCACCGTCCGGCGTCAGAAAATTGCCGAGGATTTCGAGGAACTCGCGATTCACCAGACGTCGCTGGCGGTGGCGTTTTTTCGGCCAGGGGTCGGGGCAGTTGATGTAGACCGCGCTCAGACTGGCCGGTTGCAGGCCGTGAAACAGCAGCTGGCGGGCCTCGACGCGCAGTACCCAGACATTGCCGAGACCGGAGCTGTCGAGCTTGCGGCAGGTCTTCAGGCAGCCCTTGTTGTAGATGTCGATGGCGAGAAAGTTGGTCTGCGGCTGACGCTGCGCCAGTTCGACAATGAAATGGCCGGTGCCACAGCCGATCTCCAGTGCCAGTGGCCGGTCGTTGCCGAACAGCGCTACGAGGTCGAGCTGCCGCTCCAGAGTCTCGGCCGAAAGGAAATTCGGCGAATCGATCGGAATGATACGTTGGGTCATATGTCTCGCTGCAGGAGTCAGGAGTTAAGTGTATCCGGGGCGAAGCTGTAGCAACGATTAAAGCTCTCGTGAAAAAAACCGATTAAACGCGGAGGCGCGGAGGCGCTGAGAAAATCCCGATTTATTTTAGGATGTTCCCTCCGCGCCTCCGCGCCTCCGCGTTTGATTCCGGGGTTGCGATCTATCAACGAGCCTATGTCTGGAGACTCTAGCACGGTTCGGCCGGGGTGGGCAACGCCTGCGGTGGTCAGTCTCTGGCGAAGCTTGCCAGGAACTGCACCAGGGCGTCGAGCTCCGCGGTGTTGAGGTGGGAAAAGTCGCCGATGCGACCGGCGGCATGGCTCTGCTCGGGATTGGCCAGGCTGAGCCGCAGTTCATCGTTACTCAGGCGCCGAGCGACATCGCTCAGCTCCACGGCCAGGCTTGCCCCCATCCCTTCGAGGGGGTGGCAGGCCTTGCAGCCCTGGGCGTTGATCAGCTTGCGCGCCCGGGCTTCGACCGCCCGCTCCGTCTCTTCCTGCGCCAGGCTGGGCGGCGCCAGCAGGGCCCCACAAAGCAGCATGGTTGTCAGAACTCTTGCCATGGTGGACGGCTCCAGATTCGGGGCGCGACTGTGGAGAAAACGCGGCTGCGGCAAGCATACCCGAATCGGCCCGGCTCGCCAACTGCCGGATTGTACGAAAAAGAGCTGTGCGAAAAAGACCTTGTCGCCGTGCAGCGGGACGGGTAATCTGAGCTGCGCGGCATCCGGGCCGCGACCAAAACCGACGGGAGAAGAATGTCATGCTGATTGTCATGCATCACAGCGCCGGCGATGCCGAAATCCGTGCCGTTGTCGCAGCGGTTGAGGCGATGGGGCTGCAGGCCGAGCCGATCCCTGGCAGCGAGCGCACCGCCATCGGCGTCCTCGGCAACCAGGGGTACGTCGACGATACCACCATCCGCGAACTGTCGGGGGTCCGCGAGGTCATCCACGTCAGCAAGCCGTACAAGCTGGTCTCCCGCGACTTCCATCCCGAAGACACGGTGGTCGACGTGCGCGGCGTCAAATTCGGAGCGGCGCAGCCGCCGGTGCTCATCGCCGGTCCCTGCTCCATCGAGAGCGAGGCGCAGATGCTCGAGGCCGCCCGGGTGGTCAAGGCCGGCGGCGCCCGCATGCTGCGCGGCGGCGCCTTCAAGCCGCGCACCGGGCCGCACAGTTTCCAGGGGCTCGGGGTCGCCGGCCTCAAGTACCTGCGCCAGGCCGGTGATGCCGTCGGCCTGCCGGTGGTCACCGAGGTGATGCGCATCGAACAGCTGCCGGTGGTCTGCGAGTATGCCGACCTGCTGCAGATCGGCGCGCGCAACATGCAGAATTTCGACCTGCTCAAGGAGGTCGGCAAGAGCGGGCATCCGGTCCTGCTCAAACGGGGGATGAGCGCGACCATCGAGGAGTTCCTCTCGGCGGCCGAGTATATCCTCGCCGAAGGGAACCCGCGGGTGATCCTCTGCGAACGGGGGATTCGCACCTTCGAGCGGGCGACCCGCAACACCCTCGACCTGAGCGTGGTGCCGCTGATCCGCGAGCTGAGCCATCTGCCGATCATCGTCGACCCGAGCCACGCCACCGGCAAACGCTCTCTGGTGCCGCCGATGACCAAAGCCGCCCTGGTGGTTGGCGCCCACGGCATCATGGTCGAAGTCCACCCCGACCCCGACCGCGCCCTCTGTGACGGCGCGCAGAGCCTCTCCGGCGTCGGGTTCAACCAGCTGGTTGCAGAACTGCGCAGTACCGGTCTGCTTCAGGGGTAGGTCGGAATGTTGCGGTGATCAGGGGGACAGGATCTCGACCGGATCGTCGCTTCTGACCTGACCGCCTGTGATGACCCGGGCAAAAATCCCTTCTTTGGGCATGACACAGTCGCCGGCCTGATGGTAGATGGCGCAGCGGGTATGGCATTCCTTGCCGATCTGGGTCACTTCGAGCAGGGCGGGGCCGATGCGCAGGCGCGTGCCGACCGGCAGATTGACCAGATCGATCCCCGCCGTGGTGATGTTTTCGGCGAAATCGCCGGAATCGACCGCCAGCCCCAGCTGCTGCATCTTGCGGATGCTCTCCAGGGCGAGCAGACTGACCTGGCGATGCCAGTCGCCGGCGTGGGCGTCGCCGACAATGCCGTGCTCCGGCCGCAACTCGACCGCCTCGACCGGCGTCTTCTTCTCTCCCTTATGTTTGCTGATACAGACAGCAACGACCCGTGGCGACATCTGCTGCCTCTCAGGCCTGCTTGTCGCCGCCGGACGAGGTCTCCTCGTCATCGATCAGTTTCGGGTCGACACCGTCCTTGAAGTTGCGGACTCCCTTGCCGAGGGCGCTGGCCACCTGGGGCAGCTTGCCGGCGCCGAAGACAATCAGGACCAGCACCAGGATGATGATCATTTCCGTGGTTCCTAAGCCGAACATGGGGGCTCCTTGGGTGGCCAGGGGTGGGGGCGGCAGTGCGGAGACTTTCCGTTGTCTGCCATGCCGCGTTCAGTTTACGACAAAAAGCCTGGCAAGCGCCACAGCGAAAAGACCTCTGTCGCTCGAATGCCGCTGGCTGCTGTGGCAATCGGTTGCTGCTTTGCCTGAGGCGCTGATTTGCAATCAGAAGCTGACCCGTCCCTGGAAATAGCGCCGCTGGAACCAGAAGGCGACATGCACCAGACCGATCATCACCGGCACCTCGACCAGCGGGCCGATCACCGCGGCAAAGGCCGCCCCGGAGTTGAGGCCGAAGACGGCGATGGCCACAGCGATGGCCAGCTCGAAGTTGTTGCTGGCGGCGGTAAACGCCAGGGTGGTGGTGCGGCTGTAGTCGGCGCCGACTTTTTTGCCCATGTAGAAGGAGACCAGAAACATCAGCACGAAATAGATCAGCAGCGGAATGGCGATGCGTACCACGTCCATCGGGATCTGCACGATCAGATCGCCTTTCAGACTGAACATGACGACGATGGTGAACAGCAGGGCGATCAAGGTCAGCGGGCCGATTCTCGGCACCACCACGGCATGATAGCGCTCGCGACCGATCAGCTTGACGCCGACCAGGCGGGTCAGGGCTCCGGCCAGAAACGGGATGCCGAGGTAGATGAAGACGCTCTGGGCGATCTCGCCGATGGTGATATCGACCAATGCCCCTTCCAGACCGAACAGCGGCGGCAGTACGCTGATGAAGAACCAGGCGTAGACGCTGAAGAACAGCACCTGGAAGATGCTGTTGAAGGCGACCAGCCCGGCAGCGTACTCGGTGTTGCCGTCGGCCAGCTCGTTCCAGACAATCACCATGGCGATGCAGCGCGCCAGGCCGATCATGATCAGACCGACCATGTACTCGGGATAGCCGTGCAGAAAGACGATGGCGAGGATGAACATCAGGATCGGCCCGATGACCCAGTTCTGCAGCAGCGAGAGGCCGAGGATCTTCTTGTTGCGGAAGACATCAGGCATCTCCTCGTAACGGACCTTGGCAAACGGCGGGTACATCATCAGGATCAGGCCGATGGCAATCGGGATGTTGGTGGTGCCGACAGTGAACAGGTTGACGAAGTCCTTGACGCCGGGGATCAGCCAGCCGGCGCCGACGCCCACCGCCATGGCGACAAAGATCCACAGGGTCAGGTAGCGGTCGAGAAACGAGAGTTTCCGGGTTAGGGTCGACATAACGGGTTTCCTTGTAGGGGCAGACCACTGGGTCTGCCCGGGTTTTGGGTTATCCAAGGACAGTTCAAGGCGAACACAGGGGGTTGCCCCTACGATGCCAATTCCTTTTCAAAAAATTCCCGCATTTTCTGCCGGATCTCGTCCCGCACCCGGCGGTATTCTGGTAGGGGCGAAAAATTTTTCGCCCCTACTTCTTCGCTCCCCGGGAGGCGCGACGGATCCTCGAAACCGATGTGCCGCCGCTTGACACCGCCGAAAAAGAGCGGGCACTTCTCGTTGGCGTCACCGCACAGGGTGATGACGTAATCGAAGGGCTGCCCGGCAAACTCATCCAGAACCTTGGAGCGGTGGCCAGAGAGATCGATGCCGATCTCGGCCATGACGTTTGCCGCCAGGGGATTGATCCGGGTTGCCTCGGTGCCGGCGGAAAACGCCGCGATTCGGTCGCCGAGGTCGTGGTTGACCAGCCCCTCGGCCATCTGCGAGCGGCAGGAATTGTGGGTGCAGAGAAACAGCACGCGCTTTTTCATCGGGCACATCCTTTTGGGTCTATCCGTATGAGCGGATATAAGGTGGGCAAAAAAAAATCAGCAGGCGGTACGGGTCTGTTCCTGCCGGAACCGGCGCAACTTCTCCACGGCGACCGCATGGTCCGGCAGGCCGGGCAGATGGTTCTCCAGCACGCCCTGAATGGCGGCCCGCACGGGGCTGCCGGTCTCCAGTCGGTAGAACATCCAGACCCCCTGGCGCCGATCGTTCACCCAGCCGCTGTTGCGCAGATAGGCGAGATGGCGCGAGACGGTCGACTGCGGCAGATCGAGTGCCGCCATGATCTCGCAGACGCACAGCTCACCCTCCAGCAGCAGCGCCAGAATGCGCAGGCGGGTTTCGTCGGCCAGGGCTTTGAAGATGCGGGCTTCGGTTTGCATGGAGAAAAGATATCCGCATAGGCGGATATTGTCAATGGCCGGATTGGGCTCAATGCCGGTTCGGAATAGAGGAAGGCGCTCGCCGGACCAAGCCCTGCGCCCAT
>JAVVDS010000056.1:0-16922 GCA_032251295.1 Desulfuromonadales bacterium | reverse complement strand
AATCAACGAATCAACGAATCAACGAATCAACGAATCAACGAATCAACGAATCAACAAGTAGTAACCCATAACATACCTTTTTCGCCGGCAGCAACAGTTTTGCCGGTTCATCGTCCCGCCCCGGCTGTGCTATAGTGCGGCGTCGCCGGTTCTGTGCCGGCCCGCTTGACCCTCCGGAGTCCCCCTATGACCGATGCCGATTTCCGTCGCACCAAGATTGTCGCCACCGTCGGCCCCGCCTGTGCCAGCCGCGAGATGCTGCTGCAGCTGATGGAAGCCGGCGCCGATGTGTTTCGTCTGAATTTTTCTCACGGTGATCACACCGAGCTGACCCGGATCATCGCCGACATCCGTGAGCTGTCGCGCCATCGGCGCCGCGCCGTGGCGATCCTCGGCGATCTGCAGGGACCGAAGATCCGCGTCGGCCGGTTGCAGAACGGCGCCATGACCCTGACCGCCGGCGAGCAGGTCACCATCACCACCGAAGAGCTGCTCGGCACCGGCGATGTGATTCCGACCACATACGACGCCCTGCCCGACGATGTGCAGCCGGGCGATCCGATCCTGCTCGACGACGGCCTGCTCGAACTGAAAGTCCTGCAGGTCGAACCGCCGCGCGTGCACTGCCGGGTCGAAATCGGCGGCCTGCTCAAAGACCGCAAGGGGATCAACCTCCCGGGCGTGCACGTCTCGGCCCCGGCTCTGACCGCCAAGGATCTGATTGACCTTGACTTCTGTATTGAGCAGGAGCTCGACTATGTCGCCCTCTCCTTCGTCCGTTCGGCCGCCGACGTCGAGCAGCTGCGCGCACTGCTCTACCAGCGCAAGGCCAGCCAGCGGGTGATCGCCAAGATCGAGAAACCCGAAGCGGTCGCCGGCTTCGGTGCCATCCTGGCGGTCGCCGATGGTGTCATGGTGGCGCGCGGCGACCTCGGTGTCGAGATCAACCCGGAAAAGGTCCCCCTGATCCAGAAGCATATCATCCGCCAATGCAACGCCGCCGGCAAGCCGGTGATTACTGCCACCCAGATGCTGGAGAGCATGGTGAAAAACCCCCGGCCGACCCGGGCGGAAACCTCCGATGTCGCCAACGCCATCCTCGACGGCACCGACGCCGTGATGCTGTCGGCGGAGACTGCCTCCGGCGACTATCCGCGCGAAGCGGTGGCGATGATGGTCCGGGTCGCCCACGATGTCGAGACCGACCCGCAGCTGCGCGAGCAGGTACTGCACCGGGAGAACGGCCTGCGCGATCGCCAGCATCTGCCGGAGGCGATCGGCCGGGCCGCCTGCCAGGTGGCCGACAATGTCGGCGCCGCCGCGATCCTTGCCTTCACCCAGACCGGCAGCACCGCCGCCCTGGTCGCCAAGTACCGGCCGCCTGTACCGGTCTTTGCTGTCACCCCCGCCTACGCGGTGCGCCGGCGCATGGCCCTGTACGCCGGGGTCCGCTCGATCCGGGTCGATATCGAAGGCGATACCGAAGCGCAGATCCGCTCGGTGGAGGCAGCGGTTCTCGACGCCGGCGTCCTGCACAAGGGCGACGTCGTGGTGATCACCATGGGGAGTCCGGTCTCCGACCCCGGCACCACCAACCTGCTGAAGATCCATCGACTCGGCACCGGGCCGTTTTTCGAGGTGCATTGAGGGAAAGGAGGCCCGCCGTCGCCAAGGCTTTGGCGGGCAAGCTGGAGGCTGGAGGCTGGAGAAGCATGACACAAAAAGCGGTTGTTCTCTATAGCGGCGGGCTCGATTCGACCACCTGCCTGGCCCAGGCGCAAGCCGACGGCTTCGCGCCCTATGCCCTGAGTTTTGCTTATGGCCAGCGCCATGCGGTGGAGTTGGCCAAAGCGCGCGAGTACGCGCCGCGCATCGGTGCGGTGGAGCACCTGGTGGTCGAGTTCGACTATCGCCAGGTCGGCGGCAGCGCCCTGACCGCCGACATCGCCGTGCCGAAAGACGGGGTGGTCGCAAACGAGATCCCGGCCACCTACGTGCCGGCGCGCAACACGATTTTTTTAAGCTTCGCCCTCGGCTGGGCCGAAGTTCTCGGCGCCTTCGACATCTACATCGGCGTCAACGCCCTCGACTACTCCGGCTACCCCGACTGCCGACCGGCATACATCGCCGCCTTCGAAACCATGGCCAACCTGGCGACCCGCGCAGCGGTGGAGGGGGCCGGGCGCTACCGCATCCATGCGCCGCTGCTCCAGCAGAGCAAGGCGGAGATCATCCGCCGCGGCCTCGCCCTCGGCGTCGACTACCGCCTGACCCATTCCTGCTACGACCCGACGGCAGACGGTCTCGCCTGCGGCCGCTGTGACTCCTGCCGCCTGCGCCTGAAAGGCTTCGCCGAAGCGGGTCTCGCGGATCCGGTAGACTACGTGGTTTAGAAATGCTGTTGATTCGTTGAATCGTTAATTCGTTCAATCCAGACCGAAATCGGGATCGCTATCGAAAAGTAACTTCTGCATGCGAGGCTTCCCGCTCCCCCGACAATTGGTCCTCGTAGAAAGTGGTTCACGATGAATAACATGCCTGACATGCAACGCTCCCGCGACGAGCGCAACATCGCCATCGACAAGGTGGGGGTCAAGGATATCCGCTATCCGATTGTCGTTCAGGACCGGAGCCGCGAGCGCCAGCAGACCGTTGCTCGCATCAACATGTACGTCGACCTGCCCCACCACTTCAAGGGGACGCACATGAGCCGCTTCATCGAGATCCTCAACCAGTATCACGGCGAGATCAGCATCGAGCGCATGGACAGCCTGCTCGCCGACATGAAGAGTCGTCTCGAAGCGAGCTGCGCCCACATCGAACTCGACTTCCCCTACTTCATCGAGAAACAGGCGCCGGTCTCGGCGGCGACCAGCCTGATGGAGTACCAGTGCCGCATGGTCGCCAGTCTCGGTGACCAGTACGACTTCCAGCTCGGCGTCACCGTCCCCCTGACCTCGCTCTGCCCCTGTTCGCGCGAGATCAGTGCCCGAGGCGCCCACAACCAGCGCAGCGCGGTGCGGGTCGAAATCCGCTACCGCGAACATGTCTGGCTGGAGGATCTGATCGGCTGGATCGAAGCGTGCGGTAGCGCGCCGGTCTACGCCCTGCTGAAACGCGAGGACGAGAAGTTCCTCACCGAGCAGGCCTACGACAACCCGATGTTTGTCGAGGATATCGTCCGCGCCGTCACCGAACGGCTGCTCGGCGAGCCGCGCGTCAGCGGCTTCCGCGTCGCCTGCGAGAATTTCGAATCGATCCACAACCACTCGGCCTACGCCATGGTCGAGCGCAACTGGCCCGCTTGAGCGCGCCGCCCGGTTGCCGTCGATGACCCGCAGCGTGCCGACCCTCGTCATCTTCGCCAAGCAGCCGGTCGCCGGCCAGGTCAAGACCCGTCTCTGTCCACCGCTGTCGTCACAGCAGGCGAGCGACCTCTACCAGGTCTGCCTGACAGAGACCGTGCAACGCATGCAGACGAGCCGGCTGCGGATCGTCCTCTGCCATGCCGGCCCGGCCGACTGGTTCCGGAGCCACTTCCCCGGCGTCGAACTGCTGGCGCAGAGTGACGGCGACCTCGGTACACGCCTGAACACTGCCGCCGACACCCTTTTCGCCGCCGGCGCCGGGCCGCTGCTGCTGATCGGCTCGGACAGCCCCGATCTGCCGCTGCAGCTTGTCGAGGCGGCTGTCACCGCCCTGGAGGCGACCGACCTGGTGACAATCCCTTCCCGCGATGGCGGCTACGTGCTGATCGGCCTGCGGGCCGTCTGCCCGGCTATTTTCGCTGCCATTCCCTGGAGCACCCCCCAGGTGCTGGCTGCAACCCGCATCCAGGCCCGTCGGCACAATCTCGGCTACCGGGAAATCGGGAGATGGTACGACCTGGACGAGGCGGACGACTTGCGACGACTTCTGCAGAGATCGCCTGACTCGGCCACAGCCCGACACATCGGCCGTCACCTGCCGGCGCTGTTGCCCCCCTTATCGGTTGACTTGCTGAGAGGGTCTGACAAATAATCATCCTTGTCCGGTTAGATTTTTACGAAGCTGCCAGCCTGTCGAATTCACCCCTCACCCGGCCTTCGGCCACCCTCTCCCCTGGGGGAGTCTTCTTTTCTTCTCCCCGAGGGAGAAGGTGCCCCGCAGGGGCGGATGAGGGGCGATTTGAACCGCAGGCACAAAGCTGACCGGAAATATCTGACAAATAATCGGATTTGCTTGGACAACATACCGAAGAGCCCGTAACACAAGGAGCGCATCTTGGAACTCGTCTACAACGCCGGGACGGTGGTCAAGCTGGTCCTGCTGATTCTGGTCTACTTCTCGGTGGTCTCCTGGGCCATCATCTTCTACAAACAGCTGACCGTGCAGCGCGCCGTGCGCCAGTCCGAGAAGTTTCTCGACTTCTTCTGGGCGAAAAAACGCTTCGAAAGCATCGGCCAGGGGCTGGCCGACTACCGGCACTCCCCCTTGAGCGTGCTGTTTCGCGAGGCCTATCGCGAGCTGGCCCAGAGTCGCCGGCCAGCCGGCGACAGCGACGAGCCGCTGGTCGCCGATCTCGGTGAACAGGATCGGGTCGCCCGTGCCCTGCGCCGGGCCTCGACTTCGGAGACCCAGCGTCTGGAAAAGTATCTCTCGTTTCTCGCCACCACCGGTTCGGCGGCGCCGTTCATCGGCCTGTTCGGCACCGTCTGGGGGATCATGGACGCCTTCCACGGCATCGGCCAGACCGGCAGCGCCTCCCTGGCGGTGGTCGCGCCGGGGATCTCCGAGGCGCTGGTTGCCACCGCCATCGGCCTGGTGGCGGCGATCCCGGCGGTGATCGGCTACAACCACTTCGTCAACAAGGTCAACCTGCTGATCGGCGAAATGGACAACTTCAGCCAGGAGATGCTCAACATCGTGCAGCGCATGAGTCGGAGCCGCTGAGCATGGAAGTCGGCCAACGCGAAACCCGGCGGCGCTCGGCGCTGGCCCATATCAACGTCACGCCGTTTGTCGACGTCATGCTGGTGCTGCTGATCATCTTCATGATCACTGCGCCGATGATGGACAAAGGGGTCGATGTCGCCCTGCCGGAGATCGAAAACGCCCCCAACCTCGAGGCGGCCAAGGAACCGCTGATCGTCACCCTGACCCGCAAGGGGGCGATCATGGTCGGCGGCAACCGTGTCGAGTCGCCGGCGAAACTGACGCCGGTGCTCGAGCAGATCCTCGCCGAGCGCGACGACAAGACCGTCTACCTCGAAGCCGATAAGGCGGTCGAGTACGGCCGAGTGGTGCAGATCATGGCCGCTATCAAGCGTGCCGGCGTCGCCAAGCTCGGCATGGTCGCCCAGGACCCGATCGACTAGACCGCATCCGGTATGCCACCTCTGTCAACTTCAGAAGCGCACAGCAACCACGATCATCCCAAACTGGGTCGTTTTCTGATCGTCTCGCTGCTGCTGCATACCGTGACCGTCGTCCTGCTCGCCGGCGGCTGGTTCACCAGCCCGACGCCACCGAAGCCGCAGACCTATTTCGTCGATCTGGTACACAAGCCGGTGCTGAAACCCCAGGCCGGGCGCCCTGATGCGCCCGCCAAACCGAAACCGGCCACAGTCGCCGCACCGAAGCCAGCGCCCCAGCCGGCTGCCCCGGCGCCGAGCAAGCCGCAACCGGCGCCGGCCAAACCCGCCACACCGGCGGAGCCGGTCAAGGTCAGCAAGCCGGCGGCGCCGTCGCGACCGACACCGAAACCGGCCCCTGTCCCAGCCGTGCCGGATGAGCGCCGAGCCGAGCAGCAACGTCAGCAGGCCCTTGAAGAGCTGCGCGCCCGACAGGCGCGCCAGGCGGAGATCGATGCCCTCAAGCAGCGTCTGGCCGGCCTGCAGGAGGCGCCGGCGGCGCGGGGCGACGAGATCCAGACGCCGGTCGGCATGCCGGACGGCAGCGGCGATGAGGTCGGAGTCAGCCTGCTCGCCAACATTCAGGCGACCATCCAGCAGAACTGGGCGCTTTCACCTTACCTGCTCGACCGGGCGCGCCTCGGCAGCATCGAAGCGCGGGTGCTGCTCGCCTACGCCGCCGACGGCTCCTTAAGCCGCTACCGGGTCATCGAGTCATCCGGTGATTCGCAGTTCGACGACTCGATCACCCGCGCCATCATCAAATCCAGACAGTTGCAGCAGAAACTCCCCCGTGACACCGAAGTGACCGTCATCTTCAATCTCAAGGAGATGGTGGCGGCAAGGAGATAAAAGAGATGTTCCGTCAAACCGTCGGCTGGCTTCTGATCCTTTTTTGCCTCGGCAGCAGCGCCTGGGCGGCGCAGATCGAGATCTCCGCCCCGGGCGAGCAGACCATCCCCCTGGCGTTGACCCGGTTCATTGCCGAAAACGACTCGGACCAGAACGACGCCGCCGAGCAGCTCTATCAGGCGCTGGAGAACGATCTCGATCTGAGCGGCCTGTTCCGGTTCATTTCCCCGCAGGCGTTTCTCGACGACGCCGCCAAACCGGGTCTCTACAGCACCCAGGTCAACTTCGCCCAGTGGCGGCTGCTCGGCGCCGACACCCTGGTCAAGGGGACCTACCGCCTGCAGAATGATCAGCTGATTGTCGAGGCCCGCCTGTTCGACGTGGTCAACCGCCGTCTGCTCACCGGCCGGCGCTACGTCGGCCGCAGCCAGGATGCCCGCCGCATCGGCCACGCCTTCGCCGACCAGATCATGCGGGCGCTGACCGGCGAGGACGGGCCGTTCAGCAGCCGGCTCGCCTTCATCTCCGACCGGACCGGTCACTCTGAACTCTGGCTGATGGACGTCGACGGCCACAACCCGATCCAGCTGACCAACCACCGCTCCATCGTCCTCAACCCCGACTTCTCGCCACAGGGGAAGGAGATCCTGTTCACCTCCTACTACGACAACAACCCCGATCTGTATCGCAAGGAGATCTATACCGGCCAGGAGGCGCGGGTCTCCTTCAAGGATGGCTTGAATATTGCCGGCCGCTACGCACCGAACGGCCGGGACATAGCCCTGACCCTGTCGCGTGACCAGAATCCGGAAATCTACGTCATCGACCGTACCGGCCGGATTCGCAGCCGGGTGACCGACAGCTGGGGGATCGACAGCGACCCGAGCTGGAGCCCGGACGGCCGCCAGATCACTTTCGTCTCCAGCCGGGCCGGCAACCCGCACCTGTTCATCGCCGATCTGGAGAGCGGTACGGCCCGCCGCCTGACTGTCAACGGCAAATACAACGCCACCCCAGACTGGAACCCGAAACAGGACCTGATCGCCTTTACCCGCATGGAAAACGGCCGGTTCGATGTCTACACGATCCGCACCGACGGCAGCGACGAGCGCCGCCTGACCTTCGGACCCGGCAACCAGGAGCACCCGCGCTGGAGCCCGGACGGCCGGTTTCTGACCTATTCTTCAGATCGTGACGGCAAGCGCGCCATCTTTGTGATGCGGGCCGACGGCACCGGTGCCCGGCGCCTGACCGCTCCGACCAGCACCAGCCGCCATCCGGCCTGGTCGGGGCGTTGGTAGACCCGGTGACAGGGGCTGGGGGTAGGACTTCAGAATCAGTTGTCTTTTCAAAAGCCGGTCGCTATAATGCGTGCCTGATTGAAAATAGACCTTGTCGACCGGTAAAAAACTATCGTATTCAAGTGGTTGTATTGAACAACCCTCTTCCATCCAAAGGAGCTTGCAATGACCCCGTTTCGTTCTCTGTCCCTTCTTCTGCTCACCCTGCTGCTCTGCTCCGGTCTGATCGCCTGCAGCTCAAAGACAAAGCCGACCCTGGATGACCAGGGTGCTGCGACCGACCTTTCCAGCCAACCCCAGGTCGCGCCGGCAACCGACCAGCCGATCGGTCTCGACAAGCGTCCGGAGCCGCAGGCAATTGCCGGCCTGCAGCGGATCCACTTCGATTTCGACCAGTTCGTCCTGCGCGATGACGCCCGGGCCGTCCTGGCGCAGAACGCCGACTACCTGCGGGCCAACAGCGCCGCCAAAGTGGTTATCGAAGGGCACTGCGACGAGCGCGGCTCCGACGAGTACAACCTCGCTCTCGGCGAAAGTCGCGCCCGGGCCGCCAAGAACTATCTGATCTCCCTCGGCATCGACGCCGCTCGCCTGTCGGTGATCTCCTACGGCGAAGAAAAGCCCCTCGACCCGCGCTCCACCGAGCAGGCCTGGGCCCAGAACCGGCGCGCCGAGTTCAAAGAGAGCCGCTAGACGATGGTATCGATTCGGCAGTGGCAACGAACTGCTGTTGAATGAAAGATTGTGAACACCGGGGGCCGCGTCAAGCGGCCCCTGCCGTTTGGGAGGCCGTCATGATGCGAATCGTTCTGGTTACCGGGATGTTGACTCTGCTGCTGAGCGGCTGCGTGGTCAGCGAACAGCAGATGCTGCGCACCCAGCGCGACCTGTTCGAAGTCCAGAAACGCCTGACCGAGGCCGAACGCAGTCTGAAGCTGATGCAGGATGAACAGTCAGGAGGGATGCGCACCCGCGTCGACCTCCTTGCCACCAACCAGGCGGAGCTGCGGGCCGGCCTCGACGGTCTGCGCGTCGACATGCAGTCGATCCAGGGGCGTTTCGACGACCAGCAACGCACCAGCGACGATCTGCGCCAGGAACTGCAGATGGTGCGTGACGAACTGAACCTGCGGCTGGCCGATCTGGAGCAACGCCTGCCAGAGAGCCCGTTGCTGCAACCGGCAGCCCCGGCAACGTCCATGCCCCCGACCGCATCACCCGCCACAGCAGTTGCAGCCGCAACTCCGGCAGCGGCGACTGCCCCGAATGAAAGCGCCGCCGAGATGTACAACCGCGGCCTGCGCATGATTCGCGAACTGAAGGATTTCACCGGCGGCCGGGAAGTGATGGAAGATTTTCTCAAGAACTACCCGACAGATCCCTTGCGGGTCAACGCCGGCTACTGGGTCGGTGAGACCTTCTATGCCGAGCAGAGCTACGACCGGGCGGTCCTCGCCTTTGAAACCATCATCCAGGGCAACCCGGATCACCCCAAAGTCGGCGCCGCCCTGCTCAAGCAGGGGCTCGCCTTCGACGCCCTCGGCGATCGCAGCAGCGCCCGCCTGCAACTGCAGCGCGTCATCGACAAATTCCCGGGCAGCGAAGAAGCGAAAATCGCCGCCGACAAACTGGCGGAGTGGCGTTGAGAGGGGAGGTTTTTGCGCAGCATGAGTTCGCCCCTCACCCGCCCTGCGGGCACCCTCTCCCTCAAGGGAGAGGGAACATCAGTCTCCGGCGACGGTGACGCTATGACAACAGAGTCACAACTGTTCAGAAAAACGGGGTGCCTTCTCCCTCAGGGAGAAGGTGGCCGAAGGCCGGATGAGGGGGGAGGTGCTGGCAGAGTCGGTGCGAACAGAACACCCTTAATTGTGCACGGTCGGGTCGTACATCATCGCCAGCCGGCCGCGACTGGCCAAACAGTCGACACAGACCTGACCGGCGTCGTCATAGCGCTCACGAGCCAGCAGCAGACCGGCCTGTACAGCCGGTTCGTCCGGCATGCAGTCTGGGTCGAACTCCGCACCGCAGTGCCGGCAGAGCCGGGTCATGCCTGTGCCAGGTGGTGACGGACCAGATCCGCCAGGGCCTGCAGAAAATCGGGCTGGTCGTTGAGGGAGGGGCTGCGCTCAAAACGGGGGAGCCCGGCCTTTTCGGCGTGCATGCGCATTTCGAAGTCGATCTCCTGCAGGGTTTCAATATGGTCGGAGACAAAGGAGATCGGCACGATCAGCACCCCCGGAGCCCCTTCTGCCGCCAGCCGGTCGAGCTCGTCGAGGGTATCCGGCTCCATCCATTTGACCGGTCCGCTGCGGCTCTGGAAGCCGAGAGCATGGGGCCGCTCACCGAGGCGCTGCAGCACGCCGCTGACCGTCGCCTGGACGTGCTCCAGATAAGGATCGCCGCGATCGATGAACGACTGCGGCAGGGCGTGGGCGGAGAAGAGCAGCACCACTTCGTCGCGCACCAGTTCGTGGAACAGTTCCAGCCCCTCACGGATGCGGTTGGCCAGGGCATCGAGATAGCCGGGCCAGTCGTACCAGTCACGAATTTCGATAAAGCGCAGCTGCGGATAGACCCGGGCAGCCGTCGCCCTGAAGTCGTTGAGACTGCTGCCGGAGGTCGCACCGGTGTAGTGTGGGTACATGGAGAGGACCACCGCCTGCTCGATCCCCTCCTCTTTCATCTGGCGCAGACACTCTTCGGCGCGCGGCGCCCAGTAGCGCATGGCAACCAGCGGCCGGAACGACGCGCCGAGCAGGGCAGCGGTGCCGTTAGCCTGCTTCTCCGTCCACTCCAGCAGCGGCGACCGGCCACCGATAGCGGCGTAGTTAAGCCTGACCTTCGGCGCCCGCAGTCGGCTGATCATCCAGGCGAACGGCTTCTGCAAAAGAGCGCCGGCCGGCAGCTGGATCAGCTCGCGATCAGAGAACAGGTTGTAGAGAAACGGGCGGACCGCTCTTAAAGAGTCGGGTCCGCCCATGTTCAACAACACCAGTCCGGTCGGTTTGTCGGGGGACAACCGGGGCTGGGGGCTGGGGGCCGGGGACTGGTTTGCGTTTGACACAATAGCTTCCTGCTTTAGTGGTTCACTATAAAACCGGTTTAACGCGGAGGCGCTGAGACGCGGAAAAAGGCCAGAGAGTTATTCCTCTGCGTCTCCGCGCCTCCGCGTTAAAATCCGGTCTTCGCGCTTCTTACTTACCGCTGTGCTTGTGTACACACTCGACCATGAAGCGGGCATGCTCGGGATCGACGGTCGGCAGGATACCGTGGCCGAGGTTGAAAATGTGTCCCGGCCGGCCGGCGTTCTCGTCGAGAATCCGCTTAACTTCAGCTTCGATGTGCGCCTTCGGCGCATAGAGCACGGTCGGGTCGAGGTTCCCCTGCACGGCGATCTGCGGGCCGAGGATGTCGCGGGCCTTGCCGAGGTTGACGTGCCAGTCGAGCCCCATGACGTCGGAGCCGGCTTTGGCGACGACATCGAGCATGGTCCCGGCCCCCTTGACGAAGTGGATGATCGGCACTGTGCGCTTGAGGCCGTCGATCAGCTTCTTCGTGTAGGGGAGGATATAGCGTTCGTAGTCGAGGGGCGAGACGATGCCGCCCCAGGTGTCGAAGATCTGGATCGCCTGGGCGCCGGCGTCGATCTGGGCGTTCAGGTACTGCCGGTCCATCTCGGTGACCTTGTCCATCAGTTTGGCGAACAGCTCCGGCGCCCCGTACATCATGCGCTTGATCTGGGCGAAGTCCTTGCTCCCCTTCCCTTCCACCATGTAGCAGGCGAGAGTGAACGGCGCACCGCCGAAACCGATCAGCGGCACCCGCCCTTCGAACTCACGGCGCAGGATCTTGATCGTTTCGAGCACGTAGGGGACATCTTCCTCCATGATCGGGATGCGCAGGGCGTCGATGTCGGCCTCGGTGCGCACCGGGTTCTCAAAGACCGGGCCGGGGACGAAGTCGAGCTTCAGCCCCATCGGCTCCACCGGGGTGAGAATATCGGAGAACAGGATCGCCGCGTCGGCATCGAGATAGTCGATCGGCTGGATGGTCACCTCCGCCGCCAGTTCCGGCGTTTTGCAGAGTTCGAGGAAGGTGACCTTCTTGCGCACCGCCATGTACTGTGGCAGATAGCGGCCGGCCTGGCGCATCAGCCAGACCGGGGTGTAATCGGTTTTCTCGCCGCGACAGGCCTTGAGGAATGTGTAGTCTTGTGACATGGAATTCTGTCCTCCTTGGATTTAAACAACGGGCACAGTTTTAATGACTGTTGTCAGCGGTAACTCTCTCTTCGGTGAGCGATGGTCACGACCAGAATCGTCAACTTGCCATCGTCTATCTCGTAAATGACCCGGTAATCACCGACACGAATTCGCCAGGCGTCGCGACCGGTCAGCTTGCTGCCGCCAGTCGGGCGCGGCTCACTTGCCAGGTTGCGAATGGCAGCAACAAGCCGTTGCTGCTCCTGCCGGTCGATCCTTGCCAACTGTTTTTGCGCGGCACGCAGGATCTCCAGCGAAAAACTCACTTTCGATAGCCCTGCTCGATCTCGTGAACAGCCTGCTCGAAGGAAATCTTGTCCTGGCGGCCCGCCTTGGCCTGGTCGTAGGCCATGACGTCATCAAGTTCTTGCAGGGCAGCGAGAATCCCTTCCCACTCGTCCAGCGGCAGCACCACAGCCTTGCGCCGATTCTGCTCGTCGGTCAGGTACTGCGGGTGCAAAGCCAGCATCATCTTTTCTCCAGTCTCCAGGCAACGGCCTTTGCCAGGCTCTGCCAAGTCACTTTTCGCAAGGACGTGACAACCCGGCTTTCTACGCGTCTTTGCGTGAGACCAGGGGTTATTTGTTCAGATCCTCAGCCGCTTCCTGCTCCATCCGCTTCAGGGTGCGCTGCGGGATGTAGTTGCAGAACGGTTCCTCTGCCATGTAGTCGCCGTAGACCGCGTCGGCCCGCGCCCGGCAGCCGCCACAGACGTTGATGAACTCGCACTCGCCGCACTTGCCCTTGTAGGCCTTGAAATTGCGCAGGTCGTTGAAGGTCTTGCTGTTGAACCAGAGCTCCTTGAACGGGATCTGCTTGACGTTGCCCACCGAGGAGTGGAAGTAGGAGCAGGGTTTGAGGTTGCCGAAGCAGTCGATCAGGCAGATGGTCTGGGCGGCGATACACCCCTTGCCGCCGCCGGTGGAGAAGGTCAGGCTGCGGCGCTTGAAGTCGACCCCCTCGGCCTTGGCCATCTGCGGCACGATACGGTAGTAGTGCGGCGCACAGGTCGGCCGCATCAGGATTTCGTCCTCCCCCTTCTCCTGCTCGTAGTGCCAGGCGAGGATCTCTTCGTAGTCTTCCTTGGAGATCAGCTCGTTCATGATCTCCTCGCCGCGCCCGGTCGGCACGATCATGAACATGTACCAGGCGGTGGCGCCGAGGCTCTTGGCGAGTTTGAAGGTGGCGCCGATATCGTGCTGGTTACGCTTGGTGAACGACGAGTTGACCAGGAACTTGATGCCGTTGCGCTTCAAAGTCTCGGCGCCGCGGATCGTCCCTTCGAAGGCGCCGGGACAAGCGCGGAAGTTGTCGTGGACTTCGGCGTTGGAGCCGTCCAGAGAGAGGGAGACCATCTTGATGTCGGCCTCCAGCATCTGCTTGCAGACCGCGTCGTCGATCAGGGTGCCGTTGGTCGCCATGCACATGCGCAGCCCCTTCGAGGTGCCGTATCTGGCGATCTCGAAGATATCCTTGCGCATAAGCGGCTCACCGCCGGAGAGGACCATCACCGGCTGCGACACCTCGCAGATGTCGTCGATCAGCTTGAACGCCTCCTCGGTGGTGAAGTCGCCGACCGCGGCGTCCATATCCGAGGAACAGCGGCAGTGCACACAGTTCAGGTTGCAGCGCTGGGTCGATTCCCAGGCGATCCACTTGGGGATGAATTCGTCTTTCTGTGCCGTCATGCCTGCTCCTGTCATCTTTTGGGAACCGTCCGGCAAAAAACCGGGGAAAAACCCGGCGACCGGCCGGATCTTTGAAGGGTGACTTTACATCATGCGGAGATGTTCAGGCAAGACTTTCCCGGCGCTCGGCCACAGGGGGCGGGGCCGGGAGATGAAAGACAAGGAGTGGGAATGTGCGCTCAGCCGTTCACCACGCTCGCCTGCTCAAGGGCGAACAGCTCGTTGAAGACCTCCTGCACCGTCTCGATGCGCTCGGCTTTCCAGGCGTTGCTGCCGCAGAAGATCAGGCCGGTTTCGGTATCGCCGCGCTGGGCACGGTCGAGGGCATGGACGATGCAAAAGCGCTCCCCTTGGGACTTGAAGGCGCATTTACGCAGGCAGCCGGTCGGGCAGCCGGAGAGCTCGGCGAGGTCGCGCGCCCGGATCCGGTCGACATTGGCGACCAGGGCCCTCCCCGGTAGGCCGGCGGGGCTCATGATCAGGCCGATATCTTCCTGGCGGCAGTCGAGATAGGCCTGTTTGAAGGCCGGGTCGGCGTCGCACTCTTCGGTGCAGACGAAGCGGCTGGCCATCTGCACGCCGTCGGCGCCCTGCTCCAGAGCGTGCAGCAGGTCGGCACGATCCCAGATGCCGCCGGCGGCGATCACCGGCACCTCATGCTGCCACTCCTGACGCAGATAGGCCTTGACGCCGCGCACCGTGGCATACTGGTCGTAGCTGCCGTCACCGATCTTTTCCAGCTTCTCGCCGAGATGGCCGCCGGCGGTGTCCGGATCTTCGACGATGATGGCGTCGGGCAGGCGATCGTAGGCCTTGGCCCACTTGCGGCAGATCAGTTCGGCGGCCTTGACCGAGGAGACGATCGGCACCAGGGCAACCTCCGGCCAGTCGGCGGTCAGTTCCGGCAGGTTGAGCGGCAGACCGGCGCCGCTGACGATCAGCTTGGCGCCGCCTTCGCAGGAGGCCCGCACCATTTCGGCATAGTCGGTGACCGCCACCATGCAGTTGGTGCCGATCACGCCGTCCGGCGCGATCGCATAGGCCTTGGCCAGCTCGTCCTTGAGGGCGAGGGGCTCGGTGGCGAAATAGTTGCGGCCGTCGAAACGGGAACTGTTCAGGGCGAGCCCGGCGGTCGCGACCAGGCCGATGCCGCCGCAGCGGGCGACGTGTCCGGCGAGGCGGGCGGCGGAGACCCGCACTCCCATCCCCCCCTGAATCAGCGGATAAAGGCTCTCATGTTTGCCGATGCGCATCTCGCAACTCCTTTGCTACGTTACCGCCCCGCGTGCGGGACGTCATCACTCTGCGACTGTACCAGAAACAGCGCCCTGACAATGTAATACTTCTGTAAAAGCGGCCGGCAACAACCCCCTTGTCCGCTGCCGGACGAAGTGGTAAACCTGAATCCGTGAAAAGTGAGAACCGTCCCGGCAGTTCACAGGGCCGTTCCCGGCAACTGTCCCGGGCAATAGATCGACGTGAACAGCGACGAGATTTGACATGAAATGGCTGCGCCGACTGTTCAATCCGCTGCTGGCGTTCATCGTCATCCAGCTCGCCTGGGTGCTGGTGGTGGTGGTCTGGCTCAACTGGTTCCTCGGCAGCCACCGCAAGCTGCGGCAACTGGCGGAAAAGTACAGTCCGGAACTGCTGGCAGACAGCCCCGACTGGCTGATCCTGGCCGAAGGTCTGCTGCTTTTGGTGGCGATTTTAGTCGGCGTCTACGTGATCTTCGTCTACTGGAGTCGCCAGTCGGCCCTGGTGCGCGAACAGCGGCAGTTCATCTCCCAGGTCACCCATGAGCTGAAGTCGCCTCTCGCATCGCTGCAGCTGCACTTGGAGACGATGCGCCGCCACCAGCCGCCGCCGGAGAAGCAGCTGGTCTTTGTCGAGACGATGCTGGCCGACACCAGCCGCCTCAACGGCCTGATCGACAACCTGCTTTCGGCCAGCAGGATCGACCAGAAACACTGGCGACTGCAGCCGCAGGTCATCGACTTCAGCGCGTTCGTCAGTCAATATTTCCGTGCCCGCCAGTACACCCTGCCGCGCGCCGGCCGGCTCGATCTCGACATCGAACCGGGCCTGTTCGTCGCCATCGACCGCGAGGCTTTCGAGACCACGCTGCGCAATCTGCTGGAAAACGCCATCCTCTATTCCGATCAATCACCGGAGATCCGCGTCAGTCTGCAGCGCTCAAACCGGCACTGTCGACTCTCCCTGGCCGACAAGGGGCGTGGCATCGAACCGGACGAGCAGAGAAAAATCTTCCGTATGTTCTACCGGGTGCGGCGCAAGGACGAGAACATCCGCGGCTCTGGACTCGGCCTCTATATTGCCAAAAGCACTATCCGCAAACTTGGCGGGCGCATCAGCGTCGAGAGTGCCGGCCGCGGTCAGGGGACAACCTTTCACATCGAGCTGCCTCTCTGCGAGCCGGCCAGGGGGGAGACGTCATGAAGCAGGCCCATGTTCTGCTGGTCGAGGACGAAACCAACATCGCCCTCGGCCTGCTCTACAATCTGGAAACCGAAGGCTACCGGGCGACCCATGTCGAGACCTGCCAGTCAGCCAGGGCAGCGTTCCGGCAGCAGCGCCCCGACCTGGTGGTCCTCGACCTGATGCTCCCCGACGGTCACGGTCTGACTCTCTGCCGCGAGTTCCGCGCCGACGACCCGCAGCTGCCGATCCTGATTTTGACCGCCCTCGGCGAAGAGCGGGCGCGCATCGACGGCCTGGCGGCGGGTGCTGACGACTACCTGACCAAGCCGTTCAGTCTCGATGAATTCCTGCTGCGGGTCGCCGGCATGCTGCGCCGCTCCGGCTGGTACCGGCCGGTCGACGACCTGCAAAGCCCCTACCGCTTCGGCGACAACATCGTCGATCTGGCCAACCTCGGGGCAGAGACCGCGACCGGACCGATCCGGCTGACCGAACTCGAAGGGCGCATGCTGCAGACCTTTTTCGCCGCCGAGGGGCAGACGTTGACCCGGGTGGAGCTGCTCAAGTCGGTCTGGGGGTTGAGCGCTGACACCGAGACCCGCACCCTCGACAACTTCATCGTCCGCCTGCGCAAGTACTTCGAGCAGGACCCGGCCAACCCGCGGCATTTTTTGACCGTGCGCGGCCGGGGGTACCGGTTTGAACGCTGAGCTGTCATGAGAAAACCCGGAGGTCGTATTGAACGCAGAGACGCCGAGGCACGGAGGGAAAAGCATAACACCCAGAGGACCTTGCATAAGCCCCAGAAGACGTCATTCCGGCAGGCTTTAAGCCGGAATCCAGAGTTTGACGGGCTGAAACGACTGGATCCCCAACAAAGGCTCTCGGGGATAACAGGACTTTTGCAAGAGGCTCCTTAAAAAGAACGTAACTATTCAGCTTGACACCTCTGGAAACACCGCAACGGAAAGCCAGAGCACG
>JAVVDS010000055.1:0-17496 GCA_032251295.1 Desulfuromonadales bacterium | reverse complement strand
TACCCGGGAGAGTGCCGATGAGAGCGAAGGTCTGTTTCGTCCTGCTGAGTCTGGCCGTGGTGTTGCTGATCCTGCCGAGCATGGCGATGGCGGCCCGTGCTGTACACAACTTTAACTGCTCTTTGTGTCACAAGGTGGGGGCGACGCTCTACGATCTCAATTCGGTTGTCTGCCTCGACTGCCACTCCGAGTCAGCGACCGGTGTGACCATTTTGGAAACCGGACAGCCGACGACTCCGGACGGGACATTTGCCAGTGGCGATGCCAGTAACGCATTTGGCAACAACCCGTTGCCGGCAGATGCGGTATCGCATAACTGGGCAGCTTCGACAAACAACCAAGCTGCCGGTGCTCAGGAGCCGAGTCAGTTAAGCTACCCCGGTTTCTTCAAACGGTACAACCCGACCCGGGGAAAAGTCGCCTGTTCTCGCTGTCATGAAATCCACGGTGATCTGGCCAGCAATCCGAAACTGCTCCGTCTGTCAGACCGCTATGCGGTATCACCACCACTGACGGCCGACCAGATGTGTCGGGCCTGCCATGTCGCATTCAACACGGGGCCGGGGAACAATGGCTTGTTGACCCACCCCATGCTGAACGCAGCCGAGCTCGATGCTGTCGAGACAGACCCGGTGAAAAATGTCAACTACAAGAATATGAGCGCAACCCTGCCGGCTTACGATCCGGCTGCGTCGTTCGCTTCGCCGGTCAATCTTGTGGAAGGTGGGGTCGGTTGTGTCAGTTGCCATAGTGTCCACTTCGCTGACTCGGACGCGTCAACCGTGGATGGTCCACTACAAACCCTCTCTGCGGGGGATGGTCACCTGCTGCGTTCGGACGGTCCGCGTGACCTCGGGACCGTGATCGAAGCCGATTTTACTCTGGTGGAGGCCCAGAAGAGATCGACCTTGTGCCAGCAATGCCACACACACAAACTGCATGGCAAGGTCGATGACGGCGCAGCCGACCGTTTTCTCGGTTGCCTCGACTGTCACAGCGGTCACGTCTATAACGGTAGTGATCCTTACTACTTTATCCTGCGCAAGGACGCTTACAATCCAATAACCGACGCACCGGTGACCTTTAACGGCTACACCTTCGGCGCTAAAACCTACAGGTACAGCAGTCCCGATATTTTCACTCTGGTCAACCGCACCGAAGTCTGGAAAGACAACTCGAATCTGACAGCGAACGGCTACTGCGAGGCCTGTCACGGCGAAGCCGAGACCATCCCCAAAGGGGCCCTGACTCACTCCAGTACCGACGACTGCGCCGCATGTCATCTGCATAATGGCTCCGGGTGGACCTACAGCTTCGAAAATGACGCCAGTGCCGAGACCTGCGGTGATTGCCACGGATTTCCCCCTTATGTCGATGCACGTGGCGATCGCACCAACGGCGGTATCGATGGCGGCTTCGCCTATATGTCGACGGCGTGGAGCTACGATTCTCCGAATGTGACCTACTACAAGGATGAATCGCTGACACCGCACAACGCCCACGCCGCCGGCGGGACCGCCCAAGGTGCGGTATCCGATTACATTTTCGGCAACGGCGTCTATGCTTGCGAGCCCTGTCACGAAAACTACGTCCCGACCCACCAGGAAGAAGGAACCACACCTTACGCCACCGGCTTTCGTGATGTGAACTTCTACCCGGGGATCGACAAGGCATCCACCGCGAGCTACAACGCGACGACCGGGCAGTGTTCCTCGCTCTATTGCCACAGCAACGGTGCCCCGCGCAGCGCCGACGGGCCGACGCGCAATTACGCTAACGGCACGGTGACCACGCCCGCCTGGGAAAACGGCAAGAATCAGATTATCGGCCAGCCCGGACGCTGTGGTAGCTGCCATGGCAACACCAGTGCAAGCATGACCTCCAGGGGGAACTCTCCGGCCCACAACAAGCACCTCGATCAATACGGCAACGACTGCTCCATCTGCCACAGCCTGACCGCGGTGAGCAATGCCGCGTTAGCCTCCGGAGCGAACCTGGTCAACATTCTCAGCCCGGCTGCCGAAGGCAAGCATGTCAATACCGAGTACGACGTGGTTTACAAAACCAGCGGTTCGCTCTTGTACTCCGCCATGGCGGTCAACAGTGTGGGCGTCGACTACGACCCGGTCACTGGTACCTGCTCGGTCTACTGCCACGACCCGGCCGATCTCGGTACCACCGCCGACTGGGATGATGGTGTCGGTGGTGCGGCCTGCGGCAGCTGTCACGGGGTCACGGCAGCGACCCTGACAACCAACTCCCATGCGGTTCATATCGATCCAGCAGGGGCCAATGTCAGCTGTGATGACTGTCACGGTACGGGAGCAAACACCGCTACGCACAGCGGACATGTCGATGGCGTGCCGACCACCCTGGCCGTCAGCACGTCTTGCGACGTCTGCCACGGTGTAGAGAATAGCGCGGCCTGGGATGTCTCGCCAATCTGGGGAACTCCGGCCAGCGTCGATTGTCGTACGTGCCACATTGGTGCTGTTGTTACCAGTTACAATGCCGGTGCCGTCATCGCCCCCGACAAGTCCCTGGCGAGCTCGATCGGCCACAATCTGACCGGCGGCAATTACGCAGTGACTGGCAACCCGGCGGCCAACATGGACTGTACAGCCTGTCATCTGAGTTCGATCAACGGTGAAGCCGATCATGTTGGCGGGGTGGCCGCAAAACTGCTGCTCGGCGGTTTCAGCTGTGAAGCCTGCCATACCAGCGGCGGTTCGCGGAATGCTGAGGCAACGGTTAATGTCCAGACCCATTCGAATATGGATGCCGACTACACCGGCCAGAAGCGCGCTGACTTCAGTGTCCAGTGCCTTGCTTGTCACGATCCACATGGGGCGGGCAGCAATATTGCCATGGTTGCCGAAGTCAAAACGGACTTCGCCGGCACGGTGGTCTTTACCAATACGACCGGCGCCGACTCCTTTGATGAGCTGGACGCCGACAACGTCGACGATATCTGCGCAACCTGCCACACGACTACGGTACACAATAATCTTGCCGTGGCTGGAACCCACAAAGAGGGCGACAACTGCCTGACCTGCCACGGTCACACCGAGGCCAACGCTTACGGCGGTTTCATGCCGCAGGGCGGGACCGCCTGCAACGATTGCCACGGCAATCCGCCAACAGCCAGTGACGATCGTCCGGCCGGCAAGGCCGGTGTGCATGAAATGCATGTCAACGTCTCCAGTCATGAGGAATCGGAAGACAAGTTCGACTGCGAGGTCTGCCACCCCGGAGCCTCAACCTTTACCCTGTCCCATGCTGACTCTCTGGTCAGTCTGGCTCCCGGCGTGACCAACGGCACCTGTGCCAGTGCCTGTCACTATTCCGGCGTCGATGACGGCTCGTGGAACGACAGCGACGGCCTGAACTGCGATTCCTGTCACTACTGGAGTGCTTCACCGACCGGTGCCGGCAACATCGCCAACGGCAATAGCGAAGCGTTGAGCCTGACGCACAACAAGCATTTCGACAGCGGCAAGGCCTGTACCGTCTGTCATCCCGACAACAGTACGGATACCGCTTTCCCGCGGACGCATATCGACGATCATGACGCCTGGGATCTCAATGCCATCAACGACGGCACGGTGCTGATCGACCGCGGCGGGGCGTTGCAGGACGAGGCGACAATCAACGTGGTCACCTGGGACGACGGCACCGATACCTGCAGTAATGCGGCCTGCCACAACCCGTCCGGTCTGAGCAATGCGGCGACCTGGGGAACGCCCAACAGCCAGAACTGCGACTTCTGCCACAGTGGCAGCAATCCGGACAGCGGCAAAGGTGTGCCGGGCAGCCACGGCGCACACATGGCGGCGAACGGCACCTTCGGACTGAACGTGAACTGTGCCAGCTGCCACCCGGACAACAGCGGCGACAACGGCCATCTGACCGGCGTCGTCGAGCTTAACGGCTTCACCTACAGCGCCAGCCTGAGTGACTACGGCGACACCACATATGGCCGCTGCACCACGACCGTCTGCCATAACGACGGCAAGGGCTCAGCTGTCCAGACGCCGGTCTGGGGCGCTGTTTCGGCGAACTGTTCGATCTGCCATACCCTGCCGCCAAACACCGGCCGTCACAGCGGGCATGTCGACAACACCAGTTATGTCGCGAACTGCGGAGTCTGCCACCTTGGGACAACAAGTCTTTCTGCGGCGGTTGCCACCCATATCGACGACAGTGTGCAGGCCGGCGATGCCACCATCGACCTGGTCAGCACCAATGGCGTGACCTGCACCAATGCCTGCCACGATGTCGATGCCACCGGCACCTGGACCGACAGCAACCCGCTGGCCTGTACCGAGTGCCACAGCGTCGGCAAGATTGGTACGGCGCCGATCAGTGGTTTGCACAGCGGCAGTCTGACCATTTCCGACAATACCCACGGTCTCAGCTTCCAGGTGACCCGCGACGAAGCCGTGCCGAGCGGTTCCTGCACCACCTGCCATACCGGTATCGATGTCGGCAACAACCTGCCGGCGGCCCATATCGCCGGGGGTGCGCCGACAGCTGCTCAGGCTGCTCTGAGTGCAGACATCAACTACAGCAATGGGGCGCCGTCAACCTGCGCTCCGGTCAACGGACTTGCCAGCTGTCACGATGACGGCGGTGCCTGGAACCGCAAGTGGAGCACTACGGCCAAGAACAGCGACGATACCGAGTGCGCCAACTGCCACGGCGATTTCGATCGCGGCTGGGTGACGGGCGTGATCGCCCGCCATGCCGGTGATGCCCAGGTGGAAGCGGGGCACGACGGCGTCGACAAGTGCTATATGTGCCATACCTACAAAAAGGGAGTGACAGAACCCTACGACTTCTCGGTCAAGCACCGCGACGGCACCATCCAGCTCAATGACGACATGCTGTTTGTCGACAACAATGATTCGACCAACACCTGCAACGGTTGCCACGATTCCGGCGGCACCGGTCCCTACGGCACTGCCGATGGCGAGTACGGTTTCATCGACACCAACAAGGACGATACGGCCGACGGCGGCGCGGATCGCTGGTCCCGCGAGATGGTGGTGGGCGGACCGGCCGGCAACTGCAACGGCTGCCATGAGACCTACGGGCGTGACCACACCGGCGTCAACGAAAGCGCCGCGGTCCACACTTATCACACCGGTTCACCGATGTCGCCGGGTTGTGGCGCCTGTCACCCGACCGATTCCGGCCCCGGTGGATTGCTGCATGAGGACGGCACGGTTGATTTCGGCGGCACTTATTTGACCACCGCCCTCAACTACACCGGCGACGATTTCACCAACACCAACTGCAGTACCGCCAACGGCTGCCACGACTCCGACGAGGGCTCCTGGGTGGCCGACAGCCTCGCCACTTGCGCCGATTGCCACGCGGCGACCGGCAAGCTGCTCGACCAGGGGGGCTACCCGCCAACCAGCAACGCCCATGGCGCCCACCTGGCCAACGCCGCTTACGTCGGCACCGTCGATGTCGATGCCTGTGATGCCTGCCATGGTGTTACCTCATCGGTTGTCAACCACCTCTCAACCCATAACGACGGGAAAGTTACAGTTATTAACGACATCACCGCTTACACTCTGATTGGTGACGCCGGCGATGGGACCTGCACCAACAACTGCCATACCGTGGTCAGTGGACGTGACTGGAACGATGCGACCACCTTGGCGTGTAGCGACTGTCACCTCAACGCCGGCGATATCGGCAAGGAGAACAAGAACCACCTCTCCGGCCTGCATCAGGCGAGCAGCGCCCTGGCTCACAACGAGTCGTTCGGTGCTGGCGGTACCTGCACCAGTTGCCATACCGGCATCAACCTGAGTACGCCGGCAACGCATGTCGACGGTAATACCACCGACCCGAACACGACCTTCGGCCTGTTCGCCGGCTACAACACCGGCGCCAGCACCTGTATGGCGGCCTGCCATGACGACGGCGGCGACTGGACCCGTCGCTGGAACACGGCGGTCGATGCCAAGCCGCTCTACACCGATGCCGGCACGGCGGCGGTCTGCGGCAACTGTCATGGTGGCTTCGCCCAGGGGTGGAACGATCTGAGTTCGAGCCACATCAACCCCGATGCCGACAACGATCCGACCGACGGCATGCCGAGCCATAATATCTGTTCGTCCTGCCATGGTTGGGGCGATACCGGCTATGCCGGCAATACCAAACATCAGAACAGCGCTGTGACCATGAACCTCGATCTCGGCTACGACGATCCGAGCGGTACCTGTTCGACCAACTGTCACAGCGGTATGACGCTGAGTGTCGATACCAACAGCGGCTTCCCCGTTGATGGCGGTAGCTACGGCGGGGTCGGCTGCGGCGGCTGCCATAACGATGGCGGCATCCCGCCGACCAGTGGTGCCCATATTGCCCACGGTGCCAACGGCGACAGCAACTACAGTGAATGCGAAGCGTGTCACGGCACCAGTAACGGCGGTGCCTGGGCCGACGGCAGCGGCGGCGCCCACAACGACGGTAACGTGACCTTTGCCGCCGGCATCAGCTACAGCAACAACGGCACACCGGGGACCGGTGCCGCCGCCAATGACGATACCTGCGCGACCACCATCTGTCACAGCGGCGTCGGCAACGAGGCGGTCTGGGGCACACCGGCATCGGTCGGTTGCGATGCCTGCCACTACTACAGCGCCACACCGACGGTTTTGGGCAACAGCAGCGATGCCAACCCGCTCAGTGCTACCCACGAAGCGCACTTCACCAAAGGCAAAGTCTGCACGGCCTGTCATACGGACAATACCAGCCAGACTGTCTACCCGAACCGCACACATATCAATTTTGCAACGACTCTGGTCGATAAAGCCAATGCGACCATGGACGAGGCGGCAGTGCTGGCGGCAGTGCTCGGCTCAGGTTCCGATCCCGATCCGGGCAATGCCACCTGTGGCGGTGCCGGTATCGGCCTCGGTTGCCACAACACCAAGACCACACCGGCCTGGGGGAGCAGTGCAACCTGCGCGAGCTGTCACACCGCCGGGGGCGCGGCGCCCGCCGATCCGGTCTCCGGCCTGCATGCCGTCACGCCGACGATCTCGTCGGCCACCCATGACGGCACTCTCGCGGGTGGCAACTGCATCAACTGTCACGACGTGACCGCTCCTTCCAACCTGCACCAGGATGGTACGCTGCAGGACAGCAGCGGCGCGACCTTCACGTTCCATAGCAATGTGACCGGCTACAGTGCAGCCGGGTGTGCTGCAACCTGCCACGCTGATAACGGCGACTGGGCGCGGCAGTGGAGCACCACGGCTGCCAACAGCGACGGTTCCGAATGCGCCAACTGCCACGGCGGTATCGGTGCCGGTTATGCGGCTGCGGCCTGGGTCTCCGGGATTGTTCCGGATCACCTCAACAACTGGGACGGCGATGGCAACGGGCCAGAAGTCATGACCAGCCATTCGGTCTGCAAGTCGTGCCACGGCTTCAACGGTGCGGCCGACAAGGACGACAACTACCTCCTCTCTATGCACCGCAACAATCAGATCACCATGAACGGCGGGACAAACTACAACCAAACCAACTTCGGCTGCGACAGTGCCGGCTGCCATGGCGATTATGCGGATGGCCATGCCCTCGCTGATTCCGGCTGGACCGTGGAACTCGGTGCGTTCGATGCCGGTGGTGACTGCTGGACCTGTCACGGCAACGGTTCCAACCAGTCCTGGCCGGACGGCACAACTTATCCGGACCGGGCCGGGGTGCATCTGGAGCATGTCAAGGAGATCGCGGCGAAAATGGCCGGTGGCGATACCACGGCAAATCGCAATGCCACCTGCGGCTACTGTCATCCGGGCGGAGTCCATTCCGGTGACCAGGGGAGTGCCCCGGCCGATGTCAGCAATACCGACAGCGACAACGACGGCGTCGCCGACCTCAATACTTTTGACAAGATGAAGAAGATCATCGGCGGTGGCGAAGACAGCGCCGGCATCTGGCGCTCGACACCGGGAACCTGCTCATCGGTCGCCTGTCACGCCAGCGCGCCGTACACGCCGCATTGGTATACCGATACGGTACCTCCCGCCAATGTTACTCTGACGGCCTCTGCCGGGCCGGTGCCGCGCTCCATCAAACTGAGCTGGACCGCGCCGGGCGATGACGGCAATCTCGATGGTACGGCCTACAAATACGATATCCGCTGGGGGACCAGTCAGGCGACAGCTGAGGACTTCGCCCTGACCAGCAACCATGTCAAAGGGGTGCCGACTGTAGAGCGACAAGGCGCTTCTCAGGAAGCAATTATCCACGGTGTCGACACCGACACCACCTACTACTTTGCGCTGCGCACCTACGACGAGAACGTCATCGCTGATCCGGCGACCACGCTCTATGGCGCGTCGAACACGGTGAACTATACAACCGGAGGTGTGATCGATACGGTCGCGCCGATACTGACCGGTTCGCCGCAATGGTACGGCATCGACCGGGCCAGAACACTCGATACGTCCGGTACGGTGCAGCTCTCCTGGACCCGCGCCGAGGACCATTCCATGCCGATCACCTACGATATCTGGTGGAGCGAAGGGCTGATCGATTTTGACGGGACCTCACCGCAGGTCAGTACCCGGGATACCCGTTATCGTGTGACCGGGCTCACCGACGGCAATACCTACAACTTCGGTGTACGAGCTCGGGATGCCGCAGGCAATATCGATAGCAACACGGTCACCATGCAGGCGATTCCGCAAGGGCTGGCGAGCGTGCCGAAGACTGGCAAGACCTACTATGCCAACGGCATGGCCGCGAGCAACATCCCGATGCAGACGACCGTGCACACCACGGATGGCACGACCTCAATCTATCCGGCGACCTTCATCGCTTCCGAAGCTTTCGGCAAGGACACCACAATCTCAGCCAACAGCTTCAGTATCAATGTTGATAATGCGAACGCGATTTCGACGCTCAGTGCCGAACTCGGTTATATTACCGGCACCAATACCTGGAACCCGTTTGCCGAACGGCTCTTCGCCACGGAGCAGTCGGTCGCCAAACGAGCAGTGCGCACGGTGACCTTCAAATTCAATGGCGAAGAGAGACTGCTGGAGGGGAGCTGGAACGCCAGGCTGGGCGTTAAGGTCAGTGTCGTCTCCGGCGGCATCGATCTGCTCGCCTGGGGGCCGACAACCAAGGGCGGTATCCTCGCGGTCGCCGCGCAGCCCGTCAATGCCTCACCGACCGTACCGTCGGTCAGCGCTGCGGTGAACGGCGCCGAGGTCGATATCTGGTGGACGCCGTCGACAGATACGGACGACGACGTTGCCGACACGGTCCATTACGATGTTTACGGCTCAGCCAACGGCGGCGCTGACGGCTTCCCGCATGTGATCGCCAGCGGCCTGCCCGGTAATGCCACCTCTGGCGCACCGCTGGTCTGGGATACCCAGGCGGCCGGCATCGCTCTCGATGGCTCGGTCAATAATGTACAGATAAAGGTCGAGGCAGGCGATGTCATCAACGGCAAGGTGCTGTCGCACAGCGTCTCAACGCCGGTGACCGTGACGGTCAACAACTCCGGCGACAATGTCGCGCCTGGTGAAATCCTTCACTTCCAGGCCGAGACCCGGCCGAAGCAGGGTTCAGTCTACCTGTCGTGGATGGCACCGGGCGATGATGGTGACAACAATGGCCGGGCCCTCTTCTACGATATTCGCTGGTCGACGCAGCCGATTGTGGAAGAGAGCGACTATATTGCGGCCAACCAGGTCGACTCCGAGCCTTATCCCGATTTCGGTGGCTACGGCCAGGGCTACGAAGCTCTCGGCCTGACGGCGGGTAACTACTACTTTGCCATCAAGGCTTACGATGAAGGCAACAACGCCTCGCCGATGGCGACGACCGCAACATTTGCCGAGGCCGGACCGAAGTGCGGAATCTGTCATTCGACGCCGCCCGATGAAACGGCGACGCGCGGCAACCACGCCAAGCACGGCTATACCATGCGTGAATGTGCCAACTGCCATGGCAGCGAAGCGGCACATTTTACCCCGGCGCATCAGGACGGGGACATCAAGCTCGGCTGGAAGACCGACGTGCCGGTGGTGGCGGAGCCGTATCTCGCTGGCTATCGTTATCTGCAGAATGGCCTGGAGATCTACGTCGACAGCGACGGCTCCGGTGGTTTCAACCCGGCCGGTGACAATATGGACGACGGTTCCTGCTTCAACTGGAGTTCGCAGAACGTCAGCGGCTGCCACGGCCCAGCCTCGGCGGTTCAATGGGATGTCGGCGCCACGCTCGGCTGCAGTGACTGTCACGGTGACGGTAGCCGGATACTCGATGATTACAGTCACTCCTTCGATGACGGCAGTGACGATGTCAAGGCGGCGCCGCCGGTCGATAACCACGGTTACGACGGCAGCGGGGCGACCGTCGCAGAGCGCAAGTATGTCGGTGCGCACGTCGCCCATCTGAACTACTCGTTCCGCCTGAGCAAGGGCGACTCCTGCCGGCTCTGTCACGGGCCGTCACGACCGGGCAACAGTCTGCACGCCGATGGCTATATCGATGTCGAACTCGATCTGTCCGCTGCCGGTGACGATGCCGTCTGGACACCGGGCGACGAAACCGACCCGAACCCCGCCAACTGGACCGCCGGCACCTGCGGCAGCATGTCTCCCGACGCCTGCCACCCGTCAACGGCGACCCCGAGCTGGGACAGCAACGAGAAATTCGAGTGCACCAACTGTCACGGTTTCGGCGGTACGACGCCGACCCATGTCACCGATCCAGACAGTGGGCTTTTGAACCCGGACAATGCCGACGCCAGTGATCCGATGCCGGGCAACTGCACCTGGTGCCATGTCGGCGGGCATCCGAAGGAGAAGAAAGTCATCTCGATTACCAACGGCAGCCCGGCTCTGGTCACCACTGAAAACGCACACAATATGGTCGGTGGCGAGAAAGTGACTATCCATACCCAGACCGGCATGACCGAAATCAATAACAGAACTTACAGTGTGACGATCACCGGCGCCAACACCTTCACGCTGGACGGCTGCGATGCGACCGGCTACGGCGTCTTCGATTACGGCACATGGATCGAAGGGAACGGGACCGGTATCATCCTGGTGCCCAACGACAGCCGGGTCGGCATCGCTTACCAGTCGGGTGGCATCCATCTCAAGGCGAATATCGCCGATCGCGGCGAGGCAGGGAGCGAGGCCGAACTCTGCTGGGGCTGTCATACGCCCAACGGCATCTCCGAGTGGGGCGCCGATGACGGATTGGCGAACGTCTATACGCGGGAAGGCTTCACCAATAACAACTATAATTACGGGACGCTCACCGCGACCCCCAACGGGTTGGGTAACTGGATTGGGGCCACCTGGACCAGTGGCACAACGGGGGCCTACGGATTCGGCTATAAAACCGGAACCATCAGGTCGACCCATTCGACCGACCCGACCGGAACCTCGGCCCTGACCGGTTCCGACTATGCCTATACCGACGGCGGTGTCGACGCGGTCAACAAGATACGCTGCAGCAATTGCCACGACGTGCACAACACCAACAAGTCGCCGCTGGCCGCCGACGGTCTCGATCCAGGCGGGCCGCCGTACCTGCGGGGCACCTGGAAGAGCAACCCCTACAAGGAGGACGGTGCTCCACAGTCTGGCCAATCTTACTCTGTACAGGGGACATTGGGACAGCCGGGATACGGCTATGGTCAGGTGCCACGAGCCAATCCGAGTCCGGACAACGCTATGGGCGGTTTCTGGATCGATCAGAACAGCGGCAGTCCGACCGCCGGTTGGACCTACGAGTCGTCGGCGGGTCTCTGCCAGCTCTGCCACAGCAAGACGGTCGACACCCTCGATCAGCTGACCGGCGAAAATCTCTGGATCGGGACCGGGAATGGGCACGCCAATTCGGTTCTTGATGGAACCGGTACCGGTGCGGCCAATATTTTCAGAACGACTATTACCAATAACGTCGGACGCCAGGGGAGTGGCGGTGCGGCCGCCAATCCCAACCCGGGAGCCTGGATGGGCTTCCAGGAATCGTTGGCAACGCTCGTCAAAGGCGTCGCGGATTATGCTTATGGTCCACGTTCTGGCAGGGAGTCGTACCTGACACCCTATGCTGCGGGGAGTGTCACGGTGACCAAACTTGAGTTCGCCTGGGGTAACTCGGTCGATGCCGCGACCGTGGAAAAGGGGTACCACCTGTTCTCCTGCTCGAAGTGCCACAATCCGCACGCTTCGCGACTGCCGAAGCTGATGATTACCAACTGCCTCGACGTGCGGCATAACACCTGGGACAACGACTACACCACAAACACTAACTGGACGAGTTTCAATTCGACATCATCATCCTGGGGGACCAACAAACTGTCGCACCTCTCGACAGCCCAGAACTGTCACCGCTATATCGACCTGAACAACGACAATACTCCGGATGAGTCGGGGTGGAACAAAGTGACGCCGTGGTAGTTGATCGGTGCAAGGCAAGTAGATGAAGGTACGAGGGCCGGGAGCAATCCCGGCCCTCGCTTTGGTGCGTGATTTACAGGGGCAAAGTTTCAATCGTTTGCAGACAGGAGGTTGACGCAAGGAGGAAGTGTCTGTTAATGTCATTGACATCTATTGACGTCAAAGGAGCAGGTATGTCACAGATTACAGCACGACTTCCCGACGACGTTGTTGCAGCCCTTGACCGAACTGCGCAAGAGTTGCACCGTTCACGGGCAGATGTGATTCGTCAGGCGATCGAGTGTTACCTGGAAGATTTTGAGGATATTTCTGTCGCCATCGAACGGCTGAGGGATCCAGCTGATGAATCAGTCGATTGGCAGGAGGCACGACGTGCGCTACTCGCTGCGGATTAAGCAGAGTGCACTCAAGGAGCTGCAGCAACTGCCAAAGCCGGACCGCGAAAGGGTCGTTGCTGCCATCGATGGCCTCCCTGAAAATCCCCATGCAGGACGACTTCTTAAGGGAGACATGTCCGGGCTGCGGCGGATAAGAATCGGCTCCTATCGAGTCGTTTACGAGATCAACGAAGGTGAGGTTCTTGTCCTCGTTCTCCGAATTGCCCATCGCAAACACGTCTATCGGTAATCCACTCGTCAATCCAACTGCTTGACCATGTCGGGGTAATAAACCGGCGACCAGGGCTTTTCACGCAGTTTTGTGAGTAGTTTTTCCGCTTCTTCATCCTGCCCCGTGGTCTGCAGATAGCCGGCCAGCCGCAGTTGCAGAAACGGATGGTCCGGCATCGCACTGACCGCCAGACGCAGCATCCGCTCGACCTGGTCGACGAGATTTTTCTCGTTGGCGATTTCGGCCAGGCTGAGGTACTCCAGGGCGTAGACCGGGTCGAGGCGAACCGCCTCATCGAGTTTGACCATCGCCGCATTGACTTCCTTGAACTGGCGCAACACCTGATAGAGAGCGTATTTGACCGACGGATCTTCGGGTGTCCGCGCTTCCATCTCTTCGTAGAGTTCGCGAACCTCCTCCTTCTTGAGGAAATTCTCCAGATAGAGCGCCCGGGCTCGCAAGTCCCAGGTGCGCGGCATGTCGGCCTCAAACAGACGTGGCTCCTCGAACAGACGGGCAACGTCGACGCTGACGAACCGGGAGGGGAGAGGAATCGAACCGTTCAGGCTGGAACGTGAGACGGAGGCGCCGACCGTCTGCCAGTTCCTGTCGCGCAGTTTGCCGAGCAGTTCGGCCAGCAGCGGGTAGAGAGGAGTTTTAATCTCACCCCGGTAGAGCGGCTTAAGAAAGCTCGGGTCGAAGTGGACAACGACAGGTCTGGTCAGCTCGGGGAGTGCGTCAAGATGCACCGCCTGGAAAGGGAGACCGCCCACCACTCCGGCGAACATCCCCAGGCCGGTTTCGTTGAACGAGTCAGCCTCAGCCGAATCGATAGCGCCGAGATCGAGCATCTGACCGAGAAAGATCTCCAGGTCGAGCTGTTCGGCCGCCTGCTTGCTCGGCAGGATCCAGATGACTTGCGAAAAGAGCCGAGCCCTTTGGGCGGCGCTGACCGCCATGGAAGGTAGCAGCAGCGGATCGGCGACCGGCTTGGCGGTTCTTGTCAGAATCTCCGCGTCCGTGCCGTCGTGCAGCAGTTGCAGCACCTCCTGTTCGAGGGCCGGCGGGATCGGCGCCAGCAGCGGATCCTGGGAGAGCAGTACCAGAGCCGGCGCGCTCTCTTTCTTCTGACGCCAGAACGGCAGAGCCGCGGTCGGCAACTCGACCAGAATTGTCTCGGCCGGGTCGTGCAGCAGACGAACCGCCGCAAACTCGGGGCGGATATCCTCGATTTCTGCAGCTGGTGCAACGGCGGGTTCGCGCCCGATCGGTCCGTCAGTTGCGACCGGTGCTTGCTGGAGCGGTTTTTCAGGGATTTGCTGAGGCTGGGCGGTGTCGCGTTCGCAGCCGGTCAGCAGGGCGAGTGTCAGACAGAGAAACAGGATGAACGGTTTCATGATGGCGGCTCCCGGTAAGTTGCCCCCTGAGTATAGGGGAGCCGCTGCCTGCTGCCAAGTCTATCCGTTGCCGCGGCTCCTGCTCTGTCGGGGCAGACCGCCGGTCTGGCGTTCGACCTGGTCGGCGCGACGCAGCAGGTTGCGACCGTCGTTCGGGCGACCGCTTCGTATGTAGCTTTCGCCGATGTCGCGCAGGGCCCTGGCAATCTCCGTTGGCGTATCGCCCATATTGACCACCGGCAGCAGCACTTTCTGGCTTGTCTGGGCGTCGATCAGCATCCTCATGTTCTGCATCTGGAATTCGCCGAGGGTGTGTTCGCCGAGATTGTAGCGGGCGGCGTATTCAAGGAGCGGCCGATCATCGGTGTTCAGGCCGGCCTGTTCAGTCAGGGCCGTAAGAGGGGCTTCGGAAAAGAGGTAGTGGAAAGCGACCATGTCGCCCGGCGTATGAATATCGACGGCATTGAGAGCCTTGGCAATCCCCGGAGTCGTCAGGCGCTGTTGCAGGGCGCGGTAATCGAAGGCCAGATCGTGAGCGGCGCCGACCATGATCAGGTCCGATCCGGCTTTGAAGACCATAACCTTCGGGAACTCAATCAGGAAGGTATTGAACAGCGTACGCAGATTTTCCGGGGTGATGTCGTACAGACCGATCCATTGACAGAACAGACCGCCCGGCTTGAGGCGTCGGTTGGCCAGGCGGTAGAAGTCGGCGGTGAACAGGTTGGCGTTACCCGCCTGCCAGGGGTTGGACGGTTCCGAAACGATCACATCGTACTTTTGCGGGTTGATCAGCAGCATGTTGCGGCCGTCATTGATGTGCAGATCGATTTTCGGGTCCTGCAGAATGCCGCCGTTGGCCTCTTCAAACCAGCGGGAGGCGGAAACCACTTCCGCTGAAATTTCGACACAATCAATTTTCTCGGTCGGATGGTCGGCGAGTCCACTCAGGGTGATGCCGGTGCCGAGACCGATGACCATCACCTCCTGCGGCGCAGGGTGCAGCAGCAGCGGCAGATGGCCGACCAGCAGCTGGGTCGCCATGTCCCTTCCCGTACCGCCATCAGTCTTGCCATTGACAGTGAAGAAGCGGTAGCTGCCGTCCTGGCTTTCGTGGATCGCCACGGTGGTGTCACGCCCCTCGATCACCTCCAGAATCCGCTCTTCTTTCAGGACCTGCTCGATCCCCCCCGCTCGACGGTATTTAGGCGCATAGATGTAGATCCCGCTATTCATCAATTTCTCATCCCAGTCTGCGGGGATGAAGGAGAGGGCGATACCGATCGCCGCCAGGTTCGGAATCAGTCGCGGCGCACTGATGCTCCGTCGGAACCGGTAACAGAGAATCATGCCGAGCAGGATATTGAGGGTCGCTAAAAGACGGAAGCTGTCGAGGATGCCGAGGAGAGGCACAAGCATGATCCCGGCGATCAGGCTGCCGATGACGGCACCGACGGTGTTGTGCAGCACCACCAGCCCAACGCCTTCGCCAGTCCGTCCTTTTCCTGGATCGATGATGGCAACGGCAGCCGGCAGCAGAGCACCAGACAGAACTGTCGGGATCAGCATGGTCAGCAGGACAATACCGAAAGAAACCAGTGACAGAACCCCCCAACTCTCTTTGGAGATGTCGTGAGCCCACTGGAAAACGTGTACCAGTTGGTCATAGAACGGTGCCGAAGCGAGGACTGTCACACCCATCAGGACAGTCAGAATCACGAACAGTTGCTTTTCGTTGAGGGTAGGGTGGACCTTGCGCGCATAGATGGCACCACCGAGGGCAATGCCGACCAGGTAGGCGCTCAGCATCAGGGCGAAGGCATACGTGGTGTTGCCGAGAAACAAAAGCAGCACCCGGGTCCAGAGCATCTCGTAGGCGAGAGAGAAGGCGCCAGTCAGGCCGATGGCGAGCAGAACTGGCAGGTGCTGGCGGGCGCGCAACGGCTCCTGGTGGCGTGTTGCTCGGGAGACATCGTGTGCTGGCGTTTCACCATGTTGTCTGGCCAGCCGGAAGGCGAC
This sequence comes from Desulfuromonadales bacterium, assembly GCA_032251295.1. Lineage (GTDB taxonomy): Bacteria > Desulfobacterota > Desulfuromonadia > Desulfuromonadales > BM103 > BM103. Next base: position 1,007 of record JAVVDS010000055.1, on the reverse strand, counting down.
CGCGGCGATCATCAGGTTGCCGGCAATGGCCAGATAACCGGTGAGTGACAACCCAAGGGTCGGAATCAGCAGATAGCCGGCGGAAAAAGCCCCCGCGGTGGCGCCAATGGTGTTCAGGGCATAAAGCCGGCCGATCTGGCCGCCGGACTTCCGGCGAGCGAAAAAACGGCACATCAACGGGAAGGTGCCCCCCATGCAGATGGTCGGCGGCAGCAGCAGCATGGCGGAAAAGACGATGTGCAGAAAATGGGAGAGATTCCAGGCGCCGCCGGTGGTGTGATGCAGCCAGACGTAGAAGGCTTCCACCAGGCGCAAGGTTGGCGGAAAGAGCAGGGCGGTTACGGCGATCCCCACTTCCAGCCAGGCATAGAGGCGCAGCAGGTTGCTCTCATGGTCGGCAAAGCGACCGAGCAGGAAACTGCCCAGGGCCAGTCCACCCATGAAGGTGGCGGCGACGATGCTGATCGCCACCATGGTGGTGCCGAAAGTCAGCGACAGGTACTTGGTCCAGAGAACCTCATAGATGAGAGCGCAGGCGCCCGACAGAGCGAACAGTGGGTAGATCGTGCGCTTTATCAATGTTGCATCCATTCAGTACCCCCCCCCGAGAAAACCAGACGGCAGCAAAATTGATGAGAATTATACCAGATACACGAAAAAATATTCATAAAAGATCGTCAATGAAAATTAGCACAGAGCATGCCAATTAAGTAATTTTAAGTATTTTTTTTTCTGAAATGGAAAATAATTTGCAAAGCTTCGTGTACGTAAAACCATGATGGTCAATTATTAAAATAGTGCCAATTGACAGTAATGGTCTCAATTTGTTGGTACTTCAGGCAGCAGGTGCGCACCTTCGGGAGGTGGCAAAATGCAGCGGGGCTTCAAACTGTTTCGTTGGTTGACGGTGTTCTCACTGTTATTCAGTGTCATATCGCCTTGTCAGGTTGTTGCCGCCGTGACGTTCGAGTCGTTGGGGCAGATCGTAGCGGACGGCCTCGACGCGC
>JAVVDS010000054.1:7456-17531 GCA_032251295.1 Desulfuromonadales bacterium | reverse complement strand
TTCACTCGACAAGTTGACAGGTTGACAGGTTGACAGCAACCGGACGGCGCCAAACTCGACCAGCTACCCTCCGTCGATATTAGTCGTCGCTAAAACAGAAGGCAAGGTTTTCTTCGGTAGCCGCTGTGCTCGGCTGGGGCAGAGTGGAATTAGCCAACTTTCACGATTGACTTTTAACTGCCCTCGTGGTAAAGACATTTTAATCTTCTTGCGTATACAGTCGACAGATAGTCAAACACGACTTAATTATTACCAAAACTAAGATTTTCATGCAGATTTTTCCGGTTGTTTTGTCGTCGTGACAACGGCCGTGACATCCTAACCCTAGTTTCAGGAGGCTCATAGCATGAAGCGCCGCAATTTCGCTCTGGTGTTGCTGATGGGAGTATTCGCTCTGCTCCCGGGTCAGGCGGTTCTGGCTCAGGACGGCATGGCCATCGCACCGGAAATCTGTCTGGAATGCCATGACGATGTCGTCAAGCCGGTCGCATACGGCAATTCGGTCCATGGCCAGAATGCCTGTACCAGCTGTCATGTCGAGGTGACCTCGCTTGATCAGCACATTTCCGGTGAGGTCATGCCGGCAGAACCGAAGTGCGTGCGCTGTCACAAGAAGGAGACACGCGAGCACTACGCCAGCGTGCACAAGCTCAACGACGTCGCCTGCGCCGACTGCCATGACGATATTCACAGTCACAGCTACTGGAAGGGGGATAAGCAAAAGGTTCTGAATAAGTGCACCTCCTGCCACGACTCGCACGAAGACTATTTTGATTCCGTACACGGCAAGGCGGTGCTCGCCGGCAATCAGGACTCGGCGGCCTGCAATGACTGCCACGGCCTGCACCAAATCGAATCGCTCAGCGATGCCGACAAGCACACGAGCATGGAGTTTCACACCAAGGCCTGTCTCAACTGCCATGCCGATCGTGAGATGATGGCGCGCAACAACGTCCTCAGCGTAGCTGTCAAGACTTATATGAACAGCTACCACGGCAAGAACTTCCGCCTCGGTTTCCCAGACAAGGTGGCTGGCTGTTCCGACTGTCACACCGCGCACAACGTCCTGCCGAAGAATGATCCGAAGTCGAGCGTCCACGAGAACAACCTGACCGGCACCTGCGCCCAGTGCCATCCGAAGGCGACCGCGATGTTCGCCAAGTTCAACTCCCATGACGACATGACCGACCGGGAGAATTACCCGGTCAGCTACTGGACCTTCGTCGGCATGACCGGTCTGCTGGTCGGCACCTTTGCCGTCTTCTGGATCCATACGTTGCTGTGGATGGTCCGTGGTTTTGTCGAGAACCGGCAGAAACTGGCTATGGAGCATGTCGGCAAAGCAGTCCACCACATCAGTGATCCGCACAAACAGTACATGCGCTTCAAGCCGCGCCATATCTTCCTGCACCTGACCGTGATCATCAGCTTCCTCGGTCTGACCCTGACCGGTCTGCCGCTGAAATTCGCCGATCAACACTGGGCCCAGGTGATGATGGAGTTCTTTGGCGGTACCTACTACGCCGGTCTGATCCATCGCGGCTGCGCGGTCTTGACCTTCTACTATTTCATCGCTGCTTTGATCCTCAGCTTCGATTTCCTGTTCATCCGCAAGGATCTCAAGGGGATGTGGCTGCAGCGGCTGTTCGGCCCCGACTCCCTCTGCCCCAATCTGCGCGATGTGCGTGACGTGATCGGCATGGTCCGCTGGTTCCTGTTCCTCGGACCGAAACCGACATTTGAGCGCTGGACCTACTGGGAGAAATTCGACTTCCTCGCGGTCTTCTGGGGTATGTTTGCCATCGGTGGGTCGGGCCTGATGCTCTGGTTCCCGGAGTTCTTCGGTTACTTCCTGCCGGGCTGGATGTTCAACGTCGCGACCATCGTTCACTCCGACGAGGCGTTGCTCGCCACCGGTTTCATCTTCACGGTGCACTTCTACAACACCCACGGTCGCCCGGAGAAGTTCCCGATGGACTTCGTCATCTTCAACGGCCAGATTGGCAAAGCCGAGATGATCGAGGAACGTGGCGACCAGTGGCGGCGCTACGAGGAAGAAGGGATTACCGAAGAGTTCGTCTGCCAGAAGGTCAGCGGCCCGGTCTATGACTTCCTGTTCAAGGCCTTCGGTTATATCGCCCTCTTTACCGGCATCGCCTGTCTGCTGCTGATGGTCTTTGCCTTCATGGCAGGCTCCGGGCATTAACCCCCGATTAAAGGGCTGAGCATCCGGGCGGGGCGTCGTATGGCGCCCCGCTTTTTTTGGGTGCGCCCGGCAGGGTGCGAGGGCGGCAAGGGGTCAGGTGCGGGTCGAATGACGCAACCCGTCAAAAAGACAGGGCGGAGCGCGGGCGACAAGATTAGCTAAAACTAACCGGTCGAATTATAAGGGTTTTTTCTTGCATTGAATCGATAGAACTGTATTATACGGCTGTTTGTCAGCCGTACGGCTTCGTCATATCCCGCCAACAATACGAGCGTTTCAAGGCAAGAGGTTGTCATGAAAAATCTTTTTGAATGGTGCAAACGTCACCTGGTCCTGTTCACGATCCTCGCGGTCGGGTTCGTCATCGTCTTCGGTTTCATCAATATCCAGGTTCTCCACATGACCTCCGAGCCGGAGTTCTGTCATCTCTGTCACCCGGCTCAAGGGTTTGGTCCCCTCGCCGAGGTCGACTCCTGGGAACATTCGGCGCACGGCGAAGCTGGTGTTTCCTGTCTCGACTGTCATGGGCGCCCCGGGGTGATCGGCTACGTCAAGGCGAAGATGGGCGGTCTGCGCGACCTGTACATGCAGTTCACCATCAGCAAGGAAGAGAAACTGGAAATCCTCTCCAACCCGGATGAGAACCTGGTGCCGTCATGGCACTGCCTGTTCTGTCACTCGGACGACGGCAACCGCCAGGTGCGTGAGACGACGGCCGGGCCGATGAAAGTGGTCAGCATGCGTATGCTCGACGACGTCATCAACCCGGAGTTCCGCCTGCGCAAGGGGATCCCTGATGTCATGGCCGAGACCTTTGTCGGCGGGACTTATTTCGACCACACCATGCACATCGAAGGTTTCGACCTGGCCTGCCGCGACTGCCATTTCGGTGTGGTGCACAACCCGACCAGCAAGACCGACCGCATGAACTTCTGCCTGACCTGTCATGCCGAAGCGCGCGACAGTGCACCGCAGATGGCCGATTGCACCGTCTGCCACCAGGCCCAGCTGGCAATGAACGAGGGCGAAGGGCTCGAAGGGATCAGGCCGGTGCCGAGCATGATGTACGGCGAGGCGGCCGACATGACCTGTACGGACTGCCACACCGGTGTCACCAAGGGGATCTATCGCCCGTCTTCCGCGACCTGTTCCGATTGTCATGCCGACCCGGAATACAAGACGGTGTTCGACGACTGGGCCGGACAGACCGAGTCCCGTCTTGCCGTGCTGAGAGGTCAACGGCTCAATCTGGAGCTTGAGCTGCGCGATGCCGATGCGGCCCAACGGAATACAGCGGATGCCTGGACCAGCTACCAGCGGGGCGTGCGCAACCTCCGCTTTGTCGAGCACGACGGCACCCTCGGTGTCCATAACATCGACTACGCCGCAGCGATTCTGAAGAGTGTCGAGGCCGACTTCAAGGAGGCGCTCAAACAGCTCGACAGTGTCTGGTAGCAGAGCGTTGCGGCAGGGCTAAGCAAGGCCCGAGACGATAAAAAGGCACCCTTTGCGGGGTGCCTTTTTGCGTACGGTTCACCCCGCTGGGGCCTGGTCGGACTCGGCGGGCCCCTCTTTCTGCCAGCGACCGATGACAAAGGAGGCGAGGGCGGCGACCATGCCGAAGGAGAAGACTCCCAGTAGCAGGGGAACCCCTTTCAAGGCCATCATGTCGAGAATGAAGACTTTGGCGCCGCCGATCAGGGTGACGATGATGGCGACATTGCGCAGTTCCTTGTCTCGGCGCAACAGGCCGAGGGCAAACAGAATGGCGGCGGTCAGGTTGATCATCACCGATTGCGCTCCGGAAAAATAGGCCGGACGCGCCAGGTGCAGCAGGTCAAGGAGCTGATAGAGCCCGACCCGGCAGGCGTAGAAGCTGCTGAGCAGGGCGGCGATCAGCAGCGAACTTCCCCAGCGATCCTGCTTGTTGATGCGATCGGCCAACGACTCATCACTGACTGCAGGCGGATGACTTTTCGCCCAGGCATAATGCACGAAGGCAATGGCGGCGAGCAGCGCGGAAGAGAGCGCGCCGAGCAGCGACGGCGAGACCAGTTCCGACGAACTCAGGGTCAGCACCAGAGCCAGGCAGGAGAGTAGCTGCAGCAGGTAGGAGCTGAGGCGCAGGCCGACCGAAGACTGCCGCGAGGAGATACGCGCCAGGCCAAGGGCGAGGAGTGCCGTCAGGGCATAAGCGGGCAGGGTGTGGCCGAGGGCTGCCGGCGCGGTCAGGATAAGCAGCAGGCCGCCGGCGATGCTGAAGGGGGTCGCTCCGAGAGCCCCGCCGGTTTGCCGGGTGGCCAGCCAGAGGCCGGCGAGAACCAGACCGATACCACCGACACTGCCGAGCCAGCCGAACAGAGCGGGGTCAGCCAGTCCGAGGCGGGTCACGTACAGGCCGGCCGGTGCGAACCAGAGAACGGTCAAAATCGGCAGGAGGATATCGAATTTCGAAACTTTTTCCTGAATGATGCCACGCACGCCGAGAAAAGCGAGAACCGCATAAGTGACTGCCAGGATCGAAGTCGCCGCGAAAAAACCGCGAATGGTCGGGTCGAGCAGGTCGGGGGTCAGTTTGCCGAGATAGATGGCGAGTTTCAGGCTCCAGATCTGCACCATGAACAGGGTCAGCAGCAGCAGCAGCCAGCGTAGCCAGGAGGCGCGCAGCAGGCGGGTGGCGATGGCGGCAAAAGCGTTGGCGAGAATCAGTGCCATGGCGAGATACGGAAAGTGCGGACTCGGATAACCGATGGCAAAGGCGCCGAAGCTCATGCCGAGGGTGCCGGCAAAAACCGGCAGGGCGACCCGGTTCATACGGCTCATGACGGTGGTGACAGCCCCGGTTGCCAGCAGGGTCAAATAAGCCATCTCGGCGGGCACCGTATCGAAGACCCGATGGGCCTCGACGACCACTGCCGACATGAGGAATGCACCCCACAGGGTGAAGACCGGTGCCTGCATATCGTCACGGCGGTAGGCAAACCAGCCGTAAACGATCAGGCCGAAGGCGTACAGCATGCCAAGGAAGGAGCCGAGCTGTCGATCGAGGGCCTCGCTGTCAGCGGCCGTGCGCAACGCTAAAGCGACGACAATGATGAAGCTGGTGGTCGCCACCCGCGGCAGGATATACGACTTGTCAACCCAGGAGAGGATCTCCTCGGAACCTTGGGCGGTCTGTGGCAGAACTTTTTCGCGCCGTGGGGCGGTCTCCGCCGGCAGACGGGCCGTTGTGTCGTGAGCCTTGAGCGCCTCACGCAGTTCCGTGACCTGCCGCTCAAGGTCGGCAACACGTTTTTCCAGAGAAGGATCTGCACGGGTCATGGTCACCTCGCGACGTGTTGGGTTGTTGACCTTCGCACGATACCTGCTAAACCTTGAACAATCGCCGCTCCGTCCCGGAGACGACGCAAGTCGAGCTGAAGCTCTGGGTGAACCGGGCGTTTCAAAATTATAAAACAGTATTTTATAGATATCAACTTAAGTTTTCCTTTACATTCGGCACTTAATATCATTTTAATCTTTCAAAATATTGACAGATGCGCCCATGGGTGCTATTTGAAAAAACACTGTTCTGTTAAACAGAACGAGAATGCATGTCATGACGTCCTCATAACGTTCAGGAGACTGCGGTGAAAAACCATGTGTGGCGACCACTTTATGTGGTGATCGGTCTGGTAGCCGGGATTCTGCTGTTCCGTGCGGTCTATGTCCCGGCCGATTTCGGCGCCCACGAGCGGGGCTATACCTTCGGTTTCCATCGTCTCAGCAATGAGCAGGAGTGGCGGGACTATCCGGCCAAATACCAGGGGAGCGGCTACTGCAACGACTGTCACGCCGAGAATGTGGAAGCCTGGGCCGCCGCGGCGCACGCCATGATCCCCTGCGAAAACTGTCACGGGGCGGCCTTCGACCATCCTGACAGCCCCGAGAGGTTGACCATCGACCGCAGCCGCGACCAGTGTCTGCGCTGCCATGCCAAACTGCATATGCCGGGGAGTGACCGCCACCAGCTGCCTGGGATCGATGCTGCCCAGCACAACCCGGGCGAGTCGTGCAGCGACTGCCACAATCCGCACAATCCGAGCCTTGAGGAGATGTGAGCATGAAACGTCGCGATTTTCTGAAACATTCAGCGGTCTTCGTGGCCGGTGCCAGCGTCTCCGCGGCGACTCTGGAGCTGCTCACTCCCGGCGAGCTTCTGGCGGCGCGGCCGGAGCTGCGCTGGGCGTTTCTGGTCGATACCCACAAGTGCGTCGGTTGCGGTTTTTGCGTCAAAGCGTGCAAGGTCGAGAACGACATTCCGCTTCAGGCCAATGTGACCCGTACCTGGGTGGAGCGATATGTCATCAATAAAGACGGCGAAGTCGTGATGGATACGCCCAAAGGGGCTCTCAACGGTTTCACCAGCAAACTGATCGACCAGAATCGCTCCGGCAAGAAACTGGTCCCCGACCGCAACGTCGCCCAGGCTTTTTTCGTCCCCAAGCTCTGCAACCACTGCGACATCCCTGCCTGCGTGCAGGTCTGCCCGGTCGGTGCCACCTATGCGACCGCCGACGGCACGGTGCTGGTCGACCGTAAATGGTGCATCGGCTGCGGATACTGCATCATGGGCTGTCCGTATGGCGTCCGCTTTTTCCATCCGGTCGAGCATGTCGCCGACAAGTGCACCTTCTGTTACCACCGCATTTCCAAGGGGGGGAACACCGCCTGCGCCCAGGCCTGCCCGTTCGGCGCCCGACAGATCGGCAACCTCCGGGATCCGGATGACCCGGTGGCGCGCGTCGTTCTCAACCAGCGGGTCGGCGTGCTGCGCGACGAGTACGGCACCAAACCGCATGTTTTCTATCTCGGACTGAACAAGGAGGTGCGCTAGCCATGATCGACCAACTCGCCCAGCTGGTGGTCCATGGCGAAGCCTGGACCGTCAAGGATCTGTTTGTTCTGCCCAACGAGTATGTCTACTGGTCGATCCAGATCGTCATGTACCCGTATATGACCGGTCTGGTCGCCGGCGCCTTCGTTCTCTCCTCGCTCTACCACGTGTTCGGCGTCGAGAAGCTCAAGGAGATCGCCCGCTACGCCCTGGTCTTCTCCTTCGCCCTGCTGCCGGTCGCCATGCTGCCGCTGCTGCTGCATTTGATGCAGCCGTTGCGCGGCATTCATGTCATGATGACTCCGCATTTCACCTCGGCGATCTCGGCGTTCGGCATCGTGTTCATGACCTATGCCTGTATCGTCGGCGCCGAGATCTGGTTCGTCTATCGCAAGTTCATCGTCGAATCGATCCATCGACTGAACACCAAGGCGCAGCGGACACCGCTGGAGGCGGTCCTGTTGCCGCTTTACCGGGTCATTTCCCTCGGCGCCATGGACACCTCGAAAGAGGCATTGGCCGCCGATCACAAGGCGGTCAAGCTGCTCGCCGGCATCGGTATCCCGGTCGCCTGTTTCCTGCACGGTTATGCCGGCTTCATCTTCGGTTCAGTCAAGGCGAATGCCCTCTGGATGACGCCGCTGATGCCGGTGATCTTCATCTGCTCGGCGGTCGTCTCCGGGATCGCTCTCTGTATCGTCAGCTACTATCTGTTTATGGAAATCCGCAAATGGGCGGCGCGCTTCGGCAAAAACTGGCTGCTCCCCGACGCCCTCGCTCAAGGCGGCGCCATGCAGCTCGAGGAGCTGCGCAGTGTTCAGGAACATGAAGTGAAGATGACCTCGAAGTACCTGCTGATCTTCATGGTGCTGGCGGTGACCCTGGAACTCCTCGATATCATTTTCCGCGGCTACACGGCGGTCAAGTCCTGGGACATCCTGCGGGATGTCATCTACGAGCACGATTTCGTCAAGATCTTCATCATGCAGTACGGTATCGGCAACGCCCTGCCGCTGCTGATGCTGCTGTTACCCGGCCTGACCACCCGGCGGGCGGCCGTCGCCAGTGTCCTGGTCCTGTTCGGCGTCCTGATGATGCGCTGGAATGTCGTGATCGGCGGCCAGGCGTTCTCCCTGACCTTCGCCGGCTTCATGCACTATCACCTGCCGATCATCCCGCACGATATCGAGACCTTCAAGGAGGGGCTGATGGGCGCCCTGCTGGTGGTGGTCTCGCCGTTTGTCATCTTCTATGTGCTGAATATGATCTTTCCGGCGTTCATGGTCGACGAGGAAGAGGCGCATTGAACGGCTGTTGATGGTTGATGTGTCGAGCTTGCCCGCCATAAATGTGGCGACGCGGATGTTGGATCATTAAAAGGCCGTCCTCTTGACGAGGGCGGCCTTTTTGCTTGTGTTGCAGGGGGCGGTCTGTTAAGTAAGGGAAAGTTAATCCCTCTACGCTTAGTCCTCACAGGAGTCAACAATGGGCCAGTTCGATATGCTCAAGGATTTCTTCCTCGGTATCAGCCGCAGCCGGGTGTCGCTGATCGGCGCGATGATCGTCACGGTGACCACACCGTTTCTGTTTGGCTACATGCTCGCCGACACCGTCTGGCATATCAAGAATCCCTACTTTGGCGGCGCGGTCTATCTGCTGCTCGGTCCGGCATTTCTTGCCGGCCTGGCGATGATCTTCATCGGTGCCTTTCTCTTTCGTGGCCAGCGCGACGTCCACCTGTTCACCCTGCAGTACCTGCGCAAATACTTCACCGAGCCGGAACTGTTCGGCCGGTTGCGGCGCAATGTTTTTCTCATCGTGCTGCTCACCTCGGTCAATTTCGTCGTTTTAAGCATGTTCCTCTACCGCGCCTACCACTACATGGAATCGACCGAATTCTGCGGTCAGTTTTGTCACACGGTGATGAATCCGGAACTGACGGCCTATAACAAGTCGCCGCATTCGCGGGTCGCCTGTGTCGAATGCCATATCGGCTCCGGCGCCGACTGGTTTGTCAAGTCGAAGATCTCCGGGGCCCGTCAGTTGCTGGCGGTGGCGGCCAACACCTACCCGCGGCCGATCGAAACCCCGGTGCACGGCCTGCGCCCGGCGCGGGAGACCTGCGAAGAGTGCCATCGGCCGGAACTCTTCCATGGCGACAAGCTGAATGTCGTCCAGCATTATCGGGAAGACGAGACCAATACCCTGCTTTACGATGTGCTGTTGATGAAGGTCGGCAGCGCCGGCGATCGGGTGCAGAGCTCCCATGGTATCCACTGGCATGTCGCCGAGCAGAACAAAATTGTCTACAAGGCGACCGATCACAGTCGGCTGACGATCCCGGAGGTGCGACTGATTCGCGAAGATGGCAGCGAGGTGGTGTTCCGCACCGACGATGCCGACAAACTGCTCAGCGAAGCGGGGGGACGCGGAGAAGAGCGGGCGATGGACTGTATCGATTGCCATAACCGGCCGTCGCACATTTATCTGCCGGCATCGGTGGCCATCGACCACAAGATTGCCGAAGGCGAGATTCCGGCCGAACTCCCCTTCATCAAACGGCAGGCGCTGGAGGTGGTGCAGGTCGCTTATGCCAGCAAAGAGGAGGCGAGCCAACAGATCGCCAGCCGTCTGCGCGACTGGTATACTCGCAACACACCCCAACTCGACGGGCTCGAAAGGCTGCTGACGAGGGCGATCGCCGGTGTCCAGGCGGCCTATACCGAGAACGTCTTCCCGGAGATGAACATCGGCTGGGGGACCTATGTCAACCACGTCGGCCACGGACCCGATTTCGACATTGGCTGCTTCCGCTGCCATGACGACATGCACGTCAGCGCCGACGGCCAGACCATCTCCGCCGACTGCAACACTTGCCACACCCTGCTCGCCCTCGAAGAGGAGGAGCCGGAGATTCTGCAGACCCTGCGGGGGGAATAGTCGCTGCCCCCCTGACTGTTCGCTCCTTTCCCCTCTGCGCGCAGGGAGGATCA
>JAVVDS010000054.1:0-7356 GCA_032251295.1 Desulfuromonadales bacterium | reverse complement strand
AGTCGCTGCCCCCCTGACTGTTCGCTCCTTTCCCCTCTGCGCGCAGGGAGGATCACTCAATCACCCAGTTTTACACGACCAGCCTGCACTTTCCCCTCTGCGCGCAGGGAGGATCAACCAGGGCCGCGAAGCAAGCTCCGTACGCGGAGCCAGCTTCGCGGCTTTTTTCTGTGGGATGACGGGGAAAAGGCTCTAGATCAGCCCGAGAAGGGGGCCACCGCTTGTAGCGAGGGCTTCGATCCGGCGCACCGCTGCGGGATCTTCCTCCAGCGGCGGCGGGTGATGTGTTTTCAGACGGGCATCGATTACCAGGCTGCCGTGACAGCCCCAGTGCTTGCTCTGGGTGAAGGCGCCGATGCCGTCGATATCGCTGGCCGGGTCAGAGCGGGTGAAGACGGCCCAGAGCAGGTTGGCGAGGTTGCGGCTGGCAAACTCGCTGTCATCGACCAGAATCAGCAGCGGCCAGGCGTTGACCGGATGGTTGCGGTCAAAGAACCGGCAGAACGTGCCGAGGTCGGTGGCCGGCGCGCCGCGTTCGCCTGCCCAGGCCGGCGCTTCGATGACGAGGATTCCGGGGAGTGCCGGCCGCGGCCGCGCAAAGCCGGGCGGCAGCGTCAGGTCAGCCGCCAGTTCAGTCAGTAGAGTGCATCGTGCCGGTCCGCAGGCGGCGATCACCAGCTTGGAGCCGGCGTTCAGGCCGTGGCCGGAGTAATCGAGGGTGTCGATGGTGGTGCGTGTCTGGAAATGCAGGTCGCGGCGCCAGTCGCAGCGGGAGAGGATGACTTCGAGGAAAGCCGCGACATCATGGAGGTCGAGACCGGGCTGGCAGTTGTCATCGACAATCAGCAGGTATTTGGCGAGGGAGAGTTGCCCCTGGCCGAGCAGGGCGTTGGCCTGGGTCAGCAGCTCCTGCGGCTCCCTCTGGTCGGCATACGGTGTGTAGCGTTCGCTGCCGATCGCCAGCAGCAGCGGATGCACGCCGGCGGCATCGACGGCATGTACGGCGCGCACCCCGTCGACCAAAGACGGGATAGCCGGCCCGGTCATCTCGTGGATCAGGGCGCCGAAGGTGGTGTCTTCCTGGGGCGGTCGGCCGACGGTGGTAAACGGCCAGATGGCGTCGTGGCGATGGTAGATCCGGTCGATGCGCAGCACTGGAAAGTCGTGGGACAGGCTATAGTAGCCGAGGTGGTCGCCAAACGGGCCCTCCGGGCGGGTCTCGCCGGGGACGATCTCGCCGCACAGGCAGAAATCGGCTTCGGCCGGGGCGAGCAGGCCGTTACCGGTCGGCACCAAGGGAATGCGGTGGCCGCCGAGCAGGCCGGCGAAGGTCAGCTCCGGCACCCCCTCGGGGAGCGGCATGACCGCGGCGACGGTCAGGCTGGGGGGGCCACCGACAAAGACATTGACCGGCAGGGCGCGGCCGCGGGCCAGGGCGGCCGCATGGTGCACGCCGAGGCCGCGATGGATCTGGTAGTGCAGGCCGGCCTCCCTGTCGGTCTGATAGGCGCCGCCGGACATCTGTACCCGGTACATGCCGAGATTCGAGCCGCGCCAGCCGGGGGTGTCCGGGTGTTCGCTGTAGACCTGCGGCAGGGTGATGAAGGCGCCGCCGTCTTGCGGCCAGGAGACCAGCTGCGGCAGTCGGCTCAAGGTGGTCTGCCCGGCCAGCAGCGGGCCGCGACCGACCCGCTTCGGCAGGGCGTGCCAGAGGGCCGGGAGCAGCGCCGCGCTGCGCAGCGGCCGCTGCAGGGCCGTGGCCGGATCGGCCTTGAGGCGCATCACCATGTCGATGGCCGCCAGGCTGTCGCGGAACAGGAAGCGGGCTCGCTCCAGGGTGCCGAACAGGTTGCCGAGCAGCGGGAAGGCGCAGCCCTTGACCCGGGTAAAGAGCAGGGCCGGTCCGCCGTTGGCGTAGACCCGACGCTGAATGATACCGGCCTCCTGGTCGGCGTCGATCTCGCAATCGATGCGCACCAGTTGCCGGGCTCGTTCCAGTTCGAGAACTGTCTGTTGCAGATTGCGCAGGCCCATCGGTCAGTTTGAGGTTCCCCGCTGTCGCTGCTGCTGGTTATCCCGTTGCCGTTCCTGACGTCCGGTGGCGTAACGCAGCCCGATGACGACATCGCGTTGTGGAGTCACGAGAAAAAAGGCCGCTTCGGCAAAGGTCGGTTGGCCAAACCGGTATTCGGGATGACCGGAGAAGCCGAAGCCCTCGCGTGGGGTGCCAAGCCAGCTGCTGTTCATCAGACCGTCACCGTTCTCGTCATGCAGGACACTGATGGCGTAGCGGCCATACGCAAGGCCGTCGAACCGGGTTGCCGCCTGCAGGTCCCGTATCGGCAGGTTGCGGGTAGCGACAGCGTGCTGAATCCGGTCCGGAAACCCTTCCGCGGAAGCAAACAGTGAGACGATCACCTCGCCATCACGACTGCGGAATCCGACCAGCTGCACGTCAATTCGTCCCATGCCGGTCGCAAGGAGCGGAGCCGGGCGGCGACTGCAAGCGGGGCAGCAGAGCAGTAAGGGCATGACGAGAGCCAGCAGGGCGGCGCGTCGCCAATGGCAGGCAACTGTCCGTCTGCATCGCTGGACGATAACGCCCTTGTCATGAAACCGGCTCCCTGCTAGATTCATCATGCTGAACTGTCCGTGATCGCCCTTCCCTTTTCCCGCAAAGGACTCACCATGAAAACCGAGCGAATTCTGATGCTGCTGGTGGTGGCGCTGGTCATCGTGCTGGTGTCAGCCTGTACCCGCCGCATGGCGCCGTTCGCCCCGCACCGCACCCAGAGTGAGGCCCACCGCACAGCAACAACCAATCAGACGTGCACTGACTGTCACGCTATCGACCAGATCGGTCAACGGCACCGCGCCGGTGATGACTGCCTGCGCTGCCACCGCATTGTACAAGGAGACTGACATGAAAACAAAAGCTTTCTCGGCACTGCTCATCCTGCTGCTCCTCAGTGCCTGCGGGCCGATTATTGGTGGTGTGATGGTCGCCGGCAACGGTGTCAAAGATGTGGTGGTCACCAGCGGTGCTCTGACAACACTCAAGCCTGGCAGCCGGATTGCCGTGCTCGGCCCCTTTGACAAGACCACCGAGGCGTTTTACATCTGCCGCGGCGAGGAGGCGGCCAGTTTCGCCAACAACTTCATCACCAGTGGCCTGTTTCAGGCCGAACTGAAAATCGACCAGCGTTTCCCCGACAAACTGTCGAAAGTGACCGATTGGCAGGGCCAAACACCGGCTGCGATCCAGGCCGCCCTCGGTCTCGATGCCGCTCCCGATCTGCTGCTGAGTGGCACGATTCTCAAACGGGAGATGGTGGCGGCACCGATGCAGGGAGTCATCATGCATGTCGCCTACCGCCTCGATTTCCTCGATGTGCAGAGCGGCCGCACCGTCTCCGTCCAGGTGACTGTCAAGGAACTGTTCCAGGATGCGATCCCGGCAGTGGTCGCAGACCTGGCGCGCCGGATCGGCGCGTAGGGGCCGACAATGACTGAGCAGCGTCCGGACTCCGAGTTCGCGCTCCCTGGCGAAGCGCATCGCAAACTGGCGCTGATTGTCTACATCCTGCAGGCCGCCAGCCTGCCGACCAGCGGCATGACCCTGTTCGCCGGGGTGATCATCAACTATATCCGCCGCGACGATGTGCGCGGCACCTGGCTGGAGAGCCATTTCCGCTGGCAGATCCGTACCTTCTGGTACTGGCTGCTCTGGACCGCTATCGGCGCCGTTACCGCCGTTTTTCTGGTCGGCTGGGCGATCCTCACCGCGGTTATGCTCTGGCTGATCTATCGGGTTGTCAAGGGCTGGCTGTATCTCAGTGAGGGGCGGGTGCTGACGAGCTGATGGCTCCGGTTACGCTTCCCGTGCTTAGCGACGCCAGTAGTGTAAAAAAGAAGCCGCCTGGAGTGAACCAGGCGGCTTCTTGATTCATGAATAATTTGACAATACTCTAGAAATCTCCACCAGTTGAGACAAAGATCGTTGCCGAACGGGGGCTACCGTTACTGCCTGAGCCTGCCGTCGTTGGGTCGTCGCCAACCCCTTCAGGCGGGTCAATGGAAAAATCAATGCGACAAACCTTGGGGGTTTCCTCTGCGTCGTGGGTCGTTGTGTCCTGTAGCAACACTTGAAAGCTGTCACCGCCCCCGGAACGGTCAGGGAGTTTCGTGCGTAGTAAATAGAGAATGCCAGGGCCAGCTGGAGGGATGTCGGAATTAAAAAGTGCAATACTCTCTCTACACTCGAGGCGGTCAGCATTAATCGATACGGTAGTATCGGAAACCAGGGCGCTGCCGAATTCATCCTGAGCAAAAAAACGCAGGGACAGAGACTCTCCGTGGCTCAACGCCAAGCCAGAGG
This sequence comes from Desulfuromonadales bacterium, assembly GCA_032251295.1. GTDB lineage: Bacteria > Desulfobacterota > Desulfuromonadia > Desulfuromonadales > BM103 > BM103. The sequence goes on along the minus strand of JAVVDS010000054.1, from coordinate 2,978 downwards.
ACGGAGCACTGACCCAACTGCTCGTGTCGGTGTTATAATACTGGAGGTTAAGAGGACCAACCGTTGCGGACATGGTTACCTTGGAATTCCCCCAGATGATTGTCTCCATATCGCAGATTCCGTTGGGCCCGTCGTAGCGACCGTTGCCGTTGGTATCAATGTACAGTTCCCCGCTATCGTGCTGACCATTGTTATTTTCATCAAGGAAGGGTTCACCTCTGTCGCCGGTACAGATGTCCGAACCATTTTCGTAGATCCCGTTGCCGTTAAGGTCAGCGTAGGCTTCTTGTCCGGTTGTGTAACCGACAATGTTGCAAAGGGGTTTTATCGGGTTGCCCGTACGAAACTCGGCAGAGGCTTTGCCATCCGTGGTCGTTACAATGAAAGAACCAAGCTCATCAACACCAATCGCATTGACGCCAATCCGTCCGCAATCAGAAATGAAGCTCACAGGGGTTCCGTCCTTGACGATGTTACCGAAACGGTCAGCCAGGGACACGTTGAAGAAATTCAGAAGGCCCTCTGTCCGATAACCGGCCTGATTAAAATATGTTTGTGACATGGTCAGTCGCTCATTGACCGGCATCCCCCCGACCACCGCAACCAGCCCCTGGCTGGAGACAGTGACTCCCAGGGGGCTGGTGTAGCTGGCCACGACACGAAGGGGCCCCGCGACGCTCCCGGATTGCACCCGGGCCACGACTTCCCCGTTAACAACAGATGTTGTTTCTTCAACGAGGCGAGCGCCACCACTCATTCTGGGCGAAAGAGTAAAGTCAATTCGCGTCCCATTGGGGACCGGATTGCCCGCCGCATCCTGAATTCTAAAGCGCAACTGAGCCATTTCATTTTGGCCACTTCCTCGCACAGCAATAAAGTCGTCGGGAGTCACTTCCAGGAAGCTGATAACCGCGACGTTACCATCAGAAACGGGGACTGTCAGTGTCTGTGAGGCATTATTCCCGGTTTCGGGGTCAACTGCAGTGTCAGCACGGACCGAGACGGTTCCGCTGAACGGTCCCGCTCTGAACTGTGCGGTGGCAAACCCGTTGCGCGTAGGGGCCGTTGCATCCACCGTGGCGTTGCTGTCGGCTGAGAAGTAAACAAGAGTTCCGTCGTAGACCGGTCGGCCCGCACTGTCTGTTATGAAAGCAGTCACAGTCGTCGATTCACCTGGTGAAAGTGAGACCCCGGGGGTCAGGTCTGAAGACAGGACGATTGTGGCCGGAGGCCCCGCCAGAGTAAGCAAGAGCTCGTCGGTAACATTGGCGTTAATCACTGCGCTGACACTGGCTGATCCGGGGCTTGTTGGTATCAGTATTGTGCTGGCCTGACCACCGACGGTGCTCACTTGGCTTGGAGAAACATCACCACCGGAGGCACTAAATGCGACCACGGTGCCGTCGTTTGCCGGGTTGCCAAAGGCGTCGGTTACTGAGGCAAAAATGGTGAAGTTGCCTTCGCTGGCAATGTATTGGCTGGTCAGTACGATATCTGCCGGTGGCCCTGATGGTGTGGGAAACTCTCCTGAGTTATCAGAGCTGCTACCGCCCCCCCCGCCTCCACCGCAGGCTGACATGGCAAAGACGGCTGTCGCGAAACAAAACCAATAGAGGAATTTACGCATGATTCAGGATTCTCCCTTGCAAGTAAAACATGTCTTGTCGTGAAACTTGCAGCGTTGTCGATGAGCTGGCCAAACCGACTAGAACTGGTACAGAAGCTTGCTGGTCAGGTTGGCTCCACTGCGGAACTGACCTTCCAGGTCGAGGTGTAGGTTGTTGCCCAGGGGCCAGCTGATACCGACAAATACACCGAAAGGGGCATCAAGACTTACGTCTTCATCTCTGGAGCTACGCAGGCCGCTGTCACTCACAAATGTGCTTTCGATGGACGAATCGTAATAGGAATAGACCGGCCCGCCATAAAGCAGAGCCCCCTCAATGCTGACCTCGAAGGTAAATCCCAGATCGATATTGAGGGCATTGTCAAAAAAGATCTCCTCCTTGCCGTTAATAACCCCCTGGGGCGTGGAGAAACCGCCGCGCTTGCTGGTTTCGTAATCGGAAAAGTAGCTGACCTGGGCAAAGGGACCGATGGTCAGTGTGTTCCCGCGGAAAATCGGGCCACCGATTCCGAGCCCGACAAAAGGACGCAGATCATCGCTGGTCTCTCCGCTGTCCAGGAAAACATAGGGATCGTCCAACTCGTAGTCGGCGACACCGCCGCGCACATAAATTTCCCAACCCGCCGGCAGGCCCACTCCGGCCTGGGCGTACACCTGATTCTGATCCGACTCAAGATCATCGTCAGAAAAGGACCCGGAATCATACTTTTCAGACAGCCAGTTGTAACCCGCACCAAGGTAGATCTGGCCGGCATCCAGACGGGACTTGGCTGGACCGTATCCAGCACTCCACGCCTGGCTGGAAAGAGTAAGGAACAGGCAGGTAACGATCAGACTGAAACGCTTCATGGTAGACACTCCTTTAATATTGAATGGTGCAGTGAAAATCAGAACTAGACGGCAGACCAAGTGCCTGCCAGAATGACGATTGATATCATCTGCAAACTATGTACCAGTGTCCCGGCACATGATTCGCCCGCATCTGAGAACGGAATAATAGCCCTCTCTGTAACGGTTTCGCTGTAAATTGTCAATCACTAGTTGGTAAATGGCTGAATCGGAGTGTGGTGTCGTTTCCGTTGGTGATGCTGCTTTGAACCATCGGTGATGGGGGGTTGTACAGATCTCGCGCAAATGGTGAAGGGGCCAATCAGGCCGGTGCTGATTTTAACCAGGTTGAGGTTGACACCTTTACCGAACTCACCAAGGTGCTGGGTCGCTTCTCGTGAAGTTGCTGGACCGTTGAGCAGAGCAGTGTCGGATCATCACCGCATTTCGTAAACCAGCATGGCACTTTCACCCCGTTCCGATTTGAACCAGCCGCCATGACTGAACTTGACCAGCATGACGA
>JAVVDS010000053.1:0-18764 GCA_032251295.1 Desulfuromonadales bacterium | reverse complement strand
ACCTGGCTGGAGCCTACTCGCGACGCATCAATATCAAGCATCGGTTGGTCTACCAGGTTCTCGAAGAGATTGGCACAGTGAAGGTGTTGCGGATGTGGACGCATTACGAATAGGGGCTAACCGCAAGAGCTGACGGGATATACGGTCTTGCTTCTCGAATAATACACAGCCGCTCCATCTTCCGGTGGCCCGCAGCTCAGCTTTTGGCGTTATGCCCCAAGAAAACAACGATTGACATCCGCACCAGAATTGGTACAGTCATAGCCAAATGACTGATATCTCATTTGTCTTGAAAGTTGCCTTCTATCGCTCGGAGGCCGGCCATGAGCCGGTGAGAGAATGGCTTAAGGAGTTGCCTCGCGAAGATAAGCGGCAAATTGGCGAGGACATCAAAACAGCACAACTTGGCTGGCCACTGGGCATGCCGCTCATCAGGAAAATCGAGCGGGATCTTTGGGAAGTCAGAACCAGGCTGGCCGATCGAATTGCGCGGGTATTGTTTACCGTTGACGGCGACCAGATGATTTTGTTGCACGGCTTCATAAAAAAGTCTCAGGAAATTCCGCAAAATGAGCTCAAGACGGCAAGGACGCGTCTTGGTATTTACAAGAGAGGTTCAAAATGAAAAACAAGCACGTTGGCAGCAGCTTCGATGATTTTCTGGATGAAGAAGGCCTTAGGCCCGATGCTGAAGCGGCGGCTATCAAGAGGGTCATTGCCTATCAGATTGAACTGGAAATGAAGCAGGCGAAATTGTCGAAGACGGCAATGGCTGAAAAGATGCGTACGAGCCGGCCCGCCCTCGATAGGCTTCTTGATCCCACTAACGTTTCCGTCACACTTCAGACACTTGAAAAAGCGGCGCTAGCCTTAGGAAAAAGCCTGAAAATTGAGCTGGCAGATTCGCGCCGTTAGCCACGTGTGATCATCAGGGCATAACAAATCGCCGAGCTGACGGAATACACAGTCTTACTTCGCCCCGCCAGGAATACTCTCTTCAAATGCGCCTGTTACGGCTGGCGTTGGGCTTAGAATTGATCGTAATGTCCGCCAATTGCGAAAATGTAAATGTAGCTGTCGTCAAATTTATATATGACTCGGTCTTTTTGACTTAGTCTGCGTGACCAAAATCCGGAAAGGTTGTGACGAAGGGCTTCAGGCTTCCCCGTTCCGGCAGTAGGGTCACCTCTTAGCATTTCTTTCAAAATGGTGCATAGGGCCTTATGAATACGTTTGTCTTTCGTTCTGAGTTCTTCGTAGGTAGCCCAAGTGTTGCCCTCAAACACCAAGGATCTCATTTGTTTCCGCCTCCGTTGGTGTATACCCAGAACGCTCGCTATGTGTCCGAGCTGATTCGGCTATTTGTTTCATAAGGCTGGAGTTTTGTAGAACATAAAGGGTTTCTTGCTCCCGTTCCCAGTCTTCGGCGCTGATGACCACAAAGTCTCCACCACTTCGGCGGGTCACCTTCAGGGGGAGGTGCTCATGAGCAACCCGTTCTACAAAGCTTTTTAATTGGTCGCGAAATTTGTTAACACTTACAGTGTCCATATTCAAACCTCCTGTCACGTACGGGAATTCGGTACATGATAACAGAAGAGCCCTAACCATGCAATCAAGCGGACGGAAATGACTGGGTGCTTCTCGAAAAATACGGCGCCGCTCGGAGTTTCGGTGGTCCGCCGCTCAGGTCAAAAGCGTTATATCCAAGGTCGTTTTTTTATAAAGAGAATCAGGCTGTCTTGGACATTGCGGTATGTTCCAACCTGCCAACTAATTTTAAGAAAGGTGGAGGAATCATGAATTGTTTTAAAATTGTGGTTTTGTCAGTATTTGTCGTTATGTTCGCAGTTTCTGTTTATGCCCAGGCGATAAAAGAGCATCCCCTGATACGCCCATTCCCCGGCTCGATTCTGGCCGAGAACATGTCGAAACATAAAGACTTTGATGCCTACGAGTTTTACTATTTAAATGAGACAACAAAGAAAAGAGAAAAAAAGACCGTCAAGGGCGAATATTGGAGACTCCTGTATGAAGTTCGGACATCCTCCGGCGACCGGGTCAGAACCATTTCAAAAGTGGAATTTTTTGAAAATTATAGAGCGGCTGCCGAGGAAAAGGACGGCCGGGTGGTTTACGAAGATGTGGGTCAAATGGTTCTTACCATACCCCGGGACGACGGCGGAGTAACCTGGCTCAGTGTATCCGGCAACGCCGGACTGGGGCAACAGGATCTAATCATTGTTGATGAAAAACCGTTCAAGAAATCACTGACCTTCGGCCCCGCAGAAATGAAAGCCACTCTGGATGCCGATGGACGGGTCCAGTTGTATGGTATCCTCTTCGATCTGGATAAGGCTACGCTTCAGCCAGAGTCCACTAAGCAGCTACAGCATGTGGTAACACTGCTCAAGGATAATCCTGGCCTTATGATCGAGGTCCAGGGCCATACTGATGATCAGGGATCTGATGACTACAACTTGAAACTCTCGCAGCGCCGGGCAGAAACGGTGGTGGCCTACCTTGGCCTGTTCGATATCGATACCAGCAGGCTTGTGCCCAAGGGTTATGGTGAATCCAAACCCGTTATGCCCAATACCTCCGAAGAAGGGCGAGCCAAAAACAGGCGAGTAGAATTGGTTAAACGTTAATCGGGTTCAAGCGAAAGGAAATTATAACAAGGCTAATTCAGCCGACGCAAAAAGCCGCACGGCTGATTAGCAATGTTGTTTCCGGTCCTCCCGTCTGAATATCCAGTATCGGGTGATCTTTAAGGTGCAAAAAGACCAGGTGTTGGTGGAGGTTGAGCGTGTAACACCCCACGACTATCGGAGGTGATAAATGAGTGAATATCGTAAAGCTGTCAAAAGAATTGATGTGTCGGAAGGTGACTCGGTCCGCATATTACGAGAGTTGCAGGAGATCAGTCAGAACGATTTGGCTGCGGTGACCGGCATTCCGCAATCAACAATATCTGCCATTGAAAATGGTCGCGTTCGCCTCGGTGTCGAACGTGCCAAAGTACTGGCCAAAGCATTGCGATGTCATCCTGCTGTTCTGGTCTTTCCTGGCTGGGATGTTGAGCGGGAATCAGCCGCATAACCATTCATTGCACGTGACCAGCTACCCTGCGCGTGAATACAATCGTTCGGCCCTGCAGACCCTGCGAATGAATGAGATGGCGTCATTATGAGAGTGCAGTTCTTCAAAGCATGGGACCGTGTTCGTTCCAGTTTCTGGTTTCTCCCGGCACTCATGGCTGGCGGGGCGATGGTGTTGGCCTTCGCAACCGTCGCCTTGGATACGCAGGTGACGGATTGGTTGGCGCTTAACTGGGGTTTGACTTTCACCGGGGGAGCGGAAGGGGGGAGCTCCTTGCTGGGGGCCATCGCCGGTTCAATGATCACCATAGCCGGGGTGGTGTTCTCGATGACCCTGGTCGCACTGTCGCTTGCCTCGTCCCAGCTCGGACCCCGTCTGCTCCGCAATTTCATGCGCGACACCACGACCCAAATGGTCCTCGGTACGTTCGTAGCGACCTTCCTGTACTGCTTGCTGGTCCTGCGTACTATCCGCCGTGCTGAGGAGATCGTCTTCGTCCCCCACCTGTCTGTCACCCTCGGAGTACTACTCGCGGTGGTGAGTGTGGGAGTGTTGATCTATTTTATCCACCATGTGTCCGTTTCTATCCAGGCCAACGAGATTGTGGCGCGAGTCGGAACGGAGTTGATTGAGGGAATAGAGCGACTGTTTCCGGAAAATATCGGACGGGGAGCACCACGCATTCCGACAGAGCCGCCTCACGCGGGCTTTCTCGATATGTTTGATCGGGAGGCGCGTCCGATTGTATCTGCCGGGGACGGCTATCTGCAGTACGTCGATGGGGATACTTTGATGGCGTTGGCCATGCAAGAGGATGTCGTTATTCGACTGGAGCGACGACCCGGTCACTATGTCGTTGCCGCCGGCCCACTGGCGCTGGTCTGGCCGGGAAGCAGGGTGACCGATCAGCTGGTGGCCCGCGTCAATACCGCGTTCGCCCTGGGCAATCAGCGTACATCCGGTCAGGACATTGAATTCGCGGTCAACCAGCTTGTCGAAATCGCGATACGAGCCCTCTCTCCCGGGGTGAACGATCCGTTCACCGCGATGACGTGTGTGGACCGCCTAGGGTCGGCACTGTGCCGCTTGGCTCAACGAGACATGTCGTCGCCTTATCGACATGACACCCAGGGTCAACTTCGGGTTATTGCGCCCGTCATCACGTTCCCGGATATCACGGACGTGGCGTTCGACCAGATCCGGCAATATGGTCGCACCAGTACCGCGGTGACCATTCGTCTGCTGGAAACGATTGCCAGGGTTGCGTCATCCGCATATCGGCCAGAGGATCGCGCTGCGCTGTTACGGCATGCCGAAATGATTGCCCGAGGGGCTCGCGAGGGACTGCCCGAAGAAGAGGACCGCCAGAAAGTGGAAGAACGCTTTCAATCGGCAAACCAATTGTTGAGCGAGTCGCCAGATTCCAGCCTCTGAAATGCACGGTCGCAGCCAGCACTCCGATGGTAAATTAGCCGAACCATTCACGGGTACGGACGCAAGACGCCGCGACGCTTATTTCGTTGTTTCCAGAACGGTCTATTCCGAGTCTTCAGCATAGGAGCTTATATGCAACCGCAGACGTTTCGTGATCTGATGCGCCTGGTCCACGGTTTCGAGCCGGCGAAGATCCTGCTGGTCGCCAATGACCTCGACCTGTTCAATCAGTTCGATGAGGCGTCCTGTCCCGCCGACGAGCTGGCGCGGCGGCTGCAGGTCGATGCACGGGCTTTGCAGCTGCTGCTAAACGCCCTGGTCGCCATGGGCCTGCTGGTCAAGCAGGGGGATCGGTACGGCAACGCTGATGTGGCCAGGGAGTTTCTGGCCGGCGACCGCTATCGCGGTCACATCTTCCGCCACATTCACCACTGCTGGGAGTCCTGGAACGATCTGGCCGGTGTGCTCAAGCGTGGCGGCCCCGATCTGGTCCGGGAAAAGGCGATCCTGCACGATGAGGCGGAATGGAATCGCGATTTCATTCGCGGCATGGATGATGTAACCCGCGAACTGGCGCCGCAGGTGGTTGCTCAGCTCGACCTGGGCGAGGCCCGCCGTCTGCTCGATCTCGGCGGTGGACCTGGGACCTACGCCCGGGCCTTTCTCGCTGCCCACCAGCAGCTTGAGCAGGTGACGATTCTCGATCTGCCGCAGACGCTCAATGTGGCCCGGGAGAGTCTGACCGGTTATGAGCGGGCAGACGATGTGGTTCTGGTCGAGGGTGATTTTCACGAGTGTGACCTGGGGAGCGGCTTCGATGCCGTCTGGATCTCCCAGGTGTTTCACTCCGTGGATGAGGAGGGATGTCAGATGCTGATTAACAAGGCCTGGCAGGCCCTCAATCCGGGCGGCCGGCTGCTGGTTCATGAATTCCTGCTCGACGACGACCGGACTGGCCCGCTGTCGGCGGCTCTGTTCGCCGTGCACATGCTGGTCATGACCGCAGGCGGCCGGACCTACAGCGGCGCCGAAATCGGCGGCTGGATGCAGCAGTGCGGCTTCTCTGCCGTCGAGGTCAAGCGGGTGAGTGACGAGACTCGCGTCGTAATCGGCAGTAAATAGGGACCATGGCTAGCGCAACGGATTGAGGATGATCTGGATGCGCCGGTTCTGGCGACGCCCTTCCGGGGTTGAATTGCTGGCGATCGGCCGGTACTCGCCATAGCCGACGGCGGAGAGGCGTTCGCCGGGGATGCCGACCTTCTGCTGCAGAAAGTGCAGCACATTGGTCGCCCGCGCAGTCGACAACTCCCAGTTGCTCGGAAAACGCTCGGTCAGGCTGCCGCGGATCGGCACGTTATCGGTGTGCCCCTCGATCTGCACTTCCTTGTCCGCGGCGCCCTTGAGGGTGTCACCGATTCTTCTCAGGACATTGATCCCTTCTGGTTTGAGCTGCGCCTGACCGGAATCGAACAGGATGCGGTCGACCACATTCACCGTCAGTTTCCCTTTAAGTTCGGAGATTTTGATCTCTCCCCGGGCGATCTCCTCTTCCAGTTTGCCGACCAGTTCGTCGTAGGTCCCCTGGATCTGGCTGACCCGCTCCTGGCGGGCGATACGCTCCGCTTCCAACTGCTGTTCCAGAGTCTGGACCTGTCCGCTCAGACGATCGATGGTGGCGCGCATTTCACTCATGGCGGCGCCGGCTTCGGCGCTGCGGTCGGCCAGAACCCGCTCGACCCGGCTCAGGTCGTCGCGGGCACGGGCCAGATCCTGGCTGAGCTGGCTGGCGCGATCGACCTCTTCGAGCAGGCGCAGATTCAGTTCGTCGTTGCGGCTGTTGAGCTGGCGCTTCTCGGCAGCGAGGCGTTCATAGTCGCTTTCCAGGTTGCGGATGATGGTCTGCAGGTGTTCGGTTTCATCGATTTTCAACTGGTACTGTGCCTGGCTGACACAGCCGCCGGCAAGCAGCGCCGTGACGAGCAGCAGAGCGAAAAAACGCTTTTGCATGAGGGACTCCAAAAAACGGGTGATGGGTGTGTGACCGCAGCGCCATTCTTCGATATTTTTCGGCAAATGTAAAGACCCGCAAGTTCTCCTGTTTTCAGGGTTTTGTATTGCTGGTCGACCGCTGCTGTGCTATAAGAGGACACTTTCTCCCCTGAGATTGACTGAGGTGGTCTTCCATGGACTTTTTCGCGATCGATCCCATTTTGCGCAATGCTCTGGTCGAGGACATCGGCACCGGTGACCTGACCACCGCCGCGACGATCGTCCCGGGGATCAACGCCGGAGCGGAACTGGTCGCCAAGGAGGATTTCGTCCTTGCCGGCCTGCCGGTGGCGCAACGGGTCTTCCATCTGCTCGATCCGGCCGTTGCCTTCGAGCCGCTGCTGACCGACGGCCGGACCGTCAAGCGGGGCGATGTGCTCGCCTGGCTGAAGGGGCCGGCCGCAGCGCTTCTGCAGGGAGAGCGGGTTGCCCTGAATCTGCTGCAGCGCATGAGTGGCGTGGCCACCCTGACCGAACGGTTTGTCAGGGAAGTCGCCGGGACCGGTGCGACGATTGTCGATACCCGCAAGACCACTCCCGGTTTGCGCGTTCTCGAAAAATACGCGGTGCGCCAGGGCGGCGGCGGCAACCACCGTATGGCGCTGTATGACGGCGTGCTGATCAAGGAAAATCATATCGCCGCCGCCGGCGGCATCATCGCCGCCATCGGCAGGGCGCGTCAGCAGGTGCCGCACACGGTCAAGATCGAGGTCGAGGTGCGCAACCGGCAGGAAGTGAATGAAGCCCTCGATGCCGGCGCCGATATCATCCTTCTCGATAATATGACTCTCGACGAACTGCGCGCAGCGGTCGAACTGATCGGCGACCGCGCGGTGACCGAAGCCAGCGGCGGCGTTAACCTGGAGACCGTGCGCGCCATCGCCGAAACCGGCGTCCGCCTGATTTCGGTCGGTGCACTGACCCACTCCTATTCCTCCGTCGACATTTCGATGCTGTTCACCTGACCACCCGCGGAGGCGGTAACGGATTCGCAATGACCTCATCGGGCACGCGCGAAAAAATCCTTGGATTGTTTCGACAGGCGGCGGACGGCTTTGTCTCCGGCGCTGCGATCAGTCGGGAACTCGGGGTATCGCGCAGTGCCGTCTGGAAACAGATCGAGGCGTTGCGCCAGCTCGGTTACCAGATCGACGCCGTGCCGTCCCGCGGTTACCGTCTGCTGGCCAGCCCGGACGCCCTGTTGCCGGAAGAGCTGCAGACCGGTCTGGAGACGGCGCTGATCGGCCGGCGCCTGCACTGTTTCTCCAGTCTCGAATCGACCAATCTGCAAGCTTTCGCCCTCGGCGAGCAGGAGGCAGAAGAGGGGACGGTGGTGATCGCCGAGCAGCAGACGGCCGGCAAGGGGCGCATGGGGCGCCGCTGGGAGTCGCCGATCGCTGTCAACCTGTACGCCTCGGTGCTGCTCCGACCGCAGATCCCCCCCTGGGACGCTCCCCAGCTGACCTTTCTCTCTGCCGTCGCCGTCTGCCGGGCCATTCAGGACACAAGCGGGCTCAAGGCGACGGTCAAGTGGCCGAACGACATTCTGGTGAACGGTCGCAAGGTCGCCGGCCTGCTCAACGAGATGAGCTCGGAGACCGACCGCATCACGTTCGTGGTCCTAGGCATCGGCGTCAATCTCAACATGACCAGAGAACAATTTCCGGCCGAGCTGCGCTATCCGGCGACTTCCCTGGCCATCGAGAGCGGCCGGACGATTGTTCGCGTCGACTTCACCCGGGCGTTGCTACACCACCTCGACAGTCTCTATGCGACCTGCCGTGAATACGGCTTCGGCCCGGTGCTGGCCGCCTGGGCGGAACTCTCTGAACTGGTCGGCCGACAGGTCGTTGTCGATTGCCAGAGCCGCCTGTTTCGGGGCCGGGTCACCGGTTTCGGCGCCGACGGCGCCCTGCTGCTGGAGAAAGCAGACGGCGGCACCGAACGCATCCTGGCCGGCGATGTCCTGGTCGGAACGGAGTGATATAAAGAGATGCTCCTTGCCATTGATGTCGGCAATACCAATACTGTGCTCGGTCTCTACCGTGGCGACGAACTGCTGCGCGACTGGCGCCTGAATACCGACAAGGTACGGACCGTCGACGAGTGGTCGATGATCGTTCGTCAGTTGTTCGCCCTCGCCGGACGCGAGATCGCCGAGGTGCAGCATCTGATTATCGCCAGCGTGGTGCCGCAGCAGGCTGCAGCCCTCGCCGCTCTGGGACGCGACGATCTGCGGGTTCCCGTTGTGCAGGTCGGGCCGGAGTTGACGACCGGACTGCCGATCCGCTACGACAACCCCCGGGAAGTCGGTGCCGACCGGATTGTCAACGCTGTGGCCGCCTTTGAGCGTTGCCGGGGCAGTGTCATCGTGGTCGACTTCGGTACGGCGACCACCTTCGACTATCTGTCGGCACAGGGCGAATATCTTGGTGGCGCCATCGCCCCCGGCCCGCACCTCTCCGCCGAAGCCCTGTACCACCAGACCAGCAAGCTGCCGCGGGTCGAGTTCGCCTGCCCGCCACGGGTGATTGCCCGTAACACGGTGCAGAGCATCCAGTCCGGTCTGCTCTACGGCTACGTCGGCCTGGTCGACGGTCTCGTCGATCGTATGCGGGCCGAGGGAAATGAGGACTCGCAGGTTATCGCCACCGGCGGCCTGGCCGGGCTGATCGCCCCCCACAGCCGGACCATTGGTGAGGTCGTGCCGCACCTGACTCTGGAGGGGTTGCGGCTGATCTTCGAACGCAATCGTTGCCAGCCGCCGAACGGCGACTGTGGCAATCGAAACTGACCCGGCCTTGTGGCCGGAATGAAATTCGCCGGATTTACGAAAGGAGAGACCATGGCAAAGTTCGCGACCGACAAACTGCGCAATCTGGGGATCATCGGCCAGGGGGATGCGGGGAAAACCTCCCTGATCGAGGCAATCCTGTACAATACCGGCATGACCGACCGTCTCGGCAGGGTCGATGACGGCTCCTCCAACATGGATTTCGAGCCCGAGGAGACCAAGCGCAAGATCACCATCAGCTCGAAACTGCACCACTGCGAGTGGAACGGCCACGATCTGCATCTGGTCGACACCCCCGGCTACACCAATTTCCTGCACGACACCCGCGGCTGCATGCGGGTGCTCGGTGGCGCGGTCCTGGTCGTCTCGGCCGTCGACGGTGTCAAGGCCCAGACTCAGACCCTGTGGAAGTGGGCCGAAGAATTCGAGATTCCGCGCATTGCCTTTGTCAACAAGCTCGATCGCGAGCGCTCCGACCATCTGAAGACCCTCGACGACATGGAGAAAGCCCTCGGCTGCCGGCCGGTGGCGGTCAACATGCCGATCGGCCAGGCCGAGGAGTTCAAGGGGGTCATCGACCTGATCCGCATGAAGGCGCGGATCTTCAAGTTCGACGACAAGGGAACCTACGATGAGGGCGAGATCCCGGCCGACTTCCAGGAGGAGGCAGAGCGTCTGCACCTGATGCTGATGGAGGCCTGTGCCGAGGCCGACGACGAGCTGATGGAAAAGTATCTCGAGACCGAGCAGCTCGACGAGACCGAGATCCTGCGCGGCCTGCGTGAAGGCGTTCTGACCGGCGTCTTCGTCCCGGTGCTGTGCGGCAGCGCCACCGCCAATATCGGCATCCGCCAGCTGCTCGACTATATCGTCATCAGCACACCGTCGCCGATCGACAAGGGGACCCAGTACGGCACCAACCCGAAGACCGGCGAGCCGGAGTCTCGCGAGCCCGACCCGACCGCGCCGTTCTCCGCCATGGTCTTCAAGACGGTCAGCGACCCGTTCACCGGCAAGTTGAATCTGTTCCGGGTCTATTCCGGGACGGTCAAATCGGACAGCTCGGTCTACAATTCGACCAGGGAGACCAGCGAGCGGATCGGGCAGATTCTGCTGCCGGAAGGGAAGAAGCAGAAGCCGGTACCCGAAGCGGTGGCCGGCGATATCGTCGCCGTCGCCAAACTGAAGGAGACCGAGACCGGCGACACCCTCTGTGATGCCGGCAAGCCGATTGTCTACGAAAGCCCGGTCGCCCTGAAACCGGTCATCTCCTTCGCCATCGAGCCGAAGAGCAAAGGGGACGAGGAGAAGATCTTCTCCGGCCTGACCAAGCTCACCGAGGAGGACCCGGCCCTGCAGGTGCAGCGTGACGCCGAGACCAAGGAGATGATTATTTCCGGTATGGGACAGGTGCATGTCGAGGTCGCCGTTGAGAAACTCAAGCGCAAGTTCGGCGCCGAAGTGATTCTCAAAGAGCCGAAAGTTCCCTATCGCGAGACCCTCAAGAAGACGATCGAACAGGCCTATCGGCATAAGAAACAGTCGGGCGGCAAGGGGCAGTTCGCCGATGTGACCATCAAGCTGGCGCCCCTGGCCCGCGGGACCGGCTATGAATTTGTCGACAAGATCGTTGGCGGCGTGATCCCGCGGCAGTTTATCCCGGCGGTCGACAAGGGGATTCAGGAGGCGATGCGCAAGGGGGTGCTGGCCGGCTTCCCGGTGCAGGACTTCCAGGTCACCCTGTTCGACGGCTCGCACCACTCGGTCGACTCCTCGGAGATGGCGTTCAAGATTGCCGGCTCCATGGCGTTCAAGAAGGCGTTGGAGGCCGCCAGTCCGGTGTTGCTCGAACCGATCATGGAGATGGAAATCAACGTCCCCGACGAATGTGTCGGCGATGTCATCGGCGACATGAACCAGCGGCGTGGCAAGGTGCTCGGTATGGATCCCCAGGGGAGCAGCCAGGTGATCAAGGCTCAGGTGCCGATGGCCGAGGTTCTCAAGTACGCTCCCGATCTGCGTTCCATGACCTCGGACCGCGGCCTGTTCACCATGGAGTTCTCTCACTACGAGGAAGTTCCGTCGCATCTGACCGCCAAACTGGTCGAAGAATTCAAGAAGGATGAAGACTAGAGCGAACCTCAGACGGGGGCACTGATCATGTCTGATAAAGACGAGTTCACCTTTTTTGACGATAAGGACGATGCACCGCAATCGGATCTGAAGTCGCTGTTCGATGACGCCGAAGCGGACAGCGCTGACAGCACTGCCGGGGACGATCCGCATCTACAGGACGCTGGCGAACCAGCGCCTGCCGAGCCTGCGGCGACGACGCAGCGTGCCAACCTGCCGCTCAGCCGGATTGTCCTGTTGGCGATCCTGCTGCTGGTGGTCTGCGCGGCGGGGATTTTCTACTTCATGCAGTTGGGGGAGACGCCACCGGCACCGGTGGCGTCCAAACCGAAGCCGGCTAGGACTGTTGCCGTCCCTCCCAAACCGGCCGGGCCGGATGAAGCGGCGGTTGCCCAGGTGCCGCCGCCACCGCCGCAGTCTGCTCAAAACGAACAGGCCGGGGCGGTCGAAACGGCTCCCGCGGCCGGCGAGATAGCGACGACGTCAGTCGTGACTGATAAAGCTCCGGAAGTGAGCAAACCGGACGCAGCGGCAGAGACCGCCGTCGTCACAGCTGCTGCGGGCAAAGCAAATGAGGCTGCAGCGAAACCGACTGCCGCGGCAAAGCCTGTGACTGACGCCCGCCAACCGGCAGCCACAACCGTCACGGAAGAGGGCGCCTTCACCCTCGATGCCGGGACTTTTCTGCTCGCCCGCAACCGCGACAAACTCCTGCGGCAGTTGCGTGCCTTGGGCTTTACGCCACAGACCCGTCAGGTCGAGGTGCAAGTGACCATGACCCGGCTGCACCTCGGTGTCTACCCGGACAGCGAGGTCAGTCAGGTGCTGCAGCAGGTAAAAAAGATCAGCTCTGGGGCGTTCAGCATGGCAGCGACTGGCGGGCGCGCCGTCTACGCCGGCACCTTTGTCGAGAAGAGCAATGTCGCCAGACTTGAAAACCAGCTCGCCGCGGCAGGGTTCCAGGTGCGGCGTGAGCCGGTTGAACTGCCGAGAACTCTCGATCGTATCATCTGCGGTCAGTATGCCGAACGTGAAGCCGCTGAGCAGGAAGCCGCCCGTCTCGCTGCCACTGGAATCGAGGTCAGTGTGGTCAACCGCTAGCGGCCGACGCGACGATCATGACTGAAACCACGACCAGAACCGTGCGTCTGAAAGTCTCTCCCCATGTGGCGCAAATCGTCGCCGCTGACGCCCCGCGTACCATCAAGCTGCAGGCGCTGCGTGGCGAGACCGGGCTGGACGGCAAGGACCTTTTGACCGTCCTCTTTTTCCTCTGCAGCAGCGAGGACCGTGAGATCCGTCAGACGGCGGTACAGACCCTGCGGGATCTTCCCGAAGGGCAGCTGTTGCCGCTTCTCGACGATGCCGAGCTGCATCCGCAGCTGCTCGGTCTGCTGGTGCGTGCCCGTCCGCGGAGCGTGCCGCTGATGCGTGCGGTGCTGCTTCATCCGGCCACACCCCGGGCCGTTCAACTCCATCTGGCCGCCAGAGCCGAACGGCCGGTACTGCAACAACTGGTCGAGACTCTCACGGACAGCACGACGCGGGCGGAGCTGGTCACCGCCCTGCTGGAGAACCCCCATACCGATGCCGCCTTGCGGCAACAGCTGCTCGGTCCGGCTGAGACGAGCGCGCCACTGGCCCCCGGCGCCCAAGGAGCGGGGGAAGATGCTTCGCCCGACGGACCTCAGGACGGCGCGGACGAGGAGATCGCGGACGAGGAGGTTGCAGAGGTCGATGTCAGCCAACTGATGGCTGAGGCCGAGGAGAAAGGCGAGTCGAAGTATCAGCTCGCCATGAAGCTGCGGGTGGCGGAAAAGATCAAGGTTGCCCTGACCGGCGACAAGGAATGGCGCAGCATCATGATCAAGGACGCCAACAAACTGGTACAGGGGGCGGTGATAAAGAACCCGCGGATTACTGACGGCGAGGTGCTCGCCATCGCCAAGAACAAGACGGCGAGTGACGATCTGATCCGCCAGATTCTTTTGAACAAGGACTGGATGAAGCTCTACGAGATCAAGAGGGCGCTCGCCGTTCACCCCAAGACGCCGCCGCCAAAGGCGATCCGGCTGATTGCGCTGCTCAACACCAAGGACGTCAAGGATCTGATGCGCAGCAAGGGCGTGTCGACGGTGGTCGCCACCACGGCGCGCAAGGAGTTCGAAAACCGGCAGAAACGCATTGGGGGCTGATCGATGCGTCCGCATGACCACGCCAGTTTTCGTATCGGTATCCTGACCCTCTCCGACAAAGGGGCGGTCGGTGAGCGGGTCGACCAGAGCGGCCAGGTGATTCGACAGATGGTCACCGGCCTCGGCACGGTCGAGTCCTACCAGATTCTCGCCGACGAGTTCGAACTGATCAGGACCACCCTCAGGGACTGGGCCGACCAACTCGATCTCCACCTGATTCTGACCACCGGCGGTACCGGCTTGTCGCCACGCGATGTCACGCCCCAGGCGACCGCTGCGGTTCTCGACTACCAGGTTCCCGGGCTGGCCGAGGCGATGCGGCTGGCCAGTCTGCAGCAGACGCCGCACGCCATGCTGTCACGGGCGATCGCCGGAGTCCGCGGCCGCTGCCTGATCGTCAACCTCCCCGGCAGTCCGAAAGCGGTCCGGGAAAATCTCGCTGTCCTGCTCCCGGCCCTGCCACACGCCCTGGCCAAACTGGCCGGCGACCCCGACGACTGCGCGCGTTAGTCCCGTTCCGGAGACTTTTGTTGATCGCTGCGCCGACCCACGGCCAGAACCGCACCCTGGAAATCTCCTCCTCATATCCAGTTCTCTCTCTCCGCGTTTTTTGCTTAGCCATCCCGTTTCGGACTTTCTGCAAAAGCATCAAAATTGACGCAAGTCAAATTATTGCCCATTCATCTTGGACTAGAGTTGCGGAAATTTAATTTTCGGATAGTTTTAATAGCAGTCCCTGCAGGTTCAGTCACAAGTGTTTCGCAGTCGCAGGTTCGTGACTGTTCAACCGTCCGCTCGCGCGGGCTTAACTGACGGAGGAGAGAATCATGAGAGGTAAGCTGTTCTGGTTGTTGCTCGGCTGCACACTGGCCCTGTGCTGGTCTGTCGGCCCGGTGTTGGCGGCGGATGTCGATCCGGCCAAATGTTTCAAATGTCACAAGGAAGTCAAGGAGCTGCACAAGGACTCCAAGCACGCCGATCTCGGCTGCGCCACCTGCCACAGCGGCATGGACGCTCACATGAAGAGTCCGAAGTCGAACAAACCGGTCACCAGCCTCGAACTGTCAACCTGTGGTGAGTGTCACCCCGATCAGTATGCCAGTTTCTACAAAGTGAATTTCGAAGCCGAACCGCGCAAAGAGAAGGGGACGCCGACCGGGCGTTCCCCGCAGCAGGACAAGCTGCTCGCCCCGCACGGGTTCACCAAGGAACACAATGAGCCGCGCTCCCATCCGTTCATGGTCGTCGACCAGTTTGTCGTCGATCGCTTCGCCGGCGGCCGCTATCAGTTCAAGGATATGTTCGGCTACACCCGCCCCGGCAAGACGTGGGATGTCCTTGAAGATACCGGCACGACCCTGCCGCAGACCGCCAAAGCCGGCAATCCGGTCTGCCTGCAGTGCAAGACGTCGGATCTGACCCTGAAGTGGAAGTTCCTCGGCGACAAGGACGAGCGCGCCAAGTGGGATCGCACCTCGGATATCAACGAGCTGATCAAAGATGTGCACAATCCAGTGGGTTGCATCCAGTGCCACGATCCGCACGCCACCAAGCCGCGCATCATCCGTGATGCCCTGATCGCGGCGGTGGAGCGTGACGGCACCCGCCCCTACGATGCCGACAAGGGCGCGGCGCGCGTCAAGGTCGATGTCGTCGAATTCCGCGATTTCCGCAAGATCGGTCTCCTGTCGAAGCAGGATTCCAACCTGCAGTGCGGCCAGTGCCACGTCGAGTACAACTGCAACCCGGGTTTCGATATCGACAAGGATGAGAAATTCGGTATGAGCGACCGGCGTTCCAATCACTTCCCGATGAAGAATGCCAAGGATCTCCTCGCCCATTACGATGAACTCAAGTTCCGCGACTTCAAGCATGCGGTGACCGGCGCCCGCCTGATCAAACTGCAGCACCCGGAAATGGAGACGTACTGGGGGAGCGTGCACGACAAGGCCGGCGTGACCTGCGCCGACTGTCATATGCCGAAGCAGAAAAACGCCTCCGGTGAAACCTTCACCAGCCACCAGGTGGTGCGGCCGAAGCATCATGTCCAGGACAGCTGCATGGGCTGCCATCCGGACTCCTCAGTCGAGGAGAAGCTCTCCCATATCCAGGCCGTGCAGAACTACACCCGTGGCAAGATGCGCAAGGCGGAGAGCGCGCTGGTCAAGCTGATCGATACCTTCGCCGAAGCGAAGAAGCAGGGCGTGGCTGAAGCGGTCCTGGCCGAAGCACGCCAGCAGCATGAAATCGCCCATGTCCTGTGGGAGTGGTGGACTGCCGAGAACAGCGACGGTTGGCACAACCCGGAACTGGCGAAAGAGACCTTGATCGATTGTATTGAGCAGGCGAACAAGGGGACCAAGGTTCTGCAGGCGGCGATGAAATAACCGACCGCTCGCGGAATATCGACAAAACAGCCGGCCAGGCATTGCCTGGCCGGCTGTTTTGCAATCCACAACTCCCTGTGGAAAGCTTTGTGGACATGAGCGAATCGACGGGATAAACTCAGCAGGTCATCACCGGTTTTAGCATTCTGCCCAGAAAAGAGTCAGAGCTTATCCCGCAGGAGAAACGCTATGCGCCTCACCCCGAAAAGCGAACTGCAGACCCGTATCGCCAGGCTGCAAGAGGAGATGTCCCGCCACGACATCGATGCCGTCGTCATGGCCCAGAACGCCGACCTGTTCTACTTTACCGGCTCGATCCAGCAGGGAATTCTCTACGTTCCGGCAGCCGGCGAACCGCTCTATCTGGTGCGCAAGGATCACGGCCGGGCACGCATGGAGAGTGGTCTGCGTGAGGTCGTTCCACTGCGCAGTCCGAAAGATATACCGGCCCTTCTCGGCGACTACGGCCTGCCGTTGCCGACGACCCTCGGCATGGAACTCGATGTGCTGCCGGTGACCACTCACCAGCGGTTGCTCAAGCCGTTCGGTGCGTGCCGGTGTGTCGATGCTTCGCCGTTGATCCGTACAGTTCGGGCGGTCAAATCGGACTACGAAATCGGTATCATGAAGGATGCTGCCCTGATTGTTGGCCGGGTGCACCGGAGAGCTCGCGAAGTGATCCGCGAGGGGATCACCGATCTGGAGCTGGCTGCTGAACTCGAATTCGAAGCGCGCAAGGCCGGCCACCAGGGGATGATCCGCATGCGCGGCTTCAACAACGAGCTGTTCTATGCCCATATTTTTTCCGGTCCGGACAGTGCTGTGCCGACCTATTCGGACACACCCCTCGGCGGCGTCGGTCTCAATCCGGCTTTCCCGCAGGGGGCGAGCTACAAGAAGATCCGGCGCAACGAACCGATCACCGTCGATTTCGGCGGCGCTTTTGACGGCTATATCGTCGACCAGACCCGCATGTTCTGTATCGGCGGTCTGCCGGAACAGTTGATCAAGGCTTACGACGATATGCTTGCCATCCAGGCGCACGCCATGCGCATTGCCGTACCTGGGGCCATTTGGGGCGCGGTGTATGACTCCTGCCTGGCCATGGCGACGGAACTCGGTTATGCCGACCATTTCATGGGGGCGAAAGGGGCCCAGGTTTCGTTTATCGGCCACGGTGTCGGTGTCGAACTCGACGAGTATCCGTTTATCGCCCGCGGCTTCCATGATGATCGGCTGGAAGAGAACATGACCTTCGCCTTCGAACCGAAAGTGGTCTATCCGGGACTCGGCTCGGTCGGTATCGAAAACACCTTCTGGGTCGCTGCCGATGGTCTGAAGGCGATCACTGTCGCCGATCAGGAGTTGGTGGTTCTCTGAGTCTTCTACTGGTGGATCGATCTAACGAGCTGTCTCACCATGGAAAACCGATTGAACGCGGAGTTGCGGAGACACGGAGAACATCATTTGCTATTCGATGTTCTGTGAGCCCAGATGGCAGGACAAAGAAAGCCGGCCTGTTTGGCCGGCTTTGCTATCAATAAGGAGAAGAGAAGTTTGCTGCTCTAAAGTGCCGAGTCGCTGTCGGTTTCGCTGCCGGTGCGGGCGGTGAGAGCCGGTGCCGCTTCGCGGAGCATGAAGTCGTAGCTGTCCTTGAGCTTTTTGGTGAACAGGGTGCCGAGCCACAACGGGCTCCAGACCAGCCCGGCGGTCAGCCAGCGGTTGCGGGCTGCGGTATCGACTTCGTCGGTCTGGACGACGAACTCGATCGAGTCGAAACCGTCCTTGTCCAGGGTGACGGTATGGCTGTCGCCGGGGCTCAGCCGGTAGTCGAAGCGGCAGGGGGTTTCACCGATCGCAACGCCGTCGACCAGAACTTTCGCGCCGGCCGGTTCCGACAAAAACGCTGCCTGTCGGGGCGCGCAGGCGCTGGTCAGAAAGACAATCAGCAACAGGGCCGAAAACTTGCGCATCATGAAGGGGTCACCTTAGGGTTGTGCGGGGAAACGGCTTGACGTATTTCTTGCCTCAAATATAAAGCAAGTCCTGTGCCGATACGTGAGAAGTGCGTCGCTGGCTCTGTCGATTCACAACAGGTCACGAGCAGTGCTAATCTTTGACACCGCCGTTGTAAGAACAATTTGAGATATTTTTGCGATTGTGAGCGGCCTTAATGAAGCATTGGTTGACGAAAAAAAACTCTCGAGTCAGGTTTCCGGTGCCAGCTTCCCCCTCTGCTGAGCGGTTTGTCACGGCCGTTGTGGTTGGACGACCACACATGCCGTGGCTTTTTCACTGCAAGCGCTGACACTTTTTGCAATAGTCGACGCTCTCTTCCCTCGGGGGCTTACGGAATGGCAACGATGATGGCGTCGCAAAAAAATCACCAACTGCTGCGTTGCCACAATCGTCTCACTGCTTCGACGTATGTCAGGCCTCATTGCTCGACAATTGCGCGCCTTGCATTTGGCGTTTTTTACTTAGCCATCCGATTTCGGACTTTCTGCGAAAGCATCAATGATCCCCTGTATTGATACGTACCGATACCGCGCGGGTGCAGATACGCAGATCATAGATTGAAATCTTCTCTTATTGCTCCGCCCCGGCGCCTCCGTGTTAAATTCGACTTTTTTGTGATTTCGTTAACGTCAGTCATGCTATGCTCCA
>JAVVDS010000052.1:7532-18877 GCA_032251295.1 Desulfuromonadales bacterium | reverse complement strand
GATCAGATGCGCATCGGCAGATTCAACCAGCGGTTTCCCGAAGCAAACCGGCCTGCAAAAGTCATAACGGCGCCGCCACTACCAAACGTCTGTTTTGTTGCTATACTTTTGACGCTGCTCAGCCGGCGCGGCGGATCCGCCGTCTTTTCCAGGAAGAGACGCATAACTCGACAAAAACGAAACGATGTTATATTTTTTTATTGACTCAAAACAGAAGCTCGGCTATCTTCACCATCAAATCCAGTTAAATTAGGTTTTTGCAAACAGAATTAAAATAAACAAAGTTTTTAAGAGGAAAAAATAAAACCAAAAAAGTCGCCTTAGAGAGCTTTTTTGAAAGCGAATTCAAGGACATTTTTAAACATTGTAACCAAAAATTTTAAACTCGTCTCCCTTGCGACTCAAGCCATGCGAACAGCAGGGAGGCCCAGCGACAGCGACCGATCAACCGCAAGCCCCCCCCGGTCGGAGCAGGACAAGGAGGTGATAGCGAACCTGCAAAAAACGTTGTCCCACGAGTTACATCTCAACCCAACCTGAAGGAGGTTTTTATGGAAGACAAAGGTAAAGCTTACTGGTATGCCACACTGAAATTGATTGCCGGGGTTCTGTGCGTCTGGTTCTTTTTCTCCTACTTCCTCGGCATTCTGGTCGCTCCACAACTGAACAGCATCTATCTCGGCGGTTACCCGCTCGGCTTCTGGTTCGCCCAGCAGGGTTCCATGTATGTTTTTGTCGCGCTGATCTTCATCTACGCCAAGTTGATGGATAATCTCGACAGAAAATTCGACGTCCACGAAGAGTAAAGGAGGAGCGATCTAATGAGTCTTCAAGCTATGACCTATCTCGTTGTCGGCGCGACCTTTGCTCTCTACATCGGTATCGCCATCTGGGCCCGCGCGGGCAGCACTAGTGATTTCTACGTCGCCGGCGGCGGCGTTCACCCGGTCCTCAACGGCATGGCGACCGGCGCCGACTGGATGTCGGCGGCCTCTTTCATCTCCATGGCCGGCCTGATCGCCGCTATGGGCTACGGCGGCGCCCTGTTCCTGATGGGCTGGACCGGCGGCTATGTTCTTCTGGCCATGCTGCTCGCCCCCTACCTGCGCAAGTTCGGCAAGTTCACCGTGCCGCAGTTCGTCGGTGAGCGCTTCTACTCCAAAGGGGCGAGCTCGGTGGCGGTTGTCTGCCTGATCATTGCCTCCACCACCTACATCATCGGCCAGATGACCGGTGTCGGCGTCGCCTTCTCCCGCTTCCTCGGCGTCTCCAACACCATGGGGATCTTCATCGGCATGGGCATCGTCTTCATGTATGCGGTGTTCGGCGGCATGAAGGGGATCACCTACACCCAGGTCGCCCAGTACTGCGTTCTGATCTGCGCCTACACCATTCCGGCGATCTTCATCTCCATGGAGCTGACCGGCAACCCGATCCCGCAGCTCGGCCTCGGTGGCGAATTCATGAACACCGGCACGTCGCTGCTCGCCAAGGTCGACCAGGTCGTCACCGACCTCGGTTTCCCGCAGTACACGACCTCGACCCGGATCAGCACCCTCAACATGTTCGTCTACACCGTGTCGCTGATGATCGGTACGGCCGGTCTGCCGCACGTCATCATCCGCTTCTTCACCGTCCCCAAAGTCAAGGACGCCCGCATGTCGGCAGGTTGGGCGCTGGTCTTCATCGCCATCCTCTACACCACAGCTCCGGCCGTGGCGGCCATGGCGAAACTGAACCTGCATGCAACCGTCAACAAGGCTGTCGTCGCTGGCGGCGATCTGTTCGCTACTGAAAACAGCATCAAGTATGAGGATCGTCCGGCCTGGATGAAGCGCTGGGAGGTGACCGGCCTGCTCAAGTTCGAAGACAAGAACGGCGACGGCCGCATCCAGTTCTACAACGACAAGAACCCGCCGGCGGGTGCTGTTGCTGCCGGCTGGGCTGGCAACGAGCTGGACGTTAACCGCGACATCATGGTTCTCGCCAACCCTGAAATCGCCCGCCTGCCGAACTGGGTCATCGCCCTGGTCGCCGCCGGTGGTCTGGCCGCTGCCCTCTCAACGGCCGCCGGCCTGCTGCTGGCGATCTCCTCGGCGATCTCCCACGACCTGCTCAAGGACATGTGGATGCCCGACCTCTCCGAGAAGGGCGAGCTGATGGCCGGCAAGATCGCTATGGCCTGCTCGATCGTCGTCGCCGGCTGGCTCGGCCTCAATCCGCCTGACTTCGCGGCCGGCACCGTGGCCATCGCCTTCGGTCTGGCGGCCAGCTCGATCTTCCCCTGCCTGATGATGGGGATCTTCAACAAAAAGATGAACAAGGAAGGCGCGATTGCCGGTATGGCCGCCGGTATCGGTGTCACCATGCTCTACGTCTTTGCGCACAAGGGCCTGTTCTTTATCAAGGGAACCGAGTTCCTCGGCCTGTTCGGCGGCAAGGCGAACTTCTTCCTCGGCATCGAGCCGAACGCCTTCGGTGCCATCGGCGCCCTGGTCAACTTCGGCGTGGCCTATGTGGTTAGCAAAGTGACCCCGGCTCCTCCCGAGCATATCCAGCACCTGGTCGAAGACGTCCGCACCCCGCGTGGCGCCAAAGGCGCGGTGGCTGGTCACTAGAATTGTTTCGTTCAATCCAGGCATATGCCTGAACCCTGCCCCGCCAGTTCGTCTGGCGGGGCTTTTTTTCAGAATATCGTTGATCGATCCGACGTCCTCGGGTACAAAAACAAGTCTTGTTGATTCGTTGAACCGTTGATTCGTTGAATCGTTGTTTGCCCTCATCCGGCCTGCGGCCACCGTCTCCCGGCGGGCTAAGGGCCGTCGCTCTCAGCGGGCGATATTGTCCCTGATGAAGCGCCTTGAAGTTCCTTCTCCCTTGAGGGAGAGGGTGCCCGCAGGGCGGGTGAGGGGAATCCCGGAATGGCTAGACCCACACACGAACTTTCAGGAGTCCTTTGATGCATATCGGCATGGCGATCCTCTGGATCATGTTTCTGGCGCTGTTCCCCATGGCCTTTATCTGGCTGCGGCGGGCCTGGCGTATTTTCCGCAAGAAAGACTACTCGGAAGTCGCCCTGAAAAGGGGCGAGCCGCCGCCGAACCCGGCGAAATGGGCGCCGGTGACCGGTGCGGTCAACCTGCTCGCCGGTCTGGCCGCCCTCGGCACCATTTTCGGGGTGTTCCTCTTTCAAATGCCCGAGGAGACCTGGACCAAGGCGGCCGGCATCACCCTGTGGGGGAAGGTCTTCGCTGACTTCATCGTCAGCCGCCAGGCCCACCCCTTCGAATTCGGCAAGGCAAAAAAGACCAGGTAGGGGCACGGCGCGCCGTGCCCGGTTACGGTTCCGGTCCCGGATTCGGCTTGGATACCGGTTTCGATTTCGGTTCGATAGCGATTTCGATCCCGATTGGGATCCCGAGTTGTCCTGGATTGTATTCTCTGTTCACCCTCAAAAACAGACGATCTGCGCAGTTGCAAATCGAGCGAATGGATCAACGGGCATGGCGCGTCCCAACGACAGCTACTGGCGAACCAACCTCGGTTATATCCTGACCCTGCTGCTTATCTGGTTCGGTGTCTCCTTCGGCGGCGGCATCCTCGCGGTCGATACACTCGACCGCTGGCAGGTCGCCGGTTTCGGTCTCGGCTTCTGGGTGGCCAACCAGGGTTCAATCCTGGTTTTCTGCCTGCTGATCGGCATCTACAGCCTGCTGATGAAGCGCCTCGACCGCCGGCATGCGGCACGAACCGCCGACGGGGATCCACGGCAGTGACGGCCCGACAGGAGCAGAGGCGATGAACCTGTCCACCTGGACCTGGCTGCTGGTCGGCCTGACCTTCTCCGCCTACCTGGCCATCGCCATCTGGTCGCGGGCGGTCTCCACCGGCGCTTTCTACGTCGCCGAAAAGTCGATCCATCCGGTCATGAACGGTATGGCGACCGCCGCCGACTGGATGTCGGCCGGCTCGTTCATCTCCATGGCCAGCCTGATCTCCTTCATGGGCCGCGACGGCTCCATGTACCTGATGGGCTGGACCGGCGGCTATGTCCTGCTCGCCCTCTGTCTCGCCCCCTATCTACGCAAATACGGCAAATACACGGTGCCGCACTTCATCGGCGACCGCTACGATTCGAAGGCCGCCCGACTGATCGCCCTGATCTGCACGGTCTTCATCTCCTTCACTTATGTCGCCGGGCAGATGCGCGGCGTCGGCCTGGTCTTCTCCCGCTTTCTGAACGTGCCGATCAACACCGGCGTGCTGATCGGCATGCTGATCGTCTTCTTCACCGCGGCGCTCGGCGGCATGAAGGGGACCACCTACACCCAGGTCGTGCAGTACTGCGTACTGATCGCCGCCTACATGATTCCGGCGATCTTCATCTCCGTGCTGCTCACCGGCAACCCGATTCCGCAGCTCGGTTACGGCAGCAGCATCAACGCCGCCGGCGCCGAGCAGCTGCACAATCCGGCGCTGCAGGGACGCTACCTGCTCGATGTGCTCGACGGCCTGCACCACGACCTCGGCTTCGCCGCCTACACCAGCGGGCTGCGCCCCAGGCTCGATCTGTTCTGCATCGTGCTGGCCCTGATGGTCGGTACCGCCGGCCTGCCCCATGTGATCGTCCGTTTCTTCACCGTGCGCCGGGTCAGTGATGCCCGCAGCTCGGCCGGCTGGGCCCTGGTCTTCATTGCCATCCTCTACACCACCGCTCCGGCGGTCGCCGCCTTCGCGCGCACCAACTTTCTGCTGACGATCCACGGCCAGAGCTACGCTGAGGCACCGCAGTGGTTTCACAACTGGGAAGCGACCGGCCTGGTCCGCTTCACCGACCATAACGGCGACGGCATCATGCAGTACGCCGACAATGTCGAACAGAGCGAAATCGCCATCGACCGCGATATTCTGGTTCTCGCCAATCCGGAGATCGCCGGGCTGCCGAACTGGGTGATCGCCCTGGTCACTGCCGGTGGCCTGGCTGCCGCCCTGTCGACCGCCGCCGGACTGCTGCTGGTGATCTCCGCCGCCGTCGCTCACGACCTGGTCAAGGGGATCGTCAAACCTGACCTGAGCGAAACGAGCGAACTGTTGCTGGCCCGCGCCAGCACCGCTGTCGCCGTGGTGATTGCCGGTCTGTTCGGCATCTACCCGCCCGGCTTCGTCGCCCAGGTGGTCGCCTTCGCCTTCGGGCTGGCGGCCGCCTCGCTCTTCCCGGTGCTCCTCTGCGGCGTCTTCAGTCGCCGGGTCAACACCGCCGGGGCGATGACCGGCATGCTCGCCGGTCTGCTCTTCACCAGCGGCTACATCATCTACTTCAAGTACATCGACCCGGCCGCCAACGGTCCGGAGCACTGGTGGTTCGGCATCTCGCCGGAAGGGATCGGCACTGTCGGCATGCTGCTCAACTTCGCCTGCCTGCTGCTGGTCTCGAAGTTGACCCCGCCGCCGGCGCCACGCATTCGCGCCCTGGTCGACGACCTGCGCTCCCCCGGCGAACAGACCCGGCTCACCCTCACCGCCGAACGCCGCGCCATGGAAAACCGGCGCTGACAACGCCGAGTTCAGCTGCTATAATCCCCGGAAGCCGTTGATGCGTTGATTCGCTGATTCGTTTATCAAGGCGACCTCGCGCTCAGTCGTGAAGTCGAAAAGGGATGACCCCAAAAAGGAGACGTCATGGCCACCAGCTACCGGATGCTGCACACCTGCATACGGGTTCTCGACCTGGAAAAATCGGAAAAGTTCTACCAGGAGGCGTTCGGCTTCGAGATCGCCCGGCGCAAGGATTACCCGGAGCACAGCTTCACCCTCAGCTACCTGTGCGCCCCCGGCGGTGGCTTCGAGCTGGAGCTGACCTACAACTATGACCAGAAGGAGCCGTATGTGATCGGCAACGGCTACTCGCACCTGGCGGTGGCGGTCAACGATCTGGAAGCCTCCCATGCCCGGCACAGCGCCATGGGGCTGAACCCGAAGCCGCTGAAAGGGCTGCCGGGGCAGTCGCCACGCTTCTACTTCGTCGCCGACCCGGACGGCTATCAGGTCGAGGTGGTGCGCGGCGCCATCGACTGACCGGGTCTGAAGGATTTTTATTTGACGACAACGTCTGACGAAACTGAGCGCAACGCTCTGCTGCGCACTCTGCCGGCCATCGACCGCCTGCTCGGGCAACCGGCGGTCACCGCCCTCGGCGCCGACCTGCCGCACTCGCTGCTGCGCGAGGCGGCGCAGATCACAGTCGATGTGCTGCGCACCCGGCTGCGCGATCCGCAGGCGCCGTTGCCGCAGCTCGATCTCGATGCGGTGACCGGCCAGGTGGTTGCGTGCGCCCGCGCCCTGGCACGGCCGTCGTTGCGACGGGTGATCAACGTCAGCGGCACCCTGCTGCACACCAACCTCGGGCGGGCGCCGCTCTGTGCCTCGGCGTTGGCCGCTGTCGACACGGTGGCGCGCAGCTATTCCAACCTCGAATATGACATGGAACGCGGCGAGCGTGGCGAGCGTTTCACCCATATCGAGAAACTGCTCTGCCGGCTGACCGGCGGCGAGGCGGCGACCGTGGTCAACAACAACGCCGGCGCTGTCCTCCTCTGTCTGGCAGCCCTGGCCGGCGGCCGCAGCGCCCTGGTGTCGCGTGGCGAAATGATTGAGATCGGCGGGTCGTTTCGCATCCCTGAGGTGATGACGGCCGGCGGCGTGCGCCTGGTCGAGGTCGGCACCACCAACAAGACGCACCTCAAAGATTACCGCACCGCCATCGACGCCGACACAGCCCTGATCCTCAAGGTGCATACCAGCAACTACCGGGTGGTCGGCTTTACCGAGAGCGTCGCCGGTGGTGAACTGGCCGAACTGGCGCGCGCACACGGTCTGCCGGTGCTGGAAGATCTCGGCAGCGGCCTGCTACTCGATCTCGCCCCGTTCGGCCTGCCGCGGGAGCCGACGGTCCCGGAAGTTCTGAAAACCGGCGTCGACCTGGTCACCTTCAGCGGCGACAAACTGCTCGGCGGTCCTCAGGCCGGGCTGATCGTCGGCCGACGCGACGTCCTCGACAGGGTGCGCAAACACCCGCTGGCCCGCGCCCTGCGCTGCGACAAAATGACCCTGGCGGCCCTGGAGGCGACCCTGTTTCACTACCTCGATCCGCCGCGTGCCTTACGCGAGATCCCGACCCTGGCGATGCTGACCGTGCCGGCCAACGACCTGCGCCAGCGCTGTGACCGACTGCTGCCGCAACTGACCGCGGCCAGCGGCGACGCCGCCGACCTGGAGATCGTCGCGACCACGGCGACTGTCGGCGGTGGCGCCCTGCCGCTGGCCGAACTCCCCGGCTGGGCCATCGCCGTCACGCCGCGCCGGATCAGCTGCAACCAGCTGACCGCCCGCCTGCGCGCCGGCGACCCACCGGTGATCGGCCGGGTCCAGGACAACCGCCTGCTGATTGATCCGCGCACCCTGGCCGATGGCGAACAGGACGATCTGCTCGCGGCCATGGGCACCGCCTTCGCCGCCGTCTGCAGGCCATGACCAGTCACGCCCCCCGCTTCCACATCATCGGCACCGCCGGTCACGTCGATCACGGCAAGACCCTGCTGATCAACGCCCTGACCGGCGTCGATACCGACCGTCTCAGCGAAGAGAAGGCACGCGGCATCTCCATCGAACTCGGCTTCGCGCCGTTCCGACTGCGTGACGGCAGTATGGTCGGCGTGGTCGACGTCCCCGGTCACGAACGGTTCATCCATAACATGCTGGCCGGTATCGGCGGCATCGACCTGGTGCTGCTGGTGGTCGATGTCAACGAAGGGGTGATGCCGCAGACTCGCGAGCATCTGCAGATCCTCCGCCTGCTCGAGATCCCGCGCGGCATCCTGGTGCTGAGCAAGTGCGACCTCGCCGAAGACGACTGGATCGACATCGTCGAAGAGGAGGTGCGCGAGACCCTCACCGGTACCTTCATGGCGGCGGCGCCCTGCTGCCGGGTCTCGGCGCTGCACGGCACCGGCCTCGACGAACTGCGCGCAACTATCGAGACGATCCTTGCCGAACTGCCGGCGCGCGACGAGGACGGACCGACCCGCCTGCCGATCGATCGCCACTTCACCATGAGCGGTTTCGGCACCGTAGTCACCGGCACCCTCCTCTCCGGCACGGTCCGGGTCGGCGACAGTGTCGAGGTGCTGCCGCCCGGCGAAACGGTGCGGGTGCGCGACATCCAGGTGCACGGTCAGCGGGCCGACTGCGCCCTGGCCGGCCAGCGTGTCGCCCTCAACCTTGCCGGGCTGGAACGCGCCGACCTGCACCGCGGCGCCTCGGTCTGCACCCCGGCATTCTTCACCCAGACCGCGCGCTTCGACGCCCGCCTGACTCTGCTCGCCGAAGCGCCGAAGGCCCTCAAGTTCCGCGACCCGGTCCATCTGCACATGGGGACCGCCAAGGTGACCGCCAAGGTGGTGCTGCTCGATCGCGACACTCTCGACCCGGGCGAGAGCGCCCTGGTGCAACTGGCGCTCGATGCGCCGTTGGTCGGCCATCGTCTCGATCGCTTCATCATCCGCTCCTACTCGCCGATGACCACCATCGGCGGCGGCCGGATCATCGACCCGACGCCGGCCCGGCATCGCCGCTTCCGCGCCGAGGTCATCAAAGCTCTAGAGGAACTGGAGTCGGGGGAAGGGTCGTTTCTGCTGCAGAAACTGACCGAACTCAGCTGTGTGCGGCTGCGGGAACTGGAACAGGCCGCCGGTCTCGGCCGCGAGCGGATCAGCGCCCACCTGCAGACGCTGCAACAGTCCGGCGCGGCGGTCTGCTACGGCGATCAGTGGCTGGCGGCCGCCACCGCGCGCGCCTGGCAGCGGCGCCTGCTGGAGCGGGTCGATGCGAGTCACCAGGACAAGCCGCTCCTCCCCGGCATCCCGCACGCCACCCTGAAAGCGGCCCTGCCGGCGCGGCTGACGGCCAAAGCCTTCGAACAGATGCTGGACGCGCTGGTAGCCGCCGGCGAACTGCAGCTGCGCGACGAACGGGTCGCCCGGCCCGGCTTCACCCCCCGGCCGTCCGCACACCAACAGCAGGCTCTCGACCGGCTGGAGCAGGTCTACGCTCGCCACGGTGTCCAGGCAAAGGGGCGGGTCGACATGCTTGCCGAGGCGAAGGTAGCCGACAGCGAGGCCGACGACCTGCTCGCCTTTCTGTTCAGTAACGGCCGGCTGATCCGCCTCAACGACGACTCGTACCTGCATTCTGATGCCTATCAGCGCTGCGTCGCCGCCCTGCGGGCGCATTTTGCCGACAGGGAGAGCCTGACCCTCGCCGGGTTCCGCGACCTGATCGGCAGCGCCCGCAAACAGACCCAGGCCATCCTCGAATACTTCGACAGCCTGAAGTACACCATGCGCAAGGGCGATGAGCGGATCGCCTGGCAGCTCAAGGACGAAACGTAGGGACTGTCCCCGGCCTGGAGTGTGAAAAACAATGAAGTGACAGGAAAAAACCGATTGAACGCGGAGGAGGCTTTATCATTATGAGCTTTGCCCCCGCGTCTCCGTGCCTCAGCGTTGATGCCCTCGCGAAAAGTCGTCATACCCGCGAAGGCGGGTATCCAGGGGTTTTGTATCTGGCTGAAAATACTGGATTCCCGTTTTCACGGGAATGACGATCAAGGGCAGTTTGAGCTTTTTTGCGAGTCCATCAGCGTTCAATTGCGACTTTGCGCTTTGATCGTGTAACGTTACTGGAAATGGAGCGATCCCCTTTGAAACTGACCCATCTCGCCAAAACCAGCGGTTGAGCGGCAAAACTGGCCCCCGGGCCTCTGGCACAGGTGCTGTGCCAACTGCCGACCTTTGCCGATGACAACCTGCTGAGCGCGGCGATTCCGTTCGCCGATGCCGGCGTCTATCGTCTGCGCGATGACTGCGCCCTGGTGCAGTCGGTCGACTTCTTCACGCCGGTGGTCGATAGCCCGGCGACCTTCGGTCGGATTGCCGCCGCCAACGCCCTTTCGGACATCTACGCCATGGGAGCGAAGCCGTTGACCGTCATGAACCTGGTCGGCTTCCCCGCCTGCCTGGAGCGCGACGTGCTGGTGGCGATTCTCACCGCCGGAGCCGAAAAGGTGCGCGAAGCGGGCGCGGTGGTGGTCGGCGGGCACACGGTAGAAGACGATGAGCCGAAATACGGTCTGGCCGTCACCGGCCTGGTCGACCCGCGCCGGCTGGTGAGTACCCTCGGCGCCCTCCCCGGCGACCGGCTGGTTCTGACCAAACCACTCGGCACCGGCATTCTGGCAACAGCGCTTAAAGGGGAAATGCTCACGGAAGAGCGGATGGCCGACGCCATCGCCGGCATGGAACGACTGAACCGCTACGCCGCCGAGGCGATGCTGGCGGTCGGCGTGCACGCCTGTACCGACATCACCGGCTTCGGCCTGCTCGGCCATGCTCTGGAGCTGGCCGAGGCGAGCCGGGTCGGCCTGGTCATCGAAGCGGACGCCCTGCACATCTACCCCGAGGTGCTGGAGATGGCTGCCATCGGTCTGGTGCCGGTCGGCAGCTACCACAACCGCCAGCACTACCTCCCCCGCGTGCGCAACGGCGCCGCCCTCGCCCCGGAGATCGTCGACATCCTCGCCGACCCGCAGACCTCCGGCGGCCTGCTGATCAGCGTCGGCGCCGACCGGCTGGCCGACCTCTGCCAGCAGCTGACTGCGAGCGGCGATCAGGCCCAGGTGATCGGCCGGGTGGTCGCCGAGCACCCCGGCGAACTGCAGATCATCTAGCTGAGATCGCGCCCGGCACCCGCTACGACAGATCGCCGGTCAGTTCCTGCAGCTTGAACAGCTTGGGGTTGAGGCTTTTCACGCAGGCGACGATCTCCCGCAGCCCGTCGGCATCGACTTCGGTCTCTTCATCACGCCCCTGAAACCAGGCGTACCCTTTCGGCAGCGACGAATAGCTGCCGTCGCGCAGCAGGGCGACATCGACCACCTCGTTGATCCGGCCGCTCGCCTCCCACGGGTCGCGATAGTCGTACTGGCGGGCGACCACATGCAGCAGCAGACCGTTGGCGAACGCTCCCTTGACTTCAAAGGAGAATTCCCGCGGCGCCCCGTAGTTCTCCGTGCGCCCGCCACGCGACCTCACCCGCGCCCCGGCCGCCTCAAGGATTGCCTTGACCGACTCTTCGGTCATCGGTTGGGTTGCTTCCATCGTCACTCCTGATAATCGCTTCGCAGTCTAACGCAGTGTTTTAACGCGCAAGACACTGTCTTGCTAAGTGTTTCTGCAGTCATTATCGGTCTTCTCCGCGCCTCTGCGCCTCTGCGCCTCTGCGCCTCTGCG
>JAVVDS010000052.1:0-7432 GCA_032251295.1 Desulfuromonadales bacterium | reverse complement strand
GCGCCTCTGCGCCTCTGCGCCTCTGCGCCTCTGCGTCGAATATCGATCGTCTTCCGGTTTGCCCCCTGTCGCCACTCACTCTTCCGCCAACCGCAACTCCACCCCCCACTCCACCGGCTTCCGGCCGTCGGCAGTCAGCACCCAGAGCGTCGGCCACTCCATGCGCTGTGGCGCCGGACCGAAACCGTCGGTGAGGTAGATGATCGCCGCCGGCGCCGGCTGCATCTGCCGGGCGTAATCGAATACCGGGCGCAGATCGGTGAAGCCGCCGCCGTGGAACACCTCGACCGCCAGCTGGCTGCTGCGGAAGGTGTCGATACGGCGGATGCGGCTGTGGGCATAGAGCACCGTCAACTGGCTGTCGCGACCGGCGGCGATCTGCAGCAGCTCACGGGCAAAGGCTTCGCGCAGCGGTGCCCGGTCGGTCGACTCGCTGACATCGATGGCGACCAGCAGATTCAGTCGCCGGCGCTTGCGGCTGCCGGGGGTGACGTGCTGAAAACGCCGGTGCTCGCGCTGCCAACTGCTCTGCCGGCCGATACGACCGGCGGTGGCGACGAACTGGCGCAGCACCTGCCGCCAGGGGATCGCCGGCGGTGCCAGCCAACCCTGCACCAGCTCTCGCAAATCGGCCGGCAGTTCGCCGTGCGCCTTGCGGTGCGCCTCGCGCACCAGGTCGCGCACCGCCTGTTCAGCCAACCGCTCCGGCGTGCTGTTCGCTTCCGACCAGATGTTGTGGTCATCGACCGGCGGCGGCAGACTCTCACTATGGCGCTCGCCGGTTCCGGTCCCGCGGCCACCGCCGACATCGGGTCCAGCGGTGCCGACCCCTTCGCCTTCGAGACTGCCGAGATCGAAACGGTGCGTCAGCAGCCGGGCATACTCCTCGGCCGCCAGCCCGGCCTCCAGACCGAACCGCTCCGGACGCGGCGCGCCGGGCGGCATGTCGGCAACACCCGGATTGATCGCCAGATCGCTGGCCAGATCCCAGGTCAGCCGATGGCGGCCGCGACCGCGCAGCGGATGCAGATGCAGAAGATGTTTCAGGCAGTGTTCGAGCAGGGCAGTCTGTTCGCCAGGCATACAGTCGGCGAACGTTTGCACGGCAATTTGCAGCGTCGCGGTACCATTGACCAGGGTGACCCCGACCGGCGCCCCGCTGACGACAATTCGGCGCCGACAGCCGAGGAGCAGGTGGCCGTAGAACGGCTTCTCCCTGAGCAGCCGCACTACGGCATTTTGCAGTACGCGCGGCGAGGGTTCCGACGGAAGAACCTCCCCTGCCATCGGCATTACGACGCCTCGCGGCTGATCTCGGTCATGGCGTCGAGGATAACGGTGTCGTACTCGTCCTTGCAAAGCCGGTCGGCGATCGCCGGGATCCTGACCAGCGCCTTGACCAGGCCGAAACGCAGGTCGCGCGGCAGGGCGGCGATATAGGCGACCAGGTGGCGTTCCTGGGTCGGACTCAACGCCGGGTCGACCTCCAGGGTGGTCACCAGATCGTTGAGCGTGACCGCCTGCAGATCGTCGCGCTGGGCGCACACCTGCCCGGCCACCGTGTCCCAGTCGTCGAGCAGCTGTCGGGCGGTCACCGGCCGTTCGGTCCGCTCCCGGCTCCAACGCAGGAAACTGACCGCCGCCTCCGTGCCGACGATGCCGGCATAGACCTCCATCTCCAGTTCCGCCGGGAACCGGCAGTGGCGCCGCAGGGTACTGACCATCTCCCAGGCCCGCTCGGTCGGCTCGACCTGCAGATCCATCGACGCCCCCTGCCTGCTGAGGAGATTGGGATAGGCGGCGAGAAACTGCTGAACAGCGCCGTCGAACTGCTGCTGGCGGGCATAGCGTGCCCAGCACGGGTAGTCGGTTTCGACATAGAGGAGAACCATGCGGTCGAGCAACGCACGGTCGAGAGTCGCCACCTGGTAACTGCCATCCGGCGGGTTGATCGAAACCACCACCTTGTGTTTCCGATCGAGCTGGTGGGTGTGCAGGCAACGCGGCCGGCCGGCCAGCGGCGGCTCGACGAACTGAAAGATCGCCTGCAGGGTATCTTCCTGCTGCGCCCGGTTCAGTTCGTCGCAGTGGACGATGGTCGGTGGCGCGTCGGCGGCCGGCCACCAGGACGGCCGCGACCAGTGCATCACCTCGCCGTCGCGATAGGGGATGCCGACCAGGTCGCCGACCTCCATCTGGCCGAGGCGCAGGGCGACATGAGCGTAACCGATCTCGTCGCAGACCTGGACGATGCCGGCGGTCTTGCCGACCCCGCGATGGCCGACCACGCAGGGCGTCAATTCGGTTTTCGTCAGGATCTCGCTCAACACGAGCTTCATCTCGGCAATGTTCATAGGGATCCTTGATGCGGTCGCGCATAAACCGATTTAACGCGGAGACAGGCGCGGAGAACAGACGTCGCAACTATGGTTGCGGCTTTCAGCGTCTCCGCGCCTTCGCGTCGAACGGTTTTGCCGTTTTACACGACGATCAGTAACTGACCCGCAGTTCGTCGAGGGTGCGGTGAATGTCTTCGAGACCGTAGCCCATCTTCTCGCAGCACATCTCCGAATAGGTTTCGTAGAGGAGCACCCGCTCCACCAGCTTGCCGACCAGCTCCTCGCGACCGGCGAACTCTCCCGGGTTGTTGGCGATCTTCAGCAGCAGCGGCATAATGAAATCGGGCAGCTCGCCTTCTTCGTTCTGTTTGCGGGCGGCGTGGGCCAGACGTGCAAAAACATCCATGCAGATCTCCTGTAGCAACAGTTGCGGTCCCGGCTTTTCCCTGCCGGATCTCTTTTGACTCCACTATAACCCGAGCGCAGCGCAAAAAAAAGGCCGGCGCTTGCGCACCGGCCCGATGGTTCACCGCAAATCAGCGGAATAAAATCAGTCGAGCAGCGCCAGCTGCTTGGCGGCCACTTCGGCGGTCAGCGGCAGATAGCCGTCCTTGACGACGATCTCCTGACCTTCCTTGGAGAGGACGAATTTGAGGAATTCCTTGACCAGTTTCGGCATCGGCTTGTTCGGCTCCTTGGCAACGTAGATGTAGAGCAGACGGCCGAGGGGATACTTGCCGCTCAGCACGTTTTCATAGGTCGGCTCATAGGCCTCGCCACCCTTCTGCGACAGGGCGATCGCCTTGACGCCCGAGGTCTTGTAGCCGATCCCGGAATAGCCCATGCCACTGTTGTCCTCGGTCACGCCGAGCACCACCGAAGCCGAGCCGGGCTGCTCCTTGACCGTGTCCTTGTAATCCCCTTTGAACAGAGCCTTTTCCTTGAAGAAGCCGTAGGTTCCGGAAGCGCTGTTGCGGCCGTACAGGCTGATC
Source organism: Desulfuromonadales bacterium (assembly GCA_032251295.1). Classification (GTDB taxonomy): domain Bacteria; phylum Desulfobacterota; class Desulfuromonadia; order Desulfuromonadales; family BM103; genus BM103. The sequence continues at coordinate 4,101 of JAVVDS010000052.1, read as the reverse complement.
GGCTTGTTAGCCCAGCTGCCGGTCAGACCGATCTGTCCCCAGGTGCTGATATCGGCGGCGGCACCGCCTTTGCGGGTCTTGGAGAAGGTGGCGTCAACTTCGGCCAGATCGAGTTTCTCCAACGGGTTGTCCTTGTTGACATAGACCGCCAGAGAGTCGAGTGCCACGCCGATGGCGGTCGGCTTGTAGCCGAATTTGGCTTCGAACGCTTCGATCTCCTGGGCTTTCATCTTGCGCGACATCGGCCCGAGCTGTGCGGTCCCTTCGATCAGTGCCGGCGGAGCGGTACTGGAGCCCTTCCCTTCGACCTGGATATTGACATTGGGGTACTGCTTGCGGAACGACTCGGCCCAGAAGGTCAGCAGGTTGTTGAGAGTGTCGGAGCCGATGCTGTTCAGATTGCCGGCGACGCCCTGGACTTTGGCGTAGTCAGCGAGATTGGCGTCGACCTTGACTTCGGAAGCCAGACTGCCGGTCGCGAACGTACCGACCGCAACCAGGCCGAGACCGAGTGAGAGAAGTTTCTTGCCGAACGTATTTTTCATCTGCTGTTCTCCTTTGTTCGCTTGGTTGGCGAAAAGTTTTGTGTCGGGACCTTCCCGAGCGGGTTCGTCTGTCGATTACAGTTCGGCATCTTCGACAATAACTGTTAGCGCCTTGTTAGGCCTCTGTAAGGAGTTGACGAGCAGCAATTATTCCCGGCGGGCAGAGCGTGCGAGGTCGATCCTCTCCCCCGACACCGCAACCGAAAAGTAACCGGCGGTTAACAAGGAGCTAACCGCCGGCGGGCAAAAAGATCGTAATAAAAAACTCAGCAGGAGTGACGCCATGCCCATCGACATCCGGACACGATCGAAAAAAAGACTCGCCACGGCAACCGCCGGCTGCCCCTTCTACCAGCCCGGCTCTCACAACTGTCAGGCTGCCAGCCACCTCTGGCCGCTCGATACGTTCGAGCGGGCCGGCCTCTGCGCCAGTGACGACTACGACGACTGCCCGCTCTTCCTCTGCCAGGCGCTGCGCAGCAGCCGCTCACTCGGCCCGGTCCGGGAGTCTCTGCTTCTCGACGGCAAGTAGCCGCAACTCTGCATCGGCACTCCAGCCCCGGGTTAAATTCTTCGTAACATACCGGCCTGACGATCCCGCAAAATCGCACGGGCTGTCTCTGTTGTCCAAGCCGGTGACATCGAGAAAAGGCCAGAGCTCCCTTTAGCGGGACACTCAGCCGACCTTTCCGAGCAGACCAGCAATTTTTTTGCGCTACACTTGAAATTTTGTTCAATTGTAATATGGTTCATATTTTTTTACGGGACTATTCGCTATCGTTATCCGAAAGATTCGGGGAGCCACTATGGATCAGCTTGATGCAGGCTGGGCGGAAAAATTCAAGATCCTCGCCGATGCCAATCGACTGGCAATCATTGACAGACTGCTGCAACGGGAAAGCAGCGCCGGCGCCTTGAGTGAAGCTCTCGCCATCGAACAGACTTTACTGTCACATCATCTCAAGGTGCTGCGAGAAGCTGGCTTTGTCACCTCGCGTCGCGAGGGGAAAAATATCATTTACCAACTTTCCGCGGACCTGCACTGTGCGGCCAACGGACCGGCCCTGGATCTGGGCTGCTGCCAAATCACGTTTCAACCCGACACCAGGAGATGAGCATGTATAACCCGCAGATGACCCTTGAGCAGGTCAAAGGCTACTATGGACAAACCCTCAAGGGGAGCAAAGATCTGAAAACCAGTGCCTGCTGTAGCACCGAGAGCTTTCCGCCAGCCCAGCGCGAGGCCTTGAAGCTGATCGACGACGAAATTCTCGCTAAGTTCTACGGTTGCGGCTCTCCGATTCCCGAGGGGATCGAAGGGTTGACGGTTCTCGACCTCGGCTGCGGCAGCGGTCGCGATGTTTATATCGCCGCGAAGCTGGTCGGCCCTAGAGGACGCGTCATCGGGCTCGACATGACCGAAGAACAGTTGTCGGTGGCACGCAGGCACGTCGACAGCCAGGCCGCCCGATTCGGCTACGCCACGCCCAACGTCGATTTCCGCCAGGGATATATTGAAGATCTGGCGGCTGCCGGCATTGAGGACAACAGTATCGACCTGGTGATTTCCAACTGTGTCATCAATCTCTCGCCTGATAAGGAACAGGTGCTGCGCGAAATCTTTCGCGTCCTCAAACCGGCCGGGGAACTGTACTTCAGCGATGTTTTTACCGGTCGTCGGGTGCCCGAAGAACTGCGCCAGGATTCGGTACTGCACGGCGAATGTTTGGCCGGGGCGCTTTACATCGAGGATTTCCGCCGTCTACTGCAGCGTATCGGCTGCGCCGATTATCGCGAAATGTCACGCCGACGCATTACCTTGGACAACCCTGAAGTCGAAGCAAAAATCGGCATGATCGATTTCTATTCGATCACCGTGCGCGCCTTCAAGCTCGACCTGGAAGACATCTGCGAGGATTACGGCCAAACCGCTACCTACCTCGGCACTCTCCCGGGCAGCCCGCACGCCTTTACCCTCGATGATCATCACCTGTTCGTCACCGGCAAGCCGATGCTGGTCTGCGGCAACAGTGCGGCCATGGTCGGTCAGACCCGTTTCGGCAAATATTTCCGGATCACCGGAGATCTCTCGGTTCACTACGGACCCTTCGACTGCAAGTCGGCAGCACAGGCTGACGCGGCAGGTGGCGGCTGTTGCTAACCATCCACTCATTAACAAGCCTCCGTTACGGCGAAAGAAACCTTATGACCCGCTGGCACGATTTTACCGGCGAACTCGTCGGCACCTTTATCCTGGTCTTGTTCGGCTGCGGCTCGGTGGCCGTCACCATCCTCTATGCCGCCCATAGCGGCCTGCTGCAGATTGCGCTGATCTGGGGGATCGCGGTGGCCCTGGCGATTTACGCCACCCGCCATCTGAGTTGCGCCCACCTGAACCCGGCGGTCAGTTTGGCCATGGTGTTTGGCCGCCGCATGGCGCCACGTTTGCTGCCGGTCTACCTGCTGGGACAGTTTTGCGGAGCGTTTCTGGCCGCAGCGCTTTTGTATCTGTTGTTCGCTCCCTCCATTGCCCAATTTGAGTTGCTCAACGGGATTGTACGCGGCATGCCCGAATCGGTGCGCACCGCCATGATGTTTGGCGAGTTTTACCCGAACCCGGGTGCGGGGGCCGCCGCTGTCGTTACGCCGGCGGTGGCGATGCTCACCGAGGGCTTGGGGACTTTCATCCTCGTCTTCATGATCTTTTCCCTGACCGAGGGGTGCAACGTCGGCCGCCCCGACGACGGACTGGCCCCGATTTTCATTGGCCTGACCGTTACGATCATCATCGCCATCCTGGCCCCGCTGACCCAGGCCGGACTCAATCCGGCCCGCGACCTGGCACCGCGCCTTTTTGCTGCGCTTTTCGGCTGGGGGAGTGCGGCTTTTCCCGACGCCGGCTTCGGTTTTCTGACGGTCTATGTGCTGGCACCGATTGTCGGTGGCTTGCTGGCGGCTTTGACCTTCAGTCGTTTGATCGAACCGCAGATGAAGGCGAAGAGCCTGCGCAACGATGGATGCGGCTGTTCCGCTTTCCGAAAGGAGTCCTGATGAGAAGGCAAAGAAGGGTTGACCCATAAACCGTGCACTTAGTGTCATGAACCGGCACGGGTCTGCGCCAATCATCGTCCTCTGCGCCAGACACGGACGATGCAGAGAGTCCAAATCCCCGGCAACAGCGCGAGATGCCCGAAAAGCAACCGGCGGTAACACAAAGTTGACCGCCCAAAAACCTCCTTCTCGATTAATTACAACTCATCAGGATCGAAATTCAGCTATTTTTCCATCTAGACATCGGCACTCCTGAAAATGTTCCCCCTCCAAGCATACGACTGGCTTCCATGTAGGCATAAAATCTCTCATCAGTATTGACAATGAGAGCCTCCAGTTCTCTCGAAATTTCATGTGGATTGTCCGGATGGACATAGTAAAAGCACTCACTGGAACGCTGCATGGCATCCATATCGTTGTACACCGCATCGCGATCTTTCTGGTGACCGCGAATGATCATGTTCTGCAGCGGATAGTATTCCTGAATCAGTGCCCGGCGCATTTT